>CAZHEV010000004.1:0-137515 GCA_964531335.1 uncultured bacterium | reverse complement strand
TGGTCTCCTCGGCGGACTCCCCGAAGGGCCTCTCGAAGGGCTCCTCGGCGGACTCTCCGATGGTCTCCTCGGCGGACTCCCCGAAGGGCCTCTCGAAGGGCTCCTCGGCGGACTCCTCGACGGGCTTCTCGGCGGACTCTTCGATGGTCTCCCCGGCGGACCTCTCGAAGGGCTCCTTCGTGTCGGGCGCCAGGGCGTGCTCTCGCGGCTCCACCGTCGAAACGTGTCCGTACATGATCTCTTCGGTCAACTGCTTATAGGCCTGGGCCCCGTGGCAGCCGGGCTCGTGATAGATGACCGGCACCCCCTTGTCCGCGGCCTCACATAGCTTCACGTTCTTTCTGATCTTAGTCGAGAACAGGCTACCGCCCAGACGCTCGTCATTAGCAAGCCTCTTCAAGATCTCCTGGGACAGGTGGGCCCTCGGCTCGAGCATGTTTACCAGGACCCCGGAGAGGTGCACGCCGGGATTGAGCTCCTCCTCCACCACCTGCAATGTCTCGAGCAGGTTGTCTATGCCGTCCAGGCTCCAAGGCTCGGCCTTCATGACTATCATGATCTCAGTAGCCGCCACCAGCGCGTTCACCGTCAGCAGCGACAGCGACGGAGGGGTATCGATCAGAATGTAATCGTATCTATCCGCAACCTCGCGCAGGCCCTTCTTGAGAATGGACTCCCTGCCCAGCTTGTTCACGATCTCGAGCTCGACGCCGGAAAGGTTCACGTGGCTCGGACAGATCTCGAGATTAGGCCAATCAGTCCGCACGATAATGTCGTCTAGAGTGAAAATCCTGAACTTCTTAGGCTGGGCCAAGACTTCGTAAATCGAGAACTCCAGGGCGCCTGGATCGACGCCGAGACCTGATGTGCAGTTCGCCTGCGGATCGAGATCTATTACCAGAACCCTCTTTCCCTCCTTCGACAGGCAGGTCGATACGTTGACTACGGTAGTCGTCTTGCCGACCCCGCCCTTCTGGTTTGCAACGGTAATGATCCGGGTCATCGCTCACCTTCCTTGCAGTGTCCGTTGTTGGACCTGTGATCAGCGCCTGGGTAGGTCACCAGGTGGGCTGATTGCACCAAACGTGCCAGACCCGTTCCCTTGGCGGGCGTGTATTGCCCTGTCCGGCAACATGTTGGAGCGTAGGGTCAAAATGCCCACGTTAGTTCTCATCAATGCCTCGCCTTTTGCAATGCCGGACTCTCAAAGTGGCGCATGAAGCGCGGCCCGAGAGCCGGATACCACGCCGTTTACGATTGACCTTATCCTGTTTCCAGGTGGCGGATTAGAAGCGTCTGCACGATCTGCTCCGCCCCGTTTCCGTTTCCGTTTTCATGACTCCGGCACTGTTCGAGCTGCTCCATCAAGGCGCTCATCCGACTTGACTGATACCGCAAGTTCCTGCGGAAGTTCCTCACTACCTCCGGTTCGTCCGGACTGTGCACGAGAGCTTGATGCAGATCCGACTCCGTCTGTCTGATCTCCCGCTCGAGCGTCCGGCGCGTAGCTAAAAGGGCGGATAAGACCCTGGCCTTTCCGTACGCGCGATCCACGTCCACCTTGTCGAGGTCCCAGATCATCGCGGAATCGAGCAGGGAGCGAAAAACGTCCGAAACGCTGAACTTGATCCCTGTGCGCTCCCGCACCCTCTTGATCAGATCTTCCAAGAAACGATGTTGGTCGGCGCTCAAGTCCACAGAGGTCAGTCCCCTGCTATCGCTCCGAGGCGAGGCCACACGCATCCTCCTGCAAAGGTTTGTCGCCCGGTCAGCACCGGCGGGAATGCTCTCCCCCTGGGGGCTTTTCGTCTATTGTATCTTCGGCACTCAGACCGCGTTCTTTGAGCCGATATGCAGCCCGCCGAAGGGCCCGGAAGGGCGCCCGCCGGCTAGGCGGCCGAATCCTCATCCTCGTCGCTGGAGGCCATCCTGGGCTCGACGCCGGTAAGTCGAGTCAAGTCGTCCAGGACCGTGCTGATACGCTTCGCGGCATCGAGAATGCTGGTGAGCTTCTTGGCCTCCTGGCCGTTGTCCGGGCCCAGCAGGTGCACGAGAAGCTGCGCGTTGGCGCAAATTACGGCCAGCGGGTCGTTGATCCTGTGATAAACGGACACGGCCATCTGAAGGACCGCGTTCAGCTTCTCGGCTTCCAGGGCTTTCTCGTGCAGGTCCTTGGCTAATCGGAGATCTTGGCACATGGCGGCGGTTCCCATGAAATTGCCGTCTTCGTCCCTGACCGCCGAAATCGTCATAGTGACCGGCACTCTCTTGCCGCGCTTGTTCAGACGATGGGTGTCGAAGTTCTTGTACACACCCCTCTCCCGCACGACCTTCAACACCAGCTTCGCCTCTCTGCGCAGGTCCTCGGGCACGAGCTTCAGGACGCTCTGTCCCACAACCTCGTCCTCGGTGAATCCGAACAGGGCCTGGGCCCCCTGATTCCAGTACTTGATAAAACCGTCGGGGTCGAGGCCGACTATCGCGTCGGCTGAGGACGCGGCGAGCATGGCGACGTAGTTCTGATAATCCCACAACTGGCCGCTAGGACGCTCAGCCTCCGGTACCAGCTCGAGGTAACACACGCACCAGTCTATGCCCGACGGGAGACTCACCGGGCGAAACAGCATCCGCAACGTCATCTGCTCGCTATCGGAGACCTCCAACGTGATCTCCTCTTCGACCGCCGTGCCGCCCTCCATGGCGTCCCAGAACCTCTCGGCCATGCTGACGCCTTCGATGAACTCGGCGACGGCGTCGATGTCCTCGATCATCGTGTCGGGATCGGCGCCCAAGGCCTCGGCAAACGCTTCGTTGCTGATCCTCAACCGTCCCCTGTTGTCGAAAACGGCCGTTCCCACCGGGGAGTGGCGGATTATGACCTCCTGGAGCTCAGCAAGCCCTTCTTCGTTACCGCTGGGTCGCCCGCCCTTGTAAACCCGCGACTTGAGCCAAGAGGGGCAGGATCCCTTATGCGGCCCACCTTTTGCGCCGCTCTCCTCCTGCTGTTGCTTCTCAGCCCGGGGCCGGGCCTTTGCCCGGAGGTCCCGCACGAGCTTAGGCACGCGCGACCTCTCGGGCGGGGCTGCCCTTTGGGGCGCGGGTCCCCCTTCCAGCTCAGACCATTCCTCGCCCGAAGTCCTCCCCCTAGGCAAGGCTCGTCTCCGGGCCACAGGGCGCCTTTGCTGCTCAGGCCGTCTGCTGGCCTCATCGCGGCTATGGGCCTCATCGCCCCTGTCGGGCTCGTCGCGCCTGTCGGGCTCATCGCGGCTATGGGCCTCATCGCCCCTGTCGGGCTCGTCGCGCCTGTCGGGCTCGTCGCGCCTGTCGGGCTCGTCGCGCCTGTCGGGCTCATCGCGGCTATGGGCCTCATCGCGCCTGTCGGGCTCGTCGCGCCTACGGGCCTCATCGCGCCTACGGGGCTCACGGACCCCTTCGTGCAAAAGAGGCAATTCGTCGTCGTTGATAATCCGGTACTTACCGAAGACGCGGCCCTGAGACTCTGAGCTATCCCGTTCGGGCTTCTTTTCGGAGTCGCTCACGTTAGCTCTATTTTCCATTAGCGGTTGTTCACACAAGGCGGCTTCCGGCGCCTGGACCTCCTCCAGCGCTCTCATCCGAACGGCGTCGGAGACGTACTTCTACAACTATCTTTTCGGCGCAATCGGGCTGATATACAGGGGAGATCGAAGGGAGAGCCGCCGCGGCGGCGGGATCGGGGTCTACAAGAGGGTCATTCGCGGGCGAAGACGCGCTTCATCCTAACGTCCGGGCTATAACCAGTACCATTATGACCATCCCGAGTGAGAGTTTTATCGCGCTGGCCAGCGTCCTGCCCACGAGAGCGCCCCAGCCGACTCTCAGGCTTGAATCGGAACGCCCGGCACGCGCCCATTCGAACAGAAAAGCGCCCGCGAACACGCCAATGAAAGCGCCCACCACGTTGCCGACCACCGGCAAGGGCGCGCCAAGGGCGGCTC
Source organism: uncultured bacterium (assembly GCA_964531335.1). Classification (GTDB taxonomy): domain Bacteria; phylum Eisenbacteria; class RBG-16-71-46; order CAZHEV01; family CAZHEV01; genus CAZHEV01. The sequence goes on along the minus strand of CAZHEV010000004.1, from coordinate 133,538 downwards.
CGGCTATGCCGCCTATGAATGCGCCCCACATCCCCCATTTGGACGCGCCGTACCGCCTGGCCATTATCACCCCTAGAATGGACTCGATGCCCTCGCCTATTAGCGCCAGGGCCAGAAGGACAACGAGGAGCTTGAGCGTGATCTGCTCGAATCCCGTGGCGAGACCGAATATCGCCGCTGCGCCGACCATCACGAACGTTCCCCCGAGGCCGAGCGGAATCAGCGCGAGCCCTATCAGCAGAGCCAGATACAGAGCCAGCCTGCCGAGCACAGATCCGGTGAAGCGCCCCGCTCGCTTGAGCCAGTGCTCATCGCGCTCTTCGCCCGCGGTGACCGAGTCGCCATCGTCGGCAGAAGTCTCCGTTACCAGGAGAGCATCGACGGCGGAGGCCCGGATCGCCGTCCAACGGAGCGCACCGGCGTAAGCGCCCGATCCGTCATCAACGGGGAGTGCCCGAGCGTCGGGCGGCGGCAAGGCCGCGCAGGCGAGAAGAATCAGAAGAGGCGGGAGAAGGAGCTTCGCGGCCGCCCGCGGGATCGCCCGGCAAGGAGGCGGTAAACCCAGATCGCATTGGCTGTTCCCGCTCTCATGCTTCTCCATGGGCTCAGTGCTCCCCCTCCGAGAGTGACGCCCTCAGTCCGCCGGTCGCCCTGAGCGCCGCCACCGACCACAGCCCCGCAAGCCCGACCATAGCGGACACGGCGAACATCCAGAAGTAGCCCGTCCAGCCGGCCAGCGCGCCTCCGAGCATCGGAGACAGTGCGAGCGGGAAGCTGAGCGTGTTGGCGAGACCGATATAGGTTGGGCGTCTCTCCGGGGGCGCGATCTCAAGCAGGTATGTCATATTGCTTATCAACCTTCCGTTGAAAGCAAAGGCGCTCATGACGAACGTGGACATGAACGCCATGTGCCGGACGCCGATCCCATCTCCCGAGACCAGATCGGAGAGGAAAGCGGGTGCCGCGGCCGGGCCCCCGGGGAAGAACATGACGGCGCAGGCGACAAGCGGTGACGCGACCCCCATGACTCCGCTCCATATCAAGCCGGTGCGGCTTCCCCGTCTGTCTATCAGCCGGCTCCAGATGAAGTTGCCCAGGAGGGTTCCTCCGACCCAGAGCGCGACAAAGATGCCAACCGCCGACTCCGCCATGCCGAGCTCCGTAACAGCGTACACCGCGTAGAACGGAAAAGCCATGGCCGTCGCCGACCATAGCACCCTCGTTATCAGGAACTGCCTGTAGTTGGCGTCGCTCCGGATCAGGGCGAGGCCCGAGTGCAGATGTTCTCCGAAGCTCCGGCGCGGGAACGAGACCCTGCCGGCGGGCTCTTGGACTTTGATGAAGGAGAACGCGGCCACCGCTGCGGACACGGTGGCGAAGGCCATGAGCAGTCCGTAGTTGTGGGGGAAGCCGAGAGGGAAATCAGGAGCCAGCACGGCCTTCGCTACGAACCCGGCGCCGATACCCAAACCGGCTCCTATGAGCCGCCTCACTCCGAAGAAGCTCCCTCTTCGGTGCTCCGGCACTGTCTTGGCCACTACGTCGAGAAATGGAACGCCCGCGAAGCCCGCCCCTAGAGAGGCGGCCGTCCAGAAGAGGAGGAAGACCCAGAACAAGAGCGACGGGTGCGAGCCTCCTATCATGAACACGGAGATAACCATCAGCACTCGGGAAGCGATCCTGATCTTGGTCCAGAGGGCATAGTACGGAAGCTTCCTCTCCCTGTGCTCCACCAGCGAGGACACCAGAAACTGCGGCAGGTACCAGCCGGCCATGAATATTCCCGAGACCAGCCCGACTATCGCGTCAGAGGAGGTAAGCCTGAGAACGAAGACCGGCAGGATGGTCCTGTGATCTTCAAAGGCGTGCGCGAGGTTCATCAACGCCCCGTTGACGACCCCCAGTCTATAGTTGCGTTTCGCGGTCCTTGGCCCTATGCCCGCTTCCGCGTGACCGGCTCGCGACGAAGATTCGCCGGAGGTCCCCGCGGGTGCCTGCTCCCTGTCCGCTGCTCGGTTCATGGCAAAGTGATCGCCTGAGGCTCGGCCCTGCGGCCCGGCAAGAACGGAATAACGGGCGCGGAGACCAGCGACGCAACAGCGAGGATGGAGAGAGCGCTCGTCGCTCCGATCGAATCGGCCAGCAGTCCGACGGCCGCGGGGGCGGTCCCACCTACACCCCAGGCCATGCCCATTACCACGCTTGAGGCGACACCGGTCCTACCGGGCACCGACTCCTGTGCCATGACGATCGTGATCGGAACGCCGGCGAAAGCGAAGGCGCCCGCGAAGCCGAGACAGATCAGGTTGAACGGAGAGGCCAGATTCAGGAAAGCTATCAGCAACGGAACAGGGGCTATGGACGAGAAGAGAAGCACCTTTCTGGGGTCCAGCTTGTCGGAGAGGTATCCGCCCGTCAGACCACCCAAGCTGCCGCAGAGTAGAAAGAGGGAGATGGCCCTCCCGCCGGACATCAAGCTCCCACCTTTCTCCGTGATTATTATGGGAACGAAGTTCTCGAATCCCATTATGACCCCGGCCCGGATCAGCGCCACGAACCACAGAAGGAGAAGCAGCTTCCAGTGCCGCCATATCCGGCCAACGGCGTTCACGCGCGCCGGAGAGGAGGCGGGAGATTTGGGCACGGTCAGGGCCAGGATAGCAACCGCCAGCAAGCCCGGAGCAGCAGCGATGTAGGACTTCTCCAGTCCGAAGGTCGCCACCACACAGAGTATGAGCAGAGGGCCGGTCGCGAAACCGACGGCCCCGGCGGCGGCGAAGATGGAGACCGCGAGACCTTTCCTCTCTCCGGCGTAGGCTCCGGCCAGGGCGGCCGCCGAAGGGTGAAACGCCGCCACCCCCAGGCCTCCGATAACCACCATGACCAAGAGCTGAGCGTAGGAGGAGGACAGCGGCGCGAAGCTCAAGAACACGCAGGCCGTCAGGGGGCCCAGGATCACGAAGATACGTCGGCTCAAGCGATCCGCAAGCCAGCCGAAGCCCAGCTGACACACCGAGGTCGAAAGAGACAATAACGTTCCCACCGCTCCGGCGAGGACGAGTGACAGGCCGAACTTGTCGATGAAAAGAGGCAGCAGGGGTGGTATGAAGCCGGGGTAGATATCCCCGATGTAGTGGCTCAACGTCATTAGGCCGACGCCCTTGACATTGCGACCGCGCCCGCGGGCCGAGATTTGCCCCGTCTCCCGATCCCCGGCGGCCGGTTTCTCAAGTGCTTTCATGTCTCTATCCGCCGGCGATAGATGGGACCAACAGGATCTCGTCACCTTCGCGAACGCTCGCGTCAAGCCCTCCGAGACTTTTTATGTCCACATCGTTGAGATAGATATTTACGAATCCTCGCACTCGTCCGTCCGAATCGCATATCTTGTCGAGCAGGCGATCGTGGGTTTTTCCGATCTCCCCGAGCACCTCACCGACGGTGCCCGCGCCGACCTCGATGCTGTCCGCCCCGCCCGAGTAGGACCTCAACGGGGCGGGGACCTTGACCTTGCACGTCAAATCGCTACCTCCTGGATATGGAAGATTCGTATAGAGGGCTCCAACGGCCCGGCGGGGCCCAGGAGCCCGTTCAGTGCGCGACAGCCGGGATTTCACCGGTGCCGCGGCGGCGGGTGGCTCTTCCAGCATATTAGCACGACCCGCGCCGAAGTTCGGCCACAATCCCGCAGGAGGTCCCGCTCGTTACCCGTTGCCGTAGAAGGCGTTCCAAGACAGAGGGTCTGGCCCCCCGCTCCTCCCCTCGCTCGGGGCAAGCCGGGCGCTCAACCGTCGCGCCGTTCGGCCGAAGAATAGAACAGGGGGGATTGCATCATGAAAAAAGTTCTCTTCATAGCTGTAATCGCGGCCTTGTGTTACACGGGGTACCTTTTCGGCAAGCCGTACTTGAGCCACCACTTTCTGCAAAGGCAGATGCAAGGCCTCGCGGACAAGGCGGACCTGAAGACGGACACGGAGATAGTCGGCGAGCTGGTCGCCTTCTCCCAGGAGCGCGGCCTGCCCCTGAACCGCCGTGATTTCAAAATCAAGAGATACGACGGCAGAACCTATATCTCCGTCAGCTACGAGCAACAGGTGGAGCTGTCGGTCCTCAAGAGGCAGTACAGCTTCAACATCAAAGTGGTATCGTGACCCCGGAATCCGTCGCGCCGCCGGATCAGCTAATCCACTCGAGGAAGAACGTCGCAATCTGAAGGTAGATGAAAAGGCCGATCACGTCGTTGGAGGTGGTCACGAAAGGACCGGTGGCCAGCGCCGGATCGACTTTCAACTTCCTCAGCACCATCGGGACAGTGGCGCCCATCGCCGCCGCCGCGATCACCACCACCAGGAGCGACACTCCCATGACCGCTCCTATTCTGGGGCTCTCCTGCCAGAGGGAGGTCACCGCGAACAGAATCACCGCGCATACGGCCCCGGTGACCAAGGCGACTCCGACTTCCTTCACCAGCCGGCTTCCGATATGTCCCACGGCAAGCTCGTCGACCGCGAGCGCCCTGATCACTATCGTAGAGGACTGTATGGCGACGTTCCCGGCCATCGCGGCGATAACGGGGACGAAGAAGGACAGGACCAGCAGCTCTCTGAAGGAGACCTCGTACCTGCTCATCACGTAGGCGGAGGTCAGGCCGCCGGCCAGACCTACTATGAGCCAGGGGAGCCGCAGTCCGGATGACCTGAGGATCGACCCGCCGGCCACGTCGTCGCGGCTGGTACCGGCCATCCTGTGGATGTCCTCGGTCGCCTCCTCCTCGATCACGTCCACGATGTCGTCCACGGTGATCCTTCCGACCAGGCGCCCGAAAGCGTCCACCACGGGCACGGAGACCAGGTCGTACTTGCTCACCAGGGCCGCGACCTCCTCCTGGTCCAGGCCCGTCCCCACGCTGAAGACGTCCCTGTCCATCAGAGCCGAGACCTTCTCGTCCGGATCCGCCACGACAAGGCTGTGCAGCGGAATCGTCCCCACGAGCCTGCCCGCGCCGTCGATCACGAATATCTGGTAGAACTCACCGACTTCGGAGGAGCGCCTGCGGACTTCCTCTATCGCCTGGCCGGCGGTGATGCCCTCCAACACCGACATCACCTCCACGGCCATTATTCCGCCGGCGCTGTCCTCGGGATACCTGAGTATCTCTCGGAGCTCGCCGGCCTCGGGCTCTTCCAGGCGCCGGAAGATGACCTCGGCGACGTCCGGGGGCAATTGCGCCACAAGGTCCGCGGCGTCGTCGGAGTCGAGCTGCTTGATGATGCCGAAGACCTTTCCCGGATCCAGGCCCTCCAGAAGGTCTTTTCTCTGGTGAGTGTCGACCTCCGCGATCACGGAACCGGCCAGCTCATCCGAGACGAGGTCGAAGACTTTCCCTCTCTCGTCTGATGACAGGCACTCCAGGAGCTCCGCGGTGTCCGCCGGATGCAAGTCGATGACGAGGTTCTGGATCAACCGAGTCTGATCCCTGTGAAGGAGATCCTTGACGTCATCTATGAAGTCCTGGGTAATCTGCTCCATGGTCCGTGCTCTCTGCAGGGGGTTCGCGGCCGGGTCCGTCCCCGCGGGCGGGATGGACGACGGATATCGTTAGAGGGTAGGGTCGCCCTCCTCGACGGTCAAGGCCCATATCAGGTCGTGGGGCCGACCTTCGCCGGGCGCCTTGCGGCGTGCGGGCGCCGCGGGCCTTCAAGGGGCGTCACGCGACCGGGTCGTAAGCTACTTGCCGGCCTCCATGAACTGGATGCAGGAGATATGCGGCAGATAGTCCTCGTAATCGAAGTCGGGGCTATGCTCGGCGTCATGGCACTTGACGCACTCGGCTTTCGTGACCTCCAGGAAATCGCCTCCGGTCCTGTCGTGATACGTGCCCATCCCGTGGCAGGCCTCACACTGAACGCCCACGAGGTCGGGCATCCCCCCGGCGGCCCCGGCTACCACGGTTTCGGCGCCATCGGATCGCGCGGTCGCGGGAGGCAGGTACCCCGTCGGCTCGCCATGGCCGGTAGTATGGCATCCAACGCAATCGCTGCTTCTCTCCATCCCTTTCTCGATCAGCGTCTCGAAGGCGACGGAGTGGAGGTTTTCAACCCACAGCTCGTGTATGCCCATGTGGCACCTGCTGCATACCTCGCCTCCCAGGTACTTGTCGCCCTGGAGCTTCTCGGCTTTCTCCTGGTTTCTCTTCACGGTTTGATTCCGCCTCATGTCATTGTAGCGCTCGGTCGCCTCCTTGATCATCGCCGCGACCTCCGGATCCTCGGGCAGCGAGGTCTTTACCTTCTCCGCCACGGCGTTGAAGGACTTGACGACCCCCTGCGGATCGATGACGATCTCCAGCTTGCCCAGGTACTGGCCGCGGTTTCCGGGGCGCATGAGCTTGGTGCCGTGTAGATCGCGAGGTCCCCTGTCGGTGCCGCCCTCATGCGCGGCGATGACAAAATCTATTCCCGAGACCTCCTTGAGGATCTCGTTGAGCGCTCCCCAGGGCGCATGGGCGAGTAGAATCAAGTAATCGCTCTTCTCCTTGGCCTTGGGCAGATTGCGCTTGAGGGTCTCGACCGGGTCCTGCACCTCGTAGCCGTGCTCCTCGAACATGTCTTTTCTGCTGGGAGGGACGTGATTCACGAAAATATTGACGAAGCCGACCTTCACGCCGCCGGCGTCCATTATAACATAATCATCGCCTACCGGCTCGCCCTCGGGGCCGTGAGTGACGTTCGCGGCCAGGACCTGCATCTCGGTACCCTCAATGAGGGACTTGTAGAAGTCGTAGCCGTAGTCGAGTTCCCTCTCCCCGACGGCCAGCACGTCGTAGCCCATCATGTCCATGGCTTCCCTGATGACCTCGGCCTTGATCTTGTCGGGCTCCGTCGCCCGCGGGGAGAAATCGCCTCCGTCGACCAGTATCACGTTCTCGTGATTCGCTCGTATCGTATCTATTAACCCGACTCGCCGAGCCAGGCCGCCAAGCTGGTTGCCGTGTCACCCGCACGGAGTCAGCTCGCCGTTGTTGTTTCCGGTGAACAGGATGACAACCTCGGTGTCCGCCTTCCTCTTCTTGGAGGACAGGAACCCGAAAGAACATCCTCCTATCAGGACGATGGCCAGAAGGAGGGCCGTGAGCCTCCAAATCTTCATTCTCATATGACAGCTCCCAGAAGATGAGTCGATGACGCTCAAGCGGGGCCCTGGTCCGCCGGCGAACCGGCGAGGGCCCCACTACCCCACAAGCATGATTCTAGCAGAAACCGGCCCTCCGGACAACGCCGCCCCGCCCGCTGCATGGGTTGACAGCTCGTAGCGCCCCTTCTGCAGGAGCGAGCGGATATCCACCGGCGAAGCCGGTTAGCTCCGCGAAGCGGGCAGTGGGCGCCGGAGATGTCAACCCGTGCGCCGGACCTGGACACCGGCGGGCGTACCCAAAAAAGCGACGAAGGGGACACCCCCCTTCGCCGCCGACTTCATAATTCGAAGGCCCTTACTGATTACTTTCTCACGCGCTCCTTCAGCGCCTTTCCGGCCATAAACGCCGGCACCCTCGCGGCCGAGATCTTGATGCTCTCTCCGGTTCGAGGATTCCTGCCTTGGCGGGCTTTTCTCTTTCTTGTCTCAAAGGTGCCGAAGCCGGTTATCTGCACCCTTCTACCTGAGTCGAGCTCCGTCGCGATGATCCCTTTCTTCGACTCGGTAGCAAACAGAACATCGACGCAATCCTTTGCCTCCCTCTGGGACATCCCCGTCTTCTTCGCCAACTTGGCGACGAGTTCGGACTTGTTCAACCAGGTCACCCCCTTTCAACCAAACCTGTGTTACTAGGAAAGGGTCCCCTCCCAAACCGCACAACCACCAAGATATTTCCCACGCTCGGGGCACCAGCATAGGCCCCGCAGGGAACCCGTTTACCCTTAAGCCGCCGTCAAATTACGGCAACCCCGGAATACTGTCAACTGTTTTTTGGCTCTGTTAAGCCAAAAAATGGGAATCGCGTCGCGATATCCCATGCGCGGCACGCCCTGCCGGGCGGTCGAACCAACCACCTGCGGATGCTGAGAGGGCGAAGCGGCAATGACGAAGGGGAACCATTCTTCGCAAGCGCGGGCGAGCTCGATTACGGAACGGCCGCCGGCCGCTGCAATTCGCCGCAACAACGCCGGCCGATCACGGCCGGCTTACTGCCAGAACCCACCCAGGAAGCTGCCCCTGACCCTCGACCCTCTCTCGTACTTTATCTCGGGCAGCAGCTTGGCGGCTATCCTGAAGTAGGACTCCCACACCCCTCCGGAGTAGCGCCGGGTGAACCAGGCCTCCCAGCAGTGAAGGTCTCGTTGAAGGCTTATCTCTTGGTAAACTATCTCGCCCTCGTTCAGATCCATTTGCGACGAGTATCCCACCCGCCACTTGGGCGTCACGTTGAACCTGGCGCTCCCGGTCAACCGTGTGGTCAGATTCCGAGGCTGGCGAGTCCAGTTCAGTCCGAACGACAGGCCCAGGTTCCAGGTCTGGGGCGTGGGCCGGTTGGCCGCCCCGGGGGCCTCGCCCGGCACCGCCGGCGGTACGCCTTCCACGTCGGGCTCCTCCGCGCCCGGGACGCCGCCACCCCGGCGCGCCCCACCCTCCCCGCTCATGCTGAAGGAGTTATAGACCCTGAGAGTGCGAAGAGCCCGACTGTAAGGGTCCCAGACCCCGTCTATGGAAGTTGTGAGGTCCACACCCGGGGGCCGGATGCCCAGGGAGGTCGAGATATCCGAAAGCGGCTTGTCCTTTCCCTTCTCCTCGTACAGGAAGTCGTACGAGCCCCTGATGCCGAGCACCGCAACGTCCGTCAGCTTGATGATCTTGTCGCCCTTCTTCGCCTTGGCCTCGAACCTGTTGTTTATGCTGAAATTCAGAGTTTTCGCCCGCCCCGTGGAGACGGAGATCCCGCTTACCGACGGAAACCGCGGGCTGGTGAAGCCGCGCTCGTCCACGAAGGTCGCGTCATCGAGCCCCGGTTGGTAGCTGAAGGTGAGCCTGGGCGAGACGACGTGCCTGAATCCCACCAGGGGGCCGATGTTGGGGCGGAATGTGCCGTAGGCCGTGGTCCCGACCGTGAGCGAGCTGCGCCAGGTGGTGGCGTTCGACCACCTCTCGCCGGTGTTGTCCTCGTCGAACCAGGCCTGTGAGAAGGTGAGCGAGGGGTTCAGGTCCAGCCAGCCGAAGTACTTCCTGGCGTTCACTATGGAGACGTCGTACGATCCGGCGGTACTGGTGCTTATGCTGTCCGTAACCGCCGCCTCCGAACCGTCGGCGGGCGTTTCCACGGGAATCGTCCGCCTTATGCTCGCGAACCTCGAGTTGACCGAATAGGAGGTGTTCAGAAGCCAGTCCAGCCCCCCTCCCTTGCCCTCGCGCCCCAGAGTTCCGCCGAGGGTCCTGCGGCTCAAGAACACGCTCAGGCTGGGAGCGCTTTCGGTGATGCGCCTGGTGAGCCCTTCCCCGAGCACCTCGTCCCGCTCATATACAGCGGTCGCCGTACCGCCCGACCATCTCTTTGTGAGGGAGACGTTGGACCTCAGATTGCCGTTGACCCGATCCTGTATCGATCTGCCGAGGCCTGTCTCGTACTGGAACTGCGGATCGCTCACCCTGTCGACGTTGGCCCTGAGATCCATTCCCTCGCCCAGGGTCTGCCTGTGATTTCCCTTGACGCTCCAGCGGCGCTTGCCCGTGCCGAAATCCTCGGAGAATGTGAACCGTGAGCTCCCGCTCATGAGGTATCGTATGTTGTAGCGGCCCTCCAGATACCCGATCCACTGCGGGGCGTTCTGATAGTAGTCCATCCACGCCGTCGTGTCGAAGTAGTCGTTGGGCGCCCAATAGTACCCCACGTTTCGCATGAAGCGGCCCCGGCTCTGGCTGAAGCCGAACTCGAAGTCCGGCATGAGGATACCGGAGTGCCGGCCCTTCTTGATGGAGAAGATATAGAAAGGAAGCGCGAAGACGGGGACCTTGCGTATGTAGAACAGTATCGGCCGGGCCACCACCTTGTCGTCCAGATAGACCTTCATGGTAGGGCTTCGAAAATGGTAGTGGGGCTGGGGCTTCTCGCAGGTTGTGTACCGGCCCTCTATGACGTTCAGGCTCGCGTCCGGCTTACGCTTTATGCGATCGCCGCTGTAGATGCCCTTTTCCAGGGTGGTCCTGGCCTCGAGGATGTCCCCCTCCTGCCTATCGAGGTCGTAGTCCATGGTCTCGCCCGCTATCATCTTCTCGGCGTCCCACAGCTCGGGATTCCCGGTCGCGACGAGCAGTTCCTCCTCGGCGTAGAACCTGGCCTTCTCGGACTTCAGAGTCAGCGTCTTGTACCGGATCACGCAGCTCGACATCAGGTCTATAGTCTGCTCCTGGATTATGAACTCGATCTCATCCGCCGAGTACTCCACCTTCTCCCACTCCGCGCCCTCGCCGGGCTTGGCGTCCCCCGGTAGAAACTCGTACATGCCTTTCGCCTCGCCGCGGAAGACGGCGCTTCTCACGTCGTTCTCGGCGAGAAAGATCGTCAGGTACTTCCCCTCGGCCTCGTTTGGACCGACTCCCTGGGCGGAGTCCTTCTCGCTGGGGATATAGAGATTCCATGCGTCGCCTCGCACCTCCACCCGCTCCGCCCTCTCCTCGACGAGATGCAGCGTTATGTCGCGGCCCCGTATCCTGCTCCGCTCGCCTATGGTGCTGTCCGGGGGCACGGACTTGTACTCCGCCTCGGCTTCGCCTTTGCTTATGAGCCTGTCCAGCGCCCTGTCCACAAGGCGCGCCTCGAGACTGTCCCCGGCGGCGGAGATCCTGTCGTTCCACGCCCTTGGCCTGGACCCCAGGAACAGCGCCACATCGCGCTTGGGCTGGAACAGCATGCTGTCGCTCGCCACGTGCATGATGCCCTTGGTGAGCTCCACCCCTCCGAGCGCCAGCAGCTCGTCCTCCCTTTGAATGAGCTTCATCACGGGGGCTTCGACTATGATGTCGCTCTGGCCGCCGGCCCCTCTATAGACCATGCGGGGCGAGCCGGTGATGACGGCCTCTTCGCTGTCGTGATCGAACTCCAGACGCTTGCCCAGTATCTCCGTGCCCTCTTCGCTGTGGAGGACATTTACCGCCCCCCACGCCACGCTGAAGCCCCTGTCCCTGAAGTACCTGAGGGTATCCGCGGCCACCCGGACCTGGCCGCGCTCCATCTTCACGTTTCCCCAGATCAGCGCCGCGCTGTCGGGAACGCTGTAGCTGCCCGAGTCGCCCGTAACCATCAGGTCGCCCTCGCTGAAGGTCACGCCGCCGGTGAGCACCGCGACGCTGTCGGCGGACCTGTAGGTCAGCCTCTCGCCAAGGATGAGGGCATCGCCCTCGCGCACCTCGACCGCCCCCAGGACGACCGCGGTCTCATCGCGAGTGCTCACGTATCCGCTGTCTCCCGTGACCACCACGGTGCCCTGGGTGATCCTGACATCGCCCTTTAGAAAGATGGTATCCGATTCAGCGCCTCGGACCAGCCGGAGGTAGTCTGCGTCGACGTCGAGCTCGCCGGGGATAGCGGGGTCCTGGCCCCCGGCCGGGCCGGCGGCCGCCGCTAGGACGGTGCAAAGCAGGGATGTCAGTAGGATTGTCCGCTTCATTGAGACGCCGCTCTAACTGAAGCTGCGCGGGATCACCCGCAGGGGATGCCGCATCCATCGCGGGCCTCCAGGGCCGCGCCTATCAAGCCGGCGTTCTCCCCAAGGGACGCAGGCACGATGATCGCCGAGTTAAAAGATGATGAAAAGGCATACCGCCCGGCCCAGTGCCGGACGGGCTCGAAGAGCTTGTCGCCCGCCTGCGCTACGCCGCCGCCGATGACAACGACCTGTGGATTGAAGATGTTAATGAATCCACCCACCGCTATGCCCAGCCATCTGCCGGTCTCGCGAAAGACATGCGCGGCCACCGCATCGCCGTTCGTCGCCGCCTTGCTGAGGCACTCGGGCGTCACCGCCTCAGCGCTTCCCCCGGCGATGCGCGCAAGCTCGTCCATCTTTCCGGCCTTCCGGTAATACTCCAAGGCGGTCTCCACGATGGTTTTGCTGCGGACGAAGCTCTCCAGGCAGCCGCGATTGCCGCAACCACACACCGGCCCGTCTGTGTCTATCACCACGTGGCCGAGCTCGGGGCCGAAGCCGTTGAAGCCTCTGTAGACCTCTCCGCCGAGGAGGAGCCCTCCCCCGACTCCGGTTCCCAGGGTCAAAAACACCACGAACGACCTCCCGGTCGCGGCACCCAGGCGTGACTCGCCGTATGCCAGCGCGTTTGCGTCGTTGTCCAGGAAGACGTCAACGTCGCAGGCATCCGCCAGCATCCCGCCCAGAGGCACCTCGTCCCAACCGGGCAGGTTGGGCGATGTTATGAGCATGCCCCCGCGCAGGCTTATGAGGCCCGCGCAGCCCACGCCCACGGCCTTGACCGCGCCCCACGGCAGGCCCAGCTCCTCCGCGAGCCTGCGGCCGGCCGACATCGCCGCGCTCACCAGCCTCCGGGGACCCTCCTGCGGCCTGGTCTCCTCCTTCGTCGTACCGAGCAGCTCGCCGGAGCTATCGATAAGCCCGATCTTCACTGACGTTCCGCCGATGTCTATGCCCAGGAAATAGTCAGGCACTTGGACCACTCCAAACTTATCCGCGCCCCCTTCGGGCGCCCCGTCTCTTTCTCAATCAATAAGCCTTATCCAATCCTTCCACTCCAAGTTGGACCATCGCCTCGCCGATCACGAAGATGGATCCGGTGACCAGGACATGGGCGCCGCGAGCGCGCGCGACGGCCCTCGCGGCCGAGACCGCCTCGCGGACCTGAGGGACCACCCGCGCTTTCAGCCCTGCCTCCTCCGCCATTCTGCACAGTATTCCAACGGGCAGCGACCTCACGTTGGGAGCTTCCGTAACGACGGCTTCAGCGACCACGGGCCTGAGCTTCCGCAGGAAAAGCCTGTGGTCTTTGTCGGCGCTCATTCCCAGTACGAGGACCGCGGAGCCGCCCGGATAGACGTCCTGAAAGGTCCTGACCAGGGCCTCGGCGGCCGATGGGTTGTGCGCCACGTCGAGCACGCAAGTGCTCACGTCGGGGCCCAGAACCTGGAAGCGACCGGGCCATCGTACGTGCTTCACCCCCTTGGCCACGTGGTCGACGCTCACCGCAAAGCCGGCGCCTTTCAAAGACATGGCCGCCAGGGCGGCCGTGGCGGCGTTTCTGGCCTGGTGCCTGCCGGGAACGCCCAGCATCATCGCCGGTCCCCATTCCCAGTCCCCTTTCCATCGCAGCGAAAAGGAGGTGCCCTGCCTGCTCACACTCAACACTCTCGACGCCACGTCGGCTCCCACGCTGGACACGGTCGCCCCTATGGCCTGGGCCTCCCTCCTCAGCGCCTCCGCGGCGACCCCCCCTTCGAAGCCGGCCACAGCGAGACCCCCGGGCCTCAGTATGCCGGCCTTCTCGCGGGTTATTGTATCCAGGGAGTCCCCGAGTATCTCCGTGTGGTCCTTCGAGATCGAAGTAATCACCGAAAGCGCCGGATGCGAGGCGTTGGTCGCGTCCAGGCGCCCTCCCAGTCCGACCTCCAGCACAGCGATATCCACCTTCTTGTCACTGAAGTGCTTGAGGGCCATGGCGGTCGTCGCCTCGAAGAAGCTGCTTCCCTCCTCCTCAACCGTGTCGCCGATCACCCCCATCAGGGACTCCACTTCCGTTTCCGTTATGCTCTTGCCGTCCACCCTTATTCGTTCCCGGAAATCGATGAGGTGGGGAGAGGTATAGAGTCCCGTCCTGTAACCGGCCGCTTTGAGGATCGAAGCTATGATCACGGCGGTCGAGCCTTTGCCGTTGCTTCCCGCCACGAGAACCGAAGGAAACGAAGTCTGCGGGTCGCCGAGATTGTTGAGGATGCGCTTGACGCCCTCCAGTCCCAACCTCATGGCCAGCCTCTCCCGGCCATACAGATACTTGAGTATTCGCCTGTATCTCACTTCAGAACAGACCTCCAGGGCCTCGCGGGAGCCCTCGCCGCGGAACTTTCCGCCCCCGCAGCAGGCACCATGGCGCCGCGAGCCCCACGAGGATCACTCGAATATCCGCCGCTGTGAATTCAACTCCGAGGCTGCTCGCCCAACCGAGCATGCCCGGGCCCATCGGATCGCCCACCGCTCCGGCGCTGCGCTCGAGCGTCGCCGCCGGACTCCCCGAGTGAGCTGCTCTGTTCTCCTGATTCGACCCCCAGCTCCCGGCCGACAATCGTGCGCTCGGCGATGAGGTCCTCATCTTCCATGGGTTGGGCCCAGGGTCCTATGTGCAGGGATTTGTAGGTGAGGGAGAGGATCCCGGACACGGTCTCCCGCAGCCGGGTCCGCGGAACGATGATGTCCAACATGCCGTGCTTGAGCATTGACTCCGCCTTCTGCCTGTCCTCGGGCATGTCCTCGCCCGTCGTCTGCTTGATGACGCGCGGGCCGGCGAATCCGATCAGCGCCCCCGGCTCCGAGACTATAACGTCGCCGAGCGACGCATAGCTGGCCATCACCCCGGCCGTGGTCGGATTGGTCAACACGGAGATGAACGGAAGCCGGGACCTGTCCATTCTGGCGAGCCATGAGGCAGTCTTGGCCATCTGCATCAGCGAGAGGATCCCCTCCTGCATTCTCGCCCCGCCGGAAGCGGACACGACGACAAGGCCCAGCCTCCGGTCGATCGCAAGCTCGATGCTCCTGGCTATCTTCTCTCCGACGGCGGACCCCATGCTCCCTCCCAGAAAGCTGAAATCCATGATGGATAAGACTACCGGAAGCGTATCGATCCTGGCCTCGCCGCAGACGACCGCCTCGTTCATACCGGTCTTCTTCCTGGCCGCCTTTATTCTATCAGGGTAGTTCTTGGAGTCCTTGAAGCCCAGCGGATCGGTGGAGATTATATCGGAGAAACGCTCGACGAAACTCCCGTCGTCGGTGAGCAGCTCGATGTATCGGGCGCAGGAAATGCGAAAGTGATGCCCGCACTTGAAGCACACCGACAGGTTGCGGTCGAGCTCCTTCCTGTAGATTATCTCGCTGCACGAAGGGCACTTCTGCCACAGGCCATCCGGGATCTCCCTCTTTCCAGCCTCGCCGGTGAGCTCTTTCTTCTTTCTCCTGAACCAAGAGAGGTTCATTCGTGACCCGGTCCTCTCCGCGCGATCAGGCGCACAAACCTATCCAGAACCGCGCTCATTGTGTCCTTCGCCTTGGTTGCCTCCCGGAGAACGTCCTCGTGACTGCCGTGTCTCCGGCTCCACAGGCCTACCAGATTGGTGACGCAGCAGAGTGACGCCACCTCGAGCCCGCCGATCCACGACGAAAGCGCCTCGGCACCGGCCGACATGGAGACCACGTCCGCGCCCGTTTTGCACAACAATCTTGCCTCAGCAGGGCTTTCATAGCAAGGCCCCGCTGAAAACGCCAGCACTCCCCGCCTCCACGGCGCGCCGCACTCCAAACAGGCCCTTTCCAGGACGCCGGCCAATTCGGCGCTGTACGGACCCTTCGTGGGGCGAAATCGCCCCCTGGCCTCCACGGCCTCCGTTCCGTCACCGGCGAGGGCCCGCACACGGCCCGGAAAGCCCCCCGTTGCCCGCCCGAGGCGCCGGACCGAGCCCCCAAGAGGATACAACAGGTGATCCCGCACTACCACGAAATCTCCGACTTCGAGATGCGGGGCAATCCCCCCGCATGCCGAGGTGAGCAGAACGCTATCAGCGCCCACGGCCGCCGAGAAGGCGGGCACGGTCTCCAGCGTCTCGGGCCCGCGGCCTTCATACAGATGCACGCGCCCCTCGAAGACTATCACATCGACGCCGTGGAGCCGGCCGGCTATCAAGCGTCCCGGATGCCCGGCCACTCCCGTCTCGATGAAGCCGGGGATCTCCTCGAATCCCGCGACGAGGGTGGCATGGTGAACTTGAAGAGCCCCCGAGAGCCCCGACCCCAGCACGACGGCCAGCCGCGGGCGCGCGGCGGGTCCGGAGGCGAACCAGTCCGCGGCGGATCGCATTCTCTCGCCCGCAACCGGTCTCTCTCTCATGGTCCGTGGCCCCCGGTTTTCCCGAGGACGATCTGCATGATAATCGCGTCCTCGTTCTCCCGCTTGTAGTAGTTCTTCCTTCTTCCCACGGCCAGGAACCCGAGAGAATCGTAGAGCTTTCTCGCCTCATGATTGGATTCCCTGACCTCGAGCACGACAGTTTCGCCCCCGCACTTCCCGGCACGCGAGATCACCGCCTCGACGAGGGCCCTTCCGATACCCCGCTCTCGCCGGCCGGTCTTGACCGCTATGTTCGCCAGATGGACCTTGTCCGGCAGGTACCACGCCACCGTGTAGCCCAGGACCTCGTCCTCACGCACCGCCACCGTCGCCTCGGACGCGTCCAGGGAAAGCACCTCGCGCTCGAAGTTGGCCTTGGTCCAAGGCTCGACAAACGACTCCCTCTCAATACCGATCACCTGATCCAGATCGGAGAGCGTCATGCGCCTCAGCTCGAACCCTCTCCTCTGACCCGGGTCGGGACAATCCACTCTATCTCCGTCACTCATCGATCGCGCTCCGGGCGGCCCCGGTCCCGCCCGCCACTTAACTCGGCGTCGCTCCTTCTGACATATATGGGGCTCAACGAGCCGGGAGAGCCGGAGCCGCCCCTATTGTGAAGCTCGAGGCCCAGGGCCGCCACCGCGGCGGCGCTGGGATGCGAACGCCCGGGCGGCGCCGTCTCTATGCGCTCCAGGCCCGCGAGATCGATGCCGGCGCGCGAAAGCACGGAGCCCGGACCGGCGAGCAGTGTCTTGCGACTTCCGCGGCCCGCCGTCGCGGCGATCCCGACCTCCTCCATCATGACGGAGGGGGCCCGGACCGCGTAGCCTCTCTCGCGCTCCACGAGATCCCCGTGCGCCCGGTAGAGTGAGAAGTACGCCTCACCTCGGCGGGCATCGACGAATGGGACCACCATTCCTTCGTACGGTCTTTGAGCCCAGGCCAGAGCATCCAGAGTCGGGACCCCCACGACAGGTCTTCCGGACCCCGACGCCAGACCTATCGCCGCGCTCACGCCTATCCTTATACCGGTGAAAGAGCCGGGCCCGACGGACACCGCGATCAGGTCCAGCTCCTCCAGCTTCACCGAGGTGTCCGCCATCACCCGTTCCACCAGCCCGATGAGCCTGGAGCAATGTGACAGGCCTTCGCTGACCAGCGCCTCAGCCCTCACGCCGCGGGAGTCGGATATCGCGGCGCCGCATGCCTCGGTCGCGGTCTCTATCCCCAGCACTACGGGTGGTCTCATAGCCTACACGTCGCCTTTGAGATATCTGAGCCTCTTTCGCTCCGGGAATCTTTCGATGGCGTACCGAAGCATTGTGCGAGGCATCCTCTTGTAGTGACGCTTCAAGAACCTCTCCTCCGACTCCGGATCTCTCTTGCCCACCTCGCGCAGCATCCAGCCGGCGGCCTTGTGAATGAGGTCCTCTTTGTCTCCGAGCAACTTCGCCGCGATTCTGAACGTGTGGATGTACTCTCCGCGCTTGATGAAAGCCGACGTCGCTATTATGGAGATCCTGCGCTCCCACAAGTCTTCCGACTCGGCCAGCTTGTAAAGCAGCGCCTTGTCGCGGGCCGCCAGATGCTCCCCCACGATATTCCCGGCGCTCAGGTCCACCAAGTCCCAGTTGTTCACCCCGCCGGTATTCTCCAGGTAGAAATCGAAGACGCGCCGCCTTTCCTCTTCCCCGCCCCTCGAGTATTTCGCCACCAGTATCAGGAGCGCGATGAGCCTCTCCTCGTGGACGGGGGATCCGATCAGTCGCCGCAACACGGACAAGGAGGCCTCGCCATGCTCGCGCGCGAGCCTTCTCAGATCCGGTACCTTGACGCCAAGAAACTCGTCCCCTTCCCCGTACTCCCCGGGACCGGTCTTGAAGAACCCGCGATGAAGCGCGGCCCGCTTGCGATCGGCAAGTCGCGCCAGGCCGGACCTCACGGCCGCCGGCGAGCTGGCGCGGCCCGAGGAGCCCTTACGCCCGGACGACGTGCGCCGTTTGGGTGCTTGCGGTGCTCGGGCTATCCTCTTTCCCCTCATAGTGGCTTTGTCCTGCGATCCAACCGGCGCGCGACTACTCCCGGCCATTGTAGAGACCGGAAGTCAGTCAAGACCCCTCCCACGGTTTTTTCTACAAAAGGCCCGCGTCTTTCGCGCGGCGGGCGGTGTTCTCGCTCTCGAAGGAGATCGCCACCAGCCTGCCGTCGTCTCCCTCGACGCGGACAACCGCGGACACCGAGGGCTCGACGCCCCATCGCCGGAGCTTTCCGCCCCATTCCACCAAAGTGACGGCGTCATCCGCGAAGCACTCCTGCCTGGAGAGGTCCTCCAGCTCCGGCGAGCTTTCCGGGATCCGATAGAGGTCCACGTGATATATCTTGCAGCGCCCCTCGTAGCGGCTCACCACGGCGAAGGAGGGGCTTCTCACCGTTCCCGTGTAACCGAGGCCCGCGCACACTCCCCTTATGAGACAGGTCTTTCCGGCGCCCAGCTCTCCCTCCGCGAAGAGCGCGTCCCCCCGCCCGAGCGTGGCGGCCAGGGACCGGCCCAGCCGGACTGTGTCGTGTTCAGTCCGGCAGCGGACGGCGGCCGTCCTCCCCTGGGCTTCCGCGGGATCCAAGACGCACCTCTTACCTTTTGGGGGTGAGAACCGCGCACGGCAGGATCATCTCCTCCATGGAGATTCCGCCGTGCTGGAAGCTTCCCTTGTAGTGTCTCTCGAACTCATGAAACCTGGTGGGATAGACGAAGTAATAGTCTTCTTTCGCCACGAGATAGTTCTTGTTCAATCCCTCGCTGGGAAGCCTGAACGACTCCGGTTCTTTTACGTTGACCGCCTGCTTCTCGTCGCAGCCTATGTTGTTTCCGAACTTGTATCGAAGGTTCGTCGAGGTGCCGCGGTCGCCCTTGACCAGCGCCGCCCTCCGTCCCAGGACCGAGCCGTGATCGGTGGTCACTATGACGTCCGCGTCCTCCCGCGCCGCGGACTTGAGAATCTCGAAGAGCGCGGAGTGGGCGAACCACGACCTCATCAGGGACCGGAAACCTCCCTCGTCCGGCGCCAGCTCCCGGAGTATCTCCGATTCCGATCTGCCATGGGCCAGGATGTCCACGAAATTGAACACCATTGCCACGAGCGGCAGGGAGGACAGCGAGGAGACCTGCCTCTTGACCGAGTTTCCTTCCTCGGAGTTGTAGACTTTGAGGTACTTGAACCCCGGCTTCACCTTGAGGCCCAGCCCGGCGATCTGGAGCCCGAGCAGGTCCCGCTCGAACCTGTTCCTGCCCCTGCTCTCGGAGTCCCCGGACTCCCACTTGTCCGGGTGCGTCCGGGCGAGCTCGCTCGGAAACAACCCGCTGAATATGGCGTTTCTCGAGTATGGCGTCGCCGTGGGAAGTATGGAACAATAAGAATGTCTTTCTATGTCGAAGTAGGGCTGAAGCACCGGCTCCAGGCAGATCCACTGATCCAGGCGCATGCAGTCGATGACCACGAAGTAGACGCGCCTGCCCGCCGACAGAAGAGGGGCGGCGTACCGGGAGAAGATGTCCAGCGACATGACCGGGCGCTCGTCGCCGTGAACCCAGTCTGCGTAATTGTCCTCCACGAATCTGCAGAACTCTATGCTCATCTCCTTCTTCTGGTCGCTGTGGGACTGAATCAGCCCCTCGTCGCCCACCTCGTCGAGCCTCAGCTCCCAGGCCGCCAGACGCGAGCCGACGTCCGCCCAGCCCTCCCAGTCCAGCCCGGTGGAGCTGAGGGCCACGAGCTGGTTGAACTCGGGCACGTAGTTCCTCGCGATCCTGTCCTCCCGGATCCTGCGGGCCTCCAACAGCCTCTTACAGGCCATGAAGATCTGGCTGGGATTGACGGGCTTGGTGAGATAGTCGTCGATCCTCTTGCCTATCGCCTCATCCATGAGCTCTTCTTCTTCGCTCTTGGTTATCATGATTATGGGCACCGACGGATCGGCGGACTTGATCCTCTCCAGCGTCTCGAGCCCGCCCATACCGGGCATCATCTCGTCCAGCAGGACCACGTCGAACCTCAGGCTTCCGGCCAGCCCGACGGCCTCCTCCCCGCTGGAAACGCCGGTCACCTCGTATCCTCTCTCCTCCAGGAACATCATGTGAGGTCGAAGCAGATCGATCTCATCGTCGACCCACATGATTCTCTTCTTGGCTTCCGAAGCCGCCATTCTGTCACATCCTTTAAACTGGAAACGCTATCTTGAAAGTCGTGCCCTCCCCGGGCGCGGAGGAGTCGATCCATATCCTGCCGCCGTGGTACTCCTCCACTATCCTTCGCGCCAGGGTGAGCCCCAGGCCCCATCCCCGCTTCTTGGTGGAGTATCCGGGCATGAAGGCTTTGCGCATCTCGCTCCCGGTCATTCCTTTCCCGTTGTCCGTTATGCGTATCTCGATGGTCTCCGTCTCGGGCCGGCGATCCACCGTCACCTCTAATAATCCCAGGGGCTTGTCCATCGCGTCCACACAGTTGACCAGCATGTTCTCCACGGCCCATCCCAGGAGCTCGGCGTTCACGTTGAGGTGCTGGACGTCGCCGTATCTCTCCACCACTTCGATCTTCCTGGCTCCCCGCGGTAGGCGCGTTTTGATATAGCGCACGGCCTCGGAAACTATGGGTACTATGTCCTGGGACTTGAGGTTGGGTATGGAACCTATGTTCCCGAACCGGGACGCCACCCTGCTCAGCCGGCCCACGTCCCTGTCCATCTCGTCGGCGATCTTGCCGATCTCCTCCCGGCTCCGCCGCGGTCCGCCCTCCGGGCCGCCCCTCAACAGCTCCAGCCAGCCCATGAGCGAGGAAAGAGGCGTGCCCAACTGGTGGGCGGTCTCCCTGGCCATTCCGACCCAGATGGATTGCTGCTCGCTCAGCTTGATGTTCCTGTACCCCCAGTATCCTATCGCCACGAAGACAGCCACCACTACGACCTGCGCGAAAGGTATCAACCTGAGCTGCTTGACGAGGCTCCATTCGCCGTAGTGGACGTAGCCCATCAGCCCGCCCGTCCGGGGGTCCAGCATCGGCACCGGCGAGCGCCCCCTGTCCATGTCCTTTGTGATCTCTATGACCTCGCCCACGATCCCGGTGGGGTTGTCCGGGTCCACCGCCGCGATCTCTTCAACGCCCACCTCGCGGGCGCTGATCCCGATACCCCTCCACGCCCTCGGCCTGCCCTCGCTGTCGGTGATGACTATCGGGAAGTCCACCTGGCCGACGATAGACCTGAAGACCTCCTGGGACTCTGGGTTTTCGAGCGCGGGGAAAGTGGCCAGCGCGCAGAACCTGGCGATGATGCCGCTCAGAATCTCGACCTGGTTGTTGATCCGCCCCACCACCTGGTGGGTGTAGAGCAGAAGCAGGGCGATCAATATGCCGCTTCCGGCGAGCACGTAGCTCTTGAGGAACAACGGGAGACCGCCCGTAGTCTTTCTCACAGGGAATCACTCCCCCACCGAGCCGGCTGCCGCGCCGGGCACCCCGAACGGCCGCCCTAGTCCCGCCGCGCTACGTCCTCCAAGGATATCTCCTCGACTCCGCCCATGTAGGAACGCAGCGCCTCGGGGATCGCCAACTTCCCGTCCGGCGTCTGGTAGTTCTCGAGTATGGCGATGACGGTTCTCGGCAAGGCCAGACCGGAACCGTTCAAAGTGTGGGCGAACCGCGCCTTGCCTCCCCCGGGGGGACGAAAACGCAGGGCTATTCTCCTGGCCTGGAAGTCCTCGAAGTTGCTGCAGGACGAGACCTCCAGCCATTTCCCCTCGCCCCGTGCCCACACTTCTATATCGTAACACTTCGAGGCGGCGAAGCTCAAATCGCCCGTCGCGAGGTTGAGCACCCTGTACGGAAGCCCCAGCTTCTCCACCACGTCGCAGGCGTCCCTCAACAGGGTCTCGAGCTCGTCGTAGGAGCTTTCGGGCCCCACTATCTTGACCATCTCGACCTTGTCGAACTGATGGATCCTGACCAGCCCCTTTGTGTCCGCTCCGTAGGAGCCCGCCTCCCGGCGGAAACAGGGCGTGTAGGAGGTCAGCTTGATGGGCAGGTCGGCGCCGTCCAATATCTCGTTTCTATAGATGTTGGTAAGCGGCACCTCCGCGGTGGGGATGAGAAACATGTCGTCCGCCTCTATCCTGTACATGTCTTCTTCTAGCTTTGGAAGCTGGCCCGTGCCGAAGAGACACTCCCTTCGGACCATGAAGGGCGGCGCGACCTCGGTGTATCCATGGTCGCGGACGTGTAGGTCCAGCATGAAGTTGATGAGGGCACGCTCCAGCCGGGCCCCGAGCCCCGTCAACAGGCTGAAGTTGGAACCGCTGAGCTTCGACGCCCTCGTCAGGTCCACCATGGAGAGCGACTCTCCTATCTGCCAGTGAGGAAGGACGCTGAAGCCGGCGGGCGACGGGTCCCCCCAGCTTGCGACCTCCTCGTTTGCCGAGGCGTCATCCCCGACCGGCACCGAAGGATGCGGAATATTGGGAATCCACCTGGCTATCCCCTCCATCTCTGTCTCGACGGACTTTATCTCCGCGTCGAGGGACTTGATCTCCCCGGCGACGCCCTTCATCTGCGAGCGGAGGTCGGAGGCGTCCTCGCCTCTCTTCTTCTTGCGGCCTATCTCCTCCGACACCTCGTTCTTGCGGTGCTTCAGCTCGTCCGCCCTCGCCAGCAGGCTCCTTCTCCTGGCGTCCAGATCAAGGTATCCGTCGAGATCGGCGGTTTCGCCCTTGTCCCTCAGGGCCTTCTTCACGGCATCGGGATTGGATCTTATGAACTTGGGATCCAGCATAGATTACTCGACCTCTTCTTCTTGTTGTTCCTCTTCTTCTTCTTCTTCTTCTCGCGGCTGCCGGAACCGGCGGATGGTTTAAGCTATACGGGACAGAGCCGCGCGCGCTCCTTCTACCGTCCGCTCGATGTCATCGACCGTATGGGCCGCGGACACGAACCAGGCCTCGAACTGAGAAGGCGGCAGGTTCACGCCCTCCGACCGCATCTCCCTGAAGAAGGATCCGTACAGGCCGGCGTCCGCGCGCAGGGCGGCGGCGTACCCGGTCACCTTCTCCCCTGTGAAGAAAAGCGTCAACATCGATCCGACCCTGTTCAAGACCGCGGGGATCGGCGACGGCGAGAAGACGTCCGCCAGGCCGCGCTCCAGAAGCGCGGCCTTGGACTCGAGCTCGTCGTGAAAGCCGTCGCGGGATATCTCACGAATTGTCGCGGCGCCGGCGGCGACCGCGAGCGGGTTGCCGCTCAGAGTCCCCGCCTGGTACACGGGCCCGTCGGGCGCCAGGACGTCCATCACGCCCGCGCGGCCCCCGAAGGCCCCCAGAGGGAGCCCTCCGCCGAGGACCTTGCCCATGGTCGTGATGTCCGGCGTCACCCCGCAAATACTCTGGTACCCGCCGGGCGCCAATCGAAAACCGGTTATGACCTCGTCGAAAATCAGGACGGCCCCGTGCTTCGAAGTCTCCTCTCTGAGGCATTCCAGGAAGCCCTCCGCCGGCGGCACGACGCCCATGTTTCCGGCCACCGGCTCCACTATGGCGCATGCGATCTCGTCCCCGCCCTGCTCGAAGGCCCGCCTCACCCCGTTCACGTCGTTGAAGGCCGCTGATATGGTGTGGCTCACGTGCCCCGCCGGGACGCCGGGCGTGCCCGGGATCGAGAGCGTGAGCGCCCCGGAGCCCGCTTTTACGAGGAGCGAATCGGCGTGACCGTGGTAGCAACCCTCGAACTTGAGCAGCTTGTCCCTGCCGGTGGCCCCCCTCGCGAGCCTGATCGCGCTCATGGTCGCCTCCGTACCGGAGCTCACCAGGCGGGTCTTCTCCACCGAGGGGACTCGGCCGGCCACCATGGCGGCCAACTCGGTCTCCCCCGGCGTGGGCATGCCGAACGACGTCCCTCCGGCGGCGGCCGACTGGACGCCCTCCACGACCGCGGGGAATGCGTGGCCCAGCAGTAGCGCCCCCCACGAGCATACGTAGTCTATGTACTCGCGCCCGTCGGCGTCCCACACGCGCGATCCTTTTCCCCTGACGGCGAAGATGGGACAGGCGCCCACGGGCCCGCAGGCCCTCACGGGGCTGTTGACCCCGCCCGGGATGTACTTCAGGGCTTCGTTCCAAAGATCTTCGTTACGCGACATTGTGCACCTTCGGGCCGACCGCGGCAGCGCCGGCCCTTGAAAGGGTCATCCCCGCGCGATCTCGCGGGCCGCGTCCAGAGCGAAGTAGGTCAAGATTATCGCCGCCCCCGCCCTCTTGATCGCAATGAGGCTCTCCATCATGGCCCCGCGGGCGTCTATGAGCCCCTTCTCGGCGGCGGCCAGAACCATGGCGTACTCGCCGCTGACATTGTACGCGGCTATGGGAACCGGAAAGGCGGCCGCGGCCGCGCTTATGATGTCGAGACAGGGCAGGGCCGGCTTGACCATCAGTATGTCCGCTCCCTCCTCGAAATCCAACTCCATCTCCCTCAGCGCCTCGCCGGCGTTGGCGGGATCCATCTGATAGCTTTTCCTGTCTCCGAAGGAAGGCGCGGAACCGGCCGCCTCCCTGAAAGGACCGTAGAACACGGATGCCTGCTTCGCCGCATAAGACATAATAGGCACGTTCTCGAAGCCGTTTCCGTCCAGTCCTCCCCTGATCGCCGAGACCCTGCCGTCCATCATGTCCGATGGCGCCACCATGTCCGCGCCCGCCGCGGCGTGCGAGACGGCGGTCCGCGCTAGGAGCTCGAGGGTGGAGTCGTTGTGAACTTCGCCGTTCTCGATCAGACCGCAGTGCCCGTGGCTGGTATATTCGCAAAGACAGACGTCAGTGACGACGGGGATCATGAGCCCCGCCTCCTTTACCGCGCGAACCGCCCTCTGGACGACGCCGTCGTCCGCGTAGGCGCCCGATCCGACCTCGTCCTTGGAGTCCGGTATCCCGAAGACTATGACTCCGCCCAGGCCCGCGTCCTCCGCCTCGCGGCACTTGTCCACGAGCACGTCGGGCGACATGTGGTCGTGGCCGGGCAGCGAGACTATGGGCTCAGTCACGCCCTTTCCGCCGCGGGTGAAAACCGGGAGCACCAGGTTCCTGGGCGCCAGGTCCGTCTCTCTTACGAGATCCCTTATCCGGACGCTGCCGCGCAGCCTTCTCATTCTATGAATTGGGAACGGCATTTCCTTCTCCTTGCCGGTTGTAATAGGACACCATCGCGTCCACCAAGCCGTCTACGGTATACTCCTCCGCGACCACGGACACCTTCAACCCCTCTCGGGACGCCGTCCTCGCCGTGACGGGGCCGATGCACGCGGCGGGCGCCTGAAGGAGCGCGTCTCCGGCCGCCTTCTCCCGGAGGAGCTCCAGAGCGCGCGTGACGGTGGAGGAGCTGGTAAAGGTGACCATGTCCACCCGGCCCGAAGTCAACATCAGGGCGGCTTCCTCCACGTCGGACTCCGCCGCGACGGTCTTGTAGCAGGCGGCCTCGTCCACGCTCGCTCCCAGCCGCGCCAGGCCATCTATGAGCACCGACCTCGCCTCCTGCGCCCGCGCAACCAGGACCCTCTTCCCCCGCACGCCGGCCTCTGAGAGATAACGCACGAAGTCCTCCGCCACATATGTGGACGGGATGCCCTCGACGGAGATTCCCCTGGCCTCGACCGCCTTCTGGGTAGCGGGGCCTATCGCCGCGATCCTGGGTCCGGCCAGGCTTCTCACGTCTCCGCCGAGCTCCCGCACTCTCTTCAGCAGCCACCTCACTCCGTTGACGCTCGTAAACAGCAACCAGTCGTAGCCGCCGATCCCGCCTATCGCCGAATCGAGGGCCGCTACGTCGTCCGGCGGGGCGAAGGCTATTACCGGCAGCTCCACCGGCGTCGCCCCGCGCGCGCTCAGCGCCCTGCTCAGCCGTCCGGCCTGCTCCGCCGCCCGCGTCACCAGCACGGTCTTGCCCATCAAGGGCCTTCTCTCGAACCACGCCAGCTTGTCTTGCAGGCTCACTACGTCTCCCACCACTAGCACGGCGGGAGGTCTCACCCCGGCCTCCGATGACTTGCCCGCTATATCGCGTAGATCTCCGACCAGCGTCCTCTGTCTGGGCGTGCATCCCCACCTGATCAGCGCGGCGGGGGTCCCCGGCGGCATTCCCGCCTCGACCAGATTGCCGGTGATCTCGGGGAGTCTCTTTACGCCCATGAGGAAGACCAATGTGCCGCCGGTCCGCGCCAGCGCCTCCCATGGGATCGCGGACGCGGACTTGTCCGGGTCCTCGTGGCCCGTGACCACGCAGAAGCTGGAGGCGAGGGATCTGTGAGTGACGGGTATTCCCGCGTACGCCGGCACCGCCACGGCGGAGGTCACGCCCGGAACTATTTCAAAGGGAATGTGGTCGGCGCCGAGTACCTCGGCCTCCTCGCCCCCTCTGCCCAGAACGAACGGGTCGCCTCCCTTGAGCCTGACCACTACCTTCCCCGCCTTCGCCTCGCGCAGGAGCATAGAGTTGATCTCCTCCTGCGTGGCGGCGGCCCCGGCGCCGCCGCGCTTTCCCACGTAGATCCTCTCGCAGCCCGGACGCGCCCATCCGAGAATCTCCTCGCCCACGAGGTAGTCGTAGATGAGAACGTCCGCGTCCCTTACGCACTCCGCCCCTTTTAGCGTCAAGAGCCCGGGATCACCGGGCCCACAACCGACGAGATATACTCTGCCTTTTCGGAACAATGGCGGCTCCCACTCAAACGCTCAACTCTCGACCCCCAGCGATTCCAGGATCGCGGCGGCGCCGCTTTCGATGAGCTTGTCGGCGAGGCGCACTCCCAGCCTGTTCTCCTCCCCGCGCTCGCCCTCTTCGGTGTCCCTGAACACGTTCAGGCCGTCGGGGCTCGCGATCATGCCCTCCAGCATCACCGTCTCCCCCTCCCACGTGCACAGAGCCCCCGCCGGGACGTGGCAGCCGGCGCCGATCCTCTTTAGAAAAGCCCTCTCCGCCCTTATCTGCCTGTGTGACTCCTCGTCGTCCAGCCTCCTGGCGGCCTTTGCGGCTTCCTTGTCCCCCGACCTGATCTGTATCGCCAGGGCTCCCTGGCCGGGGGCGGGGAGGCACAGCTCGGCGGTGAATATTTCGGAGACCCTGTTCTGAAGGCCCATTCTCTCGACTCCGGCCGCGGCGACCACTATCCCGTCGTATTGGCCGTTCTCCAGTTTGCGCAGCCTAGTGTCCAGGTTGCCCCTTATATCCAGTATCTCGAGGTCCGGCCTGTAGCTCAGAAGCTGGGCCGCGCGGCGGGGGCTGCCGGTTCCTATCTTCGCCCCCGAAGGCAGGTCGTCCAGGATCTTGTTTTCCCGGCTGATGAGGACGTCAAAAGGGGTCAGCCTCTTGGTAACGGCCGCCAGGCTCACGCCGTCGGGCATGCTCGAAGGGAGGTCCTTCATTGAATGCACCGCGATGTCTATCTCCTCGTCGAGCAGGGCTCGCTCGATCTCCTTCACGAACAGGCCCGAGCCGCCGATCCCGCCGAGGCTCTTGTTCTGGATCCTGTCGCCCGTTGTCTTTATCTGCACGACCTTGAGGTCCAGCTTGTTCGAGGAAGCCTTCAGCTCTTCGGCGACCTCGTTGGCCTGTATCACGGCAAGCTTGCTGCCCCTTGTGCCTATGCGTATTATCTTCCTCTCCGGCATGATTCAGCCCTGCCCTCCACGGGCTCAGTCGCCCGTGCCTTCAGGGTTCAAATTCAGTTCGCTCGCTATTGTCTCCAGAATGGCTTCCGGAGTCTCGCCCGCCCTGAGCCTCTCCAGAATAGCTTCGCCGGAGGCCGCGGACTTGAGCAATTCCCTCCGCCGGCCGGGGTCCTTCTCCGATCGCATCGCCAGCTTCCTCAAGAGCTCCATCACCCGGACGAAGTCCTCGTACTCGGGACCGATCAGCCGCTCCAGGTCCGTTCTGATTCGGCGGGCCAGGGCGGGGCTGGCCCCGCCGGTGCCCACGGCTACCGCCAGCCCTCCCCTCCGCAGCACGGAAGGAAGTATGAAGTTGCATTTTTCCGGACAGTCGGCGACGTTTGCCAGTATCTCGAGCCGGGAGGCCTCCTCCCATACCGCCGCGTTGACCTCCGAGTCATCCGAGGCCGCGATGACCAGAAGGCTCCCCCGTAGATCCCCCGCCCTGTACCTGCGGGGAACGTACTCCATTGTCGCACCTTCGACCTGCCTCTGCAACGCCCCTATGATCTCCGGACTGATTACCTTGACCACCGCTCCACAGTCGAGAAGCGCCATGACCTTTCTCTCCGCCACCGCGCCCCCGCCGACCACGACGCACGGCCTGCCCTTCAGATCGAGGAATATGGGATAGTACATGGCGCCCATTTGAAACCCGGGGATCAGTCTTCGAACTTGTAAGCCTTGGAGTAGTAATCCTTGAACTCGCCCGACTTGACGGCCTTCCACCAATCGGAATTGTCCATGTACCAGCCGACAGTCTCCGCGAGTCCTTTGTCGAAGTGGGTCGTCGCGTTCCAGCCCGTGAGGCTCTTCAGCTTGTCGATCCTCATCGCGTACCTTCTGTCATGGCCCGGACGATCCTGAACGTGCTTGACCAGGCCGGCCGGCTTATCGAGCCGCTTCAAGATCTTGGCCGAGACCTCGAGCACGCTGAGCTCGGCGCCGCTTCCTATGTTGAACACCTCGCCGTCGGCTCCGTCCGTTTCGAGCAGGGCCTCGAGGGCCTCGCAATGGTCCCCTACGTATATCCAGTCCCTCTTGTTGGTACCGGTGCCGTACACGGGAAGTGGTTTGTCTTCGATGGCGTTGGTAATGAAAAGCGGCACCATCTTCTCCGGGTGCTGGTTGGGCCCGAAGTTATTGGAGCATCTTGTGATGACCACCGGCAGGCCGTAGGTGGCGTAGTAGGAGTACGCCAGGCGGTCGCCGCCGGCCTTGCTGGCGGCATAGGGATTTCTGGGCGCGAGAACGGCGCCTTCGTCCACGGGATCGCCCAGGACCTCTCCGTAGACCTCGTCCGTGGACACCTGCAGGAAGCGGCGGATTCCGCTCTCCTTAGCGACTTCCATCAACACGTAGACGCCGAAAGTGTCGGTCATGATGAAGGAGCCGGGGGACATTATCGAGCGGTCCACGTGCGTCTCCGCGGCGAAGTTGACTATCACGTCGCAGCCGGCGTAGGCCTTCAGGACGTCGTCTCTGACGCAGATATCCCCCTTGACGAAGGTGAACCGTGGATCGTCCTTAACGGGGTCGAGGTTGAAGAGGCTGCCCGCGTAAGTCAGCTTGTCCAGAACGACCACCTCGCAGCCCGGGTGTTTCTCGAGCATCAGCTTGACGAAATGGCTGCCGATGAACCCGGCGCCGCCGGTGACCAGGATCCTCGCTTTCGCGAGTCGGTTTTCCTCGACCATCTCTGGCTTTCTCCCCGAATCCGGCCGCAGCGCGACCTATCCGTCCTTGCGGCTCCAGTCGTAGGGCACCTCGCCGCTGTGCGGATCGACCCTGTACTCGTCCGGGTTGTCGTAGACGTAAGGGTGAGTGGGAACGTTGACGAAATAGGCCGGCTCCATGCCGATTCCCTTCATGCCGTGCAGCACGAGAGGGGGCACCACCAGGAGCTTGGGGTTCTTATCGCCCAGAAAGAACTCCATGGTCTCCCCCTTGGTCGGGGAGTCTTCACGGCGGTCGTGCAGCACCACCTTCGCCATTCCCTTGACAATGGTGAAGTTGTCCGTCTGGATCTTGTGATAGTGCCAGCCCTTTACGACGCCGGGATATACCACCGAGAGGTACACCTGCCCGAACTGCCGGAAGATGTCGTCGTCGCAACGCAGCATCTCCATCAAGTGCCCGCGCTCGTCCGGAATTACCTTCAAGTCTTTGGTCTTGACCCCTTCAATCATGATGTAGACCTCACCGTTCAAAAAAGTCCGGGGCGGGCCCGTCACGGTCGCCGCCGGCCGCGAGCGGAATTTCACCTTCCCGCAGCCGGCGAGCTCCTCCTCCCGCCGGGTCCGCTCCTCTTTCCCCTGGAGCTTGCCCTCTTCTTCCCCTGGCCTCCCTTGCGCGATGTCTTCTTCGCGCGCGCCGGCCCTGCCGCCGCGTGATCGAGCGGCTCCGCCCTGCCGATCCCCGAGTAGGTGAAGCCAAGACGGGCCATGTCGGCCGGCTCGTATATGTTCCTGCAGTCGATCAGCACGGGCTTCTTCATGAGGGAGTGCATCTTGCGCAGATCCAACCGCCTGAACTCGTTCCACTCGGTCACCAGTACGGCGGCGTCCGCATCGCCGACGGCGTCGTACGCGTCGTCGCAGAACTTCACGCCCCGCAGGGTCGACCCGGCGGCGGGCATGGCGATCGGGTCGAACGTCCTGATCTTCGCCCCGGCCGACTGGAGGGCTTTTATGATGTCCAGGGAGGGCGCGTCCCTTAGATCGTCCGTGTTGGGCTTGAAGGAAAGCCCGAGGACGGCCACCGTTTTGCCTTTCACCGGCGCCACGGCCTCCTTTATGCGCCTGATGAGGCGCGCTCTCTGGGCCCTGTTGATGGAGATGGTGGCGCTCACTATCTTCAGCGGCTCGCCCATCTCGGCGGAGAACCTGGCCAGCGCCACGGTGTCCTTGGGAAAGCACGAGCCTCCGAACCCTATTCCGGCGTGGAGGAACTTGGAGCCGATCCTTCGATCGAGGCCGATGGCCCGCTCTATCACCTTGACGTCGGCCCCCACCTTCTCGCACAGGTTCGCGATCTCGTTGATGTAAGATATCTTGGTCGCCAGAAAAGCGTTGGCGGCGTACTTTATGAGCTCGGCCGTCTCGACGGAGGTCTTGACCATGGGCGTCTGGTTGATGTAGAGGGGCGCGTAGATGTCGGAGAGCAAGCGCTCCGCCCGCCGGGTCCAGGTGCCGATCACCACGCGGTCCGGCCTCATGAACGTCTCCACGGCGGACCCCTCGCGCAGGAACTCGGGGTTCGAGGCCACGTCGAAGGGTACGTCCTTTGCCAGGTTCTCCCTTATGATCTTCTGAACTCTCGCCCCGGTGCCCACGGGCACGGTGCTCTTCTGAACGACAAGCCGGTAGCCGGTCATGTATCGGGCTATGTCCGCGGCGACGGAGAACACCGCCGAAAGGTCGGCCTCGCCGTTCTTGTCCGAAGGCGTGCCCACCGCGATGAACACGACCTTTGACTTCCTAACGCCCTCCTCCAGGGAGCTGGTGAAGGACAATCTTCCTTTCTCGACGCCCCTCTGCACCAGCTCCTTCAAAGCGAACTCGTAGAAGGGTATCTCGTACCGGCTCAGCATGTCCACTTTGTCCCGGTCGCTGTCAACGCATATGACCTCGTTTCCGAAGTCGGCCATGCAGGCTCCCGACACCAGGCCCACGTAGCCGGATCCGACCATGCAGATCTTCTGCATCAATTCCTCCAGGTCTCTAGGCTGGAACTAAACGGCGCGCCCGCTCAATAAAGAGATCCCTGCGCGCTCACCTTCTTGCGCCAATAGTCCAACAGGTCGTTCAAGGTGGTCTCGATCGGGATCTCCGCGCGCCATCCGGTGTCCCGGGCCATGCGGGCGTTGTCGCCCACGATGGCCGGGATCTCCGCCGCCCTCCAGCGCTCCCTCTCCACCTCGATCCTCATCTGCACCTCGGACATGGATATCAGCTTGTCGACCAGATCTCTCAGTCTGTGCGGCCGGCTGGAGCAGACGTTGTACAGCGAACCCGGCTTCCCCTCCTCCAGAAGGATGTGATAAGCGCGCGCGATATCCCTGACGTCCATGAAATCGCGAACCACGTCCAGGTTGCCCACGCGCAGCACGGGCTCTCTCTTCCCCTTCTCCGCCTCGGCCACCTGCCTGGCGAAAGCCGGCAAGGCGAAGGCGTCCGTCTGTCCCGGACCGGTGTGATTGAAGGACCTGGCTATGATCAGCTTGACGCCCCCGATCCCCTCGTAGTAAAGGCAGCTCAGCTCCGCGCACGCCTTTCCCAGCGCGTAGGGGCTCACGGGAGCGACGGGGGACTCCTCGGTCAAGGGGGCCTCGGTCTCCGAGGCGCCGTAGACCTCCCCCGAGCTGACAAAGAGGATCTTCGAGTCCAGGCCGAGGCCCCTGACCGCCTCGAGAACGTTGACCGTCCCCTGGGCGTTCACCTCGAAGGCCCGTGTAGGATCCCTGAAGGAGGTCCCCACCGAGCTCCACCCCGCCAGGTGGACCACCCAGTCCGGCTTGATGGCCCGGAAGAAGGCGACCAGCCTGTCGAAGTCCAGGATGTTGCACTCGTGATGAGGCGTTTCCCCGGGAGGTCCCGCCAGATCCAGGGCCTGTACCTCATGTCCTTTCGATTCGAGCAGCCTCGCCAGGTGGGTCCCGACGAAGCCCCGCCCGCCGGTGATAAGCGTTTTCAACTCTTGCCCAGTGACCTCCGCCAGAACTCGACGAGGTCGGTAAGGGTTTTCTTGAAGTCGATCCGGGGCTCCCAGCCCGTCAGGGAACCGAACAGGGAGTTGTCCCCTTGCAGCACCGGGACGTCCGATGGCCGCAAACGCATCTGATCGCGCGTGACCTTGACGTCCACCCCCGTGATCTCTATCAGCATGTCCAGGATCTCGCTGATCTTGTAGCAGCTTCCGGAGCAGATGTTGTATACCCGGCCGCTCTCCCCCTTCTCCAGGGCCAGCCAGTACCCGATGACGATGTCTCTGACGTCCGTGAAGTCCCGCTTGGCGTCGAGATTGCCCACCCTGATCTCCGGCTCCCTGAGTCCGAGCTCGACCTGCACAAGCTGCCTGGCGAAGTCGCTGCACACGAAGACCGGCGGCCTGCGGGGGCCGGTGTGGTTGAACGCGCGGGTGCGCACTATCTCCATCCCGAAGCTCTTGAAGTACTGGTAGCCCATCACGTCCTGAGCGACCTTGCTCACCGCATAGGGGCTGAGGGGCCTCAGAGGATTCGTCTCCTTGACCGGGAGCTCGTCCTCGAGAACGAGGCCGTACTCCTCGCTCGAGCCCGCGATCTGGATCCTCGGATTTATGCCCACTCTCCTCACCGCTTCGAAAATGTTGAGCTGTCCGAGTACGTTCGTTCCTATGGTTTCGGACGGGGACTTCCAGGACGCCGGCACCAGGCTCTGCGCGGCCAGGTGGAAGATGCGATCGGGCCGGACCTCCTTGATCACGTTGGTGACCGAGTGCGCGTCCCGCATATCGCACTCGTACATGGAGATCTTGTCTACCACGTGATCGACGTTCTCGGTCCGGCTCCGCCATCTCTGGATGCCGTGTATCTCTACTCCGCGCACCCCCAGAAGGTAGTCTACAAGATGGCTTCCGGCGAAGCCGGTGATTCCCGTAATAAGCACTCTCATATTCCAGCCCCCATACCCAACCGCGGTTATCCCCGTAACGGCGCCGAGGATAGCGCCGCCGCCGTCGTCAAGCACCTATAGATCCTACACCACGGGCCGCGATCCGGTCAAAGACAAAGCACCGCCCGGCGGTCCGTGCGGCGCTCCCGAATCAAGCGTAAAACGCTTTGATGTCATCTGGAAATCGAAGATGAAGGGGGCGCGGGCGGCCCTGTACAAGCGGCGGGCTCTCCGGATCAGGCGGAAGCTCTCTGGATCTCGATACTCGCGGTTCCGGTCCGGCGCGCACCCCCGCTCTCCCGCAAAACGATATCGTGGATCTCGTCCATCTCTCCGACGTAAAAGAACTCCATTCCCTCCGACATCTCAGAGGATATGTCTTCGACGTATCCCCTGCTCTTCTCGGGAAGAACGACGCGCCGGATGCCGGCCCTCTTGGCGGCCAGGACTTTTTCCTTGACCCCTCCCACCGGCAGGACGGAGCCCCTGAGCGTGATCTCCCCGGTCATCGCCACGTCGTTTCGAACCAGCTTGCCGGTGAGAAGGGAGATCAAGCTGGCATACAGTGGAATCCCCGCGGAGGGACCATCCTTGGGGATCGATCCGGCGGGAACGTGGATGTGTATGTCGCTCTCGGTGAAAACGTTCTCATGGATCTTGAACTTCTCGGCGTTCGCCCTGATGTAACTGAGAGCGGCGTGCGCGGACTCCTTCATCACCTCTCCCAGGTGCCCGGTCAGCGTCAGGTTGCCTTTGCCCTTCATCAAGGTGGCCTCGATGAAGATTATGTCCCCGCCCGACGGGGTCCAGGCGAGACCTGTCGCGACCCCGGGCCGAGAAGTCCTCTCCTTGACGTCCCGGAATATCTTGGGCGGCCCCAGGTACTTTTGAAGGTCGTTCTCGGTTACGACCCTGACGCCCTTCTGCCCCTCGACCACCTCTTGAGCGACCCCCCTGCAAACGGCCGCCACCTCGCGCTCGAGGTTCCGCACGCCGGCCTCGCGGGTGTAGGATCCGATTATCTCGCGGATAGCCTCCTCTTTGAAAGTGAGCTGCTCCTCGGTGAGCCCGTGAGCGGACAACTGCTTCGGAACGATGAACTGCTGGGCTATGCGGACCTTCTCCTCATCCGTGTAGCCGGGAAGCTCAAGGACCTCCATTCTGTCCTTGAGCGCGGGCGGAACAGGGTCCATAAGGTTGGCCGTGGCTATGAACATAACCTTCGATAGATCGAAGGCCACCTCCAGGTAGTGGTCCGAGAAGGAGTGGTTCTGCTCGGGGTCGAGCACCTCGAGCAGGGCGGACGAGGGATCACCCCTGAAGTCCATTCCCATCTTGTCTATCTCATCGAGCATGAAAACGGGGTTGTTCGTGCCCACCTTCTTCAGGTTCTGGATGACCCTGCCCGGAAGCGCTCCCACGTAGGTCCTCCGGTGTCCCCTGATCTCGGCCTCGTCGCGCATGCCCCCCAGGGAGACCCTCACGAACTTCCGTCCCATCGCCCTCGCGATGGACATTCCCAGAGACGTCTTCCCGACGCCCGGCGGGCCGACGAAGCAGAGAATGGGGCCTTTCATGTCCGGCTTGAGCTTTCGCACGGCCAGGAACTCCAGGATGCGTTTCTTGACCTTGTCCAGGTCGTAGTGGTCCTCGTCGAGGATGCGCCTGGCGTTACCCACGTCGAGCTGGTCCTCGGTCGAGGTGTCGAAGGGCAGGTCCAACAGCCAGTCCAGATAAGTGCGGGCCACCGTGTACTCCGCCGCGGCGGGCGGCATCTTGGCCAGGCGGTCGAGCTCTTTCTCTGCCGCCTTCTTCGCCTCGGGCGGAAGCTTGGCCTTCAGAATTCTCTTCTTCAGCTCCTTGTACTCGACGGTGCGCTCGTCTTCGTCCTCTCCCAGCTCCCTCTGTATGGCCCTCAATTGCTGGCGCAGGTAGAACTCTCGCTGGCTCTTGTCTATCTCCCCGGCGACCTCCGACTGGATCTTGCTGCCCAGCTCCAGAATTTGTAGCTCGCGATTGAGAATATATGTCGCTCTTTCCAGCCTCGTCCTGACTTCGATCTCCTCGAGGATCTGCTGTTTCTCCTCGACGGCCACGTTCAGGTTCCAGATCACGGCGTCCGCCAACCGTCCCGAGGTCTCGGTGCTCGCCACCAGCGCCGCGTGGTCTTCGGTCAGGTACGGGGCCAGCTCCGAGGCCCTCTGGAACAATCCCTTCAGGTTCGCCACAAGCGCCTGCACCTCGACGCCCTCGGCGGGGGTGTCGAAGACGGGCGTTATCCTCGCCTTGATGAAAGGCTCATGCTGGAGGTGCTTTTCTATCTTGGCCCGACAGACCCCGTGGACGAGGATATTCTCAGCGCCGCCCGGGACCTTGAAGACCGTGACCACCTGCACCACCGTGCCCCATTCGTACATTCCGTCGGGGCCCGGATCCTCGACCCTTCCGTCCTTCTGGGCCACCACGAGCATCAGCTTGTCCCCGCCGGTGATCTCCTCGACGACGCGCAGGGACTTCTTCCTCCCCACCGAAAGGGGGACGATTTGATTGGGGAATATGGCAGTGTTCCTCAACGGGAGAAGAGGAATCTCCGATGGTACGCGCATATCCTTCTTTCCGCGGCTTCCCGAACCGGGACGCCTTCTGGACGATCCGCCGCCTTCCTTCTTTATCGGCACGACTAGTCCCTTCCTTGCTTCGCATACGCCGGACCCCGCCGGCCGGGCGGCGGGCCCCCGCCGCCAGCGGGAAAGGCGCTTCTATACGGTTTCCCCGACATCCGGCTCGCTGAAGGCCGGCACGGTCTTGAATTCGTTGTGCCGGCGCCCCCTCAGCTTGCGCTTGTAGCCCTTGATCTGCCTGATGAGGTCGTCAAAGGCCTCGGTTGTGGACGTCATTGTGTTCCCGGTAATCTCCTCAGCATGGAGCGTCTTTCCCGGGAAATGGATATTCAAAGAGACTCTATAGCGCTCCCTCTTGTTGACCTTCTCCATCTTGATTTGAAGATGCACCATGTCTTCAGAAGTATTGGCGACCAGCCTCTCGACCTTCTCGACCTTCTTATCGATGTGATCCTGAAGGGCGGGCGTTCTGTGGACGTCGCCGTAAGCATAGCTGACGCGCATGCTGTCACTTCCTTTCTGGTCTCGCCGTGGGACGACATCGTCTGAAAGGCGGAACAAGACAAGGTCCGGGGGATTCCAGGGTGGGCCGGCTGAGGGGGGACGGAAAATATCCGCCGTGCCGTTCGCAGGTCGTCTGAGCCAAGTAAAACAGCTCTCAATTGGTGGATGTTCACCTCCAAACGCTCTAGCGGGCTTGTAACTAAATTCTAGCCCCGGCGTCGCGGCCGTGTCAAGAGGAGCCGAAGACAGCGCGGCGCAAGGCGCTACTTCGCGCTAAGTCAGCAAACGGCTTGTGATTTCGGAAGATTTGACCCACCTGTAGAACTCCGGGTCGGCTTTTCTCTCCCTGGAGAGCAGCCTCTTCAGCTCCGCCGCCCGGGCGTCAAGGATATCGGCCAGCTCCATTACCAGGCGCTTGTTCTGCCCCCAGGTGACCGCCAGGATCAGCGGCTTGGGGAGAACCGATTGCTCGCCTCCCTCGCCCTCCTCGTCGAAGATCTTGCCCTTCCACGCGAGAAGCCATGAAAGCCTCGGTTCCTTTCGAACGGCGTCCACGTCTTCGGCGCTCAGCGGGCTGTCCCAGAAAAGCCGGACCGTCGGAGGCGTTCCTTCGAGATAATGCCTCCTCAGCTCCTCGAGCAACCTCCTACCAATGTCAATCGACTCGCTGGTCACCGATCTCAAGCTCCATCGCCGGAGGCTCCCCCGGCGGGCGATCTCATCCCCTAACCAGCCATAGGAACGCGGCGGCCGCGGCGGTGGCAGCCAATGTGAAGGGCAGGCCTATCTTGACGAACTCCCAGAAGCCGACGTCGTTGCCCTGCCGCCTCAGTGTTCCCATGGCCACGATGTTGGCGCTCGCGCCGACCAGCGTTATGTTTCCTCCAAGGCACGCCCCGACCACGAGACCGAAAACCATGAGCAGCGGCTCCACCCCGACATCGAGCGCGGCCTGGTGAGTCACCGGTATCATACCGGTATCATAGCAGTGATGTACGGAACGTTGCACACAAAAGCAGAGATCGCCACCGACGCGCACACGACCAGGAGGAAGAGTACGTAGGGCTCTCCCGCGGACAACCCCGCGACATAGCTCGCGAAGTCATGAATGAGCCCGCTTTTCTCCAGCCCGCCGACAACGATGAACACCGAAGCGAGAAAGAGGGTCGTGTTGTAGTCGTATCGCCTGAGGGGGGCGCCCCTCATTCCCCACGCCGGGTTCCATACCAGCCCGGCGACCGCCACGGCCATGGTGTGAGTCCCGCCCAGGAACTTGAACTCGGGGTCGAAGACAGGCGAGATCGCCAGACCCAGGGCCACCAGACCGAGCAGCCAGGCCTGCGGCCGGCGCAGGGACCTTGGATTGAGCGAACAGATCCGTCAGGACCAGAGTGCCTGCGAATATGCCCATCACGTTCCAGTTGACGAGCTTGATCAGATCGACAGGCTCTAAGACCCCGATCAACGCCGCCGCGAGGGCGCCCGCGGCCATGCCGTGGGCCCTGCGGCGCTTGTCCACCACGATATACGTGTAGACGACGACGAATATGACGAGCATCAGCGTCTTTTGGTCCGCCTGACATCACCTCCGTTCGAACCCGGCTCTCATCTGCTCGAGCACGCGCCGGGCCGCGGCTCCGGCGTCGGCCGCCTCGCAGATCGGCCTTCCCACCACCAGGTAGTCGGCGCCGCCGGCGACGGCCCCGGCGGGCGATGCCGTCCTGCGCTGATCATCGCCTTCCACCTCGCCCATCCGCACGCCGGGCGTCACCGCGACGACATCAGGGCACGCGCTCTTGACGGCCGCGACCTCCAGGGGCGAGCAGACGATTCCGTCGGCGCCGGACCTTGAAGCCGAGACCGCCAGCTCCAGGACCTTCTCCTCGATGTCCCAGTCGCCGGGGAACAGAGCTTTCAGGTCCTCCTCTCTGTGACTGGTGAGAAGGGTCACTGCCAGGAGCAACGGCCTGCCGGGTCCCGGCCCCGCGGCGCTTTCGATCCCCTCCCTGGCCGCCGCCACCGCGTCCGGCCCCGCGAGGGCGTGTACGGTGGTCATAGACGCCCCGAGCCTCGCGACGGCCGCCGCGGCCCTCTCGACCGTCCTCGGGATATCGTGCAGCTTCAGATCGAGGAACACGCTCATCCCCTTGTCTCTGAGCGAGGAGACTACCTCGGGGCCGACCGAGGTGAATAGTTCCAGGCCGATCTTGTACGTCCTCACTTCGCCTGCGAGCGCGCCGACGAGCGACTCCATTCGTCCGTGCGAGCCGGCATCCAGCGCCACAATCAGTCTGTCCTTGGGATCGATCGACGCCATGACGCCTATCCCTCCTCGCCGCACTCGCCGGTGCGGTCCCCCATTCTCAAGCTTCCCACGAGCGCCTTCAGCGACGGCACGCCGCCGTCGCGGCAGTAGCTCTCTATCCCGCTCACTATAGACTCCGCGGCGCCCGGCGTCACGAAAGTGGCGGTTCCTACCTGCACCGCCGACGCCCCCGCGATTATGTGCTCCAGCGCGTCTTCCGCCGTGCAGACGCCCCCCGACCCCAGGACCGGGATCTTGACCGCGCGCGACACCTCCCACACCTTCGCCACCGCAAGCGGCCTGATAGCGGGCCCCGACAGCCCGCCGCATCCGCGGCGGAGGGCGGGCCTCCTCGAGGCGATATCCACCTTCATGCCCA
Organism: uncultured bacterium; assembly: GCA_964531335.1. GTDB lineage: Bacteria > Eisenbacteria > RBG-16-71-46 > CAZHEV01 > CAZHEV01 > CAZHEV01. Next base: position 94,231 of record CAZHEV010000004.1, on the reverse strand, counting down.
GGTACGTATTCGCGACGGTCAAGGCGTCGGAGCCCGCCTCCTCGCAGGCGGCGGCGACTCCGGCGACATCCGTCACGTTGGGCGTCAGCTTAGTTATCAATACGCGGGGCCATTCGCCCCTGCACGCGGCGACCAACTCCCGGGCAAGCGAAGGCGACGAGCCGAAGGCCATTCCCTTCTCGACATTCGGGCAGGAGATGTTGAGCTCAACAGCCCTCGCGCACTCCACGCTCGCCAGGGCGCGCACGATCTTCAGGTATTCCTCAATCGACTCTCCACCGGCGCTGACGACCACCGCGGTCGGAAGCTCGTCCAGCCGCGGAGCCACCTCGGCCAGGAAACCCTTCAGGCCGACGTTCTCCAGGCCTATCGAGTTGAGCAACCCCGACGGAGTCTCCGCCACCCGGGGCGGCGGGTTCCCCGCGCGCGGCGAGACGGTTATCGTCTTCGTGACGATCCCGCCCAGACGCTCGATCCTGATGGCCCGCGCCAGGTCCGGCCCGTACCCGCACGTGCCCGAAGCCAGCAGCACGGGGCTTCTGAGCTCGAGCCCGCCTATCCGGGTGCTTATGTCCGGGGACCCGCTCGAGCCGCTCATGGCGAGAACTCCTCCCAGTCGACGTCCTCGGCGCGCAGCACCGGCCCGTCCGTGCACGCCATGAGGTATCGCGCATCCCGGCCCGCGCCTGGAACGCCGCATCCTCTGCACACGCCCAAGCCGCAAGCGAATACCGTCTCCACCGAAGCCTGGCACGGCACTCCGCGCTCGAGGCACATCTCGCAGATCTTTCGTAGCATCTTGACCGGACCGCAACAGTACACGGCGACGCCGCCGTCTGTCTCGGCGAGCCTGCGCTCGAGCAGGTCCGTGACCAGCCCGCGAGCTCCGGCGCTTCCGTCCTCGGTTATAAAGCTGACTTTGCTTCGCGGAAAAGAACCCGCCCAGTAAAGGCCGGACTCCGCCCGCGCGCCCACCAGCGGCGCCGGGTTACCACCGGCACCGGCGAGCGCATCGGCGAGGAAGGTCAGAGGCGCCACCCCGCGGCCGCCGGCCACGAGGATCGAGGTCTCTTCATCTCCCGGGGAGAACGCTTTTCCCAGAGGACCCAGCGCCATGACCTCGCGGCCCTTTCCAAGCGAGGCGAGCTGCCTGGTCCACCGGCCGACGGGGGCATACAGGACCCCGAGGCGCGGGCTGTCTCCACCCTTGAAGAAATGGACGCTGAAAGGTCTTCTGAGAAGAGGATCGGTGCCTTCGCCGCAACGCAGATTCACGAACTGTCCTGGAAGCGGAGTGGAGAACACATCCGGAAGCTCCAGGGTCAGGAGGCGCAGCTCTTCGGCGACCTCCGCGTTCTCAAAGATATAGCCCCGGCAGTCCTTCATGAGCCGCCTCCCCTTCGCCCCGTCCCCCCGGCCGAGCCGGTATCGGGGGCCATCTGCCCAACCCCCGTCGAGTCGGGGCGGGCGGGGACCCCGGAGCTGTCGGGGGCCATCTGCCCAGCCCCCGTCGAGTCGGGGCGGGCGGGGACCCCGGAGCTGTCGGAGGCCATCTCCCCAGCCCCCGTCGAGTCGGGGCGGGCGGGGACCGGCGAGCTGTCCGGCGGCACCCCGGCCCTAGTAGAGTCCGGCCGGGCGCCCGTTACCGAGGTGTCCGGCGCCGCGGTTACCGAAGTGTCCGCGGCGCTACCCGCGGATACCGCCTGGAGAGCGGCGGCAAACTTCGCCGAGTCCGGTGGCGACCAGCCTTTCGGGATCGGAGGGCCGTGCATCATTAGACCAAGGGACTCCATGCCTAGAATGCGCCTGGACCCGTCCGCGTAGGAGGTGTACGGATACTCCTTCACTATCCTCCTGTACTCCTCGATGCCTTCGCTCTTCATATCCAGCTTATTGATCAGCACCCAGGCGGCTGCGTAGGCCGCCTTCGGGGCCAGTGGGTCGTCCGAATAGGTGGATTCGACCTCGCGATATAGCTCGAGAGCCTTCTCGGGCTTGTTGAGCTGGAAGAGGTTGAGCTCGGCGGAGAGGAAAAGCCCCTCGGCCTCGGCCTCCTCCGGGCGCTCGCCCTTGACACCTGAGTATTGCTGCAACTGGGCGAGCCCGGCGGAGCGCTTCTTGGCATCATCGACATAGACGGACCTCTGGAAGTGCGTGGGCACCCTGTCGTAAGATATCTTGGCCCTTTCGAGATCCTCGTAGTACATCTCGTACGTATAGCCGGTGAGGAACTCGGCTTCAGCGGCGACGGAGCTCATAGGGAAGTCCTCCATAACCCTTCTGAAAAGCTCCAGCGCCCTTTCGTGCTCGCCCAGCGAGTTGTGGCATTCGCCCATCCTCAGCAACAACGCGGCTTCCTGCGGATCCTTCTTCCTGTTGTCCCTCGACTCCTTCTCCACCGACAGCAGGAGCTGGGAGTATATGTCCAGCGCCTCCCGGCAATCGCCCCTCGCCTGGTAGGACTGCCCCATCCTCTTTCGCGCCTCGACTCTCTGCTCCTTCTTCCCGGAGCGCGTGGATACTATCTCGTAGCTCATGGCCGCGCTGTCATAGGCTCCCCTCTCGAAGTAGACGTCACCGAGGGCCAGGTTCGCCTCCAACTTAAGCCGGTCCGGCGGCTCGCCGGCCAAAAGCGCCCTGAGATATGCCACAGCGGCGTCGCTGTAGCCTCTCTTGACCGCGACTTCCGAGAGGGCGAACATTATCCTCTCCTTCTCCAGCTCCTCTCCCCCGGGCGAGCTCAGTAGCTGGGTCAGGATGTTCTCCGCTTCCACGTACTCGCGCAGCGCCAGGTGGCTCCGCGCGGTCAGGAACCGGGCCTCGCGGATGTGCACGGACTGGGGGTAGATCTCCTGGAGCCGACCGAACCACTTCATCGCGTCGTCGTACCTCTCCCAGTAATAATAGCTCTTGCCCATGAGGAAAAGCGCGTCGTCCACGTACTTGCTGTTCGGGTACTCGGCGATGACCTTCGAACACTGCTTTATGCATTTCTCATAAGAAGCTATCTCGCTCGAGGTGGGCTGATCGTCCGGTCTTTCCGACCTGAAGCGCTCGGCCTGCTTGTAGTGCTTCTTTGCCAGGAAGAAGGTGTTGTAGTAAGCGCAGGAAGCGCAGGCAAGCACCATCGCGGAAAGCAAAACGACCGCTATCCGGCGCGGAGCGAGTGTCTTTCTATCCAACAGCAAACTACCTCCAAGAACATCTTCGGCGCGGTGGGACCGGGTGGCGCGGACTCCGCGAGCGATACCACGCCGGCCGCACGCGGACCGAGCGCCGGACTCGCCTCCAGCTCCGGCTCCACCTGACGCGGGCGCTCCGCCTAGGTCGCCTCCAGCTTGCCGGAGGTCCGCAGCTCACGGCCCATGTGGGCCACGCGCCCTCCCACAATCGTCAGCACCGGCGCTCCGGTCAGGCTCTGCCCCACGAACGGGCTGTTCCTGGACTTGGAGACGAAGCGATCGGGATCCACGGTCCAGGTCATTTCGGGGTCGATTACGGTGATGTCCGCGCGTCCCCCTTGACGCAGGGTCCCCGCCGTCCGCAGGCCCAGGGCCGACGCGGGGCCGGCGGTCAGTCTGGCGACGGCTCGGGCTCGCGACATTAGCCCGGTTCGCACGGCATAGGTGAACAGCACGCCGACGGCCGTCTCCAGCCCGATTGCGCCGAAAGGAGCCACGTCGAATTCGACGTCCTTCTCTATCTCCGTGTGGGGAGCATGATCGGTGGCCACACAGTCGATTGTACCTTCTTTGAGCCCCTCGAGGAGGGCCATTCTGTCTCTCTCGGTCCTCAGAGGGGGATTGACCTTGGCGTAAGTCCGGTAGCCCACGACCGCCTCGTGAGTCAGTGCGATGTGGTGCGGCGTCACATCCGCGCTGACATTGACTCCGCGGGCCTTGGCCTCTCTGACCATCTCAACCGACCTGGCCGAGCTGAGGTGCGTGAGGTGCAGTCGAGCCGACGTCAACTCGGCCAGGGCGATATCCCTGCTCACGATAACCTCCTCGGAGACGGAGGGTATCCCCTTGAGACCCAGCCGCGTCGACAGGACCCCCTCGTGCATGACGCCCGATCCCGCGAGCGACTTGTCCTCGCAGTGCGATATGACGGGCAGGCCGGCCATGACGGAGTATTCCAGAGCCCTTCTCATGACGCTCGCATCCTTCACCGAATCGCCATCGTCGCTGAGTGCGACCGCGCCGGCCGCGGCCAGGTCGAACATCTCGGTGAGCGCCTTTCCCTCCCTTTTCATGGTGATGGACGCGACCGGCAGGACCGTGCACGATCCAAATCGCGCCGCCCTCTCCAGAACGAAGGACACCGCGCCCTGGTTGTCTATTGGAGGGTCCGTGTTGGGCATACAGGCGACCGCGGTGAAGCCGCCGCGCACCGCCGCGGCGGTGCCGCTCTCTATGGTCTCCTTGTCCTCGCGCCCTGGCTCGCGCAGGTGCACGTGCATGTCGATAAGCCCCGGGCAGACCAGAGACCCTGATACGTCGAGCTCGGCGCACTCGCCCTCCACCTCGAGGCCGGGGCCCATCGCTTCCACGATCCCCCCTCTCACCAGGACGTCCACCGCCGTCTCCGACTCCGCGAGCGGATCGACGACGAGTCCCCCTCTCAACACGTACATGCCTCCGATATCCATCTTGTTCCCTTCAGACATTTTCTCGAGCGCACCTCCTCCACCTGAACGGCGTAATTCGATCAGGCGACGACTACCTCCTTGGACTCCTCGACGCCGCCCAAGAGATACAGGACGGCCATCCTGACGGCCACTCCGTTCGTCACCTGCTCCAGTATCACGGAGAACGGGCCGTCCGCGACATCCTGGGCGATCTCTATGCCCCTGTTTATGGGCCCGGGATGCATCACCAGGGCCCCCTCCTTGGCGTGCTTCAACTTGGCCGAGTTGACCCCGAACATCCTGGCGTATTCCCTCAAGGACGGCAGGAACACGTCCCTTTGCCTCTCGCGCTGGAGTCGCAGGACCAGGACCACGTCCGCGCCCTCCACCGCCTCCTCCACCCTCCAGAAGACCTCCACGCCCATCTTGTCCACCTCGACGGGCATCAAGGTGCTCGGCCCGCACACCGCGACGCCGGCGCCCATTTTCCCGAACCCCCAGATGTTCGACCGGGCCACTCGGCTGTGCGCGATGTCCCCTATGATGGCCACCCGCAGCCCCTTTATGCGCCCGACCCTGCGCCGCACGGTGAACATGTCCAGAAGGGCCTGCGTGGGGTGCTCGTGCGCTCCGTCTCCGGCGTTTATCACGCGCGCGTCCAGGCAAGTGGCAAGGTAGTGCGGCGCGCCGGCCGCGGGATGGCGTATGACCAGCATGTCAACGTTCATCGCCTCTATGTTGCGCGCCGTGTCCTTCAGGGTCTCCCCCTTCGAGACGCTGCTGCCGGACGAGGAGAAGTTTATCGAGTCCGCGCTGAGCCTCTTCTCCGCCAGCTCGAAGGAGACGCGCGTCCTGGTGCTCGGCTCGAAAAAGAGGTTCACTATCGTCTGTCCCCTGAGGGTGGGGACCTTCTTGATAGGCCGCTCCAGCACTTCTCTGAATGACTCGGCGGTATCGAGAATGCTCTCGATCTCGCCCGCTTCCAGGGTCTCGAGTCCCAGCAGGTTCGTTCCCTTGAACAAGTCGGTCACCTCCTAGCCGGACGATCCCGGCGCTTCGCCCTCGCGCGCGCTCTCTTCCACGCTCCCCGTTATCTCCTCGATTACCACCGAATCGACGCCGTCCTCCTCGGCGAGCTTTACCTGGACGGCCTCGCCCCTTGCGGTGGGCACGTTCTTTCCCACGAAGTCGGCCCTTATGGGCAGCTCCCTGTGGCCGCGATCCACCAGGACTGCCAGCTGTATCGCGCTCGGCCTTCCGTAGTCCACAAGCTCGTCCAGCGCGGCCCGCACTGTGCGTCCCGTGTATAGGACGTCGTCGACCAGCACCACGACTTTCCCGTCCATGCCGAAAGGGATCTCGGTCGGCCTGACTATGGGCTGCTGCGAAATCGTTCGAAGCTGAAGGTCGTCCCTGTAGAGCGTGATGTCCACCGCGCCGGTCGGGATCCGCGCGCCCTCGAAGACCTCGATGGCCGAGGCTATCCTCTGGGCGAGCGGCAGGCCGCGCCTGCGTATGCCGATCAGCACGACCCCCTCCGTCCCCTGGTTCCGCTCCACTATCTCGTGGGCAATCCTGGTCACGGCCCTCCGTATGCCGTCGGCATCCATTATCTCAGCCTTGGTTGCGCCGTTCATCGCCCCTCCCTAGAACAAGATGGTGGCCGGCAAGAAAAAAGGCCTTGCCGCGGGCGCTCTTCTGCGCCGGCGGAAGACCCTGCTGTCCCTTCCACAGTGCATCGTTCCCCCTTCTCGGCCTCACCGGGCCGCTCATTAAAGGCGGGGCTGTCTCTATCGAGGGGATTGTATCCTCCTCGCGGGCGGGGCGCAAGGGTTTTCCAGCGCTCCGTTTTCCAGCGCTCCGGGTGGGAATGGGAATAGACATGGTGACCCCCCTGGAGGGCCGAGGCCGCCTTGCTCAGACGGCGCGAAGCGCCCCCCACGCCGTGTCACTACAATTACGCCCGCCTTCGTACGGTTGCCGGGGGTAAAGGGGCGTGATAGGCTGGATCATGAGGGTTCTCGGTCGAGATTGAACGAGAACCAATTCATGGGAGGCATATATGCGCTTCAGACGGGCTATCTCCATACTGGCCGCGGCCGCGGCGATCCCCATGGCGCTCGCCTCGTGCGGCGGCGGGGACAAAGGCCCCAACGTGCTTTTCATAATAGTGGACACTCTGAGGGCGGACCACCTCAGATGCTATGGATACAGGGACATCCGCACCCCCCATATAGACAGGCTGGCCTCGCGCGGTGTGAAGTTCGCGGACGTCGTGACCTCGTCGCCCGTAACTGCGCCTTCAGTGGCGACCCTTATCACGGGCACCTATCCGACGCTTCACGAGGTAAGGGACAACGAGCTTTTCGCCTTGAGCCCTTCGCTTCCCAAGCTGGCGGGGCCTTTCAAGGAGGCCGGATACAGGACGGCCGGCTTCGTCGCATCGATGGTCCTGGACAGGCGCTACGGCTTCGCGGACGGCTTCGATCACTACGACGACGACATGAGCGGAGAGTTCCCGGTCTACAGCCGGATGTACGCCACCCAGGTCGAGCAGCTCCAGGGGACCCAGCGAAGGGCCGAGGACGTGACCGCGGCGGCGCTCGAGTGGATCGAGGGGAACAAGCGCGGCGGTCCCTTCATGTGCATGGTGCACTACTTCGACCCTCATCTTTACTACGATCCGCCCCCTCCTTTCGACGACAGGTACTTCATGGCGCCCTACGACGGGGAGGTCGCCTACACGGACGCGCAGATAGGCGTGCTCCTGAACGGACTCGATGAGTCGGGGCTCGAAGAGGAGACGCTCGTGGTCTTCACGTCCGATCACGGCGAGGACCTGTTGCAGCACGGCGAGGGATCGCATGGGTTCTTCCTATACGACGCGACGGTGGCGGTTCCTCTCATATTCAGCCGTCCGGGAGAGCTCCCCGCGGGCGTTACGATCTCGACGCAGGTCACGACGGCGGACGTGATGCCCACGATTCTCGACCTGGCGGGGCTGGCCGTGCCGGAGACCGTTCAGGGGCGGTCTCTCGCCGCGGCGGTCATGGGCACGGAGGAGCTCGAGCCGACGCAGGCCTACATCGAGACTTTCCACACGTTGTACTCCTATAGATGGCACGAGATGCAGGCCCTCAGGACCGGCGACTGGAAATACGTAAGAGCGCCGGTGCCGGAGCTCTACGACCTGCGAAACGACCCAGGCGAGGTGAACAACCTGGCCGAGAGCCGGACCGACCGGCTCGCCGAATTCGAGGCCATGCTCGCGACCCTCGAGGAGGGGCTTTCCCATGGGCCCGGTCATCTTCGCGCCGAGCTTGCGGAAAGCGACGACGAGATAACGGAGAAGATGATGACCCTCGGTTATCTCGGAACGCCCAAGAGGGACAAGAGCTCGCTTCCGGAGCCCGGCGGGAACTATCCCGACCCTAAGATGAAGATGAGGGAGTGGAACTCCATTCAGGAGGCGCGGACCTATCTGCGCACCGCGCTTGCCTTGCAGAAAAGGGGCGACCTGACAGGGGCTCTCCACGCGATAGCGGCCGCGGAGAGCATAGCCCCCGAGTACGCGGAGGTGCCCGCCACGAAAGGCCTCATAGTGAAGAGGTCCGGGGACCTGGAGGGCGGCATAGAGCTCATGGAGAAGGCGATCGAGATGGACGATCGCAGCGAGATGGTGCACCAGACCCTCAACAACCTGGGGTTCGCTTATCTCGAAAAGGGAAACTGCGACAAGGCGATCTCCGCGCTGAAAAGGTCCGTCGAGGCCAAGCCGGACTACCACAAGGCCCTCTACAACCTCGCCGCCACCCTGGAAAAATGCGGACGACTCGATGAGGCGGCCGACGCCTACGCGCGGTACCTGGAGGTCAACCCGCCCCGGGACCCTGACGCCATGGGCTTTCTCACAAGGAAGATAGAGGAGCTTCGGGCGGGCGGCGGCAGCCTGAAAGAGAATGAGAGCGATTGAGGCGAGGCTCGGCGTCGCGACCGGCCGCCGCCGCGGCATCGCGTGGCGGCCGCTCAAGGGCGATCCCCCCGGCCTCAGCGCCTGAGCCCCGGCTCGGGCGCTCCGCCGCGTCAGCCGGCGGCCTGCCTCCGCGCGGCGCGGCCTCTTCGCCTTCGGGGGTCGGGACCCGAGGTCGCCTCCTTGACGGACTCCGTGGCGTCCGGGTCCACGAGGGCTACCTCGAGCGCCTCGTCCATGCGCTCTATGGCGATGAGCTCCATCTTGCCCAGGACGTCCTCGGGCACGTCCAGCAGGTCCTCTTCGTTGGGCTTGGGGAAGACCAACGTGTGGAGGCCCGCTCGATAGGCGGCCATTATCTTCTCCCTTATCCCGCCCACCGCGAGCACCTTCCCCGTCAGGGTGGCCTCGCCCGTTACCGCCAGGTCCGCCCGTATCGGCCTCCCGCTGAGGATGGAGGCGATGGCCAGGGTAGCCGCGACTCCCGCCGAGGGGCCGTCCTTGGGGACGCCTCCCTCCGGGAAGTGGATATGTATGTCGTACTTTTCAATTTCCTTTTGGGATATCTTCAACATGTCGGCCCTCGAGCGCACGTAGCTGTGGGCCGCCTTTATCGACTCCGACATGACCTGGCCTAGCTGACCGGTAGCGACGAGCTCCCCTTCGCCCCTCATCTTGAGCGCCTCTATGACCAGCACGTCGCCTCCCGTGCTGGTCCACGCCAGCCCGGTCGCCACACCCACCTCGGGCTTTCTGGGGACGTTGGGGTAGCGTGGCGGGCCGAGATACTTCCTGAGGTCCCTGCGTCCGACCTTCGAAACGAACGCGGAGCCGGCCACCTTCTCAGCCGCCCTGCGCTTGCACACGATGTTCAGCAGCGCGGTTAGCTGCTTCAAGCCCGCCTCGCGCGTGTAGGAGTGGATGAGCCACCTCAGAGTCCGCTTGCTCATCGTGAGGTCCGACTCCTCCAGACCGTACGCCTTCACCCGCCCGGGCAAGAGGTGCTTGAAAGTGATATTCAGCTTCTCGGAGCCCGTGTAGCCGGCGAGATGGACCAGGTCCAGCTTGCCCTCGAGAAGGTACGGGATATCGTAATCGACCGACGCCGTGCACACGAAAAGGACCCGCGAAAGGTCGAATGGAAAGCCCAAGTACCTGTCGGTGAACCTGTGGCGCTTGTCCGGGGCGAACAGATCGGCCAGCGCGAGCACCGTCTCTCGGTCCTCTTCGTCGGTCAGCCCGTCTATGCCGTCCAGGACAATCACCGGGTCGGCGGTGCCCGCCTCCCTCAGCGCCTGGATTACCTTGCCCGGACCCGCCTCGATGTAGTTTCGGTCGGTGCCGCTGACGTCGGCCTCCTCGGCGCCCGCCTCCAGGCTCACCTCGACCAGCTTCCTGCCCAGACCCTCGGCCACGGACTCGGCGAGCGACGTCTTGCCGGTGCCGGTCGGACCCACTATGCAGAGAACGGGGCCCTCGAAGTCGCTCTTCAGGCTAAGGACGGACAGGTACTCGACGATCCTCTCCTTGACGTAGCCTATGCCGAAATGGTCCTCCTCCAGGACGGCTCTGACCCGCTCGACGTCGATCGGCTTTCTCTCCTGCCTGGCCCAGGGCAGCGAGAAGACCCAGTCCAGGTAGGTAAGGACCTCGCTGTAGTCCTGGGAGACGTAGGGGAGCGTGGCCAGGCGGTTTATCTCATGCCTTATCTGCCGCTTGATCTCGTCGGGAAGCGGCGCGGCCTCCAGCCGCGCCATGTTCTCCTTCGCCTGGATCGTCTGGGGATACTCCTCGCCCAGCTCGGCCTTTATTACCTCCAACTGCCTCTTGAGAAGCTCCCTTCTCTCGCCGTCCTCGATTCCCGACTTCGCCTTCCTCACAATGCTGGAGAGCAAGGTGCTCTTTCTCAGCTCGTTGTCGAGCAGGGGCAGCAGGGCCTTGAGCCTCTCCTCCACGTCGATGAGCTCGAGTATTCTGCGCCTACCCTGTAGCTGGAGGCTGAAGCCGCCCGCCACCATGTCAGCCAGCCTGCCCGGATCGCCCAGGTTGAGGCGCAGGATCTCTATCGACTCCACCGAGTATCTCTCGTCGGCCTCGGCCAGGAGGTTGCAGCGCTCTATGACCTGGTTGGCCAGCGACCGCAAGGCCTCCGCGTCGTACGTTCTCTCCCTCGCGCGCTCTGTCGAGACCACGGTGAAGGGCTCCGTACTGTGGATCTCGGTTATCACGACCCTCCTCAATCCCTGGAAGGTCACTTGATAGGAGTCCTCGGGCATGGCTATCTTGCTGAGGATCCGGGCCTCCAGGCCCACCGCCGGGAGGTCGTCCTCCGCAAGCACTGCCTCCGGACCGGACATGAAATAAAGCACGACCCGCGGCTCATCGCCGCCGGCCGATTCCAGGATCTTCTTGGTGCCGGGAAGATGGATGGTGAACGACGTGACGTCGGACGGGTATATCACCGAGCTGGACAACGGGATCAAAGAAAGCTCGATGAGCGCGGCGGCCGCCCGGCTCCTTGATTTACTATTCTTCATGGCCTGTAATTCCTCGGGAACCGACTGTACAAAACAAAGAGAGGGTGAAGGAGCCCCGCTCCCTCACCCCCCGTCAAGACATTACCCCCTACTTCGCCCCGCCCTCGCGTTTCTTCCTGGCCGACCGAACGTTGAAATACAGGATACCGACGATAATCGCGGCCACGATTAACACGATGATCAACGTACTCATAGGATGAACCTCCGTCTCGCCGGCGGCGAGAGTTGGGGATGGCACGATCCCGGACCAGAACAGCAACTTGCTAACCAACAGCGACCTGACTAAGAGCCCTGAGCAACCTTATTATGCCGGGGCCGATCAATACGACGAGCAGCTCCGGGAAAATAAACAGAACCAGTGGAAACACGAGCTTCACCGCCACTTTCCTCGCGGCCTCCTCCGCTCTGTGGCGACGCTTCGTCCTGAGGGAATCGGACTGGATCCTGAGCGAGGAAGCGATGCTGGTCCCCAGCTTGTCCGTCTGTATGAGCATCGCCACCAGGGACTTCATGTCGTCCACGCCCGTCCGCCGCGACAAGTTCCTCAGGGCCTCGGCCCTGGGCTTGCCGGCCAGTATCTCCTGGTTGACCAGCCTCAGCTCCGAGCTCAGGGCCGGGCTTGTCAGCCTCAGCTCCTGGCCTACGCGCAGTATCGACGCGTTCAGGCCGAGCCCGGACTCCACGCAAACCACCATTAGATCCAGAGCGTCCGGCAAGGCGTGCCTTATCTCGGTCTTTCTCTTGGAAATCTTCGCCGCCACCCAGAAGTTGGGTATGAACCACCCCAGCAAGGCCAGGGCCGCAGCCAGAACCACGAAGCCGGGGCTCCCCCGCCCCAGGAAGACGCCGGGGCTCAATATCACCAGTGGAACCAGTATTGCCAAGAAGACCTTGGAGCCGATGTAAGCGGGGACCGCGCCGGGCCGCCTGTAGCCGGCCTGCACAAGCATCGCCTTGAGATCGGCGGGCTTGAAGGTCTGGGGGACCAGCTTGGAGAACCGCCCGAGGAGCTTCTCCACCAGCGACTCCCTGCTCCCGTCCACCATCAGCCGCAGGTCCCTGTGTTCCCCGGCGACCGATATCTCCTTCAGCCGCTCCTCCACGTAGACCTGCCCCGTGGAGAGCATCCTGTACGCCGCGACCGACAGGGTCAACACGGCGGCAAAAACGGCGGCGACGATTAAAAAGGGTATGTACTCCATCTCACACCTTTATCGCGACTATCTTCCTGATGGCCAGGAACCCCAGAATCTGAAGGACGATCGCCGCGCCTATCAGCGCCTTCCCTATTGGGTCCCTGACCAGCGTAGCCATGTAATCCGGAACCAGGACCGAGAATATCAGAGCCACCACTATCGGCAGTATCCCGAGGACCAACCCCGAGAACCGGCCCTGCGCGGAGAAGGCCCTGACCTCCCCCAGGATCCTGAACCTCTCCCTTATGACGCTGCCTATCTTGTCCAGCACCTCGGCCAGGTTGCCCCCCGTCTCCCTCTGGATCATGATGGCGGTCACGAAGAGCTTCAGGTCCACGCTGTCCACGCGCTCGACCATGTTCAGTAGGCAGTCCTTCGTGTCCAGCCCCAGCTCGTGCTCCTCGAAGGCGATCGCGAACTCCCTCGCGACTGGATACGGCGCTTCCTCGGCGACCATGCTCATCGCGCCGCTGAAGGCGTAACCGGCCCTCAGCGCGTTGACGAACAGGTCCAAGGCGTCCGGAAAGTTCTCCTCGAATCTCTTGATCCTCTCCGCCTTCTTGCGCTTAACGGCCCAGTACGGGATCAGCCCGACGAAGAGGCCGGAGGCGAGACCGAGCGGCAGATGGCCCGTGATCCAGGTCACAATGAGTATCGCGGCCGAGGCCAACACCAGCATGAGGAGGATCAGGACGCCCACCCTCATCTTCATATCGGCCTGCCTGAGGAGGACGTCCAGCCGGCGGGCCAGGTTCCAGTTGTGCAGCATCCTGTCGAGCGTCGGGATCTCGCTGAGCGACTCGTCCCTCAGCAGCGACGGATATACCGTCGCCTCTCCCCGGCGGGCCAGCGCCTCCATGCGCTCCTCAACCTTCTTGGACGCCTGGTCCCTCCCGCCCGAGGCCGCGCTGTAGAAGGCCCAGAGGATGAGGAGCACAGCCAGGAAGGCCGCTGCTGTGGCGATTATCGGCAGTATCATAGCTTCATCCACGATGGCCGAATATGCTCGGCGGGAGATCTATGCCCGCCACTTTCAGCTTCTCGGCGAACTTGGGCCGCACGCCCGTCGATCTGAATTGACCGAGGACCTCCCCGTGCTCGCCTATGCCCGTCTTCCGGAACGCGAAGACCTCCTGCATGGATACCACGCCGCTCTCCATGCCAACTACCTCAGACAGGCTCACGACCTTTCGGCTGCCGTCGCTGAGCCTGGAGACCTGCACTATCGCGTCCAGGGCGGAGCTTATCATCTCCCGCATCGCCATATCGGGAATGTTAACCCCGGCCATCAGCATGAGAGTCTCCAGCCTGGTGAGCGCGTCGCGCGTGCTGTTGGCGTGCAGGGTGGTGAGAGACCCCTCGTGGCCGGTGTTCATGGCCTGGAGCATGTCCATCACCTCCGCGCCCCTGACCTCCCCGACCAGTATTCGGTCGGGTCTCATTCGCAGAGCGTTCCGCACGAGATCGCGCTGCGTCACCATGCCCTTGCCCTCGATGTTCGGGGGCCGGGTCTCCAGGCGCACCACGTGAGGCTGCTGTAGCTGAAGCTCGGCGGAGTCCTCTATGGTGACAATGCGCTCGTCGTTTGGAATGAAAGCCGAGAGGATGTTCAGGAGCGTCGTCTTTCCGGAGCCGGTGCCGCCCGAGATCAAGATGCTGAGCCTGGCCTTCACGCAGGCCTTGAGGACCTCGGCCATCTCGGGGGTCAGGCTCCCCAGCCTGAGGAGATCGTTTATGCCCAGCACGTTCACCCCGAAGCGCCTTATGGAGAGCATCGGCCCGTCCAGCGCCAGCGGCGGGATTATCGCGTTCACCCTGGACCCGTCCGGGAGACGGGCGTCCACGAACGGCGAGGACTCGTCGATCCGCCTTCCGATCCTCGACACTATCCTGTCTATTATCTGCATGAGATGGCCGTCGTCCTTGAAGGTCGTACCGGTCATCTCGAGCTTGCCGAAGCGCTCTATGTAGACTTGGGAAGGGCCGTTCACGAGAATATCGGCCACGTCGGGATCGTGGAAGTAGGGCTCGATCGGCCCCAGAGCGAAGGTCTCGTCGTTGATCTCCCGAATGAGCCTCTCCCTGTCGTCGAGCGAGAGGAAGACGCCCTCTTCCGCGAGCAGGGTCTCCAGTATGGGACGGATCTGCTCCTTCAGAGTGTCCCTGTCCACGTTCTCGAGTGTGTCGGGATCGAGCCTCTCTATGAGCTTCCTGTGTATTCTGGTCTTCAGGTCCTGGAAGCTGTCGCCGGCTTTCACCGCGCGGGGCGGCTTCCTCCTGGAGGTGGCCGGCCCGGCCTCGCGATCGGTCTTGGCCAGGCGGTCTCTCAGTCTGTCTCGAAGTGCCATTACTTCTCTCCCTTGCCGGTCCGCCCGTTGCGCGACTTGAAGAACCCGAAGCGTTTCGCCTTCTTGGGCTTATCCTCCGGCTTCAGTATCGGGAGGCCGGCTACGTTCCGCGCCAGGTTCTTGAAGCTGAAGGAGAGAGGGGACCCCCCGTCCGCCTGCGCCAAGGGCGCCCCTGAGTTTATGGCGTTTATCACCCGCCCGTAGTCATTGGGAATCTTCCAGTAAACCTCCGTTTTGAGCGTGCGCTCCACGTGCGGAATTCCGATCTGGAGGTCCGGCATGTACCTGTTGACAACCAGCCTGACCTTGTCGGCTGTGTAGCCTGGAAGTCTATTGAATATGTCCAGGCACCTCTGGACGTTTCTGATGTTGGGAAGATCGAGGAGCACGACCAGGAGTATCAGGTCCGATATATCCAGAACCTCTATGGTCCGGTCCTCGAAGGAATGGGTGGTGTCCACCACCACGAAAGGAAACATCCGGCGAAGGTGGCTCAGCACCTGCCCGACCTGATCGGCGGAAATGGTGTCGGCGTCCTCAGGCCTGGGCGGCTCCCCCAGGAGATACACTCCGGACTCGTGCCTTACCAGAGCGCTGTGGACCGAGCTTGGATCCAGGTTCGGCCCGCGGCTGACTACGTCCACTATCGTGTACCGCGGCCTCATGTTCAGGAACAGCGCGACGTCGCCGAGTTGGAGATCCAGGTCCGCTATGACCACCTGCTCCCCCGTCTCCTTGGCCAGGGCCACGGCGAGGTTCGTCGCCACGGTGGTCGTCCCCACGCCCCCCTTGTTGCTGAACACGGTCACGATCTTGCCCGCCTGACGGGAGGCCGCGCTCTCCTGCTGCAACCTGCCGCTTAGCTTCTTGACCGCCGCGCTGATATCCACCCCGTTCACCGGTCTCGCCAGCAACTCGGACGCCCCCGCGCGCATGGCCTGCAGAATCACTTCCGCGTCCAGGTCCATGCCCGTAAGGTATACCGTGATCTGCGGATGCTCCGTCTTTATCTTCTCCGTGGCGGCGAGAGCCTCGTTCACGGGATTGAGCTGCATTATCACAAGCGCGGGCTTGAGCTGTTTGACCAGCTTGAGCCCGGACTGTACGCCGTCGGCCTCCCCCACCACGGCAGCGGCGGGTATGGACGCCAGATGTCCCTTGATAGACTCCCTGGATCGCTCGTCGGAATCTACTATCAGTACTTCTAACTCGTCAGGCACGCTCAACTCCCGCAAATCGGCCCCGCGCGGCGCTAGTCCTGCGGCACCATGGAAAGCCTCGAAAGGCTGAACACTTTACCGGTCTTGCCGTCACGCACCGAGACACCGTCTTCGTCGATGCTGATCACCGTCCAGGTCTTGAAGCTGTCGCCCTCGCTGAGCTGGCGCGACACCTCTCCCTCCACGTTGAGCCGGCAGACCTTCTCCAGCCTGTCCACCGCCAGGAATACGAGGTGCGGCGGGATTATCGGCTTGGGCGTAACCTTCCTCACCGTCGTTCTGACCGGCTCCGACTTGGACTTCATGTCGTCCGCCAGCAGCTCCTTGGTGCTGATCCTGCTCAACATGAACTGACCGAGGTCTTCAGGGTTTCGCAGCGCGAGGTGCAGACTCCCCTCCTGGATGCCGAGCGCCAGCTTCTGCGCGCCCACGAGATCCGTCATCAAGGTGACGGTCTGGACCTGAATCGGCTCATCGCTCTGGGCCCGGGTCTTGGCCCCGGCCGCGAGCACCTCCACGTTTTGAAGTATTGTCTTGGTTATCGCCTCCTGTAACGAGCTGCGAGTGTCGACCGTCACCATGACGTCGACCCTGTCGCCCGGGAGGACGAACCCGCTGACGCCGGAGGCCACGTTGACGTTTACGCTCGTCGCCCTCATGTCCTCCGGAATCCTGACCGAGAGACCGCCCCCGCGCGAAGAGAGCTTCGAGTTGACGATCGGCTCGTTCGCAACTACGAAAACCTTGAGAGTCTGGCCGACGAGACTGTCAGGGGTGGACACGGCCCCGGTGGGAACCGACGCCCGCGGGTAAGCCGCGACTCTCATGTGGATAGGCTCGAGCCTCGTTGAGAACGGGAGATCCGTCGCCGCAACGACGACGGGAACCGTGTCAATCCCCGTCCCCGCACGCGCGATCTCCTGCTGGTGCATCATGAACGCATAGACGGCGGCGGCCGCCAACACGGCCAAGAGCACCCCGACTACAAGAACCCATGACCCCTGTTTCTTCGCCACTGGCCATCATTCCTTTCTCGAGCCCCCTCCCGCGGATCCCGCGTCCGGACCCGGGCATGGGCTCACAATGCAGCTTTCGCCCGCGGCCGCCCGCGAGCGCAATCGGTTCAAGGCGGCCACTTCACTATCAGAGCCGCCGCGGTTCCCACGGCTATCGGCAATGCATACGGTATTGTAAGGCCCTTTCCTTCAATACTATCGGCAGACGGTAACCTCATGCTTGCGAAAAGAATCTGAAACATCGCTCCCATTCCGGCGAACGTCGCGCCGACCATCTTCCTTCTCAGCATTACGATGGCGGCCATGATTCCCCCGGAAAGCGCCGTATAGAACAGGGCGGCCAGCGTTATCTGCCAGCCCAGGAGAGCCCCCACCGCTCCCATGAGCTTCACGTCGCCGGCGCCCATTCCTCCAAGGAAGTAGGGGATAAAGAAAAGGCCCGCACCGAGGGCCAGACCCTTTGCCGAGAAGGCGAGACCCGCCCATCCTCCGGCCAGTCCATATAATAGCAGTCCGGCACCCAACGCGGGAACCGTCACGAAGTTCGGGATCCTGCGCGAGCGCCAGTCGAAGGCGGCGCAGGCAACCACTGTAGCCACGGCAATGGCCTGCGCAATCACCGAAACCCCGGCCGGAAAAAGCTCTGGTGACACCGTGCCGTCTCCGTTTCAGAGTGAAGGGGCCACTGCCGGGGGCCGGCTCTGAGGGGGCTCCGGCCCGCCCGTGGAAGCTCTACGCTTTCTGTAGAAAGCCGAGCAATCGCTGGTAGATACCCGCCACCGCCGGCCCTAGCACGACCAGTATGGCGGCCGCCGCCAGCGCTACAAACGCGGCCAGGAGAGCGTACTCTATCATGTCCTGGCCGTCTTCATTCCTGACAAGACCCCCAAAGGGATCGATTGGTAGTTTCATGGGGCCCTCTCGGCCTCTACATCTTTCGGCCGCGGCGCGTCAGCGTCCTGCGGCGGGGTCCGGCAGGCTTGGATCCCCGCGCGCAGCATGCTGAAACGCCAAGCTAGCTCGTCTAGGCCTTCTGCAACTCGGTGAGGATCTTGTTGTAGACTCTCTCGATCTCGGGGCCGATGAGGATGAGGACTGCGACGGCCACGATCGCTATGAACGCACCCAGAAGGGCGTACTCGATCATGTCCTGGCCCTCTTCCTCGACTGCTAGGCCCCTCATCTTTGACAGGAACCTCTTCATCGTTACACTCCTCCCTCGCTGGAATTGTGCCAACTACTCCCAACACATGAAACATCTGCTCCGGTCCCGCCTGCCGTGCCGGACGGGAGCGCCAAGGACCATAGTTCGGGCCCGGTCCTTCGCTGGTAACGCATAAGCAAGCGCCGCGCCAGCCTCGACCTGTCATCTCGTGCGTTGCCAGGCAACGAGTTGAGCCGATACCGCGGCGAGGCGCAAACGCCGAGGCCCTACGCGCACAGCTCCGTTTGGGCTATCTCACCCTTTCGACTAGTGTAATACCGCAGCGCGTGGAGGACAGGCGCGGATCCCCCACGGCACACCTGGAAGATCATATTGCTCTAATACTACCATGCCGCAAGCTATCCAGCGAGAGTACAAACTAGGAAGACCTTCAAGTCCTGTCAAGGGAAAATCGCGCAAACCTAAGCTGCAACACGACATATCGTGGGCAGCATCCCTCCCCATACAACATGTTGCCCTCAGGACATGTGGCGCTTCAAGTGGGATCGACATCGAAGCCGGCTGTCTCGCCCATTCCCGAGGCCGGGCGGCGTCTCAACCCGGACGTGAATTGGCCGACGTCTCAAGCGCGATCTTCGATAGGTCCCATGCGTCGAGAAAGAGGGCGTGCACTTTCCTGAGTATCGCCAGCCGTGTCGATCTAACTTGCGGGTCCTCGTCCATTACCAGGACCTCATCGAAGAACTCGTCTATGGCCGGACGAAGGGCGAGCTGGATCTCGATGGCCCGTTCGTAGTCCCCGGCGGCCACCGCGGCGGCGACCTCTCCTTGCGCCCTGTCGGCTTTCTCGAAGAGCCGCCGCTCCGCGCCTTGCGCCAGGGCGCCCGGGTCGATCTCCACGTCAAGCCCCTCCTGCGTTCCCCGCAGTATGTTTCCCGCGCGCTTGAATCCGATGACAAGCGCGGAGAAGCTCTCCTCCTCCCTGAACCCGCCGAGCGCGAGGCACCTGTTCCACGAGTCCACAGGGTCGTCGAAGCTCACGCAGAGCACGGCGTCCGCTATGTCATAAGGGATCCCCCTGTCCGAGAAGTAGGAGTCCCCTCTGGAAACCCAGAAGTCGAAGATATCGCGCAGGAGCCCTTCGCCCCCGTCCACGTAGGACCGCACTTGCTCGAAAGAGAGCTGGAACAGATCCACCATGGACACGTGCAGCTCTTTCTCGAGGAGGATGCGGATTATACCGTTCGCGGCCCTTCTCAGCGCGTAGGGGTCCTCCGAGCCGGTCGGGGCCCGGCCGGCGGCGAACCCGCCGACTATGTTGTCCACCCTGTCGGCTATTCCGACGACGGCCGCGCCGATCGAGTCCGGAAGGGAATCACCCGCGAACCTGGGCAGGTAATGCTCCCTGATGGCCTCCGCCACCACGGGGTTCTCCCCCCATCTCAAAGCGTACTCTCCCCCGATCGCGCCTTGGAGCCCCGTGAACTCCTTGCCGTCTTTTACCATGTCGCTGGCAAGGTCGGCCTTGCACACAAGCGCGGCCCGCTCCACCAGGTGCTTCTCGTCCGGGCACCAGCGCTCGGCCATAACGGATGCCAGATCCTTGAGCCTGAGCGACTTGTCGAACAAAGTGCCGAAGTCCGCGTGCCACACCACACCCTTGAGCCCCTCCAGCAGATCATCGAACTTCTTGCCGAGATCCAGGTCCCAGTAGAACCTTGCGTCCGCCAGCCTCGCCTCCAGCACCCGTTCGTTACCCTTTATGGACACGGGCACGGCCTCGTGACTTGTATTGAGGACTGTCAAGAAGCTCGGGAGCAAGGACCCGTCGTCGCGCTCGACGGCGAAGTACCTCTGGTGCTCCCTCATCGCGGTCACGACCACGTCCCTGGGCATATCGGTGTGAGACGGATCGAACCCACCCGCGACCACGGTGGGGAGCTCCACCAGAAAGGTGACTTCCTCGAGAAGCCCCTCGTCCTTCACGACCCTTCCGCCTAGCCGCGCCGACTCGCGGGCGAGCCCCTCCTCGATCGCCGCTCGCCGCTCGCCCTGGTCTACGACGACGCCGGCCTTCCTCAGCAACTCGACGTAGTCGCCGGCCGAGGGGATCTCGATCTCATCGCCGAGGAAGCGGTGGCCGCGCGTGGACCTTCCCGAAACGACCCCGGCCGCTTCCACGGGAACGGCCCTGTCGCCGAGCAGCACAAGCAGCCGGCGAATGGGCCTTGCGAACCTGGTGCCATCCTCGTTCCAGACCATCGTCTTCGGAAAGCCCAGCTTCTCGATCCAGGAGGCTATCGCCCCCGGGAGCACCTCCATCGCGGGGGCTCCCTTCTCCTCAACCTCAGCGTACAGGTACTCGCCCTTTTCCGTCCGCTTCACCTTGAGCTCGCCCACGTCCACGCCGGCGCCGCGGGCGAAGCCAAGCGCGGCCTTTGTCGGCGCCCCGTCGGCGTCGAAGGCCACCTTCCGCGGTGGCCCCACGGCTGTCGAGACCCTGTCCCGCTGCCTGTGATCCAGGGCGGAGACGATGAGGGCGAGCCGCCTGGGCGTGCCCAGGACCCGCACGCTATCGAAGCCCAGCCGCGCGTCCGCGAGGCCGGACTCCACGATGCTCTTCAGGCCGTCCAACGCCGGACGCATGAAGCGCGCGGGAAGCTCCTCCACGCCTATCTCGACAAGCAGGTCCGAAGAGCCCGCGCCCTGCGGGACAGTCTTCGCCGCCTCATCCCGCGCGGGCGCGGTTTCTCGACCGCGTCGCACGGGTCCGCCTCCGCCCGGTCCGGCTCCCGAAGGCTTGCCCGCGCGCCCATCGAGCGGATATCCCAGCTCCTCCCTGCGGCTCACGTACGCCAGGGCCACCTTTCTGGCCAGCTTTCTCACCCTTGCGATGTAACCGGTCCTCTCGGCGACGCTGATGGCCCCTCTTGCATCCAGTATATTGAACGCATGCGAGCATTTTATCACATAGTCGTAAGCGGGAAGGATCAGCCCCGCCTGGAGGAGGCGCGGGACCTCCGCCTCGAGCGAACTGAACAGGTCCTCGTGAAAGGAGACGCCGGCCTCGCTGAAGTTGTACTTGCAGTATTCGATCTCGCCGTCGAGGAATACGTCCTTCCACTTCAGCCCCGGCGACCATTCGATCTCGTTGAAGGAGGAGACCCCTTGCACGAACATGGCGATCCGCTCCAGCCCGTAAGTTATCTCCGCCGATATGGGCGAGAGGTCTATACCACCGGCCTGTTGCATGTACGTGAACTGGGTTATCTCCATGCCGTCCACCCACACCTCCCAGCCCAGGCCCCAGGCGCCCAGAGTGGGGGACTCCCAGTCGTCCTCCACCAGCCGGACGTCATGCGCCCCGGGATCGATGCCCATGGTCACCAGGCTGTCGAAGTAGGTGTCTAGGACGTCGTCCGGAGACGGCTTGAGCACCACCTGGTACTGGTAGAACTGCTGCATCCTGTTCGGGTTCTTACCGTATCGCCCGTCCTTGGGCCGTCTGGAAGGCTCCACGTACGCGACCTTCCACGGCTCGGGACCGAGTATCCTGAGGAAAGTGGAGGGATTGAAGGTCCCTGCGCCGACCTCGGAGCTGTAGGGCTGAGCCACTACGCACCCCCTCTCGGTCCAGAACCTCTCCAGCGCCAGGACTATCTCTTGAAACGTCACTTTATCCACCTCTCGCCGGCGGGCCGGCAATGCATGGCTACGCTGTCAGCTTTCGCAGAAACTGGATCGACTTCAAGCCCTTGTACCTGTCCACGTGGTACTGGAGGAAGGCGTCAAGCAGGGGACCCGCCTCCCTCTCCACATCCGCCGCCCCCAAAAACCACGAGACCACCTCGCCCAGCGGCAGCCGGCTCAACGCCCTCAAGACCTCGAGCCCCCGGTCCGACAGCCTTGCCGCATCGAAGGAGTCGGCGGCGCACGGCGGACAGACAACTCCTCCCAGCCGCGGTGAGAACTTCTTGGGGCGATCCCGTCGCCCGCAGACGACGCAGCCGTCGAGCTCCGGACGGTAACCCAGAATCGAGCACGTCTTCAACTGGTAAGACCTGAAGAGCGCGGCGTTCGCGTCTCGCGGCGCGCTCTCGAGGGCCCCCAGAAAATCGATCAGCAAGTCCAGCAGCTCCGGGGTGGGCTCCTGCCCGGCCACCAGAACCTCGACCAGCTCGCCGGCGGCCCCGGCGTAAGCGAACCGGCCGACGTCCATCTGCACCCCGGGGAAGGACCTCGCGGCGTCGAAGTCCGACAGAAGCTGCAGGTCCCTGTCGTTCTTTACATAGACCACGAGCTGACCGTAAGCGAAGAGGTCGAGGCTGGATCGAAACCCGCTCTTCGGACCTCTCGCGCCCTTGGCCACCGTCTTGAGGAGGCCGAAGTCCCTCGTGTAAAAAGTTACTATGAGACTGGTCTCCCTGAACTTCAGACATCTTATGATCGCGCCGTCGGTCTTGGCCAAGGCCATCTGCCTGAACCTCTATTTCTTCTCCTCCACCACCACCGGTGGAGCTTCCGTGCGCGCCACGCTCTTGGGCCCCACGATTCCGCTCGAGATAACCAGCCTTATCGCGTCCTCCACGCTGATCGAAAGGTGTATGATCTCCCTCTCGGGCACTATGAGGAAGAAACCCGACGTAGGGTTCGGAGTAGTGGGCAGAAAGATGGTGTGCACCCTGGTGCCGACTTTCTCCTCGAGCTCCCCCCCCGGCGTGTGGGTCACGAAGGCCAGGGCGAACAGGCCCTTGCGCGGCCATTCCACGAGCACCGCGCTCTTGAAGAGCGCCGCCCTGTCGGTCAGGACCCCCTCCCCGATCTGCTTGACGGTCATGTAGACCTTGTTGACCAGCGGGATCCTGGAGAGGATCGCCTCCCAAATGCTCAGCAGGGTCCTTCCCAGGATGTTCCTCGCGAACGCGCCGACAAGTACGGTTATCAGCACGACGGCGATGAATCCCAGGCCGGGGACGGGCCGCCCGAACAGGGTAATGTACTTGCCGAGGACTCCGTCGACCGCCACGAAGAACTTATAGAACACCCACAGAGTGATTATCGTGGGGGCGAGCACCGCAACGCCCGTCAAGAGGTACCTTCGCAGCCAGAAAAGAACGGTCTTCAAGACTTCCCCCGATCTCGGCTTGGATTCGCTTCTAGTCCCCCTGGGGCGATGCGTCGTCGCCGCCTTCGCGGTCCGTCACAACCTTGATCGTAACGATGCGCCTGACCGTGGAGACGGCGATCTCCAGGGCGGCTTTCCCGACGGAAAGACGTTCCCCCCTGGCGGGAACTCTGCCCAACCTGTCCAGCACGTACCCCGACACGGTCTCGTAGTCGCCCTCGGGGATCTCCAGGCCGAGCTTTTCGTTTATCTCATCCACCTTCATGTGCCCCGGCACCAGGTAGCTGCCGTCGGGCATGCGCCGGACCGGCGCCTCCTCCCTCTCGTGCTCGTCCGCCATCTCGCCGACGAGCTCGTCGAGCAGGTCCTCCACGGTCACCACTCCCGCGGTACCTCCGAACTCGTCGAGGACCAACGCGAACTGCTCTCTCTCCCTGAGGAACCACTCGAGCATTCCGAAGCACTTCTTCGACTCCGGCGCGAACATCGCCGGCCGGATAAGCCGCCGGATCCCCTCCGTTCGCCCGTAAGATTCCAGGAAGTCGTGTATGTTCACCGTGCCCACGACGTGATCCAGGTCTCCGTCGTAGACGACCAGCCTGGAGTGACCTGACGAGCCGGCAACCTCGACGGCATCGCGGGCCGTCGCATCACGGGCAACTCCCGCGATCATCGCCTTCGGAGTCATGACCTCGCGCAAGCTCACGTCGCCGAACCCGGGCGACGCCACGGGAAGGGCAAAGGCGCCGCCGGCCGCCGCGCCCGAAGCGGCTCCCGCGGAGCCCCCCGGCCCCGTTCGCGGTCGCCGAGCTCCGCGCGGGAGATCCAACCTCAAGCCGGCCCAGACGATGAATCCGGCAATGACCGCTATCCCCAGAGGATACGTTGCCGGAGACTCCAAGTGGACCCAGCGGCAATTGTAGCCGACCAAACCCATGACGGCCACCGCAATCGTCGCCCACGCGGGCATGATCGCCCGTCGCGCGCCCCGCCCGGTCAGGACGGGCAAGGCCAGCGCCAAGGCTATGAGGGATATAACATAGAGGGCCTGCGCGGTCATGTCTCGCCTCTCTCTATTCTAACCATCCATACGTCTCCGTTGACCGTCTCCTCGACCTCCATGCGAAGTCCCCTGAAATGGACCACGTCTCCCTTGTCGGGATCTCTTCCGAGCAATGACTTCACGAACTCGCTGAGACTCAGGTCCGCCCTTTCCGGAGACGGCGAAAGCCCGAGGCCTTCGATCAGCTCCCCAACCTCGAGGTCCCCCCTGACCAGGGCCACCCCGGACTCGAGGGCGGCGGAGAGCAGCTCCCTCTCGTCTTGAATCTCACCCACCATCTCTTCCAGTATGTCCTCCGTGCTCACGAGTCCCAGCGTCCTCTCTCCCTGGAGATCCCTCACTATGCCCACCCTTCTCTTCAGGCGCTGGAAGTCGCGGAGCAGGTCAAGCGCCCTCTTATTGGAGGGGATGAGGACAAGAGGCCTGAGAAGAGGCTCTATGCGCTCGCGCGCCCTGCCGCCGTACATCAGAGGAAGCATGTCCTTGATATGGGCCAATCCCAGAGGCCTGTCCAGCGTCTTGCTGAATGCGATGATTCGGGAGAAACCCGTCCGGCGCATGATGGCCGCGACCTCTTCGACGCTCGTCGAGGCATCACAGCCGGTTATGGATTTCCTGGGGACCATGAGGCTGGAGACCGGGATGTCCCTCAGCCGCTCCGCCCTGGAGACGACGACGGAGAGCCCCGCCGCGGACTGATCCTCGCACGCGGCTCTCTCCGGCGCGCCGGGACGCGGACCCGGCGCGCCCGGCGCGGCAAGCCGCGCAGCGAGCCTATCCCCGAACAGAAGTGTGAGCGCCGCGTAGATGCCCGCGGCGAGAACGGCGGACAGGGGGAACGCCAGCCCGGATGCGGCGAGAAGGCCGAAGAGGCCGCCCGCCTCGCCGGCCCTGACCCCGGCCCTCAGCGGAATCCAGCACGCGGGACCGCGTCCGCCCGACCTCACGCAGAAGTATGACAGTGTCCAGTCCGCGACCGCCAGAAAGGCGGTCGTCGCGGCAATCGCGATTATCGAGTCGCTGTTATCCGAAGGATCCAAGGTACCTCAACGGCGCGGCGGCCGTCCGGCCACTTGTGACGCCACGTCGCGGTGTTCGCGCAAGAAAGCCTCCTGGCGCCGTATCATCTCCCTGCGCGACGACCGCGTGTCGTCCTCGTAGCCGAACAGATGCAGCAGGCCGTGTACGACGAGACGGGCGACCTCCCGGCTGAGAGCCACATGATGCCGTCTCGCCTGCTCGACCGCCCTGTCGGTGCTTATGTAGACCTCGCCCAGCAGATCCCGGCCTTCCCCAACCTCGTCCGGACCTCCGCCGCCGACGCCCTCGTCGGCCAGCGGGAAGGCGAGCACGTCGGTCGCCCTCCTCGTTCCACGATACCTGGCGTTCAGATCCCGGATGTAGGAATCGTTTACGAACACGAGGGACACCTCCCCGCCCCTCATCTTCTCGGCGCGTGCGAGCGCTGAGACGAGCCTTCTGACGTGAGCCCTGCGGATCTCTATCTTACTCTGAGGATTTCCGAATGTGACTCTCACTGTAGGTCTTCTTGGCCGGCAGCGCGGGATAGGGGACCCTGCCGTGGAAGACCGCCACGAGAACCTTGACGAAGCTCTCCTTTATCAAAGCGATCTCCCTCAGCGTAAGCTGGCACTGATCCAACTGACCCTCGTTCGCCCTGCTGTCGATTATTCTCTTGACGAGGCTCCGCAGGCGACTCGGGCTCGGCTCGGCCAATGAGCGCGAGGCCGCCTCCGAAGCGTCCGCGAGCATTACGATGGCGGTCTCTTTCGATCTCGGCGAAGGCCCGGGGTAGCGATAGTCCTGCTCCTGGATGCTGGGATCCATCTCGAGCGCCTTGTGATAGAAAAACGCCATCAGAGTGTTGCCGTGATGCTCCTTGACGAAATCGAGTATCGCCTTGGGCAGCTTTTCCTCCCTGCCCAGGTCCAGCCCGTCCTTGACATGGCTTCCGAGTATCAGACAACTCATCGTAGGAGTGAGCCTGTCATGCCGGCCCTTGCTTGCCGGATCGTTCTCGCTGAAGTACTGCGGCTTTGCCAGCTTACCTATGTCGTGATAGTAGGCGCCGACCCTGGCCAGGAGCGCGTTGGCTCCCATGGCCTCCGCCCCCGCCTCCGCGAGCTGGCCCACTATCATGCTGTGGTGATACGTCCCCGGCGCCTCGAGCATCATGCGCTTGAGCAGAGGGCGGTTCAGGTCCGAGAGCTCCAGCAAAGTGATGTCCGTGCTGATGCCCGAGAACATCTCGAAGACGGGCAGCACTATCACCGTGATCATGGTGGCCAGCGTGGCGTTTAGGGCCGCCCAACCCGCGTCGGCCGCCATGTCAGGCAGCGGAACGCCCCTCATCAGATTTATCGCCGAAAGGGAGGCCACGTAGCCGAGGAACACGAAAAGAAGCGCCCTGTAGAACTGGCTGCGCCTTCTGATGCGCACCGCCGTGTACACACCGGCTATCCCGGCGACCATCGAGGCCACTATGAACGGCAGCGCCGGACTGGCCACCGTCCCGACCATGACGCTCAACAACATGGTCATGAGTATGGCCACCCTGTCGTCCAGCAGGAGGGTCACGAGTATAGGCGCCACGGCCACGGGGATGACGAACGGCGACGCCTCCGTGAAGTTGACGACCACCGAGGCGAGCGCGAGGACCAGGAGCGTCGACGCCGTGACGACGGACAGGGCCCTGTGGTCCTTGTAGATGTCGGGCCTGTGCATTTTCAGATAGGACGCGAAGATGGCCAGCAGCAAAGCGCTCAACACGAGCCTTCCGGCTATGGGATGCAGCTTCTGCCAGATGCCCTCGGCCTGCAATTGCTGTCTCTGCCTGTAGGCGAGCGATTCCAGCTTGCGCGCGTGCTCGTGCGTTATCCTCTCGTGCTTTCGGAGTATCAGCTCGTCCTTGAGCACGGTGCCCTGGAACTCCGATACGCTCTCTCTCGCCTGGGCCCTGCGTGCCTCTGTCTCCCCGGCATCGTAACGAAGGTTGGGCGTCACGAACGTCGTGACCGCCTCCACGAAGGCGCGCTTGCGGTCCCTGTCGTCTCCGAACAGCTCCTCGGCCTTCCTCCTGGCCGCCTGCTTCACGTCCCAGCTGTCATAGACCTCGTTGAGCCGGCGGTTGAACTCCGTCTTCCCGCGCACGATCGTGACCATCTGGCTTGCGCCGAGGTCTTCGCTGGTCTTCTCGGCCATCACCCCCGCGGCGAGCAGGGAGTCCATGAAGCTCTCTATCTTCTCGCGCAGGTCCGCGCCCATACGGTCGTCGGCGAGGGTCAGGACGGCGAGAGGAGACACTTGCTCGCCGATCTCGCTCAGCATGGCCGTGCGCTCGATGCTGGTGAGGGAGTCGTTCTCCGCGGCGGTTTGAAGGCGCTCGACAAAGGCCCTGAAGCTTCTTCGGCTCCTGTCAACGGCCGCCTCGTCGAACACGAAGACGGGCGCCACCTTGACGGCCTCGCGGTCCCTCTCCTTCTCCAGCCGCCCCCTGTCCTTGAACACCTGGAAGCTGACCGGGGCCACCACGTCGCGCTTGGCGATCGCGCCGACCTGGAACTCCTCGGCCTGAAAGTAGGCGGCCGACGGAAAGAGGAAGCACGCGGCGGCGACGACGGAGGCCGCCATCAGGCTCTTCCTGCCCCACCGCCTCCATACGGCGGCCAGCCGGGCCACAAACGGTTTGCCTGCCGGCTGCGGGACTCCATTGGGAGAGTCTTGTTTCAAGCGCCGGACCCTCAGGTTTACTATCTTCCGGCTGTTCTTCTCTTTCTTCTTATCGTTCACGCCGCTCCTCTGATCTCCGCCCGCGCCCCCGGGCCGGGCGTGGATCTCACTTGCCGCGTTTGGCGTTCTTACGCACGTGCGCGTCGAAGGCCTTGATTATATCTTTCACCAGCCTGTGCCTTACTACGTCGGCCTCCGTGAAGCTACAGAACTTTATGCCTTCTATCCCGTCCAGTATCGTTCTGGCCTGTACCAGCCCCGAGGTCTCGGACACCGGCAGGTCTATCTGAGTCACGTCCCCCGTCACCACGGCCTTCGAGTTCAGACCCAGGCGGGTCAGAAACATCTTCATCTGCCCGACAGTCGTGTTCTGCGCCTCGTCCAGGATGACATACGCCCGGCTCAGGGTCCGCCCCCTCATGTAGGCGAGCGGCGCGACCTCCAGAACCCCGAGTTCGAGGAACCTTCTGATCCTGTCGTAGCTCATCATGTCGCGCAGGGAGTCGTACAGAGGCCTTAGGTAAGGGTCGATCTTCTCCTGGTAGTCCCCCGGGAGAAAGCCCAGGCTCTCGCCTGCCTCAACGGCGGGCCTTACGAGGAGGATCCGCTCCACGGCCCGCGCCTTCAGGGCCTCAACCGCTTTCGCCACGGCGAGGTAGGTCTTGCCGGTGCCGGCCGGCCCGATGGCGAAGACCAGGTCGTACCGTCTTATCGCCTCCACATACTTGGCCTGCCCGACTGATTTCGGCCGGATTACCCCCTTCTCTACCCTGATCGATCCTTTGTCGAGGCCCTCGGATTCTGTCCCTTCGACGCCGCCGGCCGCCTCCGCTATGGCGAAGAGGACGTCGTTCTCGTCCACCGCGCGGCCCCTGCCGGCTATAACCGCAAGCCTATCAAGCACTTTCACTGCAACGCCGACTTCCGCCCTGGCCCCTTTTATCGTCACGACGCTGTCCCTTACGTGGAGCCGGGCCGAAAGCCGTTCCTCCAAGAGCCTGAGGTTCTGGTCGCCGAATCCGAGGAGCAGCACCGGGTCTATGTCGGGGATCGATATTCTCTCTGTTACGGTCTTCTCTGCGGCCATCTCCGGATTCTCGCTCCGCTCCCTTCAGCGAATCGGTCGCGCATTCCCGCGCGGTCCCTCAGACCAGAGTACTTCATATACTTCGTCTCTAATGTAATCGATCAGGGGAGGTCTCTCTTGAGGGATGCTCTCCGACCGCGAAAGGCCGCAGTCTCTCGAGCAGGACACGGGAGTATGGCACCGGGGTTCTTTCAGCAGATCGGGGTACCTCTACAAGCTCCGCTCTCTGCCGCACAAAGGCTTTCCATCGCTTTCTTGCCGCCCTCTCGGAGCCTCAGGCTATCATCGCCTCGCTTCGGGTGTCAAGAGATTTCAAGCAAATCTCACCTCAACCTATTGTGCCGCATGGGGTTGCTATTCCGTCGAGGTTGCCTCCCCTCCCCTGCGGGCGGCCAACGCCCTCAGCAGGACCAGGGAAAGGGACAGCCCCGCGAGGTTCGCCAGGAAATCCAGTGGGCTGGCGTCTCTGCCTGAGACCGTACTCTGGTAGAGCTCGTCCGCCAGAGCCACACCCGCTCCGATCCCCGCCGAGATCGCCAGGAACACGAGGTACCTGTCGCGCTTCCCGGTGAGACCCAGGGCCCTTCCTATCAGAAACCCCAGCACCGCGTACTCCGCGAGATGGACCAACTTGTCGAAGTGGGGCACTCTCGGCGCCCCTGGGGGATCGCTCAAGGAGGACAGGTAGAATATCAGCAGCACATAGATCGCCACCGGCCCCCAGCGGAAGATCATCCCCCCGGCGCGCGTTCCGCCGCTCACTCGTCACCCCCGCGGGTTTCGCTGTCTCCGCCGTCCCGGCCTGCCCCATCCTTGGCCTTCAGGTCGAACAGCGTCCTCACCGACTCCATCAGCTTCGCTCTCATCTGTGGGTCACGGCCTTGCCTGAGGCGGACGCTCGGCTCATGGAGGATCTTCTTCACCAGAGAGTCGCCGAACCGCTTTATCGCCTCTCTGTCCCTCTGCGAAAGATGGTCCAGCTTCTTGAGCAGCTTCGCCTCCTCCTCCGCCTTGATGCCATCGACCTTCTCTCTGAGAGACACAAGCGTGGGGACGACCTCGAGCCCCCTCATCCATCGTTCGAACTCGGTCGCCTCCTTCCGCACCAGCTCCAGCGCCGCGCCCACTGCCTGGGAGCGGCGGCGCCTGTTCAGGGCCGCTATCTCCTCCAGATCGTCTATGTTGCAAAGGTGGACGTTCTGGATATCTCCGACCACCGGCTCCACGTTCCTGGGCACGGACATGTCCAGAATGAACATCGGTCTGTTGCGGCGGCGGTACATCGCCTCCTCGATCTCCGGCCAGTGGATAACGTAGTGAGGCGCGCTCGTCGCAATGAGGACTATATCCGCTCCCGCCAGCGCCTCGGCGATTGCGTTGAACGCGATAGGCCGGGCCTCGTACTTGCCGGCCAGCTTCTCGGCGCGCGCGGTGGTCCTGCTGGCTACGTACATCGGATCGACGCCGCCGGATTTCAGATGCGGCATGGCCAGCTCCGCCGTCTCGCCCGCGCCGACCACAAGCGCGCTGTGCCCCCTCAGGCCGCCGAAAGCCTTTCCCGCCAGCTCGACCGCGGTGGAGCTTATCGAGACGGTCAGCTCGCCGAGGGCGGTCCGGCTCCTGACCTTCTTGCCCGCGTTGAGCGCCGAGTTGAAGAGCCTCTGAAGAACGGGCCCGGCCGTCTCGGCCGCGGCGGCCCGGAGCATCGCGTCCTTGACCTGCGATTGTATCTGAGTCTCTCCGAGCACCATGGAGTCCAGGCTGGAAGCCACGCCCATCAGGTGCCGCGCCGCCTTTGCGCCGCCGAGCTTGTAGAGCCTTCCGTCCAACTCCTCTGCGGGCGTACCGCTCAGCCTCTCGATGAACTCGGTGATTCCGGCGATCGCCTCGAAGCGGTCGGGGGCCGCCGCGTAGAACTCGCTCCGGTTGCACGTGAACAGGCCCACGACCTCGCTCAACCGGGCCTTATCCAGCAGGTCCTTCAGCACCTCGGCGTAGCGGTCCGACGGAACCGAGGTCTTCTCGAGTATGGAGACCGGGGCCGTCCTGTAGCTGAGCCCCACCAACACCACTTCCATGCGTACTAGTTTCACCCCCCGCCCGCGGCGCCGCCGCGCGGCGCCGGCGGGAAAAAGAGCCGGGGCCGATCGCCCTTCCGCGCCCGGCAGACCGTCGAGGAGGGCCCTAGAGGGGCCACATAATGGTGGAGGCCTCCGCCAGGCGAAGGAAGGGGGCCGGATATATACAGATTAGCACAGTGAAGACGGCGGAGGTCACAACCGCCGCCCGCATGGGGAGGGAGACCTTGATGGTTCCCAGGCCCGGCTCCTCCTTGACAAGGTACATGACCCGGAGGACCTTGCAGTAGAAGAAGAGGCTCACAACGCTGGTCAGGATCCCGATTACGGCCAGCGCGAGCGAAGGGGCGCTTCCCTCCTCGATCGCGGCCGCGAACACTTTGAACTTTCCGATGAATCCGGCGAGAGGAGGTATGCCCGCCAGCGACAGAAGGAATATCGCCATGGTAACCGCCAGCAGCGGAGCCCTCGCCTGCAGGTTCGTGAAATGCTCGAGGTCGTCGCCTCCGGTCACTTTCGACACGGCGGTGACGACGAGGAACGCGCCCACGGTCATAAATATATATGTTATGAGATAAACAATTACGCTCTCGAAACCCTCGCTTGTGCCCACCGCGACGCCGATGAACATGTAACCCACGTGCGCGATGCTGGAGTAAGCCAGGAGCCTCTTCACGTTCGTCTGGACGACGCCGACGACGGTGCCCAGGATCATGGTTATGGCCGACAGGATGACAAAGAGGGCCCTCCAGTCCACGGCCAGGGACACGAACGCGTCTTGAAGCGAAACCAGCACTCTGATTAGAAGGGCGAGCCCGGCGGTCTTGGAGACCACCGAGAAGTAAGCCGTGACCGGGGTCGGGGCGCCCTGATAGGTGTCCGGGACCCACATGTGGAACGGGACCACGGTCATCTTGAACGCGAAGCCTACCAGCACGAGCAGCATGCCCACGACGGCGACTCCGAACGAGGCCTGGCCGGAGGACAGGGCCGCCGCCACGGCCGCCACGGAAGTGGACCCGCTGATCCCGTACAGGAACGACATCCCGTAGAGCATGATCGCCGAAGAGACGGTCCCCAGGATGAAGTACTTGAGGCCGGCCTCTATTGAGGCGCGGTCCTCCCTGGCGAAGGCGGCGAGAGCATAGCTGGGAATGGACCCCATCTCGATGGCCACGAAGATCATCACCATGTCCGCGGACGAGGCCATCAGCATATAGCCGAAGGTGGCCAGCAGGAGAAGGGCGTAGAACTCGCCGAGGGCGCCCTTGGCCATGCGCCTGCTGTCACCCGACGTCAGGACGACCATGAAACTGGTGGTGAGCAGAACGAGCTTGAAGAACGAGGCGAAAGGGTCGCCCACGAACATCCCGCCCAGCGTAGATCCCTTCTGGCCCATGTTGATCGCGGTCCAGGCGATCGCCGCCGCCAGCCCGGCCAGCGCGGCCCACCACAAGGGCCTCTTCGTGTCCTTCGATATGAAATCCCACACCAGCAGGACCAGCGCGGTCGCGGCCACAATGATCTCGGGAGCGATAAGCGTGTAGTTTACTTCCGGAAACTCCATAGTCCGTCCGTTCGGTTTTCCGGCCCACGGCCGGGCGCCCGGCGGGGCCCTCTAGCCGGTCATCATCCGCGAAAGCGCCGTAAGAGTCGTGTTCATCAGATCGATGATCGGCTTCGGATAGAGGCCCACGAAGAGCATTATCGCGCAGAGCGGCACAAGCGTGACGTGCTCGCGCAGAGTCATGTCGGGATACCCCGCGTGCTTCTCGTTCAACGCCCCCAGGAACATCCGCTGAAGCGTCCACAACAGGTAGGCCGCCGTCAGCACGACTCCGACCACGGCTATTATGACCGCCGTCTTGAAGACCGTGTACGAGCCCACGAAGACCATGAACTCGCTCACGAACCCGGCCAGCCCGGGAAGACCCAGGGAGGCGAACACGGCCAGGCTCATTACGCCCGTGTACACGGGCAGCTTCGACGCCAGTCCGCCGAAGGCGTCTATCTCCCTGGTATGGGCCCTGTCATAGAGCACCCCCACCAGGAGGAAGAGCGCCCCGGTTATCACGCCGTGAGTGAACATCTGGAGTATGGCGCCGTTTATTCCCACCGGCGTCATGGCCGCCATGCCCAGCAACACGTACCCCATGTGACTGACGCTGGAATAGGCCACGAGCTTCTTCAAGTCGGATTGGGCCATCGCCACCAGGGCGCCGTATATGATATTTATCACCGCCAGCACGGCCAGGGGCACGGCGAACCACTTGGCGGCCTCGGGAAGGATCGGATAGCTGATTCTGAGGATCCCGTAGGTGCCCATCTTGAGGAGGACGCCGGCGAGGATGACGCTGATCGCCGTCGGGGCCTCCACGTGCGCGTCGGGCAACCAGGTGTGGAACGGGAACACCGGGACCTTGATGGCGAACCCGAGGAACAGCGCGAGGAAGACCACGGCCTGGAACCTGAAGCCGAAGCCGCCGCCCTCGCTCAGCTTGATCATGTCGAAAGTATGAGGGTCGCTGCCGAAGTACAGGGCCAGGATACCGAGCAGCATGGCGACGCTGCCCAGGAGCGTGTACAGGAAGAACTTTATCGCCGCGTACTCCCTTCGCGGCCCGCCCCAGATCCCGATCAGGAAGTACATCGGAACGAGCATCGCTTCCCAGAAAACGTAGAACAGGAAGAAGTCGAGCGCGACGAACACGCCCATCATCGCGGTCTGCAACAGAAGGAACAGGGCGAAGTACTGCTTGACCCTGTCCTTTATCCCGTAGGAACCGATTATGGCCAGGAACGACAGGAGGGAGGTGAGCAGGACCATTGTTATGCTCAGCCCGTCGACGCCCATGAAGTAGTGGACGTTTATCGGCGGGATCCAGTCGTAGCGCTCGACGAACTGAAGGCCGCTCGTGGTCTTGTCGAACGCGAACACCAGGTACAAGGTGAAGAGGAAGGTGATGCCGCTGAACACCGTGGCGATCGTCTTCATCCTCCACTCGCGGGCCTTGTCGGTGAGCAGTACCCACACCATCCCGATCAACGGAATGAACGTTATCAGCGTCAGTAACGGGAAATTCATCCACCCCTCCATCAATGGCGCCGCACGCGACGGCGGCTACGAACACGCGCGCTCGGCCGGAAGCGGGGCTGCCTCCGGAGCGCCCGAGCGTTCACGATCTAGACGAACAAGGCCAGGATCGCCATGGTCACGGCCCCCAGCAGAATGGCCAGCGCGTACTCCTGGACGTGCCCGGTCTGCATCCTCCTCAACCCACGGCCCCCGAGGTCCGTGAGCCTGCCGACGCCGTTGACGGCGCCGTCCACTATATAGTCGTCTATCCATCTCTTTATCTTGCTCAAGACCACGGTCAGCCATGCGGTCCCGTTGACCGCGCCGTCTATCACCCCGAGATCGAAACGGAAGAGTCCCCTGGTGAGCGCCAGCAACGGCCTTATGATCGCGGCCCCGTAGATCTCGTCCACGTACCACTTGTTGTACAGCAGCCTGTAAACCGCCGGGAAGCGGCTCGAAAGGAAGTCGACGGGTATGGACCTCCAGAAGTACATCGCCGTTCCCAACAGCACTCCTGCCAAGGCGATGACCGTGGATATTATCGCGACCCAGGGGCTGAAGCTCAGATGGTGGGCCCCCTCGAAGTGCACGAAGCTCGAAAAGCCCTCGAAGACGTGCGGCACGTTCACCCAGCCTATGGCCACGGAGAAGACGGCGAGCACTATGAGCGGCACGGTCATGCTGCGCGGCGACTCGTGCGCCTTTCCCTTGGCTCTGGGCTCGCCGAAGAAAGTAAGGTAGCACAGCCGCGCCATGTAGAAAGCGGTCATGAAAGCCGCGGCGGAGGCCAGCAGGTAGAGTATGAAAGGCCCGTCGTGCTTGACGTGCAGCAAAATCTCGTCCTTGCTCCAGAAGCCGCTCAGCGGGGGTATTCCCGCCAGGGCCAGGGACCCGATCAAGAAGGTGACGGTGGTGACGGGCATGGTCTTGCGCAGTCCGCCCATCTCCCTTATGTCCTGCGTGTGAACGGCGTGAATGACGCTCCCCGCCCCGAGGAACAGCAGCGCCTTGAAGCAGGCGTGCGTGGAAAGGTGAAACATGCCCGCTCCGTAGCCGCCCACCCCGAGGGCCAGCATCATGAACCCGAGCTGGCTCAGCGTCGAGTACGCGAGGACCCTCTTTATGTCGTACTGGGTACAGGCGATGGTGGCGGCGAAGAAGGCGGTCCACCCGCCTATCACCGCCACGGTCAGGGCGCCGGCGTCACTGGCGATGAAGATAGTAGAGGTCCGCGCGACCAGATACACCCCGGCGGCGACCATCGTCGCAGCGTGGATGAGCGCGCTGACAGGCGTCGGCCCCTCCATGGCGTCCGGCAGCCAGACGTGGAGCGGGAACTGCGCCGACTTGCCGACCGCCCCGCAGAAGATGCAGATCGCCGCGGCGGTCAGAAGAGGGCCGGCGAGCACGCCCTCCCTCACCGCCTCGAACGCGTCGTGGAACGCGAAGCTTCCGGTCACGCTGTAGATTATGAAGACGCCGACCATGAAGCCCAGGTCGCCGGTCCTGGTCGTTATGAAGGCCTTCTTCCCGGCGTCCGAGGCGCTCTTCTTCTCGAACCAGAAGCCGATCAACAGGTACGAGCTGAGACCGACGAGCTCCCAGAAGATGAATATCACGAAGAAGTTGGCGGCCAGGACCAGCCCCAGCATGGAGAACGAGAAGAGCGACAGGAAGGCGAAGTAGCGCGAGAACCTGGGATCCCCGTGCATGTAGCCCGTGGAGTAGACATGAACGAGAAAACTTATCAGCGTCACCACGCACAACATCACGGCGGCCAGAGGGTCCAGTGTGACGCTGAAGGTGACGTCGAGGTCGCCTATGCCGAACCACCTGAGGTGGGCCGTCTCGTGAAAGCCGCCTATGACGCGGGCCAGAAGGAAAACCGCCAGCACGAGATCAATGCCCATCGCTACTATGGGCACGAACGCGCCTTTCCACGGCAACCTCCGTCCGAAAAGGATGGAGATCGCGAAGGACAAGAGAGGAAGCGCGATTATAGCCAGAGCGAGTGCTGTCTCAATGTGCATTCGAGGGCCCCATCATTATCGAACCGTCCTTCATTGCGGCCTCCGGGCCTCGGCGATCACCACTTCAGCAAGCTGAAGCGGTCCGCGTAGATGGCCTTGGCGCTCTTGTAGAGAGCCAGAACCAAGGCCAGGCCTATCGCCGCCTCGGCGGCGGCCACCGTCATGACGAAGATCGAGAATATCTGCCCGCTCACCTCGCCCGAACCGACGAACCTGTTGAAGGCAACCAGGTTGAGGTTGACCGCAGCCAGCATCACCTCTATCGAGATCAATATGCCTATGGCGTTCCTGCGAGTGAGCACCCCGAAGGCGCCCACCGCGAAGAGCACGCCTCCCAGAAGGAGACAGTTGGTCAATGTTATCAACTCGGCTCGACCTCCCCCCCGACACCTTCAATGCAGCCTCGCCGCGGGCCGGGTCTCATTTCTTGACCTGCTCGCGCGCAAGGACCACCGCGCCCACCAGGGCCGCGAGGAGCAACAAAGACGCCACCTCGAACGGCTCGAGGTAAGTTGTCAGGAGATTCTTTCCAACCAGATCCACGGTCTCTTCGAGCTTCACCTCCACGGTGCTGGGCCATTGCGCCCGGGAGATCACATAGGCCGTCACCGCGAACATCGCAAGGCCCAATACCGCCGAGATCGACTTCTGCTCGTTGGTCTGCCTGATCGCTCGCGAGGCTATCCTCTCGGTAAGCACGATGGAGAAGAGAAACAGAACCACTATCGCGCCCACGTAGACGAGAATCTGGACCACGGCGATGAAGTCGGCGGCCAGAAGCACGAACAGAGCCGACGTGCAGAAGATAAGTCCGATAAGGGAGAGCGCGCAGTAGAAGATATTCCTCAGCGACACGGCCCCTACCGCGAAGGCGATCGCGCCGAGGCCGAACACGAGAAAAACCACGCTCTCTGTAGTCATAGGGCTGCTCAAGGCCACTCCCTCGAAGCTTGTAGAAGTGGGAAGCGATCTTGCAGGCAAGACCTCCGCCGGTTCACCCTTCCCTGCCCATCATCTTCCAACCGCGGACGACGGAGGCCGGCATCGGCGGGTAAGGCGCGAGGCGCACACAGAGGGCCCACCAGCGGCCGGCCCGGCCGCGGGAACGGCTCATCCTAGAGATTGAGCCTTTCCTCCTCGTTTCCAAGGGTCTCTATCGCCTGCTCGGGCGTCTCCACGCGATAGAGACTCTTCTGAAGATCGCCAGTATACAACAGTCGGGAGATCCGCGCCAGGATTCTTACGTAGCCGCCCTTCTCCTCAGGCCCCACTATGAGGAAGAAGAGCCTGACCGGCTTGCCGTCCAGGGCGTCGAAGTCCACGCCCTCCTTGGTCCTCGCCAGAGCGATGGCCAGCTTCTTGGCGCCCCTGCACTGAGCATGCGGGATGGCGACACCACCGCCAATCCCCGTGCTCATGAGCTTCTCCCTCTCGAGCACCCTCCGGACCACCTCTTCGCTGTCCGTAACCACCCCGGCATCCTCGAGCATAGCCACGAGACTCGAGATCAGCTCCTTCTTCCCGTTGATCTCGAGATCCAATGCGACACACTTCTGATCGAGGACTTCCAGGACGTTCATTGGGATGGACCCGCCGCAAATCCGGCCTTAAGGGGTGTGAAGCCTTAGCGCAGAGAACTGATGCAAAAAACTGGATATTCACTCTACCACGCGCAGGCGCTCTGTCAAGCGAAAAAGCTGCCCCAAGGGCCGACATTCGTTGAGCTTAGGGCGTGTCGCGAAAAATACAGCCCCCGGGGCCAGGTTCGGCCGGGGAAAATCCCGGATTGACACCCGGGCACCTCTGAGGCCACAATCGAAGCGGGAGGCAGTGACGTCCGTGGTCGCCCGGCCGCGCGTGGGCGGGCCGAAGGAGGAGGTGAAGACCTATAGGACAAGACATTTTCAAGCTGATCGCTGCGCGAGCCCTCGCGACCTAAATGGGCCCGCTATCATCCAAAGCTGACACCTTAGGCTATCGGAGCCGGCACTCATGATCACTCTTGCACCTAAGTCTCTGTTATTAATTGAGGTACAGAAAACATGTCAGACGATCAAGTTTCCCTTTTCATCGATTTCGAGAACGTTCGCTACAGCATGCTCAACACATATCACTGCGAGCCAAAGGCCTCCCTTCTCGTCGAAAAAGCCCGCGCCCACGGCAAGCTGACCGTCGCCAGGGCCTACGCCGATTTCAGCGAGCACCCCGAGGGACTTCTCAGGGACCTGCAGATCTGCGGGGTCACCAACATCAACATCTCCGCGCACCAGATAGCCGAGAAGAAGAAGAGCGGCTCCGACATGGAGATGCTGATGGACATAGTGGAGACGCTGCTCGACAGGCCGGCCATAAAGACCTACCTGCTCATGACGGGCGACCGCGATTTCATTCGCGCCGTCACCATGGCCAGGAACCGCTTCGGAAAAGAGGTGATCATCTCCGGCGTCCCCGGAACGGTGAGCACCGATCTGATCAAGAGCGCGGGCGGGAACTTCGACCCGATCGTCGTCGAGCGCCTCACGGAAGAGGAGAAGATGAACACGCTCATCGCCGTGATCGAGGGGCTGGAGAGGAGCAGGCCGTTTCTCGCCTTCAAGTACCTGGTCGACGTCGTCGTGAGCAGCAGCGAGATCCCCGCGGCAAGCCCTGAGGAAGCCAAGGCGCTCGTCTCCAAAGCCGCCGATATGGGTTACATCACCAGGTACCAGCGCGACAACGGGCACTGGGCCTACAAGCTCGACAGGGACAACCCAAAGGTGGCTTCCGCCCTGGGCGTGAGGAGCTAGAGCTCCGGCGCCGCCGGAGGCCCAACACGCCCGTCCAGGGCGAGATCGCGGACGAACCCTAAAGCGCCGCTTCCGAGATGGAAGCGGCGCCCGCTTTTCTCCGTGACAGGCAGTGGCCCGCGCTCGCACGCCGTGGAAGCGGCCTCGGGACTCCCCGTTACTCCACCGCGGCACTCGGCGCGGCGGCCGCCGCGCTCTCGAGCACCAGCTGCCCGTCGTTTCCGGCCGTGACCCGGACGGTCCGGCCGTCCTGGAACTCGCCCTTGAGCAGGGCGAGCGCCAGAGGGTTCTGCACCTTGCGCTGGATCACGCGCTTCAACGGGCGCGCCCCGTAGACTGGGTCGTAGCCCTCGCGCGACAGCACATCCAGAGCTCCGTCGTCCACCTCCAGCCTGATGCCCCTGGGAGCGAGCTGATTCCTGACCCGGTCGAGCTGAAGGTCCACGATGCCCTTTATGTCCTCGCGGTCGAGACCTCTGAACACTATTATGTCATCTACCCTGTTGAGGAACTCGGGCCTGAAGCTCTCCCTGAGGGCCTCCATCGCGCGCCTGCGCATCTCGGCCGGGTCGGCCCCGGCGAGCTCCTGTATCCACTGGCTGCCCACGTTCGAGGTCATTATTATCACCGTGTTGCGGAAGTCCACTGTGCGACCCTGGCCGTCCGTCATCCGGCCCTCGTCGAGGACCTGAAGGAGCGCGTTGAAGACCTCGGGATGGGCCTTCTCGACCTCGTCGAACAGAACGACGGTGTAGGGCCTTCGCCTGACCGCCTCGGTCAGGTATCCCCCTTCCTCGAAGCCCACGTACCCGGGCGGCGCGCCGATCATCCTGGCCACCGAGTGCTTCTCCATGAACTCCGACATGTCCAGGCGGACCATGGCGCCCTCGTCGTCGAACAGGAACTCCGCCAGGGCCTTGGCGAGCTCCGTCTTGCCGACGCCGGTCGGCCCCATGAAGATGAACGACCCTATCGGCCTGTCGGGGTCCTGTAGGCCGGCCCTGGCCCTGCGCACGCTTTCGGAGACGGCGCGGACGGCCTCGTCCTGGCCCACGACCCTTCTCTTCAGCCTCTCCTCCATCTGGACGAGCCTCTCGACCTCGCCCTCCAGCATCTTGGTCACCGGTATGCCGGTCCACTTCGACACGACCTGGGCCACGTCCTCCTCGTCCACCTCCTCCTTCAACATCGCCCCGGCTTGCTGGAGTGCCTCCAGCTCAGCCCCGGCCGTCTTCAGCTCCTCGGAGAGGTCCCGGATGACGCCGTAGCGCAGCCTGGCCACCTCCCCGAGCTCGCCCTGTCTCTCGGCCCGCGCCTCCTCGACCTTGGCGTTCTCGATCCTCTCCTTGAGGGATCTGATCTTGCCGATGACCTCCTTCTCCTTCTCCCACTGCGACCTCTTGGCGGCCCTTTCGCCCCTGAGCGACTCCAGCTCGTCCTCGAGCTTCTTGAGCCGCGACCTCGACGTCTCGTCCTTCTCCTTCTTCAGCGCCTCGCGCTCGACCTCGAGCTGGCGCATGCGGCGCTCGATCTCGTCTATCTCGGTCGGAACGCTGTCTATCTCCATCCGCAGGCGCGAGCCGGCCTCGTCCACGAGGTCTATCGCCTTGTCCGGCAGGAAGCGGTCTGAGATATATCTGTTCGACAAGGTTGCCGCGGCCACGAGGGCGGAGTCCTTGATCTTTACCCCGTGATGCACCTCGTATCGCTCCTTGAGCCCTCTGAGAATCGCTATGGTGTCCTCCACGTCCGGCTCGTCGGTGAGAACGGGCTGGAAGCGCCGCTCGAGGGCGGCGTCCTTCTCTATGTGCTTCCTGTACTCCTTTATCGTGGTCGCGCCAATGCAGTGCAGCTCTCCCCTGGCCAGGGCGGGTTTCAGCATGTTGGACGCGTCTATGGCGCCCTCGGCCGCGCCCGCCCCGACGAGCGTGTGAAGCTCGTCTATGAAGAGCACGATCTGCCCCTCGGAGCCCACTACCTCCTTGAGCAGGGCCTTCAGCCTGTCCTCGAACTCGCCTCTGAACTTGGTACCGGCCACCAAGGCGCCCAGGTCAATGGCCACGACCTTCTTGTCCTTGAGGTTCTCGGGAACGTCCCCGGCTACTATCCGCTGGGCAAGGCCCTCCACGATCGCCGTCTTTCCGACCCCCGGCTCGCCTATGAGCACGGGGTTGTTCTTCGTGCGCCTTGCCAGCACCTGGATGACGCGCCTTATCTCGTCGTCCCTGCCGATCACCGGGTCCAGCGACCCCTTGCGGGCCAGGTCCGTCAGGTCCCTCGAGTATCTTTCGAGGGCCTGATACTTGGCCTCGGGGTTGGGATCGGTAACCCTGGTCTGTCCTCTTATGGCCACGAGAGCCTGGTACACGGACTCCTTGGTGGCGCCTGCCTTGCGCATTATCCGCCCCGCGGGGCCCTCGTAGGCCTCGTCCGTAACGGCGAGCAGAATGTGCTCGGTGCTCACGTACTCGTCCTTGAGACGCTCCATCTCGCCCCAGGCCTTGTCCAGGACTCCCTTCAGGTTCTGCGAGAGATAGACCTTCGTGTCGGCGCCCTCTACCTTGGGCATCCTGCCGAGCTCCCTCTCCATCTGCC
The DNA here is from genome assembly GCA_964531335.1 of uncultured bacterium. Lineage (GTDB taxonomy): Bacteria > Eisenbacteria > RBG-16-71-46 > CAZHEV01 > CAZHEV01 > CAZHEV01. Next base: position 52,556 of record CAZHEV010000004.1, on the reverse strand, counting down.
CGGCCAGTGGCGCCGGCGGCACGCCCAGCTTGTCCAGGACAGGACCCACCACTGCCCCCTCCTGCGAGAGGATGGCGAGAAGGACGTGCTCGGCCTCGAGCTGCTGGTGACCCCTGCGCTCCGCATCCGCGCTCGCGGCCTCCAGGCTCTCCACGGCCTTCACTGTGAACTTGTCGAATCTCATAGCATCATGCCTCCCCTTGGATGCACTTCGGCCCGCGGCCGGGCCCGGCACCGCCGAGCACAAGCGCGCGGAGCCATTATATATCTATAGCATTCTCAGGATAAACCAGCGGGTGGGAAATCGGCCCGCATCGGATGAGCACCGCTTGTCCGATGCCGCCGCCCTTTCCGGATCGAGCCCGGGACAAAAGGTGGACGGCGCCCCGGAATCGCCCGGTCGAGGCTTTCATCTTTAAGATTGCATCAAAGCGGAGAAGGTTCGCGCTTCCCGCTATCTCGCCACGGCCACTTTCTCGAGCACAGACGCCTTCCTGCCCCCGGTCCCCACGGCCACCGCCCGGCAGATATAGACACCGTTGGCCACCCTCTCGCCGTGGTCGTCGACGGCGGGCCAGTGGATGCTTCCCCTGCCCACGGCGGGGTCCATATCCTTCAGCTCGGCTACGCGCCGGCCGGCCACTGAGTAGATCCTCAGCACCACCTCGGTGATCTCGACGTTTCCGGTGCTGGTGAGCTCGTAGAAGAAGGTGGTCCCGCTCTCGTCGCAAGGGCTGGGAAAGGGGATGAACGAGGCGAAGCGCAGCCTGGTATCGACCCTCACCGTCACCGTCCTGACCGGACGCCCCTCCACCAGAAGCGCGAAGGTGTGTGCGCCGTCCTCCATGGAGAAGCCCGGCGCCGAGAGCTCCCACTCCATCCCCTGGGCGTCGGTCTGCCGCCCGGCGAACGCGTCGCTGCGCGCCCCGTCGAAGGCCACGGACAGGATGCTCCCATCTATGGGAATGGGGCTCGAGACCCTCACCGACATATCCGCAGTCGCGGCGACCAGATCCTCATCGCTCAATGGGCGGCCGTCCGCATTCCATAGGGCGGAGAGCGTGGCGCGCAGGGAAATGGTGCTCCTGCGGCCGTTGCGGTCCACGGCGCCGGCGGTCAGCTCCATCGATGATGGGAGCAGCCGCACCGTGTAGTCGAAACCGTAGAGCCGTCCCTGCCGTCCCCTGGAGATGCCGAGCTCCGAAAGCGGCACGTCGTAGGTGCTGTCGGCGCCCTCCGTCCTTCGCCAGGTCTCCTTCACGAATATCGACGTCGAGTCGACCGCGACCTCGTCGCGGATCTCGAAGTGAAGCCTCAGAGTGTCCGCGCCGGAGGGATCCACGAGGGCGCCGCCGTCTTCCAGGAGGCTGTCACCCAGCGTCGCGGTTATCCTCGGCGGGGCGGCGTCTATCCTGGTAGCGGGGTCGCCCAGAAGGCTGAACGTCCTCAGCGCCCATCGGCCGGTGCTCGAAGCGGTCATGTACCACTCTATCTCTCCCTTGGCCAGAGCCGGGCCGAGCCTTATGTGCACCTCGTCTATGTCATCCTCCACCGGCGGGTCGGCGATGAAGGACCTGAGAATGGGGACATTGAAAGGAGCGGTGCTCAGGTACTCGTAGCCGGTGCTGGCGTAGACCCCGACCGCCCCCGCCTCGGGCAGGAAGAGCATCCTCTCCCCCATGCAGTCGCCCCTGTCCACCTCGTTCTCGTCGTCGAAGTCGGCAACGTGACAGGAGTACGCCATCAGCACGAACGGGCGGCCCGTATTGCCGAGCGACGTCACGTCGTCGGCCGCGCCGAACTGCGAGGAGGAGAAGAGGAACTCGTGCGCCCAGAGCTCCTCGTTGCCGTGACCCTGGTAGTTGACGAAGAGCCATCCCATGCTCATCGTGTCCACCAGGACAGGGGTCACCTTCGCTCTGGTGTAGTCCTGAACGTCTATGAGATCGAATCCGCCGTAGCACTCAGCCTTAGCGCTGTCCGGGTAGGCCCACAGATAGCTCCTGAGCTTGAAGGCCGGAGCCTCGAAGCCGGGGACGCCCTGCTCCTCGTCTTCCAGCAGCTCGGAGAGAGCGATCGAGATGGGCTCGAAGGTCTGCGTCTCGAGCGACTGGCGGCAGTACTGCGCGTTGAAGAACACGCTGGCGGAGTAATCGTCGTCAGAGACGAGAAGCCCCCTGGAGCGCCAACTCTCCGCGCCCTCGTAACTTTCATAGGCGACAATCTTATTGACCATGTCCCGAGCCTGCCGCGCGCTACCCGCCGGCAGCCGCCCCACGAACATGTCGGGCAGCCAGTCCCCGGTGTTTCCGTCGAGCTGCGTTCCGTACCAGGAGTCGCTGTTGACGAGCTCCGGCCCCAAGGGGGCGGTGTCCACTCCGTCGTGGCGGATGTGGTATGAAGGCACGAGGTCGGGATCGGTGCGCTCGCCGCCGATGCCCGTCAAAGAGCTCTCCCTGTCCTCGCCGGCATCGCCGACCAGGAGGCCGTACGCCGCGCCCCAGTTGTTATATCCGTGGATGAAGTAGTTCTTTATCGCCTCCGGAGACTTGTAGCCGTCCCCGAACTCATCGTACACGTCCGAGCTTCTGGCCACGGCCACCTGGAAGCCCTGCGACTCTCGCAGTTGGACGAGCGGCACCACCTCGTCCGCGAAGTCGTCGTAGACCACGATCAGGTAATCGGCACCCGCGCCCTCGCCTCTCAGGTTCGAGGGGGAGTCGAGCTCCATCTCCGAGCGATCGAGGCGCCTCACCGCTTCGGCCGCGGCGGAGGCTATCCTCCTGCTGTCGGGAAACCTTCCCCGGATCGCCAGCTCGTAGGCGCCGCCCGCTTCCACTATATTTCGTTCGTCGAGGGCCAGCATGCCGGGCGCGAGCGGGTCCGTCACGTCGAAGGCGACCAGGCCCGGCGAGGTGAAGCCTCCCACCTCCAGGTGCAAGGGCGACTCGGACGGACCGGCCGTGAACGTCACCGTGTCGGCCCAGGCCTCGTACCTGCGGCTGTAGACTATCTCGAACCAGTCGAGAAAGGCGCGTATCCCGGGGACGAAGGTGCCGGAGGAGAGTCTCTCTCCCACGATCCTCAGGCTGTTCTCGCCGTCGGAGAGGAATCCCGGTTCTCCTATGAGGCCCGACTGGAACGTGTACGGGATCTTCCCCCCGGGCTTGTAAGAGAACGAAGTGAACAACCCTCTTTCGGCGACCGCCTCCACGGCCCCCTCCCCGTTTATCACCTCCGCGCTGACCGCGTGGGTGGAAGGGTGCCTGGGCTGGAACCTTATTCTCACTCCGAAGGGCTCGTCCGGATCGGGCGAGGGCGTCACGAACGGGAACGCCTCGTCCTTGAGCATATCGTTGAACCAGAACAAGATCACATCCGGGTCGTAGGGCGCGTGGTTCATGATGTGATCTTCGTGCAGGTGAACGCTTTCGGCGAAGGAGGAGGGCGTTTGCGTTTCGGAGAACTCGCCCCAGGCCCCGGTCTCGCCCATCCTCGCTCCGCCGGCCTCGGCTATCGAGAGCCAGTAGACGTGAGGCCTGGACTTCGGTCCTTCGGCGAACTTCTCGGGGAAGCGGTCCCAGTAGCTCAGGCCGTAGAAGATGAACGAGTCTCCGGGCCCGAACGTGCCGTCCGATCCCAAGTCGTCCACCGCTATCGGTATCTCGGTCTCCACGGTGGAGCCCAGCGCGGACGAGTAGGCTCTTTCAAAGAGCCGCAGGTCGGAGGTGTCGGTCGCCTCGGGCAGGCCCGCCTCGGCAAGTTCCTCGTAGCGGACCCTGTAGAGAGAGCTCTCCGTGACCTTTAGCTTGAGCTCCGCAGCGGCCTGGGAGCGGGCCTCGTCCCTGGCCGGCGAGGGCGAAGGCGCCTTGCGCCACCGCGCTCCGCGCTCGTAGTTGAGCAGCAGGCCCTCGAGAACCGGCGCCCACCTGCGGTCGCCGGATCTGATGGGGCCGGGGGCTTCGATCGATCCTCCCTCGAACCGCACCCTGGCCGTGATTTTCCTTCGGACCTCCAGCCCGTTTCGCCCCGCATGGTACCGGAACGGGCCGAAAACCACGGAGACGATCCTGTGCCCCCTAAGGGACCCCATCTCCTCCACTCTCACCACGGCGGGAGGGTAGACGGCCCCCGCAGAGTAGTACTCGTCCCCGGCGATGAGCTCGGCGACCGGGCGCGGCATCGCGCCCTCATCGTCGACCCTCTCCGTGGGACGCGGCGCCGGCGTTACGCCGCCGATCCATTCGGAATCCTCCGACAGGACCCTCACCGAGACCTCGGCGCCGTGCGGGACGACCAGCGCGGCGGACTTGACCGGCAACGCGGGCGCGCCCGCCGGTCCAGCCGCGAAGAGCCCGAAGGCCCTGATCTCGGCGTACTCGGTCCCCTCGATGGGGGCTATCTCGAAATCATCCAGAGTGAATACCAGCGTCGCGCCTTCAGGGCCCGACTCCGCCACGGAGACGGCCCCGCCGGCGCCGACGCACCGCGGGGCAAGGACGCAGAGAACGGCGAGGAGCGCGAGGACGCGGGCTCGCGCTCGAAGGGCAGGGCGCGCGAAAGACAGGCGTGGAGCGTAACGGCGTCTCCCGGGCGCGGCGCGCCGCCGGCCGGGCGATGCGCCACGCAAAACCCGAGCGGCCCCCGCGTATCCAAGGGGGGCCGCCGATCCCGATCCGGCGCCGGCTGGGCCGGCCCCGGCTTTATTGCTGCGCGGCAGGTGCATAGGCGCTTGTCCGAAATGGGAAAGGCCCCGACTAGAGCTGCATGCTCTCGAGGACCTCCTCGTTCACAGTGTAGTCGTACTTCTCCAGTATGCCGTCCTTGAACTCCTGGATCTTCGCGGCGGCGTCGTTGAGTATCTCGAGGTTGAGATCCACCCGCACCTCGTCCTCGACCTCCTCGTAAGGGAGGACCCGGGACGGCTCTCTCTCCAACAGCTTGATCACCGACGCGATCCTGCCCTGAAGCGGAATGGGCTCGCTCACCGCGCCCACCTTCATGCGCCTGGCCGTGTTGAAGATCTCGGGGTTGTCCTCCTTGTCCTTGCTCTCGAGTCTCATTCTCTCGCTGGTGTGGTCCTCGTCTATGACCCAGCGGTAGTCCTCGACGAGCTGATCGAAGGGCACTCCTCTTTTCATGTCGGCGTATAGCTGATCGACCACCTCCGGGTCCCTGGTGGAGATCACCGAGAAGACTATGGCGCCGGGCTCGGTGTACTTCCAGGTGTTCTTCTCGTAGAATGCCCTGCGGTCTGCGTCCGTGGCGCGCGCGGATTCCTCTCCGCCGGCCGCGTCCACGAGCATGTCTATGACGCCCTTCTGCCTTGCCTTATCCCTTACGTGCCCCCTCACGGAGTCCACCTCGTCCATGTCCATCTCGTAGGCGAGGTAAAGCTCCAGCTTGTCCCTCACGAACTTCCTCAGGCCCCGCTCCATCTCCTCGCGGCCGGCGAGGTAGTACGCCGGGTTCAAGCGAGACTCTTCGACGAAGCGCAAATACTCGTGAACGGTATGCGTCCCACCCTCGAAGCTGAAGATGGGGGTCGCCCACTCCTCGGGCGTGTAGCGAGGGATAGCCGAAGTCCTTCCGGGCTTGTCGTCCTCCACCCAGCCTTCCTTCTGAAAGCGGTCGATTATCATCTCGATGGCTTCATCGTTGTACTCCACCGCGCGGGCCTCGATGACCGAGTCCATGAAGGCCTCGAGAACCGGGGTACGTTTCTGCTTGAACGCCTTCGTGCGAAGCCCGGCCCTCTCGTCCTCGTAGGGATCGAGGTCGTCCTTGTGATGCAGCGAATCGACCCTGAAGAAGAAGTAGCCCTCGCTCCCCTCCACGGGACCGGCTATCTCGCCCACCTCGAGGCTCTCTATGACCTTCTCCACCTGGATAGGGGCGTCACCGGGCTTCACCCAGGCCAGTATGGCGTCCCATTGGGCCGAGCCGACATCGAGAGACCATTTCTTGGCGAGATCGATTATATCCTCCCCGGCCGCCAGCTTCTCGTCGATCATCTCGGCGTCTTCCTTGTTCGACACGGTGACCGTGCGGGTCAGCCTGCGGATCTTGTTTCTCTCGTAAAGGTTCCTGAGCTCCTCCTCGGTGACCGTTACGTCTTCGAGAATCACGCTCCTGCGGAGCTGGTTGACCATCATCTTCTCCCTGGCCTCAATTATCTTGGGATCCCACTCCCCGCGCATGTCCACAAAGCCCCGCTCCTCCGCCTCGCGAACGAGCAGATCATCCAGCACTATATTGGCCAGAATGTCGGACTTGTACTTTCTTATATCGTAGCCCGCGTACTTGTCGGCCGCCTTCTGGTACTTGGTCTTGAACTCCTCGACCGTCACCCCTCCTCCGTCGTAGACCGCCACCATGACCTCGCTCTCCCCGGACCGGCCCTCCTGGGCCGTCGTGGAGGCGGCGAGCACGGTCAGGGCCGCAAGAGAGGCGCCGGCCAAGAGTCGAAGGCCGGGTATCTTCCCGGACCGGCCGCGCTCGCGAAGAGCTACACGAAGGGGGTTACCGATGCGAATCAACATGTACACCTCCAAGAGTTCGCCCTGCGATAGATCGAAAACGCCTCCAGGGCGGTTGAGAGCCACGCCCAACACAATGATACCAAAAACGGCCCGCTTGCAGCAACGGCGAGGTCCCAGCCCGTCTATGCTTATTACCCGCCATACGCCCGCGGGTTCCGGGCAGGAGGCGGTTGAAAAGAACGTCCTTGTGGGAGAGAATCTGCGACGATCGGTCGATGATTTCCATCGGGCTCCCGCCGGCAGGTGATCCTCGGGCCCACGGCCCCGGTCCGCGCGCCCGGCCTATGCGCTGCGCGGCGCCCGGCGGGGGAAGCGGCCCGCCCCGTCCGGACGGGCGGTTCGTATTGACTTCGTTGAGGGACGAACAGTTCATGCGCTCGAGCATACTTGGCTCCTACATAGACCTGGCCCGTCCATTCACTCTCCTTGCGCCCGCGCTGGGCATGGTCTCGGGGGGCGTCATGGGCTGGGGAGCGGGAGGCGGAGCCGCCGGCCCGTTTCCGGTGTCCAACGTGATCCTGGGCGCTCTGCTCGCTATGACGCTCAACGCGGGGTCCAACGCCTTCAATCAGATCTTCGACCTCGAGGTCGACCTCGTCAACAGGCCGGACCGGCCTCTCCCCTCGGGTAGGCTCTCCAAAGGCCGCGCGGGCGTTTTCGCGGCCGCGACGTACTCGGCGTCCCTGGCGCTGGCGGGGGCGATAAATCTCCAGTGCCTGGCGATAGTGGCGGCGGGGGCGGCCTTTACCATGATCTACTCCGCTCCCCCGATCAGAACCAAGAGGTACTGGCCGCTCGCCAACCTCACCATAGCGGTCCCGCGCGGAGTGCTCCTGGTCGCGGCGGGCTGGTCGACGGCGGCCGACGTCCGCGAGCTGGAGCCCTGGTATGCGTCTCTTGTTTTCGGGGGGTTCCTCCTCGGAGCGGCGAGCACGAAGGACTTCGCCGACATCGAGGGGGACGGCGCCGGCGGTTGCAGGACATTGCCGATAATGTACGGACCGGAAAAGGCCACGCTGATCATATACCCTTTTCTCGTGCTTCCTTTCATGCTACTACCACTTGGGGTCGAGCTCGGGGTCCTAACCGGCCATCCGGCGGTCCTGACCTGGCTCGGAACCATGCTGTCGGTCTGGGGCCTCTATGTCGGGTACATCATGTTGAGACACCCCCAGGAGCTCTCCGCGAGGAGGAACCACGTGTCATGGATCCACATGTACCTCATGATGATAGCGGCGCAGGCGGGACTGATCCTCGCCTACGCGATCTAGGAAGCGCCCCGGCAGGGCACCGCGCAAAGACGGCTCCCGGGCCAGGTTCCAGACGGGCCCTGGCCGCGCGGGTCGCGCTTCTGGCGGCCGGCTCGGCGGCGGCCACGGCAGCGGGCTTCGCCGTGGGCGCGGACTGGCTCCTGCCGCTTCTCGGAGCCCTGGTCGCCTACCCGTTTTTCGTCTCGAGCTTGAGGGGCGGAAGGCCCGGGGAGGCGGCCGCGCTCATGGCCTGCTGGGCCGTGTTCTTGAGCCTTGCGGCGATACTGGCCACCTGGGCCGCGCCGGAGGTGGCCGCCCAGGTGATATGGAAGGGGCCCGAGTACGCGGCGGAGATGATGGGCTGGGTCAGGACCGGCGGGGGGCCCGAAGGGTCGCCGTCTCTGTACCTTCCCCAGCACGCGTTGCATTTCGCGGCCTTCAACGCGGCCTGCCTAGCGACCGCGGGACTGGCCGCGCTCTACATGGGGGCGGCCCTTCTGAACTACATGAACTACTACGTGGCGGTCCTCGCCCTGGAGGCGGAGATCCCTTGGATGGCGGCGTCCCTGGGCTGGCCGCCCTGGGCCGTCCTCCGGGTGGCGGGCTTCATACTGGTCTCCATACCGCTTTCCCGGGTGCTGCTCAGGCGAGCATGGGGGTACAGGATCCGCCCCGATGACCGATATTTAAGGTACTACATGTGGGGCCTCGGGCTTGTCCTTTTGGACGCGGCCCTAAAGGCCGTTCTGGCCCCGCACTGGCGAGCGCTGTTGCTGAAAAGCTTGTAGTACGGATTTTTTTGTTGACGGCTTGGTGGGCCTATGCTAGCTGTGGGCCGGCAAGCGATTGCCTGGACCTACCCGAACAACCAGCGAGCGTTGACCCGCCCGCGCAGGAGGCCGGCCGGTGGCCGAGCCGAGGTTGGAAGGAGGTGCTTCAGAGAGTACAACCCGCCATCTGCCTTGACGGCCGGAGCGCGCCATACGTTCCGGCACGGCGATGATGTTAGCTGAGGTTGAGAAGAAAACCGTTACCGAACCATGGAGCCAACTGAGCCGGCCCCGTCCCGACCGGACGCGGCCGAAGAGCGAGGGACCGACACTATGAGAAAAGTAGCGCTACTTTTTGCGGTGACACTGATGTTCTGCGTCGTGCCCGACGGCGTCGACGCCAAGAACGAGAACACCAAGTTCGCCCTGCATTACGCGGGCACACACGACACGAAGGCGAACACGTGCGATTTCGCTCCGCCGGCCGACTGCAACGATCTCGTCGTGGACGGCGGCAGCGGCCCGGCACGTTACGATGTTTATATGATAGCCATAGAGATCGACGCCGTTACCGCGATAAGGTACGGCATCACCTGCGCCGGCGACCCTCCCTTCTTCTACGGATGGACCAACTGCGCGGATCTGGAGATTCCGAGCGAGACCTGGCCGGGATGCGACGAGGACATCGCGCAGACCTACTCGACGCCCCAGATAGCGAGCCACGTGGTCTTCGGCATCTTCGAGGTATATGTGTACGGCGGCACCACGAGCCTTTCAACGAAGGTCGACACGAGAGTGGGTTTCGCTGAGATATGCGACGATGAGCACCCGGCCCCCGGGTGCATCACCTTCACCGCCGCCGACAGGTTCGCCACCATCGGCTTCAACGGCACGGCCGGCGTGAACCCCTGCGAGGGGATACCCGTGCAGCAGACGACCTGGGCGCAAGTCAAGTCGCTCTACCGTTAGATCTCGCTTACAAGCACCTGTAAGAAAAGGGGCCCTCTCTTAGAGGGCCCCTTTTCCATTGGCCGTCGTTTGGCTCCGGAGACGCCGCCGGCGTCAGCTCGCCTGTTCCTTCACAAGCTCCGATCTCGCCAGGACGTCCTCGTGCACGGTGACCTTGTACTTCTCCCTCAGCTCGTCCATCACCTCTTGCAGGCGCTTCTCGGTCAGATGCGTCTTCAGGTCGTCGTGGACCCTCTGCCGCGCGTACAACCAGGGTATGGGGCCCGCCTCGCTCTTTCCCTCCACCTGGCCGATTATGTGGTCGCCGAAGATGGCGACCGGGCCGAAGTACTCGCCGGCCTCGAGCTCCCAGCACAAGTTGAAAAGCTCCGGCTCCGCGGTGCTCTTGATCAGCTTCTCGTTTGGCTGCCACTCCTTCAGCGTCCCGGCCTCCTTGTAATCCTTGTACACCATGTTTATGTCCTCGCCGCTTCCCCAGCGCTCCAGCGCCTCCTTCGCGGCCTCCTCTTCGTTGAAGATCAGAAGCGACGCCTGGACCAGGTCGTCGGGAAGACTGTAGTGGGCGACGTTCTCCTCGTAGTACCTCAGGGCCTCCGCCTCGGTGGGAGCGTGGACGGTGTCGATCCTGGTGCGGTAGAATGTGTTCACCAGGATCTCCTCCCTGGACAGGTCGCGCTTCTTGAGAACCTCGGGATCGTCCCGCATCCCCTTCTTCTCGCCGTAGGCGATCAGTATGTCCTTGTAATAGGTGTCGTCGAGGTGCTGCCTTATCCACTCGTCGCCGCCGCCCTTGGGCCAGACTATCGCGGGCGCGTAGCGCATCTTGTCTATCCAGGCGCCCAAGGTGATCGTCGAGTCAGCGATCGTCATGAGCGGCAGGTCCCCGTCCTCCTCCGCGAACTCCGGGAACCAGTCCGCGGCGCTCTCGCCGGGGCTTCCGATCGAAGCCGGGTCCTCCAGGAACTGCTTGTTGTCCCAGAGCTCCGTGAAGCGCCTGTCTATCATCCTCACCGCCTGGGTATGATACTTTACGCCGATCTCCTCCTTGACCTTGTCGAGGAACTCCTTCTTCGACTCGAGGCTCCGCCTGGAGAGGATCATCAGCTTGAGCCTCTCCCTTAGGTCGTCGTCCAAGGGGGGCGCCTGCACCTCCCTCTGGTCCTCCAGTCTCAGGATATGGTATCCGTAGTCGGTCTTTATCGGACCCACCGTCTCGCCCACCTTCATGTCGCTGAGCGCTTCATCGAGCTCCGGAGGCACATCGCCGGGCAGGATCAAACCCATGTCCCCGCCCTCGCGATAAGTGTTTCTGTCTATCGACATCTGCATCGCCAGCGCTTCGAAGACCGCGCCCTCGCTCAACAATCTCATGACCTCGTTGGCTTCCCCCAGGCTCTTCACCAGAATGTGGCGGGGCCTGTAACCGATCTTTCTCCTCTCGTAGAGCTCCTCTATCTCGGCGTCGCCGACCTCCAGGTCGGGGCGCACCTCCTCGGCCTGGACGACCTCGTAGACGATGTTGTCGGTACGCCTATCGAGCCTCATCCTCTGCCTCTCGTCCAGCCCGCCTATGGAGTCCTCGGCCGCCTGGGCTACGAGCTCCTTCTGGATCATCGTGTCGAGGAACTTCCTCAGCCCCTCGAGCCCCTCCTCCCGGGGCTTGAACATCTCGGGCACGGTCCTGTACTTCTCCTCGAGCTGGTCGAGGGTGATGGTCCTCGACCCCACCTCCGCGACGACGGCCGATCCGTCCCCGGCCTCCTTCTTCTGGGAGCAGCCCTGGAGGCCGGCGAACGCGCAGGCGATCAACAAGAGAACTAATAGTGGTTGATGAAGCTTCATGATTGTTATCTCCTCCTTGGAACCCGGCGCCGGTTCCGTCAATATGCCTCAAACACGCCCTTCTACATTACCAACACAACGGCCCCTTGTTCAACCACAAGCGCGGGCGGAGCCCCCGCCCGCGACCACCCTCGATCCTCGACGGCGTCGTTGGACGCCCGTCAGCGGCCCTTCTGCAGGAGCGAGGCGAGATCCACCGGCGAAGCCGGTTAGCTCGCCGAAGCGGGCAGGGGCCGCGGGGGCGTCCAGACCGCGCCGGAGGAGGGTCGCGGGCGGCCCGGGCCGCGGGGGCGTCCAGACCGCGCCGGAGGAGGGTCGTGGTCGCGGGCGGGGGCGGCCCGGGCCCGGAAGGCGGCCATGCCGGTTGACCGCGTGCGGCCGCCCCTGTTAGTGTTAGTGGGGGTAACCACTTATGGACAACCAAAAGAGACAAGGGATCAGCAGGCCCGCAGTCCTGCTTCTTTTCGTGTTCTCCGGGGCCAGCGCCCTGGTCTACGAGGTCGTGTGGGGGCGCATGCTCACGCTCGTCTTCGGAGGGACCTCGTTCGCCATCTCCACGGTGCTGGCCGCCTTCATGGGCGGCCTGGCCCTCGGCAGCTACCTTTTCGGAAAGTTGATAGACAAGCGCGGCCACCCCCTGCTCGTCTACGGTCTCCTGGAGGCCGGCATAGCGGTGTGGGCCCTCCTGGTCCCTACGCTCCTCGAGCTCCTCAACTCGGCATACAGTATATTGTATAGCGATCTCGACCCCAGCTTCTACACGCTCAGCCTTCTCAGATTCGCCCTGACGTTTCTGGTCATCCTTGTGCCGACCACCCTGATGGGCGGGACGCTGCCCGTGCTGATGCGCCTGCTCACAGCCACGGGCGCCCTGGTGGGGCGCACCTCGGCCTTGCTGTATTTCGCAAACACCTTCGGCGCGGTCGCGGGCACCTTCACGGCGGGATTCATACTGATACCCGCCCTGGGGCTGAGAGGGACCACCTACCTGGCGGTGGCCGTCAACTTGTTCGTCACCCTGCTCGCCGTGTATATGGCGACTAGGATTCCGTTCGTCGACACGACTAAGCCGCCCGAGCCGCGGGCGCCGAGCGCGCCGCCCCCGGCGGTCCAGGACCCGACGGCGAGGGGGCTCGTCCTTTTCGTGTACGCCCTGTCCGGCCTCACCGCCCTAGCGTACGAGGTGGTGTGGACGAGGGTCCTGGTCTCGATAATAGGGACGACCACCTACGCGTTCACCACCATGCTCACCACCTTTCTGCTCGGGCTGGCCTTCGGAAGCCTGCTGTTCTCTTCCCTCGCGGACAGAGTCAGGACCGTGAGGCCCCTCGCGGCGCTGCAGCTCGCCATAGCGCTGCTGGCGCTTGCCACCATCCCCGTGCTGGGGGCGATGCCCGGGCTGTTCATCGAGCTGCAGGGATCCATGGGCGCGGGCTGGTGGGGCAAGGTCGGGATGCGGTTCCTGCTGTGCATGCTCGCCATGCTGCCCCCCACGCTGCTCATGGGCGCGACGTTCCCGGTCGTGGCGAAGCTGTACGCGGGCAGCGCGAAGGGAATCGGCGCGAACATCGGCAAAATGTACGCCTTCAACACGGTCGGCGCCATCCTGGGCTCGTTCACGGCGGGGTTCGTCGCGATCCCGATGATAGGACAGGAGAACACCATCCTGCTGGCGGTGACCCTGAACGTGGCCGCCGCGCTCCTTCTCCTGCTCCCGATCAAGGGACCGGCCCGAGCCAGGGCGCCGCTCGCGGCCGCGTGCGCGGGCTCCTTGATACTGGCGGCTTCGATCCCCGGAATGGGCCTCTGGGACAAGAAGATGATGAGCAGCGGAGTCTACCTGTACGGCAGCGAGTACGAGACCGTCTCCGATCTCGAGAAGATGCTCGAGAACGCGCGGCTGCTGTACTTCCAGGAGGACAAGGACGCGACCGTCTCCGTGTGGCAGGAGGGCTCGACCATGTACATGCGGATAAACGGAAAGACCGAGGCGTCGACCGGCTCCGACATGCTGACCCAGAGGATGGTGGGCACGCTGCCGCTCCTGTTCCATCCGGAGCCGCGCGAAGGCCTTCTCATAGGGCTTGCCAGCGGGGTGACCGCCGGCTCGATGCTGCGCCATCCGCTGGAAGAGCTCGAGTGCGTGGAGATAATACGGGGAATGGACAGGGCTGCCGCTTTCTTCTCGCGCGAGAACTACGATTGCCTCAACGACCCCCGCTTCGAGCTGATAGAGGGGGACGGCCGCAACCACATGCTCCTCACCGATGAGACCTATGACGTGATAGTGTCGCAGGGCTCGAACCCCTGGGTCGCCGGCTGCGTGAACCTCTTCACCAAGGAGTTCTTCACGCTGGCGCGGGACCGCCTCGACCCCGGCGGCGTGATGGGCCAATGGGTGCAGATATACTCCATGACCAAGCGCGACTTCATGCTCGTGCTCAACACGTTCCACGAGGTGTTCCCCCACGTGACCGTCTGGCAGGCTTCGGAGGGGGACATAGTGCTGCTCGGTTCCGAAACCCCGCTTCCCCGCGACTACGATTACGTCCGGGGCGCGATGAACAGGCCCGGAGTGTTCCAGGATCTCACATCCGTCGGCCTTCAGACATTCCAGGGGCTTTTCTCCTGTTTCCTGATGGACACCGAGTCTCTTGAGCCGTATCTTGGGGACTTCGATCCGCTGGTCACCGACGACAATCCGAGCCTCGAGTTCACCATGCCCCAGACCATAGGAACCATGACCCACCACACGAGGATAAAGGAGCTGGCGGCGCACCGAAGACCGCCGGCGGATTACGTCGCCGGGTCCCCGCCGCGGGAGATAGAAGAAGGCCTGGAGGCCGCCTACGCGGCGCGGGGCATCGTCTTCGAGGCCGTGGGGGCGGCCGCCTCGGGCAGGCCGTTCGACGCCCTGGACCTCCTGCGCGAGGCCCTGGAGAGAAACCCCGAGGACGCCCTGGGCATAGAGAACCTCTCCAGGTTCTCTCTCGAGTACGCCACGAACCTGGTACAAGGAGGTGAAATCGACCGGGCGGCCGTCGTGTACGACGAGGTGCGCCGGCTGCACCACCCGCTGCACTCGCCAAGAGCCGCAAGCAACCTGGGGATGTGCTATTACATTCAGGGCGACGTCGAGCGCGCGGTGAAGCTCTGGAGGTCTTACAAGGACGTGGTATCGGAGGCCGGCTACAATATCGCCGGCTACTACTTCACAGAGGGCTACATGGACAGCTCGGCCGCCGCCTACGAGAGAGCACTGGAGCTCGACCCCTATGACTCCGACGCCATGAACGGCCTTGCTTGGCTATACGCCGAGCAGAACAAGAACCTGGACCGGGCCCTCGACCTCGCGACAAGGGCGAGCGCGCTGGACCCGAACCCGGACAACCTGGACACCCTGGGCTGGGTGTTGTACAGGACGGCCGACTACGAGGCGGCGGTGGACGTGCTCGAGAGCTGCATCGAGCAATGGGGCGAGAGCCCGGAGTGTCTCTATCACCTGGGACTCGCGTACGCCAAGCAGAACCGGCTTGATCTCGCCCGGGCCATGTTGCGCAGGTCCGCCGATCTGGCCGGAGAGGGAGAGATAAAGACCTTGGCCATGGAGGCGCTGCGTGGCATCTGACGGAGTGATGAAGAGGAGATGGGCGGGGACCGCCGCCGCCCTCCTGCTGGTGGCGGCCTTGGCCGCCGGAGTGAGATTCGGGTACCTCGCGGGTTTCGAGGACAGCCCGTTCGCGGACACCCCGCTGGGGCGTTCGGCGATGAATCTGAACATGGGAAGGGCGATGGCGGCAAGCGGCGTGCCCGATGACGAGCCTTACCCCACGCCGCCGCTCTACCCGCTGGCAATCTCCGTCGCCGCGGAGACGGGCGAGGAGATCCCGCTGGTCAGGCGCGCTCAGGCTATCGCGGGCGTGCTGGTCGCCTGTCTGTGCTTTCTCGGCGGGCGCATGCTCCTGGGAACCGCCGGCGGACTTCTGGCGGGCCTTCTGGCGGCCCTGTACGGCCCTTCGTTCTACTACGAGTCTCGGCTTTTGCCGGCCGTTTTCATGACCCTGCTCTTCACTTGCTACTGGCTGGTCGCGGTGCTCGCCTGGAGGCGACGCTCCGCGCCCCTGTGGCTCCTCGCGGGGCTCTTTCTGGGCGCGATGGCCGCGATGGAGACAGGGGCGTTGGTGCTTTTCGTGCCCGCGCTGGTTCTCTACCTGTCCAAGCACAAGCCCGGCGCCTCAGGCGGATCCATAGCCGCTCTGCCCCTGGTGATCGTCGGCGCGGCCATAGTCCTGGCCCCTTTCATCGCGCATAACGTTATGGCCGGCGCTCCGGGCGTCGGGGTCGCCGCCGATTGCGGCACCGAGTTCTATGTCGCGAACAACCCCGATGCGACGGGCCTTCCTCCGTCCGTCGCCGGCGAGGACTCATGGTGGTTCGGCGAGCGCTACGCCGCGACCGAGGCCGAGACGGAGACGGGGCGGGAGATGGGGCCGGGAGCAGTCTCACGGCACTGGTTTTCTAAGGGCCTTCAGTACATGGCCCGACATCCCCTGTCCTACTTGAAGCTGGTGGTAAGAAAGCTCGGACACTTCTGGAGCGGGAGAGAGATAGCTCTCGGCCCGAGCCCCTCCTTCGTGTCCGCGAACTGGGCGCCCTGGTCCGGCCCGCTCATGCACGCTTTCGCCGCGCTGGGGGCGCTGACCCTCGCAGGGGTCTTCACTCTGAGGAGAAAGCCGTATGCGCCGGCCGCCTTTTTCCCACTGATCGGCGCTCTGGTCCTGGCCGTGGCCTACACCGCCGAATCGAGCGTCCGGCTGCCGGCCCTGCCGTCGCTCGCCGTGGTATCCGGAGCCTTCTTGACAGAGCTGGCCCGTGCCCTGCGTGACCGCCGGACCCGGGCGGTGACCTTCTCGATCGTCTCGCTGGCCGTGGCGGCCTTGGTGGTTGGCCTTCTCGCCCCGTGGCTCTCCGGGCTCTCGCCGTCGCCCGCCAAGGATCACAGGCTCATGGGGGTGGTATACGAGGCCCAGGGAAAGGGCTCGATCGCCCTCAGCGAGTACGACCGCGCGGTGAAGCTGGATCCCAAGGACGCCGCCGGCCGCCTCTCCATAGCCGCCATGCTGGCATCGGACGGCGTCGCCGACGAGGCGGAGAAGCACTTCCTGGTCGCCGCCGCCCTGGACACCCTCTCGCCCAGGCCGCACGTCGGCCTCGCGAACCTGTACCGCAGAAACGGACTCTACGAGCAGGCGCTGTACTCTCTGCAGGCGGCGCGGGCCAAGGCTCCGCACGATCTCGGCCTGTTGATCTCGCTGGGCAGAAACTGCGTGGACATGGGCCTCTACGAGCAGGCTGAGATGTACTTCAAGGAGGCGCTGCGCATGGACCCCGAGAACATAGCGGCCATAGACGGGCTCCTGGAGCTGAAGGACAGGGGCGTCATGCTCAAGGTGGGCGAGGAGGAGGGAGACCCCGCCACCACGAAGGACAAGATACGCAGGGCCATCGAGCTCCTGCGCCAAGGGGACATGGAGACATCGAGGGCCCTTCTCGACCAGGCGGAGGAGGCCGCGCCCGACGATATAAACGTCACCTTCGCCGGCGCGACCTGGCATCTGGCCAACGGCGATTTCGAGAGCGCCATCGACGGATACGAGAAGTGCCTGGAGGCCAACCCCAAGAACGTTATAGTGATGAACAACCTGGCCGCGGCCTACAAGGAGACCGGCCGCGTCGACGAGGCCGTGGCGCTGTGGAAGAAGATCCTCTCCGTGGATCCCAGCAACCTAAAGGCCAAATCCAACCTCCGGAGAACAGAGAGGCAGCGGTCCGAGGGACAATAGGACCTATCTCAGGTAGGGAACGGCCTTGAGCTTCTCCAGCTCCTCGTCGGTGTACTCGGGCTCCTCGTCCTCGACATCGGACCTCTCCTCGCTGAAGCGTATCGGATTGTCCGAGAGATACTCGTCCGTGAAGAGTTCGGTTATGACCCGCCCGTCCATGTAGCTTCGCACCGGCTCGCCGAGCATGTAGAGGATAGTGGGTGCTATGTCCATCAGCGACAGGTCGGCGCGCACCTCGCCCGGGCTTATCCCCGGCCCCACCACCGCCACTATCCCGTTCGGCTGGTGAAAGGCGCTGAAGGTGGTAGTCACCGGACCCAGAGGGTCTCTGCCCGCCACCGTGTCGCCCTGCATGTAGTAGAACGGCTTCTCCAGGGCGACCAGGTCGGGAGCCTTTGAGAGATATCTCCCTTCGTAGACCTCCTCCTTCTTGTAGACCGTATCCACCACCGTCTCGCCGGTCTCCGGATCCCTGAGGTCCAGCAGCGCGCGGGCGATCTCGTCGCGCACCTCTTCGTACCGCTCCGGCGGGACGACCCCGTAGGGCAGCTTGCCCTGCATGTCGAGATAGATGAGCTGCGCTATGGCGCCGTCGGTATAGCAGACGGCCTCCCCTTCGAGGTCACGCCCCCTGACCAGGTTGTGAAGCCTGACCTCCTTGTAGATCGGCCCGAACCCGTGATCGGACATGATGATCACGGTAGCGTCCTGCGGCATCGCATCCAGTATGCGGCCTATGTCCTCGTCGATCTCGATCCAGAGATCGTATATGGCGTTCTTGAGAAGCGCCGGCGCGTCCGGATCGTACTTGGGATGGTTTTCGTCCATGAATTTCCAGTAGTAGTGCTGTATGCGGTCGGTGGCCGTGAACACCACCCAGAACATGTCCCAGGGACGCTCCCGCATCAGACGGAGCGTTGCCTCGAGCCGCTCCCTGTAAGTCTTCATTAACTTTTCCAGGAGCTCCTCCGCGTTGTCCTTCTCGAGATGATCCCCCATTGAGTCCGTCATGTACCCTTCCAGGGAGTCCCTCAGCTCCGGCGGATAGGTGTAGCTCGTGGGCTCCGTGTGAGGCATGCCCGATATCATGAAGCCGTTGACCTCCGAGGGAGGATCGGTCAAGGGGACGTTTATCACCCCCACGGGCCTTCCTTCCTCGCTGAGCAGCGTCCAGATCGCCTTGGTCCTCAGGCTCTTCGAGGTCTCGGAGACCAGGGCCCGCGAATTGGGAAGACGCCGGTACCAGTCGTACATCGCGTGCTTGCCGGGGTTCACTCCGGTTATCGCCGAGGACCAGGCCGGCGGCGACATGGGCGGGACGACCGAGTACAAGGTGCCGTAGGCGCCTTTGTCCATGAAGGCGCGCAGGTTCGGAAGGGCCCCCTGCTCCAGCCAAGGGCCTATTAGATCGTACGTGGCCCCGTCCAGCCCGAGCAGGAACACCCGTCCCTTCGGGGCCTCTTCGCCTTCGCCGCAGCCGCCGATGGCTCCGAAGCACGCCGCCGCGGCGACGCACAGCGCGGCCAAGATGGCGATTCGAGCCGTAGATGAGCGCGCCGGGAGGCGCTTGTGGGGTCTTCTGGTCATGTCCATCATGTCCTCATTGGTAACAAGCTAAGGGGGCCGGGGAAAGGGCGATCCAGGGAGATGATACCACGGCGCGGCGCGCGGCGGCAACAGCGCACAAAGGCGGCGGGCCGCCGGGGCCCGCCGCCTTCGCGTCGATCTATACGCTGAAACTTACCTATAAATGGACTTCACGGCGCCCCAGCTCGATTCCTGAACGGGAACGACGTCGCAGGGATTGTAGCCCAATCCGCTCCCGTTGAACTCCATCACGCCGAAGTACTGCGTATCGGTCGTCTGGAAGCAAAGAGGCGCCGGGTCGCTGCCGTCGCAGTGCTCCGCGAAGCCCACGCGGCTGTCCGGGCAGATGCTCATGGAAACGGAGCTTCCGTAAATGTACAGATCGAAGATGCCGAACGTCACGTGCGGCCCGGCCTGCGGAAGCGAGAAGGTCTGCGCGTTGCCCTCGCCGCATCCCGGCCAGCCCTCGGTTGGAAGCTCGAGGTCCGCGCAGTTGCTCCATCCGTAGAAATAGAACGGACCGTCGCAGCAGATACCGTACCTGGTGGCGGTTATGTCCGTCTCGCCGACGTCGACCACGATCAGATAGATGTCGTTTCTTTGGCCGCCGGCGCCGCCGTCGGTGACGATGCCGGTACAATCGGCCAGAACAAAGTCGCAGGTGTGGTTCTTGGCGTCGTGCGCGCCCGCGTTGTGAAGCGCCCACTTCGCGTTCGCGTTAGGGGCGGCGTGCACATCGGCGATCATGCAGCAGAGAAAGGCCAGCCCAATTGTCGCAAGTAACAGTTTCTTCATTTTGCTTACCCTCCCTGATAAACGAAACGGCTCGGAAAGTGTCGAAAAACACCCGACTTGCATCCGGAACTCGACCAACCTGGGCTGCTTCACCTCCTTCCCGAAAAACCGCACCCTCGATTACACGAGCAAGAGGATTGTCCCCAAAAAAAGCCGGGGAATCCCTTGGATCCCCCCGACCATTCCAATGATATCAATAAATCCACTCAAAGTCAAGCGCTTTCACCGCGTTGTGGCACCGCGGCGCCCCCCGGAGCGGGAAAAAGAGGCGGCGGGTCTTGCGACCCGCCGCCTCAGGCGCACATCTATGGGGATGTACTACCTATACAGGGACTTCACAGCGCCCCAGCTGCTTCTCTCGACAGGTACCTCGCCGCACGGATTGTAGCCGGGCCTCAGCACGCCGACACAACCGAAGGCCGCGTCCTCCGTGACCTTGTTGCACTCGGGCGCGGGCTGCGAATCGTCGCAGAACTCCGCGAACCCAACGCGCGGATCCTCGGCCATGCACATCCTGGCGTTGGTGCCATAGACGTAGACGTCCAGGATACCCATGGTCACATGCGGGATAGTGACCGCAGGGGACCAGGTAATGGCGTTGCCCTCGCCGCATCCCGGCCAGCCTTCCGTCGGGATCTCGAGGTCGCCGCACAGCGTCCATCCGTAGAAGAAGAACGCGGGCGGGTCGAGCTCCTCGCAGCGCAGGCCGAACCTGGCGCCCGTGACCTCGACCACGTCGATGGCCAGCGCGTAGATGTCAAAGCGGCCGACGTCCGCCTCGGTCACGATCGTCGTACAGTCGGTCATCACGAAGTCACAGGTGTTGACTTTCGCGTCATGCGGCCCCGCGACGTGCAGAGCGAACTTGCCATTGTGATTGGCCGGCGTCGCATATGCGTTTGCGGCCATTCCGCAAATCAACGCGACTCCCAACATAGCCAGCAACATTTTCTTCATCTTTGTCACCCTCCTCTAAGCTCCTTCGCCTCTAGGCGAAGATACTACAGAAACGATTACCACAAGCTTCCTGTACGCACCTCCTCCCACCAAGGCTTTTCGTCGTCCCTCCAGCGGCAGCGGGCGCCCCAGGGGCGCCCGACGTACCTGAATACAGACCTCGCTGCCTGTAACCGCTCTCCTCTATAGAGGATCGCAGGCGCCAGGGGTGCAGGTGTGACCGAAGTGCGCTCCGAAGATCGCGAAGTCGGCCAATGCGGGCTGCGGGCAAGGCGCGCAGTGTCCGGTGTAGACCGTGTAGTGCTGGTAACCCGTCGGCTCGCCCGGGCAGATAATAAAGGCCGCGCCGAAGATCGCGAAGTCGGCCAGACCGACGTCGCAGTTCGCATCCACATCGGGGCCGCGGAAGCGCACGGGCCTATCCTGGCAGCCGGAGACCTCGAGCCAAGCCACATCGGTGCCCATCACCTGCTCGAGCTGCAGAATCGAGCCCTGGAAACGGAAGCTCGTGCAGCCGTTCGCGTCAGTGGCGGCCGTCGGCATTATGTACGGGAACGTTCCGCACTCGCTGTCGCAAACGCAGATCGAGTCCGCGACTATGCCGGTCAAGTCAATCCTCAAGTTGTCGAAGCCGACCAGAGGATCCGTGCAGTTCTGGTCCTTGTACAGGCAGATCTGGTTGTCGGCGATTTGGCCGGGGTTGTGGCCCGGCAGACCCCAGGCACCGGGGCACACGAACAGGCAGTTCGCCGGCGTGCCCGGCCAGGTCACATCATAATCGTCGAGGCAGTCGCAATTCGGTACATCCGCGCCGGCCGTCGGAGCTACGGCGAGCATGCCAGCTACGAATACCATCAAAAACAGTCGAGACATCGTCATACCTCCCCTACGACACTAGGTGTCCCATCGAGTTAGAAAACTTGATGACGTAACACAAGCACCGGTCCGGTATATCTTGTCCATTCACCCCCTTTCTCATTCACTTTATCAGCTCCATTATTTCCTTTTCGACTACGCACTGATTCTAACACATATCGCTATCGCCGTCAAGGCGAAAGGCCGCTACAGCAAAGGGCTTCCGGCTGATGAGGCTGTCGACGAGGCTTCCAGTGGGAGAGGAGTTTCTAGCAGAGTAAAGCGGCTAGAGGACTGAATGCCTACATCACCCGATCATCGATCATTATAGCACCTGAGAGCCCCCCTGTCAAGGTCAAACTTGTTGTCCCATCGGCAAATGTGCCGCCTCGGTGGTGGGCGAAACAGGACTCGAACCTGTGACCACTTGCGTGTAAGGCAAGCGCTCTTCCATCTGAGCTATTCGCCCCCTCCGCGGGCCTCGGCACTGTCTCTCACCAGAATGCCCATGGGAAAAAACACGCAGTAGCCGGCGACCAGCAGAATGGGAGCGACCGTGATAGACCCGGCGGCTAGAAAGACGTAGCCTATCGCGATGCTCACCCCGCCCGCGGCGAACAGAGCCACGTTCTTGCGCCCGAAACGCAACCTCGGTCGCGTGCCCTCGGCCGCGGCCCTGGCCTGGCCTCTGCGAGCCCTGCGACCCTCCTTCGCTTTACGCGCCACCGCCTGCTTTCTCACCATACCACTCCCAGGCCCGCGCCATCGGCGGACAGCTCTTCGCCCCTTAGGCCGGCCGGCCCTCGGGGTTGAAGCTCCCGGTCGAATAGCCGGCCAGATCTACGGTTATGAACTTGAATCCAAGGAATCTGAGCTTTGAAACGACCTGTTCTCTCACGCCCGGGCTCGCCAGGCGAGAAATTTGACCCTCGTTGACCTCCACCCTGGCTATTTCGCCATGATGCCTCACCCTTATCTCCTTGAACCCCAGGTCCTCCAAAAAGTTCTCCGCTTCTTCCACGGCCGCCAGCTTGTCCGGGGTTATCTCGCTCCCGAAGGGCAGGCGCGAGGACAGGCACGCCTTCGAGGGCTTGTCCCAGGTGGGAAGCCCCGCCCTCCGCGAAAGGAGCCTTATCTCCTCCTTCCCCAGACCGGCCTCGAGAAGGGGGCTTCTCACACCCAGCTCCGCCGCCGCCCTCATCCCCGGCCTGAAGTCTCCTGCGTCGTCGAAGTTGGATCCGTCGGCCACCCAGTCCAGGCCCTCGCGCTCGGCTACCGCCTTCAGCCTGCCGAAAAGCTCCACCTTGCAGAAGAAGCACCTGTCCGGAGGGTTTTCCGTGAAGTTGGACTGGAGCATCTCCTCCGTCTCTATGAGCTCGTACCGCGCCCCGATGCTTCGCGCGACCTCGACCGCGGATCGAAACTCCCTGCCCGGCATGGTATCGGAACGGCCGATTACCGCGAGGGCCTTGTCTCCCAGGCACTCGTTCGCCACCTTCAACAAAAACGTGCTGTCAACGCCGCCGGAGTAGGCGATCACCACGCTCCCCATGCGCCTCAGAGACGACTTCAGCCTCTCCAGCTTGGCCTCGGGAGCGGCCTGGTCGGGGTAAGCGGGCGCCGATCGGCCGCCGTCGCGGCGCGACTCAGTGGGCCCCTTTCTGGCGCCGGACCCTCCGTTTGGCTCTAATGTGCTCATCGATGGTCTCCGAGAAGATGTGCCTGCCGTCGCCCCTTGCCACGAAGTACATCTCCGTCGATGGATACGCGGGATTCAATACGGACCTTATCGCGTTCTCTCCGGGATTGCAGATCGGTCCCGGGGGCAGGCCTTTGTGCCTGTACGTGTTGTAAGGCGAATCCACTCTGAGATCGCGGTAGGTGATTCTACTCTTTCTCTTACCCAGAGCGTACGCCACCGTGGGGTCCGCCTGCAAGGGCATCCCTTTGCGCAGTCTGTTCAGGAACACGGCCGCCACCCTGGGCCCCTCGTCATAATAGGTCACCTCCTCCTCCACGATGGAGGCGAGCACGAAGACCTGGCGCCTCGTCAGGTCCGGCGGAGAGTCCGCTTCGCCGTATGCTCGAGCGAAGGAGTCGAGGGCGCGCATGACCATAGTAGATATGATGTCCCTTGGATGCGTGTCGGGCGGGATATCATAAGTGTCGGGGAACAAGTATCCCTCAACCGAACGCGCCGGGATCCCGAACTCCGCCGCCACGTCCGGGTCGCGAGCCCATCGCATGAAGTACTCCTTCTCCATGCCGAGCTCGCCGGCGAGAACCTCGGCCGCTTCGGTAAGCCTGAGACCCTCCGGCAAGGTCACGAAATTAAGTTGGTGCTGTCCTCTCTGAAGCAGCTGATAGAGATCCAGAAGACTCATCCGGGGCTGGACCACGTATTTCCCGGCGGCTATCTTCCTGTCTATGTCCATGAACACCGCGCCGGCCGAGAAAATGTCCTCGTTAAGTATGAGGCCTTTTTCCGCCAGGATCTCGGCCACCTCGCTCACCGCCGCGCCTCTTGGTATCTCGAACTCCACCACGCCCCACGCCTCCCCGTTCACGATCCAGGGGTAGAGATTGGCGAAGAAGACGAAGGCCATGACGCAGGCCATTATGACGGCGGCCAGTGCTTTCATCTTAGATATGTCTCACTTGAGGCTGTCAAGATACGATTGCAGGAGGATAGTCGCGGCGACGCGGTCCACTCTTGCCTTGTCCCTGGAGACGGAACGCCCCGCCCCGAGCCTGCCCAGCTCATTCCTGGCTTGAACAGAGGTCAGTCTCTCGTCCCAAAGCAACACCGCGTAGTCGATCTTTTCTCTGAGCAGCTTTGCGAACTGCCTCGCCTCGCGCGCCCGTTCGCCTTCCGAGCCGTTCATGTTCAGCGGAAGACCCACGATCACCCGCCGGGCGCCGCGGCTCGCCGCCAGGTCCGCGACCCGGTCGACCGCCTCGGCGAGGCTCCTGACCAGCAACGTCTCCAACCCCGATGCCACCACGCGGCTCGGATCGCTGACGGCGACTCCGACCCGCCGGGCTCCCAGATCCACTGCCAGGACGGGGCCCGCGGCCGGGGTCGTGGATGTCTCATCCCTTTGAGCTGTCACCATCGCCACCTCTTGTAGGCACGGATTTGGCCAGGGTGACGGTCGTCCCTCGCTTGGAGATGCGGAAGTCGACTTCGTCCATCAGCTCTCTCATTATCATTATGCCCCGTCCCCTGAACCTCAAGGGATCGGCGTCTTTGAGGTCCCTCTCGACTTTATCGAGATCGAAGCCCACGCCCTTGTCCCTGACGCTGACCGTAAGCGATCCCGGATGGATCTCGAAGAGAAGGTCTATGAGTTTGGATTCGTCGTACTTGTTTCCGTGTTGGATTGCGTTGGTGCCGGCTTCGATGACCGCTATGGCGAGGGCGTTGTGATCCTTGGGGCCCAGGTCGAGGTATTCGCTCAAGCCTTCCACGACCTTGTCGATCAGGCCGAGCATGTTCACATTGCTGGGAAGGCTCACGGAGACGGTGGTTCCGCTGTTCTTGTTCTTCGACATCAGATTCACCGGAGGCCGCCGGGCCGGCCGGCGAAATATACCATTCGTCGTCTAGCCGGAGAAGCCGGAAATCGCCTCCGCCTCGTCATCGTAGCTGTCGAAGAGGGTGTTGAGCTTGGTGACCATCAGGATGCTCTCGATCCTCTTTGAAACGTGGAGAAGCTTCAGAGCCCCTCCCTCGGCAGTCACCTTCCTGTGCCCGGCAATAAGGATGCCCAAACCGGTGCTGTTGACCCATGAAATATCCGACATGTCCACGAGCACGTTCGACAGTCCCTCTTCGAGGGTTTCAGCCAGGGCGTCCTCGAGTACCTGGGAGTCCGGCCCCCCCATAAGAGTGCCCCTCAGCCTGAAAACCGCTACGTCGCCTTTCCGCTCCTTCAGCACCTTCATGGCGCTCCACCCTTCAGTCGGACCGGCCCTCCTCCAGCCTCTCCAAGACCCATTTGATGTCCTCGGGCAACGGGGCCGTGAACTCGCATCGCCTGCCGTGGGCTGGGTGAACCAGCGAAAGCCGCCAGGCGTGAAGGGCCTGCCTGTCTATTCCCTTGAGCAGCGCCGCCGCCTCCCTCGCGAAACGCCCTCGCAGGGAATTGAGAGCCTTTCGCCGTCCTCCGTACTCGGGGTCGCCGAAGACGGGACAACCCAGGTGCGCCATGTGGGTTCTCACCTGGTGCGTCCTTCCCGTCTCCAACTTCAGCTCCAGCAATGAAAGGAGCTTGTAGCACCCGACCACCTTGAAGTGAGTGGCCGCGTTCTTGCCGCCGGAAGCGACAACGGCCATCTTCTTCCTGTCGGTCGGGTGTCTGCCGACGGGAGCGTCCACGACTCCCTCGTCGGCGTGGGGTCGCCCCCACACCAAAGCTCTATACAAGCGCTTCAGGGAGCGCTCGCGAATCTGTTCCGCGAGGCTCCGGTGCGCCTCATCGGTCTTGGCGACGACGAGAAGCCCGGAGGTGCCCTTGTCCAGCCTGTGGACTATGCCAGGCCGCAGCACCCCTCCGATTCCCGACAGATCATCGCAGTGGTGCAAAAGAGCGTGCACCAACGTTCCTCGCCTGGCGCCCGCAGCCGGATGCACGGTCAACCCCGCCGGCTTGTTCACGACTAGAAGGTATCCGTCCTCATAAACTATGTCAAGAGGTATCGCCTCGGGCTGCAGCGTGGAGGGCTCCGGCTCGGGCAGGATCACCGCCACCTCGTCGCCGGCGGCCAGGTGGAAGCTCGCTCTTCTGTGAGCGCCGCCTACCCGGACCGCGCCGCCGTCGACCAAGCGCCTGGCCTGAGACCTCGACAGCTCGGGCCACGTCCTGGCCAGGAAGACGTCGAGCCTCAGCCCGTCAGCTTCCGGTTCCACCTTCGCCTTCAGCACCTTCTCCACGCTCGTCCTCGCGCCCGCCGGCGAGCCGCCGCTCCTTGCCGTCACTGCGCAGATACTCGATCAACATCAGGAAGACACCGATCGTTACCGCGATGTCCGCGACATTGAACACGGGCCACCGGTACGCGCCGATCCCGATGTCGATGAAGTCCACGACCTCCCGCAGGCGGATCCGATCATGCAGGTTGCCGAGAGCGCCCCCGAGTATGAGCCCCAGATAGACCATGGCGGCCCACCTGCCCCTCGACCGCACGGCCAGGTAGATGACCACGAGCGCGGCCAGTGACGATATCGCTATTAGGGTATAGGCATTGCCCGGAAACAGCCCGAAAGAAGCGCCGGTGTTTCTGACGTGGGACAACTTGAGGTAGTCGCCGATGATGCCGGCCGACTCCCCCGGGGCCAAGCGTTGGACTACCGCGAGCTTTGTTATCAGATCCGCGAGAAGGACCATGGAAGCCGATGCAACGAACAACCCGACAGCGGCGCCGGCGCTTTTCACCTTCTGCTTTTCGCTTTCTCTTCCTCTTCCTTGCACTTTATGCACAGACGGGCGTGAGGCACGGCCTCCAATCTGTCCGGGGATATCTGCTCACCGCAGTTCTGGCAGACGCCGTACTCGTTGCGATAGAGCCTGCGGAGCGCCTCGTCTATGTGATATAGCAGGCGACCTTCCTTGGACGCGAACAGGAACGCCTTCTCCCGCTCGGAGGCGTCCGTGGCCAGATCCGCCATGTGGAAAGAGTAGGATGAAAGGTCTCCGGAAGACTCCTTCTGGTTTCTGCTAAGCACGCTCGATTCGATACGAGACATGTTACGAAGCAGTTTCTCGCGCTCATCGAGCAGTCTCTTCTCGAAACGCTTAAGATCCTTCTTGTTCAATCTCCAGCGCCTCCTTCCAACGCGCGCAGCACGCCGATTACGAGCCTGGTAAGCTTCGGTTCCGCCTCGGCCGCGACTCTGATGATCTCCTGTATGTCGGCCGGCTTCAGCGAATCGGGAAAACACAGGTCGGTCACCACGGTGAAAGCAAGTACCCTGAGGCCTCCATGAACGGCCACGATGTCCTCAGGGATCAGGGACATTCCCACCAGGTCCGCGCCTATGGTCCTTAGAAACCTGTACTCGGCCGCGGTCTCCAGATTCGGACCGGCGACCCCCGCAAATACTCCCTTATGCAGAACGATTCGTTCGTCGAGGGCGACGTCTTCTGCTATTTGGATCAGCTTTCTGTCATAAGGTTCCGACATGTCGGGGAACCTGGGCCCCAGCTCGTCCTGGTTGGGGCCTATCAGCGGATTGTCCCCCATGAGGTTGATGTGATCAACCGTCAGGACGATGTCCCCGGCCTCATAGAGAGGATTCAGGCCTCCGGCAGCGTTGGACAGGAACAAGTCCTCGCAGCCGAGCGCCCTCATCACCCTGACCGGGAACGCGACCTCTTTCATCGAATAACCCTCGTAGTAATGAACCCTGCCCGACATCGCTACGATATCGACCCCCGCCAGCTTGCCGAAGACCAGCTCGCCGGCGTGCCCTTCAACGGTGGACGAGGGAAAATGAGGGATATCCGTGTAACCGACCGAGGTTTCCTTTTCGACCGCGGTGGCCAGCGAGCCCAATCCCGTCCCCAGAATGACCCCCACCCTGGGAGCGGCGTCGGTCACCCCGCGCAGGTAATCGACGGCGTCCTTGATGTCCGCAACCAGATCTCCAGCCATCAGCTTCTCCTGTTCCTAATGGGACGGCGTCGGGCCTTCCGGGCGCCCGGAGCCGCCCCCCCCGGTCCCCTCTCGCGCGCGGCGGAACCCTTATCCTTCCAGGCCGGCGATTCTCACCTTCTTTCGCCGCCCTCTTTCGCCGGACACAATGGCAATGTTTCGCTTGGGCACGCCGAAGTGGCGGGACAGCAGATCCACAATGCACTCGTTGGCCGCGCCCTCGACAGGCGGCGCCGTAACGCGCACCTTCATCCGGCCCGCTTCATCGGTACCGAGGACCTCGTTCCTGGAGGCCCTGGGCTGCACCAAGACGTCGATTGTAATGCCTCTGCCGCCCATTGTTAAGCCCCCTTTCGCCGTCCGCGGTCGGGCCGTCCTGCGGGGCGCTCCGGGTCACCTGCCCTCGTCACCGCCGCCCTTGCTGTCCACCACCGGCCTTGGCGGCCTCACGTACCGGGGATCCTCGCCTCGCTCCCTGGGGCGCAGCGACCCGGGCTTCAGGAACCTTGCCCATCGCGATTCGCCGGAGGGCTGGGGACGATCGGGAGATCTCAGAGATTCGTCGAGACGGGCCGTCTCATCGCGCTCCGCACGGTCGAACGGAGGCGCGGTCTCGGCCTCTTCACCTGGATTGGAGTTCGCCGAAGGCTCCCGGGACTCGGTTTGCTCCATGCGCCCGTCCGTCTGAGGCACATCGTCCTGCCGCGGGCGCGACATGCGATAAAACTCGTCGGAATCGGCGGTCCGAGGCTCATCCCTGTCCAGGGAGCGCGACGGGTGATGGAACTCCGCCGAATCGTCGTCGCGCCGGTCCCTATCGCGCGCGTGTGACTCGCGCCGGAACTCCACCGGCTCCTCTCTTTCCTCGAGGTTGTGCGACCGCGCCCGGTCGCTCCGGCCTGCGCGGTCCTCATCCTGGCCCCAGTCCGCCACATACGCCTCCAGCATCTGCGTTTGCCCGTCCAGGAGCGATTTCAGACGGCCTATCAGGATGGCTCGCTGGTTCCTGATATCGTCCATCTCTCTGTTGAGCAAAGTGACCCGGCGCCTCGCGTCCTCCAGCAATCGCTCCGACTCGACCTCGGCCTCCTTGAGTCGCAGATCGGCCTCTTTCCTGGCCTGGTTGAGGGCTTCGTCACCGCTCTTCTTGGCCATCACAACCGCCCCTTGTATGGCCTCCCTCATCCCGTCGAACTCGTCGACCTTGCGTTTGAGGTCATCTCGCTCCTCGGCGATAGACTGATTCTCACGGAGGATTCGCTCGTATTCCCCGGCCACCATGTCCAGGAAGACGCTGACTTCCTCGGGGTCGACTCCCCGAACCACCCTTTTGAACTCCTGTCTCCTGATGTCAAGCGGGCTGAGTTTCACGTTTCAAGCACCTCCTAGTGCGCTTAGTCGCATTCAGGGTAAGGGCCCGTGTCCGCAAACACAGGCCGGGGGCTAAATCAAATCTACCTCAGTTGGCCGCCCAATTGCACCAACGATTCCGCGACTACTCTTCTCGTAAGATATATTATAGCGATCGCCACGAGGGGAGAGATATCGACACCCAATCCCCGCGGCAGAAAACTCCTTAAGGCCGAAAGCGTCGGCTCGCACACGCTGGTGACGAATCTCACGAATGGATTGTAAGGGCTCGGCTCGAACCATGACATCAACGCGTAAATTACAATCGCAATCATGTAGAGATTCAGGAGCACGGACATCAGAACGCCGAGGCCTTCTATGAGATTGCCCAGAACGAACATCAGCCCTGAGCCCTCCGCCCGAAGATGCCCGTCCCGACTCTGACCATGTTGGACCCCTCTTCGATCGCCTGACCCATATCCGCGGTCATACCCATCGAGAGGTAGCGAATCTCGGCCCAGGGATATCCCTCGGCGCGGATCGCCTCGGCCAGCTCACGCAAGCTCCGAAACGCGGGTCTTGCGCGCTCAGGATCCGGCGTGAGAGGCCCTACGGTCATCAGTCCCCGCACCCGCAACCCTTTAAGATCGGCAAGATTGCGCACGAACTTGATCGCCTCGCCGGGAGACACCCCGAACTTGCTCCGCTCACCGGACGTGTTCACCTCGACGAGCACGTCAATCACTTTGCCGCGGGCGGTCGCCGCCTTGTCCACTGCTCGCGCAAGCCTAACCGAATCAATCGATTGTATCATGTCGAAGAGTTCAACGGCCGTCTTGGCCTTGTTGCGCTGCAGATGTCCGACCATGTGCCACCGCACTGGGGGCCCGGTGGAGTCGAGGCCGGCTCTGATCTCCCCGAACTTCGCCTCGGCCTCCTGAACGCGGTTCTCCCCTACCTCCAGCAGGCCCGCCTCTATCGCCTCGCGGACCGCGGAGGCCGGTTTCTTCTTGCTGACTCCCACCAGCGTGATCTCGTCGGCGGACCGGCCCGCCCTGGCCGCCGCGCCGGCTATCGACTCGAGAACGCCGTCGAGTCTATCCTTGATTGACTGTTCTGAAGACATACGAATCCGCCGGAGCTTCCGCGGTGTCGTGGAGTCAAAGAGTCTCGTCCTCGCGACCGGGGAGCTCCGGTTGTCCTCCCGCATCAAAGACTATAGAGGCCGCCTGGACCCATCAAGGATAAACGGCCGCGGCGAGCACGGCGAGGGGATCTAGGATCCGAGGCTCTTGAGGTAAGTTCTGAGCCTCGCTCTCATCACTCTTCCGAAGGGTTCCCGACCGAGAGACTCCAGGGGCGCCCGGAGCTTGTCGAGGAGGAGGAGACCGCGGTCCGCCGCACGGAGACCGCCGCCCTCTGCGCGATAGCCTCTCTTTTCCATCTCCTCGCGCGCCACGTGCTCTATCACGGCCACATCGCGCCGGGACAGCTTCGATCTCCACCTGTCTATCCCCTCGGGGTTCAGGGGTCTCAGAACCGGGATGCTCCTCTGGGACTCCGGCCTGTCGGGATAGAGCACGTACCGCGAGACATCGGATCGATCTATCATCTCGGGCACGAAGTCCTCCCGCAGAAAGCGACAGATCTCCCTCAGCGCTCTTTCGGGCTCGCGGACCAACCGCTCGTACGAGATCACCGACACCCTTTCGTCTGCGGCCCACCTGCCGGCGCGGACCGAGCTCTTGCGCCATCTCTCCGCGTGAGCGTGGACGAAGGAGCCTCCCCAGTCCTTGGAAAGGAGCGATGCCGCCACCGCCCTGGGGTCTCGAAGCAGAAACAGGACGCGCGCGCCGGGGAACCATCCCATCAGCACGTCGAGATACTGCTCGTGCTTGGGGGTCTTCTCACCCCACCTGGCCTTTTCCATCTTCGCCGCGTACTCACTGCAGATGCACGAGAAGACGGTCCTGTGATCGCGAGCGTCCGACGCCTCGATCCTGGCGAGGGTCGAGTCCGGAGAGATGCCGAACGAGGGAAACAACTCTACTTTGGCGAAGTCCTCCCAGAACGCCTCGAACTGCTTGCGGCGGGTGATGTCGAGGTGCGAGTAGAACCTCATCCAGCGGTTGAGGTAGTTGGTCTCGGGAGCTATGCAGATGCGGGGGTGGGCGCACAGCATGAACCTCATCAACGTCGTGCCGGAACGCGGCAGTCCGACGATGAATATGGGGCTCTCCCTTTTCGACTCCCGTTCTCGATTCATTGGCGCGGCTCTCTCCTCTACCTGAGTTTTCGTCCCCGGGCACGAGGCTCTCAAGGGCCCCGGACGAGGACGCCCCGTTTGTCGTTGCCTCCGGGCCCGGCAGGATACATTATCGACTGGATTTCGATGAAGGCGCAAGTCTGGTAGTCCAAAACCCATACGGACGCAGGTGGGATGGCTCACACCATAGGCTTCTATCTGCCCGCATTCGACGCGGGAGGCATAGAGCGCGTGGTCCTGAACGTGCTCGACCGTATCGACCGCCGGCGCTTTCGGCCGGTATTGATACTGGGCGAGATGAAAGGGCTGCTTCTGCCCCAGGTGCCCCGCGACGTGCGGGTCCGGAGCCTGGAGGGAGCCCGGGCCAGGTTCGCGGCGCCCGCTCTGGCCGCCCAAATGAAAGAGGCGGGAGCCAGTGTAATCTACTCCGGTACCAATGCGGCCAATCTCGCCGCGATCCTGGCCTCGAAGCTCCCCGGAAGTCGCTTCGCCGTCGTCGCGAGCGAGCACACGCCGCCCGACATCTACCTCTCGGAGGCGAAGTGGCGCCCTTTCAGAGTGTTGGCGATGCGCGCGCTCTACGGGTCCGCCGCCACGGTGGCCGTTCCGCTGGCGGAGATAGGCGAAGAGCTGCGCGCGACACTTCGGCGCCCCGACCTCTCCATTACCGTGCTGCCGAACCCGGTCTTCGGAGACTCCCTGCACTCGATGAAGGATTTGGCTCCCGAGATCCCCCTGCCCCGCGGCGGCGGACCGCTTCTGGTCTCATCCGGCAGGCTTGTCCCGGCCAAGGGGTTCGACGTTCTGATAAGGGCCTTCGCTCTCCTCAAAGCCTTCCCTGCCGAGAGTCACCTTGTGATTCTCGGCGAAGGCCCCCTGCGCGGCGAGCTGGAGTCGCTGGCCGCCGGTCTGGGTGTCGGCGATCGCGTCTCACTGCCGGGAAGCGTCAACAATCCCTTCGCCGTCTACAGTCGCGCCGCGGCCCTGATACTCTCCTCGCGCCGGGAGGGGTTCGGAAATGTGCTTGTCGAGGCCATGGCCTGCGGGACCCCCGTAGTGTCCGTCGACTGCCCCTTCGGGCCGCGCCGCCTGCTGAAGGACGGCCGCGCGGGGATAATTGTCCCGCCCGAGGACCCCAGGGCCCTCGCGGACGCCGTGCGGCGCCTGCTCGAGGACCCCCGCCTCGCCGAAGAGCTCTCGAGGACGGGACGCGAGGTCGCCTCGGACTACCACGTGGACCGAACGGTCTCCCGGTTCGAGGACCTCTTCGAGTCCCTGGCGAGGCGCTGAAGGCCGTCGGGAACAGCGGCGGCGCCCCGGCCGGCGGTCGATTAGTGGCGCTTGGCCATCTGTCTCTGGATGATCCAGCCCAGCGGCGATCTCTTGGTCACATAGACATGGCAAGTGTTTCGGTACAACGGGCCCCACCTGTGAATGTGCTCCGCCGAGGTAGAGAAGTCGTAGATCACGGTTCCCAGCTCGAAGGCCCTCGATATGGCGTATCCGAGCAGCGCGGTACCAGGGCTCCTGATAGGGCAGCGCTCATCGTAGGCCTGATGAAAAGCGGCGATCATCCCGCCGCGCCGAAGCTGAAGAAGCGCGGCGCCGTCCCCCTCCGGGCCCTTCAACCAGGACAGGAGCAGGTCCCCGCGGGCGGCGAAGGAGCGCATCAGGCCGTCGAGAAACTCTACGAAGTGCCCGTCCTCCTCCGCGGATTTCCAACTGGATCCAAGCACCGCGAGGTATCTATCAAGGACGCCCTGCACCTCGCCCTCGGTCGGCCACATATCGTAGAGCTCCCAACCGTCCGCGCCGCTTACGCGCTTGAAGCATCTCCTCACCTCTCTGCGGTGGTTCATGGTGAGGCGGGCAACGTAGGAGTCCCAGTCCCCCTCCAGCACCAGGTATCCCTCGCGCCGGGCCGGCAGGCAGGAGTAGACCAGGCCGCGCTCGCGGCAGAGACCGGGCAGTATTCTCAGGAGCGCGCTACTGCCGCTCAGGTGGCGAAGGGACAGGAGGTGCCATCCCGCGCCGCGCGCAGTGTAAGCCGAGAGAAGCTCCTCCGCGGCGGCCAGGGCTTCCTTTTCCCCGCAGCGCAAGTCGAGCGAGGGAGGGTGGCCGCCGTGAGTGGGAAACCCGAGCCTGCGGACTCTGAATGGACCCCGCCTTACGACGTCGGCCATTAGAGGCAGTACCGCCGCCGCGCCGTTCGTGCGCAGCACTCTGGCCTGTAGGGTCGCTTTGCGTGAAGAGTAGGAGAGCCAGGGAAGGAGAAAATCCTTGCTCTGATAGACCGTCTCGGGCGGATGGCGCTCGTCCAGCTCGGCCAGAGCGTCTTCGAGCACCGAGACCTCGGCCATGTCGTCGATCAGCTCAATCTGGAAATCGTTCTTTTCGGATGCGGAGGTCATCGAAAGCCCCGGGGCCAAATGCCTTCTACGGCCAGAAGTTGCGGTACCAGCCCTCCAGCGCGAAAGCTCTCCAGAAACGACGCCTCAGGCCGTGCTCTCCCCCGGCGTATCTCTCGTATAGCTGGTTCAGCTCGGGGCCCCTGAGCCATCCGTCCGCCACAAGGCGAGACGACCTGAGCCAGGACTCGACCCTGGGCCTGTAGGTCCGCGTGAGCCAAGTGGTGAGAAGCTCCGGTATGCCGCTCTTGGCCTCTCTCCGCCAAACCGCTTCCGGCAGTATGCCCCGCATTCCACGCTTGAGAACCACCTTGGCCTGCCCCTCGGACATCAGCTCCTCCCTGGGAATGCCGAAACAGAACCGTACCAAGTCGAGATCCAGGAAGGGGAACCTCGACTCTATGCCCACTTTCCCCGAGTTCCTGTCCTCGTAAAGGAGAAGGAGCGGGGTGTATCGCGACTGAACGGTCACCGCCATCTCCCTGTGGAACATGTCATTGAACCCCGGCGCCGGCTGAGGCTCGGGCTCCCTGGGGAGCTTGCCCAGCGCCGGACCGAGCCAGGGGAAGCTTTGCCTCGGGCTCACGGCCCGCCGGATGTCCCGCAGCGGCTTGGGCGTAAGGGGCGCTATCCCGTAACGCATGAGCAGAGCCAGGGCCGTCCTGGAATGTCCCATCGAGTTGATCCGCGCATATCCCCCTATCTCCGCCGCGAGATCCTTGAGCTTTCCCGTTCTCAGAATGTCCGAGAAGTAGTGCAGCTCGCCGGCCAGCACCTCGTCCGCTCCGGCGCCGCTGAGCTGCCAGCGCATGCCCACGTCACGGGCCACGGCCTTCTGGATCCAGAATATTACGACAGACATCGCTATTCCGGGCTCGTCATGGAAGGAGCATAGCCTCTCCAGCTCCTCGAAGACGTCCCAGTAATGGGGCGAGGTGACCGCGCCCGTGTTGCCGCACTTGTCGATGACGGCATCTATGTACTCGCTCTCATCATATCTGCTGCCCGGGAACGCGACCGCGGCGACGGGAAGAGGAAGCTCGATCCCCGCGCGCTTTCGGAGCTCGTGGACGAGGCAGACCATCGACGAGGAGTCCAGGCCGCCGCTCAGACTGGACCCGAAGGCCGGAGAGCGGACGTGCCTGCGCTCTATCGATTGCGAGAGCAGCTCCACGAACCGGCGCCCGTAGTCCTCCGGGTCCCGGTAGCGCACAGGCTCCGCGTCCTCCAGGCGCCAATACCTCATCTCAGTAACTCTCCCGTCGCGAACAAGAACGAAAGAGCCCGGCTGCACCCTCGAAACCTTTAGAAAGAATGTGCGCTCGTCGTGAAAGTAGCCCTGGCAGAGGAACCGGCGCATGACCACAGGATCCGGCTCGGGACTCTTTCCGTGCAAGGCGAGAAGGGTCCTTATGTCCGTGCTCAACGCGGTCAGCTCGCCGTTGCCGCTGTAGAAGAGAGGTCTTGTCCCCAGATGGTCCCGCCCGGCTATGAGCATCCGCTGGCGGGCGTCGAATATGGCGAAGGACGCTTCACCGGTCCAGTAGCGGACCGCGCCCTGTCCCCATCTCAGGTAGGAGTCGAGAATCGCGCCGGCCGGGTGTGTATCCGCGTCGGCGGGCTTCTCGATACCCATCGATTTATAGAGGTCGTCGAGCTCGTAGAGGCTCCCGTGGCACGCGCACAAGACGCCGCCCCGCTCGGCAAAGTCCGCTCCGGGGATGCCTGCGTCCGCCGCGGGCGAGGGACACGCTGAGGCGATCAGCCCGTTTCGAGCCTCCCGGACGATGACCCTATCGCCCCGCTCGCTCAGACGGGACACCGCCGCCTTGCAGCGTTCGCCGAGCCCACCGTCAGCAGATTTACACGAGACGGCCAGAATTGCGGACATTCTCTCTTCGTTTCGATTACGATACAGGAGTTGTGCGGAACCGGCAAAGGAGGTTCAGCACGCGCCACGTCCCTCGAATACTCTTAACGGCGTCAGCGCCAGTATCTTGAGATCGAGGGCGAAAGACTGATCCTGAATGTACAGGTAGTCTAGCCTGACGCGCTCGTCGAAATCCACCTCGCTGCGTCCCGAGATCTGCCACAGCCCGGTCATCCCCGGCAGAACGGTCAGGCGCACCAGGTGCCAGTCCTCGTACCGCTCGACGCCGAAGGAAGTGGGCCTGGGACCTACTATGCTCATGTCCCCCAGGAACACGTTGATGAGATTGGGGAGCTCGTCCAGACTGGTCGCTCTGAGGAACCGGCCCACCCTGGTAACGCGCGGGTCGTCCACGATCTTGAAGTCCGGCGACTCGCCGCCGTGGCGGTTGAGATGCTTCAGGCCCTCCTTGCGCTCCTCGGCGTCCATCCCCATTGTGCGGAACTTGAAAATGCGGAACCTTCGCCCGAAAAGACCGGTGCGCCACTGCCTGAAGAACACAGCCCCAGGGCTCTCGATCTTGATGGCGATAGCGATGGATATGCAGATCGGAATGGCGAGTATCGAGAAAAACAGAGCTAAAAGGACGTCAAGAGACCGCCTCGCCCCTGACATGCACCAGGGGATCCCGTTCGCCCCGACTTTGGCCACCGAGCTCCCGAGGCTCAGGAAAGGACGATTCCCCAGCACGTGGTGATGGAGATAACCGCCCGGAATTGCCCGGTCCACTTCCCTTGCCGGCAGTCCAAGCCGCAAGGGAACAACGTGAGTAAGGGGTTCTGCTCTCATAGCGTCCTCTATCGTTACCTTTACGCTCGCTCATAACTCTCTTAATGGGACTCGACTTCGAGAAGATCGATTTACCCGATGCGAATAATTATACTCCAGACAGTGAGATCCAGTCAACCTCGGTCCTGGCATGGTCTTTGTAAGCCTGTGTAGCATTTACCATTAGAGTATAAAATTTCGCCGAGCGGCTCATCCGGCGGTGCTGAAAAAGTCTCAGTCGCCCGGAGGCTTGGGCCCGCGGAGCGCGGGCTGAAGGAGCCCCGGGGTTCTGGGCGGTTAAGAGGGGCACCCGCAGTGACGATCCTTCAGAAGCTATCCAGGTCTATCCCCGGAGCTTGACGCCGGATGGGGCAGCGAATAAGATGCCCCAAACGTCGGCATCAACCTGCCGTAGGCGCGCGTAAGACCTTGCGTGAAGAGGCGGACGGGCGACTCTCGCAAACCGGAGTGACAGCTATGCGGCATATTGTCTTGTGCACGATCACCGCCCTTGCGCTCCTTGCGCCGGGCTGCGGCTACAATCCCAATTTCAAGGCCGGCGTGTCCGGGCTGGGCAACCTGCCGGAACAAAGACCGGGAGGCCCGCCGCTTCCGGACGCGGCGGACCTGCCCAAGATCACCGACTTGGAGGCCCGCCCTTCATATCGCATCGGCCCGCTCGACCAGATCACCGTCGTAATATGGGGCCGTCCCGACCTTGGATCGCAGGTGCCCTCGGAGAAGGAGAGCCAGAGGAGCATAACTACGGTCGCGGCCGACGGCACAATAACCTTGCCCTTCCTGCCTCGCTTGGAGGTGGCCGGCCTCACCGTGGGCGAGGCCGCCGAGCTGATAAAGGACGGATACGCAAGATCCGTTACCACGCCGCAGGTCGAGGTCGCGATGGTCGCCTATCGTTCAAAGAGCGTCCATGTCGAGGGAGAGGTCGAGAGACCTGGAATCGTTCCTCTTACCGACACCGTTATGACCCTCGGAGAGGTCCTCGCTCTGGCCGGGCCGACCACGAGCGCGGCGGACACCAGGAATGCTCTTATGATCAGGGACGATGTGAGCTACCTCCTCGACGACTGGGCGGCGCGAAGGGGCCGGAACGAAGTCATGCAGTTGCTCATGGAGGACGGTGACAGGATCTACTACCCATCGGCCGACGAGCAGGTGTTCTACGTGCTGGGAGACGTGATCAACCAGGGCGCCTTTCCGATCCCGGACAAAGGAATGACTCTTCTGGAGGGGCTCGCGCTGGCCGGGGGGCCGAACCTGGAGTCGGCCAAGCTGCGGCCGATCACCCTCATACGCCTGCACGGCGACGACTCGACCGTTTACGAGTTCGATCTGGCCGATGCCATGGAGGCAACGGACGTGCCCCTGTTCCCCGGCGACCGCATTTATATACAGAGAGCGGGGCTATGGTATTTCGGAAATTTCTGGAAGCAGATGGTTCCGTTTATCAGCCTCGCGAGCGCCGCGTGGTTCATCGATCGCCTGCTTGAGGAATAGCACAATCGATCTTAGGATCGCCTCCGACCGCCCGGCGGCACGGCGCACGACCGGACCGCCGGGCCTTTTTTCCACGGTGCTCCCTACCCGCGCATCCGCCTGAGCAAATCGACGCCGGACGATATTTCCTTCACTCGAAGAAGCGCCGCGCCGGCGAAGAAGACGGCCGCCCCCAGGACGCCGTAGCCTATCAGCGCCGCGGCCTCAACGAGCGTCCCCGACTCCACCGGCAGCCCAAGGAGCTTGCGGAGATAGGCGACCAGCGCGAGGGCGGCCGCCGTCGCAGCCGCGATAGCCGCCAGGTTCCGGATGTCGGATCTAGTGACGAAGGCTCCCCAGCACCTCCCTAGCTGCGGGTAGAGGAGGAAGAGCGTGCACAGCGACCCCAGGCTGTTGCCCAGCGCGACGCCTCCTATGCCCAGAGGGCCTATCAATAGCGATACGGCGATCACCCTGCATATCAGGCTGCCGGAGAAAGTTATCGCCAGAATCCTCATGCGCGGCGCCGTCACGTCGGCGTACAGGCCCGACATGAGGTTGTTCGCAGCGAAGGAAAGGACCATTGCGGGCGCCAGCAGTTGCATCACCGAGACGGTCAGGCCCGCGGCCTCCGCATCGAAGGCCCCCCTGAAGAGCAACAGCCCCACTATGTCGCTCGCCAGAAGCACTATGAGGCCGACAAGAGGAAGGAGGATGAAGAGCCCTCCTCTGGTTGTTCTCATCAGACTCCGCAGCATGGACCTGCCCGCCCCGTCCAGGGCGTGATGCGAGTACTCGGTGTACATCACGGTGAGCATGCTGGAGGACAAGAGCCCCGGCAGAATGCTCATCAGGCGCGTGCCGTACTCGAGCACCGACACCCCACCGGCGCCCACGGTGGAGGCGAAAGCCAGATCTATCCAGACTATGCCCTGGCCGTAACCGTGCATGAGAAGGCTCGGCCAGAGCCGTCCACCAGAGTCCTTTGCCCCCGCAACGGCCTCGACCGCGCCCTCCTTCTTCATGGAGGGGAGCTGCCGCGAGAGCACCACAAGGAGTATGGCCCCCGCGAGAATGGAGCCCGCGAGCAGCGCCCATCCTAAGAACTGCACCCCCAACGGCGGCACGAAGAGCAAGAGACAAGAGACAAGGAGGATCCTGGGCATAAGGGACATCAGGGCCGGCGTCGCGAACCTTCTGCCCGCGTTGAGAAGACTCTTGCTCACCGCCAGGAAGAGCCCGGCCGGTATCAAGAAGACCAGGATCCTGAGCAATCGGATGGCCAGCGCCGCGCGCTCGTCCTCCATGCCCGGGGCCAGGCCGGCCACAATGAGGGGCGCAGCCAGCGCGCAGATTACGGCGCCGGCGAGAGACAGCGACACGACTTGGAAGAGCTGCCGCCTCCACAGCAGCGACACCTCGCCCAGCTTCTCGGACCGCAAGGCGGTGACAAGTCCCGGTATGTAAACGATGCCCACTACACGGCTAAGCGCCTCGGTGAGCCCTGTGGTCAGGCGGCGGGCGAAGAAGAAGGCATCGGTCGAGGTCCCCGCCCCGAGCCTGCCGGCCAGCAGTATGGATATGGCGAGAGCCAGAACGAGGCCGAGCCCGCGCGTCGCCGCCACGGTTGCTATTGACCCGACGATCCTTCTAACCGACAAGATATGGCCTCCCCCATCCCCCGTGGATCGGCCGGAGGGACACTGGGAACGGTACTAACTGCAATGGATTAGTGCCGGCGTTCTGCCGATGATACAGGAAGAGGCCCTTTATGCCCACTCAATTGCCGTGTGTGCCGGGCGGACGCCGCCGCGCCGGGAAGATCGCACCGGGCGCGCGGCGGGCGGCCGGCCGCCGCGCGGCGGCCGGCCGAAAGGCGGGCTTTGCGAAGCGTGGGACCGGGCGAGCCTCGACTCGCATCGCGAGCGCTCACACTCGGGGATCTCCCGACGCGGGGCTTGTCCTTGCCCTGACATTGGCTCAATATTGATACTGGTCTTTGCAAGGCCCGCTGCCGTGCAATCTCCGGCACGGCACCTACAGGTAGGGCCCGTGGCTGCGGCGTTCGGTTGCTGAAGGACAGCCCGGGGGCCTGCCAGGAACACTGGACATCGCCATGGCCGGAAAAATCGTCAACAGGAGGCTTCGCCGCAACTCCAGACTGGTAGGCTGGACGGTGTGCCTCCTCGCGTCGATCGTCCCCTTTGCCCTGCCGGCCGGCGTCGAGGGACAGGGTCGCTTTCTATGGCTGATACTCCCCGCGGCCGTCCTTGTAGGCTGGCATCGATGGATGAAAGACGAGGGCGCGGTTCCCGTCATCGTCTATCACGGCGTCTCGGCCGACCAGAGCTGGCTGCCCTGGGCTTTTGGCACCGTCGTTACGCCCGAGACCTTCGAACGGCATTTGAGGATTCTGCGCGATCTGGGATGCAACGTCATATCCACGCGCGAGCTCCTCGGGGCCAGAGTGGACGGGCGGCCGCTGCCCAAAAGGCCTGTCGCGATCCACTTCGACGACGGGCTCTTGGACAACTGGACCGCCGCGGCCCCCCTTCTGAGGCGATACGAGATGAAGGCCACGTTGTTCGTCTCGCTGGATTTCATAGAGCAGAGCACGGATCTGAGGCCGAACTTGGACGACGTTCTCTACGGCCGCGCCGCGCAGGACGATCTCCGATGGAGCGGCTACCTCAACTGGGCGGAGTTGAAAGAACTGGACTCTTCAGGCATAGTGGACGTCCAGGCGCATGGAGTCGACCACGGGCGCGTCCCCACGGGCCCGGGGACAGTCGGTGAGGTGGCGCCGGGCAACTGGAGGCGGCACGCCTGGGTGCAGTGGGCGGCGATGAACGGGAACAAGTCCTCATGGTACCTGCACGGCGACCCTCCGGCCGTGCCGTACGGGGCCCCCATACCGGAGAGCGCCCCGGCCCTGGCCGCGCGGGCCTGGCGCGACGGGCGCCTGGAGTCGGAAAAGGAGTACGAGGACCGCGTGCGTACCGTGCTGGAAAGGTCGCGGCGCGAGCTGGGATCCGCCCTGGCCAAGAAGATAGAGGTGTTCTGCTGGCCGTTCAACGCGGCCACCGAGACGGGACGGCGTATCGCGGGCGAGCTGGGCTACGCGGCCACCACAGGCGGCAGGGGAGAAAACCGCAGGGACGAGGACCCGAGGGTGATAAGCAGGATGACGGTGCTGGAACACACGACCTCCTTGCGGTCGAGACGCCTCGAGGACCTGATATTCGCGGCCAGGGTCCGCGCCGCCCAGGGGGTCTACTATTGGAACATCGTGCTGCTCCCGCTGAGCCTGCTTCGCAGGCTCTTGGGCGGACCCGACCAGGGAAAGGAAGGAACGGAATGAGCCGGGGCTCGCTGCTTACGCCGCTCGCCCTCGTGGCGGCGCTGCTCCTCGCCGCGGGGGTCGTCCTGACGTCGATGACGGGTAACCGCTCCATCGCCCTCGCCGCCCCCATCGGCCTGGCGGGCGCGCTCGTGATAATGCGCCGGCCGTTCCTGGGGCTGTGGCTCATAGTGCTTTTCGCGCAGCTCGACGCCGCCGCGAACCTCTTGTTCAGAGCGCTGCCGGTATCCGGCGCGAAGTTCCTGACGCTTGTTACCCTTGTCGGGGTCGCCGTGGCCAGCTACAAAGAGCCCAGGAGCAAGAGGCTCGGACCTGACGATCCCGGCCTGCGGCTCGCCGCCCTGTTCGCCATCGTGCTACTCATATCCTTCCTGTTCGTGGAGGACCGTTCGCTGGGACTGTGGTCGGTGCGCCGGCTGGTGAGCCTGCTTGTCCTGTTCTACCTCGTCGTCCGTCTCGTCACAAACACCTCGCTCGTGCGCGGCGTGCTGCTGGCGGTGATCGCGGCCACCTTCATATCCGGGTCCGTTGTGGTCGCCGACTGGCTGCTGGGCACGCACCTGCTGGCCAGGGCGCAGGCTGCGGTGACCTCTCAGTGGCAAGGTATCGAGAGGTCGTCCGGCGGCTCGGATTACAATCCCACGACCGCGGCCACGCTGCTGCTCACGGGCACGGCGTGCTCACTCATGCTTTTTCTGCGCACCTCCAGGTGGCGGTGGCTTACCGGGCCCACCGCGCTCGCGGGGACCGCGGGAGTCATTCTCTCCTACGCTAGAAGCGCGGGCCTCGTGTTCGCGGCGCTCATCCTGTGGATGCTCTTCAAATACCGGAAGGACAGGCGGCTCCCCCTGATCGTGGCGACCGCGGCGGTGGCCTTCGCGATGGCCCTGCCGTTCATCCCGGCGACCTACTGGGAGCGCCAGGCGACCTTGACCGACTTCAGCAGCGATCTGTCGCTGAGGAGGCGATTGGGCTATAACATAATAGGCGTGCACATCCTGGCCGAGCACCCCTTGATAGGCGTGGGGCCGGGCAACTACCAGGTTCACTACATGGACCACAAGTTCCGCTGGATGCCGGGGCGCGGAGTGCTGCCGCGGCAACTACACAACATGTATCTGGAGGTGGCCACGGAGACGGGCGTCGTAGGCTTTCTCTGCTTCGGGGGCATGCTCTTGCTCGCGTTGAGGTCCCTGCAAAGGGCGAGAAAGAGAGGCCCCACGAAGGAGCTGCGGGATCTCGCAGAGGCGGTCCATTTCGCCTACGTGGGGCTGCTCGCGGCGTCCCTTTTCGTCCCGAACGAATACAACAAGTACGTCTGGATCTTCACCGGGCTGGGGATAGCCCTGGGCCGGATCGCCGATCGGCGGACGTCTGAGCACAAAGAGATCGAGGCTTAGGAACGATGCGGCTCGCGGTAATAGTGACAGAGTTTCCCAAGACCACCGAGACCTTCATACTCAGGGATCTCGTGGAGTTTCACGGGCGGGGGCACGAGGTTAGAATATATCACATGACCTCGTTTCGCGACGGCGAGATAGTCCACGGGTTCGCCCGCGAGACGCTGGATTGGACGAGGCCCCAGCCGTACCTTTTCGGATGGTCCGTCCTGCGCGCCGCGCTAAAGGCGCTTTTCACCCGGCCGCTCGCCCTGCTTCGGATGCTGACCACGCTCGCCGGGGAGTACTCCGGCGAGCCGGCCTGGCTGGCCAAGTCGCTCCTCATATTTCCCAAGTGCCTCGCTTTCGCCGAGGACATGAGGCGCTGGCCCGCCGATCACATTCACGCCGAGTTCGCCACCCACCCGGCCACGTGCGCCTGGATGGCGGGGCGGCTTACCGGCATTCCATATAGCGTAAGCTGTAGGGCACACGATATCTTCCTGACTCAGGCGATGCTCGGACCGAAGCTCTCAGAAGCGTCCTTCGTCAGGACTATCAGCGAGTTCAACCGGAGGTTCTTGACCGAGCGCGTCCCGTCGCTCGACGGGGCGCCAATCGAGGTTATCCACTCCAGCGTCCCCGTCGAGGACATCCCGGCGGAGCCGGCGGGCGGGGAAGGCGCGTACAGGATCCAGTACATGGGATCGCTGGAGAAGAGGAAAGGGATAGACACGCTGCTCCGATCGCTTGCCGAGGCGGAGAAGGAGCTAGGCGAGTGGCGTTGCCGGATAGCCGGCGGCGGGCCGGAGAGGAGCGCCCTGGAGCGACTCTGCGAGGAGCTCGGCATAAGCGATCGCGTGGAGTTCCAGGGTCCTCTGCCCTTCGAGGAAATAACCGGCGCCTACCAGTGGGCGCACGTAGTCGTCGTTCCCAGCATAGTGGGCCCCGGCGGTCGCACGGAGGGTATCCCCAACGTCATAATGGAGGCGCTCGCGCACCTGAGGCCGGTCATCGGGACCCGCGTGTCCGGGATTCCGGAGCTGGTGGAGACCGGCGTCACGGGGTTGCTCGTGCGGCCCGGCGACCACGAGGAGCTGGCAAGCGCCCTTGTATGGATGAAGCTACACCCGGAGGAGGCCGGCCGCATGGCGGCCGAGGGCAGAGAGCGCGTGAAGAGAGATTTTAAT
This sequence comes from uncultured bacterium, assembly GCA_964531335.1. Lineage (GTDB taxonomy): Bacteria > Eisenbacteria > RBG-16-71-46 > CAZHEV01 > CAZHEV01 > CAZHEV01. The sequence continues at coordinate 8,340 of CAZHEV010000004.1, read as the reverse complement.
CTGCCGGTAAACGCCCAGAGGCAGCTCGATCTGTTCGAAAGGCACAGGGCCGGGGCGCGGTCGCGCTCGCGCGGGCCGGCGGCCGTTGCCCACCAACATCAGAAGAACGAGGCGGGCAGTTGACAGCGCACAATCGCAATGGCCGCCCTCCCGGCCGCGGAGCCGCCGCGGCCGGGCTGAAAGTGCTCGGGGACTGGGCCGACTTCGGGAAGCTGAAGGCGCCCTGGGACGAGCTCGCCGCCTCCTGCGACGCACCCTTCTTTGTCTCTCACGCCTGGCTGTCCGCGTGGTCGGCCGTATACGGCTCGACCATGGCGCCGCGCATCGCTCAAGTGTGGAGGGACGGCCATATCGTGGCCGCCGCTCCCCTGGGGCTGACAAGGCGCAGGATAAGGTGGCTGCCGGGCTCGGGTAGCGTAAGATGCCTCTCCGCGCTGACCAACAACGAGACCCCCATGTCGGAGTGGCTCGCGGCCCCGGGCCATGAGGACGCCCTGGAGAAGATCCTGTCCTGGGCGGCCGATAGTTCTGGTGAGTGGGACATGTGCGAGCTCGAGCCCATGGTGGAGGACGGGCGGGCCGCCCTCCTCCGCGAGGGCGCCTCATCAATGAGGCTGCCCTCTACCTGGTGCGCCACCGCGAGGTCCGCGATCGCGGACACGACCAAGTCCTGGGACGACTACCTTTCCGCCAGGCCGAGAGGCTTTCGAAGGAGCATCAGGAAAGAGCGGCGGGCCCTCGAGGGGATCGACCACCGGCTATGGCTCGCGTCGGAGTCCGGAGGCGAAGTGTTGGAGAGGGCGTTCGCCGTGTCGGTAAGAAGCTGGAAGGGAAGCATGGGGACGGCCGTCGGATCGACACGGGAGCAGCAGGAGCTCTACAGAAGGCTCTGGAGCGCGCTGGGCCCCGAGGGGGAGATGGACGTGTCGGTCCTCGAGATAGAGGGAGCCGACGCTGGAAGCCTCATATGGCTTCGCGGAGGCGACGTCGTCTACGCCATGAAGGTGGACTTCGTCGAGCAGTTCAAGCGGTACTCCCCAGGCCGGACCTTGGTGACCGATCTAGTGAGGCGGACCATAGCCGAGGGTCGCCGGGAAGTGGACCTTCTGCGACTGTCGCGGTTCACCGCGGATTTCTCGGACGCGGACTACAGCCTTGGCAGGCTGCGCCTGTTCCCGAGATGGAACGCTCCCGCGCTGTGGTACAGTCTCGAGGAGCGATTGCGGCCGATCGGTCGCGGTTGGCGAAGGCGAAAGCGGCGCGAGAGCCGCAGCCGTGGCGCGCACCTGTACGGCGATGCCCGCCGAAGCGGGCGGAAGGCGGGGTGATGAGGGCTTACAACTTCTCCGGGTCGACGGCAGCCGAAGCCCCCGGGGCACGCCCGAAGGCCGGAGTCGTATGCCGTCTCGAGGACGGACTCGAGCCCGGACAGGCGGCTCGCTTCGACGAGTTCGGCTCGGCCGGCGATCACGCGAGCTATATGCAGACGACCGCCTGGGTGGAGCTTGCGCCCTCGACTACCCTGCGCCGGTTCGCCTATCTCACGTGCGAAGAGGGAGGGCGGCTAACCGTGACCGGTCTGGTCCGGCTCACGCGGCTCTTCCCCGGCCGCTACCTCGCCAAGCTCCAGCGAGGTCCCGTGTTTCACGACATCGAGGCCTTCGACAGGGCCCTTCCGCGCATATTCGACGCGCTCAGAAGCCGGGGCGCCTGCACCGTCCTGATGAACCCGCGTTGGGAGGACGAGGGCGCCCGGAAGGTCGAGCAGGTGCTCGCCGCGCACGGGATGCGCCAGCTTGCCCGAGAGGAGCAGGTGATGCACTCGACGACGGGGCTCGTCGATCTGCAAAGGCCGGAGGATGAGATATTCGGCGGGTTCCAGAAGAGATGCCAGAGAGATATCAAACGCGCCGTCAAGAAAGGGCTCGTAGTGCGCCACGCGGAGAGCGAGGGCGAGGCCGCGCTCCTGCGCCGGCGCCGCAAGGAGCTTGCGGAGCTGAGGAACATAGACGATCTGGGCCAGCCGGATCTAGTCGATCAATGGCGCTCCTTCAACGAAGGGGAGAAAGGGGTCTTGCTCCTGGCTGAGGCCGAAGGGCAGGTTATAGGCGGCCTGGCCGTGGCTTGTGAAGGCGAGCGCGCTGTCATAAGAGGCGGCGGCGCGATGCCCATACTCCCCAAGCTGCCGCGCACGCACAACCTCATCTGGGAGTCGATGCGCATCCTGAAGGCCGACGGATGCACGGCCTTCGATCTCGCCGGAATGCCCGACGACGAAGACATCGAGGAGGACGAAAGGCGGCGCCAGAAGTTCAAGGAGGCCTTCAACCCCAGGATAGTGAAACTGGTGCCGACCTACTGCGCGCCGCTTAGAGCTTTCGATCACGCGGTTCTCTTCAGCGCCAGACAATGGTACCGCAGATCCCCCCTGCGGCGGCTGATAAGCCCCCTGCTGCGGCGAGGCTAGATCTCGCCGCCCGGGACGTGCTTTCAATGAACGATATCACGCCCATCTTCGTGCTCGGCCTTCAGAGGTCAGGGACCACCTGGCTCGCGAACACGCTGAGCGGGCACCCCGACATAGCGGCCGTGGAGGCTCCCGATCATCAAGGAGTCCACGAGAGCATCTTCTTCTCCCACTTCGCCAGGGAGTACGGCGACCTCTCCGACGCGGTGAGCTTCGACAGGTTCGCGGAGGACTTCACCGCGAGCGACTACTTCCTGCTGTCGGGCGTATCCGAGTCATGGTTCAGGGAGGCGCGGCCCAGCTCCTACCCTCAGGCCTTCGAGCTCGTCATGGACGAGGTGGCACGCCGCGAGGGCGCCCGGTTCTGGGTGGAGAAGTCTCCGCATCACACGCTTCTCTCCCGGGAGCTGGCCGAGGCCTTTCCACGGGCCCGATTCGTCTGCGTCGTGCGCGATCCGCCATCGCTGATCAGGTCGCGCCTGTGGGCGTTCGGCCGCGTTCCGCCGCCTTATCCGGGCCGCGTCGCGGCGACCCTGAGAGCTTGCGCGGCGGTGGCCTTGTACCAGAGACACCTGGATAGGTTCGCATCTTCTTGCGACAGGGCGGTGTTGATAACTCACGAGGAGATGGCGGCCGACCTCGAAGGCGCGATGAGAAAGGTGACCGAGTCGGTGGGCTGCGGGTTTCACCCCGCCATGATGGAGAGCAGATTCCGGGCGAACACGAGCTTCGCATCGCGCTCGCAAAAAGAACGGGCGCTGGGCGCCGGCGACAGGCCGGCCATCAAGGCCTTCATGGCTTTTTTCAACGCGCTTCCACTCGATCTCCTTCGAGCGATGGAGAGGCGAAGGAGCCGGCGCCGGGGGATAGAGTGGCCCGCATGGTGCTGGAAAAGACGCCCCAGACCTTCGGGCTCTAAGGGCGCAAGGGCCGCTCACCTGGCGAGCAGCACGTAGAAGATATTGGAGACGCCCGACTTCATGGCCGTCTCATGAAGCGCCTGTAGGTCCTCCTCGGGCAGAAGACCCGAAGTCACGACGCACAAAACGGCGGAGGCGCCGCGCTCTCGAGCCTCGAGCCTCCTCCACGGCGAGGAGTCGGAGAGGCATTCGATGGAAAGCGCCCCATCGACCGCGATGCCTTCGTCTCTGTTCACGAACCGCACGAGACGGCCCTCGTCTCCCCGGCGGATCGATTCGGGAAGCGCGACTGACTCGGGAAGCCGGCACACCACGCTCTTTCCCCGCCCGGCCAAAACGACGGCCACCGTCGCCGCGGCCTCGGCGGTGTCCCGCTCGTCGAAGCCCACTACGTCGATACGCGAAGGGCCGGCGCCGTTCCCGCCCGCCAGATGGGCCGCCAGGTCCCTGGAAGCCTCAGCCAGTCGGTCCTTCTTGCCCTTGGCGCCCCTGCCCAGGGCCTGGTCCACCATCGAATGGGTAAGGCGCGTCACGGCGCGCGCGCCGACCAGGCGTCTGAGGTCCGCGAAGGTCTTGACGGTTCCCGATGTCGTGTCCACCAGCACGAGCCCGAAGAGTGACAGCAAGATCCCGGCTGCGAACCCTATCGCAGTATTGAAGACCACCTTCGGGAAGCTCGGATAGAGCGGCACCTGAGCGGGGCTTATCATCCTCACCTGGGAGAGCTGCGAGGAGGTGGAAAGCTCCACGTTGAGCCTGCGCTCGCGGAGGCTGGCCAGATCGGCCTCCACCGACTTCTTCCTCTCGGCCAGCGCGTCCAGCGGCTCCTCCTTCTGCGCGAGCTCCTCCTGCTCGCCCCTGAGATCGGCGATGTTCTTTCTGCGCATGGATATGCGCTGCTCGAGCTCCGTCCTGGTGACGCCCTCCAATGTCATCTCCTCGTCGAGCTTGGCCAGGATGCGCCTTTGCTGCACCTCTCCCTGGTCCGCGCGCAGGGCCTGCATGCGGGCGTCAAGCTGGCCCAGCTCGACCTGCGCCTGCGCCTGCGCCTGCCGCTCGCTTTCCAGAGCGTTCAGCAGGTATTCCTTCTGGTCCTCGAGCGAGACAACGTCGAGCTCCTTTCTGAGCTGGTACTCGCGCATCACGAGGCTGTCCAACTCCGCCTCGCGCGCGGCAACCTCCCTGTCGAAGAACCCCCCGAGGCGGGAGGCGGCCTGTACCGACTGCTCGGCGATCATCTCCTCGTATGCCTCGGCCAGCGCGTTGGCCGCCGCCGCCGCGGCCTTCGGATGCGGCAGCGTCACCTCTATCTGGAGCACGTACGAGCCCTCTATCATCTCGATTCCGATGCCCTCCATCAGCTCCTGGAGAGCGTCCTCGTAGGGGTCCAGGGGGACGAACTTGCCCGAGTTCAAAATCGTGTATGTCTTCCTGATGAACCTTCGCGTTTTTGATATCGCCGAGGCGACAAACGCCTTGAAGCCGGTCGGCCTCTCCGTGGCCGCCAACTGCTCGGCCACCCTGCCCAACGTCCTCTCGGCAACCGGCCTGCTCAGGAGATACTCCATCTGGGTCTGGGACAGCACGTTGGCCGGGTTGTACTGGCTGAAGCCCAGCCACCCCCGCGTGAAGGTGAGCTCGGCCTCGGTGGGAAGCATCACGATGCTCGAGGTCGCAGTGTAGAGCGGGGCGGTGAACAATATTATGGCGCTGAAGACGGCGGCGGCCCCGGTCGTCGCGGCGACGATGATTATGATGAGCCGCCTGTAATGGCTCAGAAGCTCGAGGTAGTGCTTGAGTATCACTTCAGACCCTCCGATCTCTCACAGCCTCGCCCTTACCCCCGGGCAATATAATGGAACCACAAAGCCGCGGCAAACTCAAGCTCGGCGCACTCTCTCCCACAGCGGGCTCTGTCTTCCCGAGGCGAAGCGGAAAAGCCCCAGCAGCGCCGCCACGTTGCTGTCCACCAGAAAGGACGGCAGGTAGAGCAGCTTGCCGATCCCCCCTCCGAGCCTCAAGCCGGCCCTGGGCAGAAGGGCCACTCCGTAGAAAAGCGCCTGGCAGGCGAGGACCGCCGCGCCGAAAGGCGGGGACAGATGCAGCAGCCCCTGATCGGCTCCCTCGTAGGGGCGTATCACCGCGACGACGTTCGCGGCGAGCGCTCCGATCATGGCCAGCGGTACCAGAGGACGCAGGAACTTGTGAGATATCACCTGCCATGCGACGACCGGGTCCGCCGGCAACAACCTCCGCGCCATGAACATCGCCTGGAACCGGCCGGCCACTATCCGCGCGCGGCGGGTCATCTCGTCCTCGCCGGAAAGAGATGCCCGCTCGAACGATCGCGCCCCGGGCGCGTAAACTATCCTGCCCCCCCGTTTGATAATCCTCATGCCGATATAGAAGTCGTCGTTTATGACACTCTCCGGAGGCTGCTCGAAAAGACTCCGCCTTATAGCCAGTATCTCCCCGCAGACCCCCGTGCATGTCCCGAGGCGCGTCTCCTGCTCCTTTATGAAGGACTCGTAACGCCAGTAGAGCCCCTCCGATTCTCCGAGCGGATCATCGCCTCTGATTATGGACTTCGCCCCCGAGACCGCGCCCACCGACCGGTCCGAGAACGGGGCGGTAAGCTCGCGGAGGGCGTCGCGCGAGTACATGTTGTTCGCGTCCGAGAACACCACTATCTCGCCGCGGGCCCGCGAGATCCCGCGGTTTATGGCGGCCATCTTGCCGCGCCTTTCCGGGCAGTGGCTGAGCTCGATCCCACGGTCGGCGAAGGATCTCACTATCTCCACGGTGCGGTCGTCGGAGCCGTCCGAGGCCACCAGTATCTGGAGCTTATCGCGCGGATAGCCGAGCTCGAGGCTGTTGAGGAGCTTCTTCTCGATCACATCTTCCTCGTTGTAAGCGGCTATCAGGAGTGTGATCGAAGGGGGCTCCGATGCGGACCACCCGCGCGCCGGCCTCATCCTCGCCAGCAGCGCAAGCACGAGAGGATAGCCGGCATAGGCGTACAAGACGACGCCTGCGAACAGCCAGAAAAGCCATGCAGTCAACGCTGACTCCAGGGGCGCTCTCGCCCCGCCGTGGAAAGCTACGAGTAAACCCGGCCCAATGCGCCCGGCAACAGCCGGAGGTCGCCCCTCCGGCGCCGGTTACTGCTGATCGCCCGGCAGCTCCGCGCCAGCGACGACAGGGAGCTCGCCAAGCGAGAGAACTCCGCTCTCCGGCACGGTCTCCATGGCGTAGACGCCCTCGGCGGCATGGACCACCCGAAGGGCCCGCTGAGCCTGCACCACCGGCGGCAGCGCGAGCCCGTCCCTTTCGGGTGTCCTCCACGCGACCAGAAGCGGCGGGCGCTTCACTCTATGCACTATGTACGCTCCCGAGTCCAGCCTCTGCACCTGGTGCAGGTCTTCGAACATTCCGGCCAGGAGCTTGTAGGCCCAGTACCCGCCCTTGGGGGTTATGGTCGTCTCCGAGACCTCGAAGAGAGGCACATAGGCGTTTCCCCAGGTCGACCCTGACGGGTTCTCACCGAGCCGGAACCACAGCCCGAACTCCAGCCCCCTGGCTAGAATGTCCAGATTGTACTCCATGGCCGCCATGAAGTGATCCTCGGGCGTGATGTCCTCGTCGTAATCGCGCGAGGGGCCGCCGAACTCCGAAGAGAGAAGAGGGCGCTTGGGCGCCTTCATTTTCATCAACGCTATCCTTGCGTCGTTGAAATCGACGGGACCGTAGAGGTGCGCGTCCGCGTAGTCGTAACGGCAGCCGCGAAGGACCCTGTAGGCCGCCTCGAAGATCGGCTCGAACTGCGGGTCCTGCGCGTCCTCGGGCGTAATGGTGAAGCCGCTGTCCTCGTCATAGTTGTAGTGGATGGTGTATGATCCCAGCTCCTCGCTCAAAGCCATGACGTCCACGTTCACGGCGGCGATGCCTCCGAGCACGGCGACCGCGTCGGAGTCGCTCGCCTTGATCGCGTCATAGGTGGCGTTGACGAACTCGATCAGTTGCTGGTCGGTGCCCGTCCATCCCCCCGACTTGTTCTTGTCGCTTACCCACTCGTTCAGCACCTGGTAGTAGCGCACGGGCCGAAGCAAGGCCTGCGAGTCGTTCTCACCGTCGGCGTCATAGCGCTCGACGAGCGTCTTGACGAACCTCTTCCAGATGGACAGATCGGCAGGGGGCTTGTTCAAGGCGGTCTTGGTGGTGGACTCCACACCCCACTCGGCGTCGGACTCGAATGTAAGGAAAGGCTCGATCCCGAGCTGCTGCATGCGCACGACCTTCTTGTCGAGCGAGTACCAGTCGAAGACCCCCTCCTGGGGCTCGTGCTTGCTCCAAGGGACCGATATCCTGGCGACCCCCATCCCACCCTCGCTTATGAGGTAGTAGTAGTCCGGGTTGCCTCCGGGAAAAGCCACCCCCAGGCGGGGGCACGGCTGCACCTCGAGGTCGGCGAGCCTGGGGCCCTCCGGAACGGTGTTCGAGGCGCCTTGGCCGATGGGTATGCAGGAGGTCGCGGCCATCGTGACGGCCATCAAGATCGAAAGCATAACAGCTATGCTCCTTTCTCTAAGTATGTTATGGGTTCGCGTCAGCCTTTCGGGGCGTGCTTCCCCATATCTATTTTCGGCCGTCATGACCACTCTCAACAGTCGCATTTTGAAACGCTCCACGGGTAACAGGCCGGAGGCCTGCGGATCATGAGAGCACGCAAACCAGCGTGCCGATGATGGCAGATTACGCTTGTTGGATCGATTTATCCAGGAAGAGGTCGACATCCAGGACCCCCAGCGTCACGTGAAATGCTTCTTGCTCGGAGCTCCAAACGATGGTCACGCCTTCGCCATGCCCCGGCCGGCCCGCCGTTGGGCACTCGGCGTCTCCACATCCCGTCCAGCCGTAGAACAAAAAGCTTCCTTCGGACCAAAGCCCGAAGCC
>CAZHEV010000003.1:0-259253 GCA_964531335.1 uncultured bacterium | reverse complement strand
GGTCGGTATCACGACCTGGGATCCGACGCCCCACGGAATGGCCCCAATTATGGGAGCGGACCCTGACGTTGTCAAGATTACAATTCCAATTGGAAGCTAAGGATTGCCTATTGACAATTTATGACTTCTATTGCTCTACACCGAGGCACCTGAGGGTGGATGGCAGGGCGGGGCTTTCAGAGCTCTACTTTTTCAAGCTCATCGGCGACCCGGAAGCCCCTGTTCGTGATTACCTCTCTGGCGAAGCTGTCGGGCCAAAGGGCTGGGTTGGTATGGTTTAGGTGGATGAACCTGATCTTGGAGCGTTCGCCTTCGGGCAGATCGCGGAACCGATCCATGCTCCTTGTGATGAAGGGGTGCGGAAAGGAGGACATGTCACGGCCGGGTATCTCGCCCGGCGCGAAAAACGTGCCGTCCAGGTATGCAACGTCCACCATCGCGATGACGTCCTCGACCCTGGTCCCCTGCCCCTCCCAGAGCTCCCACTTATCTATGTCGGGTATGTACAAGACGGCCTGATTCTGGCCTTCTATCACGAAGCCGACGACCTCGGAGTACTCCTGGCGGTGAGGAACCAGGTAAGGGGTGATCTTCAGGCGGTCGTTGAGGACAACGCTCTTCCTGTCCGCGAGGGACTTGAGCTTGATGTTGCCGATTCTGATGAGCTGGTCCCAGGGCCCGTTGTGCGCCAGAAACATCCCCATCCTTGGCATCGCGTACACCGGCACCTCGTCCGCCCCGAACGATTCAAGGCCCAAGAACATGAGCCCCGTGTAGTGGCCGATGTGAGCGTGAGTGAGAAAGATCGCGTCCAGGCCGAGCTTTCTTTCTACAGGGTGAACTGTGTCCAGGATGTGAAGTTGGTCGCGAAAATCGGGTGTGGCGTCTATGATCCAGCGCTGGTCGCTCAATGGATCGACTATGCCCAGAGACACAACCTTGCGAGCGTAGGCGGGGTCGTCCCAGCCCCTGTGCTCCTTGGTGCCTGTCTGTGGCACTCCCCCGTCTTGCGCGATCCCCAGGACTATTGAGTAAGGTCTTCGTGTCTCCGTTGCCGCCTGCCCGGCCAGCATCAGGAACAATACCAATCCAAGCGTAATGACCCGCTCAAACACGGTGACCTCCCGGTGCTCGCCCGAGTTGGGCCGCACCGGAGGCGGCTGTCTTCGGTCGAGCGCTAGATTCTCTTTAGATCTCCGGATCCGCTGAAGGACCCATGCACTCTCGGGCGCCCATAGTAGCGCACATCACCGCTACCGCTGATCTTGGCATTGAGATCGTCCTCGACCCGGATCGTAGCAGATCCGCTGCCGGTTATCACCACGTCAGCCCTGGAGCAGCGCAGCCGCCCGGCCTTGCAGTCCCCCGATCCCGTGATCACTACGGTTTGCTTGGTCACCGTTCCGCGGGAAACAAAGGCGTCGCCTGATCCGGATATTTTGAGCTCGGAGCTTCTCGCTTCTATGTTGTCAACGTCGATATCGCCGGAGCCGCTTATGTAGATCCCGATCTCGTCGGCTTTGCCCTCCCCAACGCTCAGATCGCCCGAGCCGGTCAGCCTCAAGACGATCTCGTCGGCCCGCAGGTCTCCGGCCTTGATAGTGCCGGATCCCTTGATCGCAACCTTGATTCTCTCGCCCTCCAGATCGGGCGCCTCTATGTCACCGCATCCGGAAAGCACTATTTCATCGAGCTCTCTCACGGTGAGGTAGAAGCTCATCTCTTTCCTGGGTCTCAGATCGACTCCGCGCTCGCTCTTTATCTCGAGCTTGCCGCCTGAGACGTCGATCTCCAGATACTCGTGCAGGTTTTCGTCAGCCTTTACGCGCAGCTCCTCGCGGCGGCCTTTCTCAATGTAGAGATTGCCGATGGTCGCAAGCTCGACCCCCGAGATCCCGCTCAACTTGTGTACTTTTTCGGATACCCTCCCAGAGCCCCTTACCGCACGGTCGGCGTTGACGACGCAGCATGAGGCCGAGATGAAAGCAAAGCTCAAGAAAAGAAGAACCGGCCACGTCCTCTTCATGACGGCGAACCTCCTTGCTGGTGGGATTGGGCGATGGTCCTATCGTCTTTACGGAAGAGAGAGCCCATCTGTTGCGGGAAGCCGGCCGGAGCCGGTCGCCGGGTCGATGTATTCGAGTGGGCCTGCGGAGATAGCCTCGGGCGAGCCTATGGGAGCTCGGCAGTTATATAGACGCCAATTGCTTACAGGCTAAGGCCTTGCCGGCTGAACCCCCCACCCACGTGGCAAAAGGCCTGGCTTCCAGATGGCAGGGACGATATCGGGAGGGGGAGGACCCCTGGAGGAGTCCTCCCCCAGCCACAGCTTGCCGGGCGGCGAGAGTCGTCAAACCGTGAGGCGGCCGAATCGGATGGCGCACCCGGGATTGGCTTCGTTCAGTTGCTCTCGAGCGAGTGAACTGTTACGGCGTTTTCGAGTCTGACCTTTCGCGCTTCCGACAGCTCGAACGACTCGGGAAATTTGGCGTAAAGCAGACAGCGGCCCCTTTCGGGGTAAACGAAGACCGTCTCTGGACTCACAGTGAACCTTCCCTGTTTGGTGCTCCACAGAAACGTCTGCCGCGCATCACTGGAGGCACAGATACATTCGCTCCTTGCAACACAATCGGGCAAATGGACGACGAGCCGCGACTCCCAGTGCAGCTCGATTGCGGCACATTGGGCCAGGTCCAGCTCCATGGCCACCCAGAAACCCGTACCGCGACTCATATCCTCGGCTATCGCCTTGTACAGCAGCAGGGTTTCCCCGTAACCCTCCCTTTCCAACCGCACGCGCAACCGCTCCACGTACTCCACCAGCTTCCGTGTCTGCTGTTCGTCTCTCAGTATTGGGGGGGTATCCAGTACAGTGATGCTCCAACCCTCCCTGTTCGCGTAGCTCAGGGCGTCTCGATCCCCGGCATGAGCGCATTCGCCTGTTGACCAGTGGATGAAAAGGAGAGCTGCGACGCAAAGAGCTTTTCCCAACGGTCAGAACCTAAGAACCGGGACAGCGCGCAGGCACGGACCCGAAAGGTAGACTCGGATCATCAGACGTTTCATACATGCCTTCATCCATGCGGTGTCTGGTAGCCGCGCTGCCGCTCGGGCGCCGGCGGGCACACCTACATCTGAATCGTCGCCCCCAATGTCAGGCCCTTAGACCCATTTTGTCAAGCATATCTCCAGGAATGGGGGAGCAGTCAACGATAGATGCCTTGGTCCTTGGTCGGCGGGGTTACGGGCACGGCGGGAGCCTACGCCGACCGCCTGCGACGGATCTGAAAGATCGACTGGGACTTACCGGGACTCCGGCTCCAATTCGTCCTCGGCGCCCTCAGCCGGGATCAGCGGCCGGCCTTCGATCGGCTGTAGGCGTAGTCGTCAATTGGGGGAGGCCCCAATTGGAGCGCTCCCCCATTCTCTTCCGGGATTCCTCGGAGCCGTCAACCCGGGAAGTCGCCGACGCATGCTCCATCGCCGTTGCGCCAGACCTCAATCGCGATGTCGACAGCTATTAGTCACCCTTTTCTTTCTTCCCGTCTCCTACGTGTAACCGAGGGGTCATTGAGCTCCCCGCTTCACTATTTGCAGGCCCGTCAGCTTCACCTCCTCTATATCCCCGATCTCCTTGAACCGGTCCTCGAACATCGCGAGCAGGATTATCGATGTCCTCCCGGTGCTCCTATTGGTCTTGCTGAAGAGTCTGTCGGGATCCGCCCGGATCGTGTTGTCCCTGGTGGACTTCCAGCAGTAGTTCTGCAGGAAGTGATCGTCCGTCGCGTACACCGCTTTGGAGTTGAGCTTCACGGTGGCACCACCCCTGTTGATCGCTGTAATTGAAACTTGAAGGCGCCGCGTGAGAGCTACACTCAGCCCCATGGACCCATCTGGAAGTCTTAGAAAACACCCTAGGTAGCGCCATTCCACGGGCATCTCTTCACAAATCAACCCACTGGCCTCCATCTCCGTCTTCAACCGCTCGACTCTCTCCTGTTCCTTTCTCCAATTGAAGTAGACATCCCTCACTATGAGCCTTCTTCCGACAACGCCGGCTACTCGTTCGAAGACTGTATTCACCTCTTCGGGGCTCGGTCTGAGTCCACAGACCTCGCACTGCCTAATGGCGAGAGAGACGGGAAACTCTTCGCCTGTCAGCCCGAACTCCCACCCATCCGTCGTGTCCGCATAGCAGGGCAGTCCCCTGTATCCTTTATAGTGGACTTGCCCCTGTGCCCCCCAAGCCAACATCGTGCAGACAACTACGGCGAGGCAAAGCGACAACGCTCTCGTCACGTTCTCTCGCCCCTCATCCTGCCGGGTACCACGCAGGTCGCCAACAAACGACCGAAGCAACCTGTGCCCTGGCTCGTCGTTGCTCTTTTCGGTTGCCATCCAACACGTCGCAACCCCCCGGCTTCCCGAACGTTGCCGGAGCTACTCCCACTAATGACACATATGGCCCACTATGTCGAGTCAATAGTTGCCTGACCGGCGAAGCGGAAGAAAGGGAGAGAGATCCGAAGCTCCGCCGACCACTGCAGGCATTGGGAGAAGCGAAGAGGGCGCCAAGGCGGCCACTGTCGACCGATAACCCTGGCAATGATTTACCGGGATTCTGGCTCAGATTCGTCCTCGGTGCCTTCTGTGGGGGCCAGGGGTTGGCTGTCGATGGGCTTCGGTGTCTCCATCTCTCCTTTGTCCACGCCCATCTCCTGGAAACGGCGGGCGGCGGGGAAAAGCCGCGTCTCCAGCGATCTCAGCGCCTTGTTGTAGCCCCTGACAGATCTGTCCAGCGCTTTGCCCAGATCGGCGAAGTGCTCCACAAAGACAGAGACTCGCCTGTAAAGGTCCCGGCCCTCCGCGCGGATCTTCTCCGCGTTCTCGGCTATCTGCTGCTGCTGCCAGCCGTATGCGAAGACCTTCAAGAGCGCGAAGAGATTGACCGGCGAGGCGATCAGCACCTTGTTGTTGATCGCGTAGTCGAAGAGCTCCGGATCGTACTGGAAGGCCGCGCCGACCGAGGGCTCGACCGGCACGAACATGACGACCACTTCGGGAGTCCTGTCGAATTGCTCCCAGTACGCCTTCTGGCCCAGGTCCTTCACCCGGCTGCGCATCGCCTTGGCGTGCTGGATGAGCTTGGCCTTGCGCATGTTCTCATCCGACGCCTCCATGGCGTCGAGATAGGACTCGAGCGGCACCTTGGAGTCGATCGGCAGTATCGCGCCGTGAGGAAGCCTCAGGATCATATCGGGGCGCCCGCCTTCGGTGCCTAGCTGCTCCTCGAAGTCTACGTGGTCCGTCATGCCCGCCATCTCGACCAGCCGGCGAAGCTGGTACTCCCCCCACCTGCCCCGCACCGTCGGAGAGCGCAGCGCCTGCGCCAGCGTGGTGGTGGTGTTTTGAAGTGAGGACTGCATCTGCGAGAGCTGCTTTAGCTGCTCGCCGAGCGCGCTGTAAGCGCCTTCTCTTCTTTTCTCCAGCTCGCGTATGTATCCGTCCAAAGTCGTGAGGTTTTGAGACAGGGGCTTTACGAGATTGTCGAACTCGTTCTTGGCGCGCTCCGTCAGTTGCTGGGAGTTCGCACGCAGCACGTCGCCGGCGAGGGCCTTGAAGGCGTCGCTCATCTGCGTCTTTGCGGTCTCCGCCCACCGCAGCTTGTCATCGTCGGCCGTGCGCTCGGCCTCTAGCCTGGCCAGCTGCACCTTGAGTTCTTCTCTCTGGGCCTGCGCCGCGCTCCTGTGCCTGAACATAATAGCGAGGCCGATCGCCAGCCCGGCCAGAAATGTCACAATCGCCTCGATCCACATAGCGCCACCTCCCCGGGGCTCAGTTCACTATCATCCCGGCGTTAGAGAACACGGTGTCGGCCGCCGCGCGACGTCTCAGTCCCGGTCCCCCGAGACCGAAGGCCTTCGTGAGGGCCTCCCTGGCCTCCATCACATTGCCTGCCCTGGCGTAGGTCCTGGCGGCCCCGTACCACGCCCTGGGATCGCTCGCCGCGGCCGAGACCGTGCGCTGCATTATCTCCAGCGCGGCCTCGTGGCGGCCCATCTGCGACAGGACATCTCCGAGCCCAAGCACAGGTTCTATCCTGTCGGGCGCGGAAGCCACGGCATCGGATAGATGCCGCTCGGCCTCCTCGAGACGGCCCTCCTTCGCAAACGCGACACCCAGCAGGTAATGGGCCTCGCTGCGATCCGGACTCAGAGCTATCGCGCCGCGGTAGATCTCGTATGCCTCTTCCTTTCTGCCCTGGTTCTCCGCCTCGACCCCGAGGCGGCACATTATCAGATATAGCGGAGAGGCGGCCGACCTGCGCCCCGCCGGCCCTTTCATGGCGTTGCCGTAATGCCTGAGTGCGGCTTCCGCGTCGCCCACCCATTCGGTCACCTGGCCGCGCACGAATTCCTTGAACGACTCGGCGGAGTCACGGACCTGCTCGCGAGCGTCCTCCCCGTCGCGCACAAGGTCACCAGGATCGCCCAGGGGCGCGGACAACCAGTTCAGGTTCATCGCCGCCAGCTCCACTCTCCTGTGAAGGGTCTTGGGAAGGGCAAACTCCAGAAGAGGGCGGCTGTCGGTCTGAACGGGGGCCTGCGAAACCGCGGCGCAAAGCGCCGGGCCCGAGCCCAGAGTCATGCCGGCCAGCTCGTCCCACCTTTTCAAATCGATTCTGGCGAGGTCGCGGCTTACTTTCTCCTCCGACATGGTCGCCGCCATCCTCTCCGGGTCCAGCGCGAAAGGCACCGCCGAGCCTAGCAGTATCAGATCTCCCTTGAGAGGCATCCACAGACTCACATGGGGGAACACCTCGCAGAAGGTGGCGACCACGCTCTGAAGCATCGGGTTGGGTATGGCGTAACCCTGCAGCCACTGGCAGTGGATTCCGTCCTCCTTGAGACGGTCCAGGCACGATTCGAAGAACTCCTTTGTGAACAGCGCGGACGAACCGGACATCCAGGGGTTGGAGGGCTCGGAGATTATCACGTCATAGCTTCTGTCCGTCATTTTCAGGAAGTTCCTCGCGTCGTGAACGATCAAGTTGAGGCGGGGATCCGACAACGGATCGTAGTTGTATTCGGTAAAGAACGAGCAGGCCTCGATCACCTCGGGGGAGATCTCGACGCAATCGATACTCCGAACGTCCGAGTGTCTCTCCACCGAGCCCAGGGTCACGCCGCTGGCGAGACCTATCACCAGGACGTCTTCCGGGTCCGGGGACATAAGGAGCGGGAGATGCGCCAGCAGGATCTGTGTGTCCATGTCCGCGCCTAGGCTCGCGTCCACCTTGCCGTCGATGGCAAGCGCGAGCTCATCGCCCGTCCTCGTCACGGACACCGTCGCCGTAACCCCTTCCTTGTAGAAGAGCAGCTCTCTGTTCTCGAGGACTCTCTCCGCGTCCCGTTCTCCCGAGTAGATGTACTTGTAGGGACCGCTGCTCAGCCTCTTATGATCCACCTGCGGAGATATCAGGAAGCCGACTACGGCAAGGCCCATGCACACGCCCGCCATAACCTTGTCCCGGGCCCTTATGAACAATATGGCCCCAGCAATTAGGTGGATGGCCGCGCCGACGGCCACGGCCCGCATCAGCCCCAGGACCGGAATCAGCAAGAAGCCACAGATTACCGAACCGATTATCGCGCCCAACGTGTTCGCGGCGTAGAGCTGACCGACTCTCGTCCCTATCTCCCTGACCGACGGCGAAGCAGCCCTCACGGCTGTAGGAAACACGGCGCCGAGGATCGTTGTCGGAACCAGAAGCATGACCGCAACCAGCGCGAAGTAGGACGCGTACATCGCCGAAAAGCTCTGCGAGTGCTGCCTGGTTATCTCCCTTATCACGGGCACCGCTCCCGCCAGGGCAGGCACAAGGGCCACGGCGCTGACCGCCCCGCAGAGCAGCAGAAAGCCCATGATCCTCACTGACTGAGCCAGCCAACGGTCTATGTACCTCGAAGCCACGGCGCTGCCCAGGGCCAGGCCGGTCAGAAAGCAGGCCAGCATCAGCGCGAAAGCATAGGTGCTGGGCCCTATCAGCAGCGAGATTATCCTGGTCCAGGCCACCTGGTAGACCAAGGCGGCAAGGCCCGAGAGCGCGAACGCGAGCGCTACCGCCAGGAACCGGCCGTCCTTGGACCGCTCCGGTTTGCCTTCTGTCTCCCTGACGCTCGAGCGAGGAATCTCCCTCTCGGGCTCCGACCTGGTCGCGGCCAAGACGACAAAGCCCAGCGCGACGTTGGCGGCTGCGGCCGACAGTAGAGAGACTCTGACGCCGAGAGAAGGCAGAAGCACGAACCCGGCCAGCATCGTTCCGAAGACCGCGCCCCACGTATTTACGGCATACAGCCTTCCGACCTCCCAACCTATTCTCTCTCTCCTCGATACGTAGAACCGAGAGAGGACGGGCAGCGTTCCACCCATGAGCGAAGCCGGGATCAAGAGGATCAATCCCGCTATGAAGAACCGCATGGCGGTGATCACTGAAAGCGATGAGGAGATCTCGTGGTAGACAAAAGTGTAGATGGGATCCGCCGCGCTTATGAACACCGGAAGGGCGGCGCAGTACAATCCTATGAGGATCTCGAGGCCGCCGTAGAACCTCGCCGGTCGCTTCAGCCTGTCGGCTATCCTCCCGAAGACGAAGCTGCCCAGAGCAAGGCCGGCCATGAACGCGGCAAGGGTCGTGCTGACCGCGTAGACCGTATTGCCCATGACCAGGCCGAGCATCCTCGTCCAAACGACTTCGTACAGGAGAGCTATCGCGCCTGAGATGAAAAAAGCGACTAGTATGAGAACTCTCACGTGCGGGCGACCCTCAATAGGCTATTCCTCCTCGTCCTCTTCGGCCCAGCACCTCTTATGCTTTGCCTTCCTGGTGTAGGCCTTATCGGGCTTGTGGATGATGGTGTCCGTGTTGATGGGAATCTTGACCCTGGGCTTCTGTCGCCGGATCTTGATGATGTTCTCTTCTTCTTCGTTCCGCCGTGCCATCGTCCTCTTATCGCTCCAAATTCGTGACCCGCCTGAAACGAAAGCCCGATCCTGCTTATGCCTCTAAAATCATACGTTTCCAGGACGGTGCTGTCAACGCGACCCGCCCGTGTGGCTTGCGGCAATAATCGTACCGATCGGGCCGGTTCCAGGTGTTCAGCACCGCGCTCGGGCGCCCTAGTCATGGCAGGGGGCCCCTCCGTTGGCCCAGCGGTCCAGCGCGGCCCGCAACCTAAACCCTCATGGTCCCTTAGGGACAGCATGCGCGGTCGATGTGGCTCCAGCCGGGAGGTCAGTCCGTCGCACTCTGATCAAAGAAAATCAATTAAGCGCACATGATAGCATGGCGGCCTTCACTTCCACTGCGACCGAGGCCAGAAAGCCCTTGACGGAAAAGACACTTCCGGCTATCCTGATTATTGGGCTATCCTGCAACGGATAGTTGCGGAATGGGCCCGGCTACATACATAACCGGCTACATAGCACATAAAAGCCGGCGCGATAGGATGCTCGCTAAGCTAGACCTTCACAAGCGAAGCGAAACCTCCTGACTTGGAACTGGGGTCCCGAGTTGCTACGAGCTCGTAAAGGAGGTGCTCGCAGTGGAGTTGATCGGCTTGCTTCTACTCATCGCTCTCGTTGGCGGTGGTGCTGGATGGGGTTAATCGAAACGCTTAGATGAGTCACTCGCGCCGGCTCTTCTTTTTGTGCCCCACCCGACCCCCGCGGCCTTCCGTGCTCGAGGAACCGCCAACATCCGCCCCGGACCCGGGGAAACCGATCTCTCTGAAGATGACCGCCCCGAAAACCGATAACTAGAAATGGGTCAATGCCTTGAGTTGAGACCGGGGATCTTCGCCGCCGACTTGCGGCTCTGGGGCACCGCGGAATATGACTCTCAAGCTGACAGCCTACGTGACAACGATCGCGGTGGTGGGCGGAGCGCTGCTGGCGTTCGGCTTCGCCTGGAGCGGGCCCGTCGACATATGGGCCATAGTGTTCTGGGGAGCTATCTGCCTGACGGCCGAGGCCCTTTGGCTCCGGACGATGCACGGGCAGGCGACCTGGGCGATGACACCAACCTTCCACTTGGCGATGGCCATCCTGATCACGCCCGCTCACTTTCAGCCCGTCATCTTCGTAACGAGAGCCATTGGTGATCTGGTTTTTAGAAGAAGTCCATGGTACAAAGCCCTCTTCAATGGTGCTCAGTTTACCATATCCGCCACGGGGGCCTGGTCGGTATATACGCTCCTAAAGGGAACCGCTGGCGGGCTTGAGACTTTGCACGACATTGGCATAGTTGCAGCTCTTTCTTGCATGGGCCTGACCCATTTTGTCCTCAATACTTTTCTAGTGTCTCTTGCCGTCGCCTTGGACCAAAAACAGAGTATTCTTTCGGCCTGGCGGACCAACTTCGGCTACAAGAGTGAGGCTGCAAGCTCCGCAACCCAGTTCGTCATGGCGGTCCTTCTCGCCTCGCTCTACAACTTCGTCGGTCACGCAGCGGCTGTCCTTTTCCTGGTTCCCTTGCTGGCAATCCGACTAGCCGACATGAGGTACATTGAGCTCCAGAAAACGCATCAGGCTCTCGTGAGGTCGGCAAGGATGGCGGCCAAAGGCGAGATGGCGGCCGAAGTGGCCCACGAGGCGAACAACTATCTCGCTTCGCTCTCCGGCCGGGCCCAGCTCTTGATGATGGGCCTTGCAAGGGGCAACACAGACAAGATAGAGGAGCACATCCAGGTGATATTGGATCAAGCCGAGCGCCTCGCGGTCCTTACCAAGGGGCTGGTCGAGTTCTCCCACAAGGGCATGAAACCCATTCCCACCGACATTGGCGCCCTGATAGAGAGGACGGTCCAGTTCCTGAGACCGCAGAATCGCTTCGACAACGTGACAATGGACCTGGACCTGGATCGTTCAATCCCCCAGACCATGCTCGATCCGGGACAGATACAGCAGGTGCTCATGAACCTGTTGACCAACGCGGCCGACGCCCTCAAGGAGAACCCGCCGGACAGGGTGAAGTCCATAACCATAACCACAAGACATCTTCAGTCGAACAGGCAACTCCAGATCGAGGTCCGCGACACAGGCCCCGGAATACCGGAGGACTTGCGCGAGAGAGTCTTCGAGCCCACCTTCACCACCAAGGAGAGCGGCCATGGTTTCGGCTTGTCCACGAGCTACCGTATAGTCGAGAATCACGGCGGCCATGTCACGGTGGACAACGACGACGAATCCGGCGCCGTATTCACAATCACTCTGCCGGTGAAAAAACCCAGGAAGCTGGCGCAGGCTGCGTAGCGAATCTATTGAAGAGGCCCATTGGGCTCCCCTATGCGATCGCCCTGCCGCACTGTTTCATCACTACCACCATGCAGAGCCGTCGTCCCCGTTCCTCCACAGCTCGGTTACAATGTCTATTAGACACTGCATCTTCTTGAAGAGGTCGTAGGGATTGGCGCTGGACTCGGCGCACGAATCCAGCATTGCCTGCGCATTCGGCGGACCCAGAGAAGTCCCGCCTTGCCCCATTGGCAAGATTCCACCGACAGCAACGACCGTCACGATCACAAGGACTAGCTTCATCATTGGTATTGCCCCCTTCCCCAACGGGACACTTCAGCGCCCATTCTCAATCGAACTCCGTCACTCCCTCACGACTTGAAAACCTTGCACTTTCACCACTTCCTGGATGTTCTCGATTTCAAAGACATCGGGGAACGTAGCAAACAACATTATCGTGTTGCCCTTACTGAGGAATTTCTCAGGGTCGGCTGTTACGGAGTCCCTTTTTCGGGAATCCCAGCAAAACCTTTGCTCTTTCTTGTCGCTGGTTCCGAGTAGCGCAAGAGAGGTCAACTCAATTGGTTGCCCGTCTCTGTCTATCACCTTGATTATGACTCGTTCGTCCCCATTCAGCCTGATGCGCTTCCCGCTACCTGGAGCCGGCAGATCCAACGCACAACAGAGATACCTGAACTTCATTGGTTTCTCGTCCCATTCCAATCCGTGGTCATTGGCTTCCTTGTTCAAGTTGCGTATATGCTCTTCCTCATCGAACCAATCCTTGTATATGACCCGATACAGACGGAAATAACAGCCGGTCAAGGAGCCGAGACGGTCCAGCGTTTCATCCAACTGATCGAGAGACCTGAAGTTCCCACAGGCAGGTTCGCAAATCATCTTCACCTCGGAGAAATCGACCTCTTTTTCTGTAAGAGATAATTTCCAACCGGCGGGGTCAGCGTAGAATAAATCATAGTCCTGATTGCTTTCCTGTGCCATCGCGTGCGCAGCCGCACTGATCGTGACACCGACGGCAATGAGGACCGCAGTACAATTGGCGGTCGCGCCATGATCTGACCAGCTTATTGACATAACGCTCATAGTTCTCAGGCGAGGCGCGACCTCAAGCTGCCGGGCAAGACGCGGACTCAAAGGCACGGTCCCCCAGCTTATCCACCAGCAGGTGTCCGCTAGCGTCATACAAGACACATTGGTAGCTTTCTGACTCGACGACGGAGGAATCTTTCTCGGGATCCCACCCTCATCAGCGCCCTATTGTGAATGTCTCGAGTCTCGCCCACCTGCGGCCCTAAGGCTTGGCTCGTACTGGCGCGCTGGACGGGTCAGGAGCCGGCCGGGCCGGCGCCGAGGACAGCATTACCCGACCAAGGCCGCATTCGTCAGTCGCCAATATGATAGGGGTGTCCCATTTTGTCAAGCCGGATCTCTCGCCGTTCTCCCTATCTGTCTATTTTACAAGAGACCGAACAGTTCTGACCGCAGCCTCCCGGAAGCCGGGGAAGTCGTGATGGAGCCATTCCGGCACCCGGCCGAAGCGAATCGCCACACCGGCGCCATAGAATGATGGCTCGTGAGACGCCCGCCCGTGGCTCGGCTATACAGCAAGGTACAGAACTCAGGCTACGTGCAATTGCATCGTTAGGAGCCTTTTCCGTTGGATTCACAACCTTCATCAAAATGCGAGAGCGAGAGTCCCGGCGTGGTGCGCGAGAGAGTCTTCGAGCCCACCTTCACCACCAAGGAGAGCGGCCATGGTTTCGGCTTGTCCACGAGCTACCGTATAGTCGAGAATCACGGTGGCCACATAACGGTGGACAACGACGACGAATCCGGCGCCGTGTTCACAATCACTCTGCCGGTTAAGAAGCCTAAGAAGCTGGCGCAGGCGGCCTAGCCGCGCTCAGAGAACAGGGTCTGTCGAGAGACTCCTCCACAATGGAACTGTTTCTACTGGAGAATCTCTTGGGATAGGTCTTAACGGACTCTGAATCTCGCAAATCCCAACAGAAACGCTATTTGCTCTCGTCGCCGGTTCAAAGAAGGGCAGGCGAACTCCTTGATGTTCAGTCATGCATTAGCGGCAACCGCTTTAGATCGCCCGCCGACCATTGTATGATTGAGAGCCACGGTGGGTGCGTCGCAATTGGGCCATAATCACTTGTCAACCTCGCGGGTGGGAACCGATTGGGAATCGATATGCAAAGGCTCATTTCCATCCGGAGCCGGCACGAGGCGCGCGCACACGGGGTGCCAGGATTCAATCTTGTCGGCCGTGAACGGCTGGTCGAACCGAACATAGAGTCGGACGGCGCCGTCATAACCGTGGACTTTCTCAGTTACGAGAAACGGGGATCGCGCGTTATCCAACACATAGCGGCCACATGGGTCGACCGCCGCGATGATTCGAGAACTCTCCAGTGTATTCCCACCGGCCAACCGGACCCGCAGGCGGGACATTCGCCAGACCTCAATCGCTCTGCCTTTTAGGCCCTTCACGTCGCAACAGAGCCAAAACCCTCGAGTATCATCATGAATGATTCGGATCTGTTCAGCGCTTCCCGGACCACAGGGCGATTCATCGGCGGTCCTAACGATCCACTCTACCCGTTCTGGGTCGATATCGCTAAGCCGCGCGCGCCAGCCGGCGGAATCGCTGTATACTACACCGCCGCCCGGGGCCCCGGCGTTCACAGCGGCGAACCCGCCCGCAAGGACCGCGGCAGCCAATAGGAAATTCAATCTGCACACAAATCCACCATTTCCCTAAGCGCTGTCAACCCGCCTGGGCAAAATGCGAGCGGTTGGCTTACCCTACCAGTCACCCCCGCTTCCTTCCCCGGGATCCGGGACCTCGGGGTGACCGGACGCGTTCCAGATCTCCAACATACAGAGGTCCCAGGCCAGCGGATGATAGCCCAAGTTGCGATAGACCCAACATGCAATGCCGGCTTCCGCGTCATCAGCCGTGGCTGGAAGCAGGATGAAAAGAACCAGCACAAGCATGCCAGTGATGGAGACTAGCTTCGTGATCATCGATCTTCCCTCCTCCGCCTGTGGACCGTCCGTATGATTCCCGCAGCCGAATCTGCCATCCCGCACCCCTCCCCAGGCTCTTCAGGGAGAAAGAGCAAGAGATGCGCGCTCATTCCTCTTGGCCTCGATGTCCTCTTCTCATGGACGCGCTGAATTCCGCTTCAGGCCTTACCTATCAGCTCACTTGTGGACTTACGACCCGCCTCTGAAGGGCCTTGTCTCGTCGCTAATGTGGTAGACCTGACCCATTTTGTCAAGCCCAAACACAAGATGCGATCTATCCCCCTGTCCGCCAATAAAATGCAGTGGCAGAGAAAGCCGGAATCGAGGAAGTGGACGGGACACACTGCCTTCCTAGCCCACCTTCACCACCAAAGAGAGCGGCCATGGTTTCGGCTTGTCAACGAGCTATCGCATAATCGAGAATCACGGTGGCCACATAACGGTGGACAACCCCGACGAGGCCGGCGCGGTATTCACAATCACTCTGCCGGTGAGAAAACCCAGGAAGCTGTCTCAGGCCGCGTAGCGAGGCGCGAAAAAACAGGTGGGGCCGGTGTCTGGACGTATCCACACCTCGGGCGGGACCGTTGACCCGAGGGACTTATGGCTTCTCGACAAGGATATCACTTTCCTCAACCATGGGAGCTTCGGCGCTTGTCCCAAGGCCGTTCTCGACGCCCAGTCCGCGCTCAGGGAGAGGCTGGAGCGCGACCCGGTCCTGTTCCTCGCTCGAGAGCTGGAGGGCTTGTTGGACGCCTCCAGAGAGACTCTCGGGAGCTTCATCGACGCGGCCCCCGAGGGGATGGCGTTCGTCCCGAACGCGACGACCGGCGTGAACACGGTCTTGCGCTCTCTGGACCTGAAGCCCGGCGACGAGATGTTGACAACCGATCATGTCTATCCCTCCTGCAGGTACACCTTGCAGAGAATAGCCGCGGACACGGGCGCCGTAGCCGTAGAGGCCGCGGTCCGCGTCCCGATCGGCTCGCCGGAAGAGGTCACCCGATCCCTGCTGAGCCGGACGAGCCCAAGGACGCGGATTTGCCTGATAGACCACGTGACGAGCCCCACCGGGATAGTCTTCCCGGTCGCCGCCATAGCCAGGGAAATGCGCGACAGAGGGATCGATGTCCTGGTGGACGGGGCCCACGCGCCCGGCATGATCCCGCTCAGCGTAAGGGACGTCGGGGCGGCGTACTATACGGGCAACTGTCATAAGTGGCTATGCGCCCCCAAGGGATCCGCCTTCCTCTACGTTAGGGCCGACAAACGCGAGGCCGTCAGACCGCTTGTCGTGAGCCTCGGCTACGGCGCGAAAAGGACCGACCGTTCCCCCTTTCATCTGAGGTTCGACTGGACGGGCACGTCGGACCCGACGGCCTATCTTTCCGTCGCAAAGGCTATCGAGTACATGGGCTCTCTCCTGCCCGGCGGATGGCCGGAGCTCATGCGGCGCAACAGGAACCTGGCTCTCCAGGCGGGATCGCGCCTCCGTGAGGCTCTGGGAGCCCCGGCCCTATGCCCGGACGAGATGACAGGCTCTCTCGCGGCACTCCAACTCCCGGATGGCGATGGCACCGAACCGTCCATGACCGGCGACAACGATCCGCTCCGGCGCGAGCTGTTCGACAGCCACAGCATCGAGGTTCCGATCATCGCATGGCCGTCGGCGCCCAGGAGGCTGATCCGCGTGTCTGCCCAGATATATAATAAACAGGAAGATTACGAGCTGCTCGCATCCGCGCTTCGCTCGACGGTGATGGACCGGAAATAGAGACCTTCTGCACCGGTCTGGTGGGGACTCATGGTTTCGACTTTTCTTTGCTCTTGGTTTGCTTCGCGGGCTCGACCGCGTCTCCGTTGACCCACGCCTGCACGGCCTCCGACCCGGCTTCGCATATTTCCAGAAAATCGCACCACTGGCAAAGCCTGCCCGGGCGGGCCTCGAAGTCCTTGCAATCCTTTATCCGCTCGATGAGGCCCCTGATCTCGTCTATGCCTTCGGCTATGTCGTCCACGGTTCTTGTTGTGGCTATGCTCACGCCGCTGCGCAGGTAATCTGCCGTCAACCTCGAAGGAACGAAGCCGAAGTGGTGCTTCGCTATCGTCGCATAGATGGTCATCTGAAGGTCTTTGTCGAGGTCCCTTTGCGTGGGCACGGACTTGCCCGTCTTGTAGTCGATCACCTCGTAGTAGCCCGGCGCGACCTCGTCGATTCTGTCTATACGGCCCGAGAGGAGGAAATCGGAAACCGCTACCTCTACGGTCTCCTCTATGTAAGCCGGCCGCGCTTTCAAGTCGCCCATATCGCAGTAGTTGTCCAGCATCGAAAGCGCCACCAGGCCCCAACGCCTCTCTTCGTTCCTGGACGAGAAGACGCCTCTGTCCTCCTTGAGCCAGTTCGCTCTCAACAGCTCCTTGAGCTTCGCGGGAGTGCGCGAAGCCATGTCCTCCATGCCGAAGAAATCGGCCAATGCTCTGTGGACCGCGTGCCCTAACACAAGAAACGGCCAGTTCTTCCTGTAGCGCGCGCCGAGGAAGTCGACATATCTCATCCTGTACTGTAGGGGGCAGTGCAGAAAAGTGGAGATCTTGTAGTGGCTTATTCTGAACACAGGGGAGTTGCCCTCAGAGATCCAGCGTGTTTAGACCCACACCGTCATCGAGGGAACGGCTCACGGACACAGTTGATCCCCACAGGTACAGCTCGGCCGTCACGGCGACGGTCGCCTGGAAGAGATGGCCTCCGAGTGTGGCCATGTCCGGCCCTGAGACTATGGCGTGCGCGTGGAAGAAGCGCTCCTTGTCCACAAGGGAGAGGTTGCCCGCCAGATTCAACATCTCATACCGGCCTTCGAGCTCTTTCTTGAGATAGGACCTCGCGTCGAGATCGTAGTAGCCCAGGACCACGTTCTCGATCCCGCCTATTCCCGACACCATCCCGCTTCCTATCCCCAGCTCGGCCGCGAAGCCCTGTACCGAGGCTATCACTTCGTCTCCGACGTCGAGCCTTATAAGATAACGGTCTTCTATCTGTTTCCATTCCATGTGCAAGCGTCCTTTCAAGAAACCAGAGGGCCTACTCCCATCTACTCTAGCCCCACGGCCCCGCGCGGGTCAACGCGAAAGCTGCGGTTGCCGGTGACAGCCCCACTTGGAAAGTCCGCTGCGGGAAAAGCCCGGCGGCGGTCCCCCCTCTCAGGACGAAGCCGGCGGCGTAGACTGAGACGGGAACTGATACGGGGGCCTCTTGTGCTGAGCCCCCGAGTCGGATAGGATTGAGTGTAGGGTGGCATCGCCGCGACGACAGGCGCAGGTCACATTTTCAAGTCCCCACGATCTAATTGGAGTAGGCCGCCCCCGGGGCCCGGCGCACGGGCGGTTCCTAATCCACTTGAGTATTTGCCCAATGACGTTCTTCCATCGCAAATTTCTGTCCGCGAGTGCGCGCCCTTCGGCGGTCTCCGCAGGAGGCCGCCTCGCGAGGGCCATCCCGCCCGTAATCCTCTCCGCGATCGTCGGATGTCTGCTGCTGGGAGCCATCCTGCCCGGATGCGGACAGAAGGACAAGGTCGCCCGCTCGGAGGGCACAAAGGTCCTCATCCTGGGCGTCGACGGCGTGGACATGCTGATACTCGAGAGGTTGATGGAGCGCGGAGAGGTGCCCACGTTCGAGCGGCTGATCAGCGAGGGGAGCTCGGGCCTCCTTCGTTCGCTCGAGCCCATCCTTTCGCCACTTATATGGACCTCCATGGCAACAGGTAAGACCCCCGACAAACACGGCATACTCGACTTCCTGGTGAAGGACCCATCCACGGGCAAGCTCGTTCCCGTGACGAGCAAAATGAGGCGGGTGCGCGCTCTCTGGAATATCGCGGGCGCTCAGGATAGAGAAGTGGCTTTCGTCGGCTGGCTCGCGACGTGGCCCGCCGAAAAGGTCAACGGCACTATCGTGTCGGATCGAGTCTCATATCACTCCGCTTACATATCGGATGAGAGTCACACGAGACTTTGCAACCCCGCTTCCATTATCGCCACGGTTGACAGCATAGCCGAGGAGGTGGGCTCCGTCGACCACGCGACAATGACGCGCTTTGTGGACATAACAGAGGAGGAGCTCCAGGAGGCGAAGGCCGCGTCTTTTGATATATCCAATCCGATCAACAATCTGAGGCTGATATACATCACCAGCGAGATCTACAGGCACCTGGGCCTCAAGATCCTGCGCGACGACAGGCCGGACCTGATGGCCGTCTACTTCGAGGAAACCGACAGCGTGGGCCATCTGTTCGTGCCCTACGAGCCGCCCCTCATGCCCGGCGTGAGCGAGGAGGACATGCGGAAGTACGGGGGCGCGATGGACGCGGCCTACCGTCACATCGACGGGCTGCTGGGAGAGTTCCTAGAGGCGGCCGGAGACGACTATTGCGTGATAATCGTCTCCGACCATGGTTTCAAGACGGGCGCTTCGAGGCCTCAAAGCGCGCCCGGGCCGCGCGAGCCCGGCGCGGCGCGATGGCACAGGCTTCAGGGAGTCATCATGATGTGGGGCCCTCACATAAAGCCCGGCGTGGCCATCCAGGGAGCCTCGGTGCTGGACCTGGCGCCCACGGTTCTCGCCCTGCTGGGACTGCCCGTCGCCGAGGACATGGACGGCCGGCCCATCACCGAGGCGATGACGGAGAGCTTCCTGGAAGCGAATCCGGTGAAGACGGTAGAGACATACGAGATCGAGGGAAAGAAGCCGTATGACCTCGCCGGAGACACGCCCGGCGAAGAGACCGGGGAATCGGAAGTCGATGAGGATATGCTGGAGAAGCTCAGGGCCCTGGGGTACCTCGGGCCCGCCTCGCAAGGCGACGAGGAAAAGGCCGAGGAGGCCTCCGATCCTGAGAAGCTCGCCTCCTGGCACTCCAACGAAGGTGTGGCGTTGCTGAGGGAAGGACGGTACGGGGAGGCGAAGGAGGCCTTCCAGCAGGCGATAGCAAGCGACCCGTCGAGCCCCTCGGCGCACAACAATCTCGGCCTCGCCCAGATGGAGCTAAGGGAGCCGGCTGATGCCGAGATGAGCTTCAAGAGGGCTCTTTCGCTGGATCCGGGTTACGTGAAAGCCCACGTCAACCTGGCCGTGCTCTACGATCGCGCCGGCAGGGACTCCCTCGCGGTGAGGGAGTACCGGAGGGCACTCGAGATAGAGCCTTCCAAGGCCAGCGTGCACGGCGCCCTAGGGACCTTCTATGCCAAGAGAGGGCTTTTCCAGGAAGCTCTCCCCCATATGCGCAGGGCCAACGAGATAGAGCCGCACTCAGCCAAACTGAGGCGGGACTACGGGGCCGTCTGCTGGAGCACGGGAGACATGCACGAGGCTGCAAAGCAGTTCGAAGAGGCGGTCTCTCTGGAACCCAATTCGGTGGAGTCCCGGCTGCTTCTGGCTAAGGCGCTTATGGCGCTTGGCAGAAACCCCGAGGCCAGACAGCAGCTGGAGAAGTGTCTCTCGATAGATCCGGAAAACCGAGAGGCCAGAGCCCTGCTGCGCCGCTGAGGTAATCCGCCGGTTGGCAAGCGGGCCCTCCGGGGACCCGGCGCGGGCCTCGCCGCGGGCACGCCGTCACTACCTCTTCAGCAACACGCCTATCCCGATCGCAATGAGCAGAAGAGGCCAGAGCCGATCGAAGCCATAGTTGGTGTAGGCCTCGACCAGGAAGATCGCTCCCAGCACGATCAGCACTATACCGCCTAGGAACCTGCCACTGCGATCGTCGGTCTTCTT
The DNA here is from genome assembly GCA_964531335.1 of uncultured bacterium. Taxonomy (GTDB): domain Bacteria; phylum Eisenbacteria; class RBG-16-71-46; order CAZHEV01; family CAZHEV01; genus CAZHEV01. Next base: position 239,128 of record CAZHEV010000003.1, on the reverse strand, counting down.
CCTGACCGGGGCTATGCCGGTCTTGACATCGTATCCGCAGTACGCGCAGTAGACCGCGTCATCCGGCAGCTCCTTTACGCACACTGGGCACTGCTTCATATCCTCCTCCTTGAGAAGGTAATAGCGGCACTAGGCGTTCCTCGCCTGCAATCTACTATACGGCGGCGGCCCCGTCAATGTTGCCCCGGGCGGCGCCGTCAATGTTGCCCCGGGCGGCCCCGGCGGGCTATGCTCGAACCTAGGACGGCGAGACACGAGGCCGTGCGGGAACGCGCCGGCTTTGACGCTTCACAGTTGAGGAAGGAGGGCCGATCAGTTGCGGTTGGTTAGCTACGGAGTGAGAGGAAGTGAGAGGCCGGGCCTGCTGCTCGGGGATGAGATAGTGGACGTCGCTTCCATAGACGCCTCCTTCCCAGCCACCGTAAGGGGCATTCTCGAGACAGACAGGCTCTCGGAGCTGGCCGCCGCGGTCGGAGCGGCCGAGGGGGCCGGCGCATGGCGGCGGATTGCCGTCGGCGATGTAAGGCTCGGTCCTCCTGTGCCCGACGCCTCCAAGGTAATATGCCTGGGCCTCAATTACGCTGATCACGCCCGCGAGCAGGACAAGGAGCCCCCCGGCGCGCCTTTGCTTTTCGCGAAGGCACCGAGCGCTCTCTCAGGCCCGAACGACGACATAGCTATCCCCAAGCAGGACGAGCGTGTGGACTGCGAAGCGGAGCTGGCCTTAGTCATAGGCCGCGCAACTAGGAACGCGAGCCTCGAAGAAGCGATGCGGTCCGTCGCGGGCTTCATGGTGTTCAACGACGTGAGCGCGCGCACCATTCAGCGAGGAGACCGGCAGTGGTTCAGGGGCAAGAGCTTCGACACTTTCGCGCCTTGCGGCCCCGCCGTTGTGACAGCGGATGAGGTGACCGACCCTCACTCCTTGGCCATCGCCTCCTACATCAACAATGTGAACCTCCAGAGAAGCACGACCGCCGAGTTGATATTCGACATACCCCACGTCATATCATACATATCGGAGGCCATGACGCTTCTGCCCGGGGACATAATAGCCACCGGCACCCCGGCCGGCGTTGGAGTCTTCCGGGACCCCCCGGTCTTTCTCAAACCCGGCGACGTGGTGACAATCGAGATAGAGGGCTTGGGCCGGCTGAGAAGCAAGGTGGTGGCCGGCTGAGAAGCAAGGTGGTGGCCGGCTGGCAAGATGCATCTTGTGGTGAGATTTCGGCGGCGGCACCTCCCGGATTGCCCGCGCCGGCGGTCCGAGCCGGCACGTCCATCTCTGGTCTCCGTATGGCTCGCTCGCCTAGGCCTTGCTCCCCCGCGCCGCTTGGGTTGCGCGGCTCCCAGTTGCGCGGCTCGGCTGCCTTGACTGTCGCCGCCGGCCTTGCTATCATGATGGTGTTATGTTCAGGCGCATTAAATACGGGACATTGCTCGCGCTGACGGGCCTCTGCATCCTGGGCTTGGCGGCCTCTCTTTGGACCGGGTGTTCATCGGAGAACAGCCGCGCCGATTCCAAGTCCAATCTCAGGAAGATCACCTTCTCGGTGCCTGGGATGTGTTGCGGCAACTGCGCGCTCAAGATAAAGGAGGCTCTCGAACAATACGACGGCGTCGACAAGGCCTACGCGAACTTCCTCGAGAAGCGCGCTTGGGCCCGCTATGACCCGGAGCAGCTCGAGGTGGACATCCTGAGGCGCGCGCTAATCTCCATAGGCTACAAGGAGACCACCGTGGTCAGCGATGAGCCGTATGAACCGGAGCCCCTTCCAGAAGTCTACTGATGTCCCGGAGCCGCCCCTCTTGGACACATAGAGACACCTTGCCCCGGGGCGAGGCCGTCCTATCCTCTTGCGGCTTGCATGAACCAGAGAACATTAGCGGTCTGAGCACCACACCCGGAGGCCCCTATGAAGCGACTCCTCCTGTGCCTGCTGGCATCCGCCCTGGCCCTTCAAACCGCCTGCGTGACCAAGCGAGAATCTTCGAAGGAGACCATAGCGCATCTGGAGTATCACCGCTCGCTCGGCGACGGAGCCCTCCTTGGGTATCTACAGCACCAAGATCCAGAGATCAGAGCCCGCTCGGCGATGGCGCTCGCCAGAATCCAGGACCCTTCCACCATAGGGGCGCTCTCCGCGGCTCTTTCCGATGCCGAGCCGTCGGTCAGGAACGCCGCCGCCTTTGCGCTGGGACAGATGTGGGACGCGGAGGCCGAGGCAATACTCATCGGCGCCCTGGAGCGCGAGGAGGATCCGGGGGTCCGCGAGCGCATCGTAGAGGCGATAGGCAAGGTGGGCGCAGAAGACTCATCCGCGGTTCTCTCGCGCTCTCTGGACGATCCGAGATCGGCAGTCCGCGGCCGGGCGGCGATCGCGCTGGGCCTCCTGGGCCGCAGACAGATCCCGCACGAGGGCGCCGACCTAGCCCTGATCGAGCACGCGGGGGAGTTCGACGACGAAACCCGCTGGAAAGTGTTCTACGCGCTGGCGAGGCGAAAGGTGGTTCCGGCGATCGACGCCTTCATAACCGGGTTGGGCGACCGCCATCCCCTGGTAAGGTCCTACTCTGCTCGCGGGCTGGGCGATACAAAGAGCCACCGAGGGCTGTTCCCCTTGATAAGCATGCTCGCCGATCGCGACTGGAGGGTGGCCGTGGACGCGGCCAGAGCACTCGGCGAGTCCGGCGACGCGCGTGCCGTAGAGCCCTTAGTACACCTGGCGGCCTCAGATAACGAGCATCTCGCCCTTACCGCGTTGACTTCCCTGGGAAAGCTCGGGGGGCCCAGGGCCGCAGGCGTCCTGAAAGACATGCTGGACAGCAACAACTGGAGAATTGCGGCGGCCTCGGCCAAAGGATTGGCCGAGGCGGACAGTGCGGGCGCCTTCCCCTACCTTGTCGATATGCTGGAGTCTCGAAACCGTAGATTGAGGGCCGCGGCCGCCGAGGGGCTGGGCACGATCGGAGACAACCGCTCCTCCGTGGCCCTGGTCAATCTCGTCTCGCGTGAGAGGGAGCCTGCGGTGCTCGCTTCGGCTCTCGACGCGCTCTCTACGCTTTCGAGTTACGACAAGGACGCCCTGTGGGATCCGGCGGCGCGATGCGACGACATGGTCGTAGCGGCGTCCCTGGCAAAGGCGGTGGCAGGGTCGGGCGACGGCAAGTGGGCGCGCGAGCTCGCCACCCTCTACGAGCGCTTCCCCGATGTCTCGGACGTCACGCCTCACCACGAGATTATCGAGGCACTTGGCAAGATCGGAAGCCGCGAGGCCCTCCCCCTATTGGAGAGGGCACTGGACGATACGAGGAAACCCGTCGCGGAGAGGGCGGCCTGGGCCTTGAAGGAGATAACCGGCAACGACTATTCCGAGAGGGTGCCGGTCAACTCCGTTATCGCCGGAGAGGCCGACCTGCGATACGCCCGCGGCCTGGTCGGGGCACGGGTGCGCCTGAAGACCGAGAAGGGAGACATAGTCATCCGGCTGTTGGCCGAGGAGGCCCCGGTGACCGCGGCCAACTTCGCAAGGCTGGCCGAGAAGGGATTCTACGACGGTTTGACCTTCCACAGGGTGGTGCCCGATTTCGTCGTCCAGGGAGGGTGTCCGAGAGGGGACGGTTGGGGAGGCCCCGGCTACATGATCCCCTGCGAGTACAACCGGGTCGGCTACAGCCGGGGCACCGTAGGAATGGCCCTGGCCGGCAAGGACACGGGGGGCAGCCAGTTCTTCATAACCCACAGCCCTCAGCCCCACCTGGACGGCAGGTACACGGTCTTCGGACAGGTCGAGGAGGGCATGGACGTGGTCGACCGGATTCAGGTCGGAGCTAGAATGCAGAGTGCCGAGGTGGAGAGGTAAGATTTGGAGAGGTAAGATTAGCCTTGTTCCCGCCCTGGGGTGGCTGCTAGAATGAAAGTGACCCTCCGCACCTCGAGTCAACTCCATCGCCCCCAAAAGGGGTTGACTTTCCGGACCCACAGAGAGAATTATGTGCAACGATCGGCTCGTCCGATCGACGGTAACTAGTCAGTGCGCGTGAGGAAGATGCCTAGAAGGTCAAGGAGGTGAAGCTGGTGGCACTGCTGATCAACGAGGAGTGCATTAACTGCGCGGCGTGCGAGCCCGAGTGCCCTAACGAGGCGATTTCCGAGGGCGACGAGATCTACGTGATAGATCCCGAAAAGTGCAACGAGTGCGTGGGGTTCCACGATGAACCTCAGTGCATTTCCGTATGCCCTGTGGAGTGTATCTTCCCGAATCCCGACTACGAGGAATCGAAGGAAGAGCTTCTCGAGAAGAAAGCCCGGCTGCATCCCGAATGAGATTCGCCGGTTAGCTCTGAGCGGGCGCCTGCGCTTCGTACTGCGGCAGGTCCGGCCGGTACCTCACCGCCCGGATCACGGCAATCGCGTTGCGCAGGCGTCCTTTTCTTGTTCGCGGACCTATGGAGGCTTATAATACTATCGATGACCGATCCCCGGTGGCTTGCGAAGAGGTGATTTAGATGACACAGCTGGAAGCAGCCAAGAAGGGCGATATTACCGATGCCATGCGGGCCGTGGCGGAGGACGAAGGTCTCGAGCCCGCCGTCGTGCGCGATTCCGTGGCCCAGGGCACCGTTGTCATCCCCAAGAACCTGCATCACCGCTTCAGGCCCAGGGGGATCGGGGCGGGCCTTCGCACCAAGATAAACGCCAACATAGGCTACTCAGCCCAACACAAGAGCCTGGACGAGGAGATCGAGAAGCTGAACGTCTCCGTCAAGGCCGGAGCAGACGCGGTAATGGACCTGAGCACGGGCGAGGACCTGGACGACATGCGGCTCGCCCTGCTGAAGAAGTGCGCCGTAATGATGGGAACCGTGCCGATCTACCAGGTCATATCCGAGCGCGGCGTACAGGACTACACCGCCGACGACATCTTCGAGGTGATCGACAAGCAGGCCCGGCAAGGGGTGGACTTCGTGACAGTCCACTGCGGCGTGACCAAGGACTCGCTGGACAGGCTTCTCGACCAGGGACGGGTGTGCGGCATAGTAAGCAGGGGCGGAAGCGTGATGGCCTCCTGGATCTGCAGGACCGGCCGGGAGAATCCGCTCTACGAGCACTACGACCGCCTGCTCGACATCGCCCTGGAGCACGACGTCACTTTGAGCCTGGGAGACGGTCTAAGACCAGGCGCCATTCACGACGCAAGCGATCAGGCGCAGTTCAGGGAGCTCGCGATCCTCGGAGAGCTGGCTGCGAGAGCAAGGGACCGAGGAGTCCAGGTGATGATCGAAGGGCCGGGCCACGTGCCGCTCGACGAGATCGAGGCCAACGTGGAGCTGGAGAAGAAGCTCTGCGGCGGAGCGCCCTTCTACGTGCTCGGCCCGCTGACCACGGACGTCGCACCGGGATACGATCATATAACCTCGGCCATAGGGGGTGCCATCGCCGCGGCCAGCGGCGCGGACTTCCTGTGCTACGTCACTCGAGCCGAGCATCTGAGGCTGCCCACGGTGGAGGACGTAAGGGAAGGCGTCATCGCCGCGCGCATCGCGGCCCACACAGCCGACATAGTGAAGGGCGTGAAGGGGGCCAAGGACTGGGACAGGTCCATGTCCGAGGCAAGGAAGGCCCTGGATTGGGAGAAGATGTACTCGCTGGCGATAGACCCCGAGCGCGCAAGGGAGATGAGGGCCTCGAGCGAGGCCTATGAGAGCGCCGTATGTACCATGTGCGGCCCGCTGTGCGCGATAGACATGGACAACGCCATGAGGAAGCACCTGGAGAAGACCCGCGCGAAATAGCCCCTATTCTATTACCTGTATCTCCACGGGGAACTTGGTGAGCTTTCTGCCGCCGCCTTTTTCCACCACAAAGGTGTCCTCGACCCCGACCGCCCCTATCCCTTCCAGGAAGAACTTGGGCTCCACGGCGATGGTCATGCCCTCGGCCAGCGGCTCCTTGAAGCGATGGGCCAGCACGGGCAGCTCGTCGAGCTCGAGCCCCACACCGTGGCCCACGAACGAGACCTGGTTGTCACCGTAGCCCATGAATGTCTCCGCCCAAGGGCTCGCGTCACCTCTCTGCTTGGCCTTGTTGTATATCTCTTCAGGGATAGCGCCCGGCGTCAACGTCTCGCCGATTTCCTTCTGTATCTCTATTGCCAGCTCGTGTGCCTTCAGAGCCTCCTCCGGCGGCCGGCCGATGCAGAAGATGCGGGTCTTGTCGGCCAGGTACCCGTTATGATTGCACACTATGTCCACTATCACGGGCTCACCCTTGGCTATCTCGCGGAGTCCCGCCATCTGCGGCGAAGCCGGGCTCATGCCGGCCATGCCGTCGGGGCCGTCGAAGGCGGTTGGCGCGTTGGCAGAAACTCCCGCGCTCACCACTCCGGCGTAGAACTCCGTGTTCCACGAGCGCAGCCTTATGGGCGCAGCGTGGCCCCTCGCACCGTACTCGGCTTCCAGCTTCATGACGACGTCGATCTCCCTCATGCCCTCCCTCATTATCGTCGGCACAAGGGCGAACACCTCGGCGTGGATCTCGCCGGCGCGCTCTATTTGAGAAATCTCGTAGGCGCTCTTGACGGCCCTGATCCGCCGGATCGTCGTCGAAACATCGACGCTCTCCAGGCTTCCTATGGACTTTGCGAGCTTCGAGTGTACGGAGACCGGCAGGACGTCGAGTTCCATGCCGATCTTGGCCGGCGGCTTCGCGAAGCCCAGCAGCTCGGGGAGCCGGCGGTAGCTCCGCATGGCCACGATCTTCTCCAAGGGGGACTCCGCCTTCGCCCTCTCGAGACTCATCTTGACCGCCAGGACGGCGTCGCCCGAAGCCGGCACCCATAAAACGGCGTTCTGCAGAGTGCCGGTGAAGTAGAACAGGTCCGTCATCTGGAGGATTAGACACCCGTCCAGGCCTTCTTCCTCCAGTTTCTCTTGCAGGCGCTTTATGCGCCCCTCTATCTCTTCTTTAGGTACGTATTCCAAGGTCTCCTCCTTGTTGACCGTAGGCGTTCTTATCTGCGAATATAGACGCTCGAGTCAGCCTAGTAAAGTCGAGTGTGCGGACCTACCCCCGGTGGGCCATGGCCGCCCCCCGGGGACATACGGGAGACATCCGGGTGCCGAGAAAGAGATACGAGCCGTCGAAGGAGGAGAAGCACCTCCCCGCCGTCTCCGCAGCCGCCGCGGCCGGAGACTCCGGCAGGCTTGAGAGATACATAAAGACCTCCATCTCCGAGGGCATACCCATTCGCCACCTCGAGGAGGTGATACTGCAGTGCTACCTCTTCGCGGGCTTCCCGGCGGCCCTGGAAGGACTGGTCGTATTGAGAGACGTCACCGCCGGGCTCGGCACCCGCCGGATACGAGTTCCCGCCACTTCCACCGAGACGATAATCAACAGAGGCCTCAAGCTGTGCAAGAAAGTGTACGGCGACAAGTACGAGCCCCTGAGGAAGAGATCGATCGAGCTGCATCCCGAGATGTGGAGCTGGATGATTCGCGAGGGATACGGCAAGGTGCTGAGCCGGCCGCCGCTCAAGCCCCCCTTGAGAGAGCTGTGCGTGATAGCAACCCTGGTCGCGACCGGCTGGACGCGCCAGCTGAGATCGCACATCCACGGGGCGCTGAACGTCGGATGCACCCCGAAGTCGATAATGGAGACGGTGAAGGTCGCCGGAAGGGTCGCCGGCCCCCGGGCCTCCAAGTGGGCGCGCGATCTCGCCTCCGAGGAGATCGAAAGGGCCGGGAGGCGCGATGCCTGATACCGCCGTCTTCTCCGCGCTGCTCGACCGCGACAATTACATGCCCGGTCTTTGGGACCTTGTTGCCGATGAGGAGGCCCGCCGCTACTGGATGACGGCTCTGAGGAAGAACTCGCGCCACATGCTCGACAGCTACACGGAGAAAGCATCGCCCGAGATGCACGAGAAGTGCCGCCGGGCGCACGTGAGGTTCTGCCGGTTCCTGGATGACTTCGAAAGCGAGCTCGATCCGAACGGACCTCGCACCGTGAACGAGGTGGTGGAGATTCGCCGGCACATCTTCACCGAGCACGGAATACCCGACCCATACAGGGATCTCAAGCGCAGGGACAACGAGAGGGCGCTGGCTATGCTTGGCCGGTCCGGGGAGGTCGTTCCCGCGGGCTCCTCCGAGCGGGAGCTGCTGCGATGGATCGTGTCGCTTGTCATGGCCGGCAACTTGGTGGACATGGGCTCCGCCGAGGCGCGAAAGCTCAACAGGGACGCGAAGACCACGGTATTCGACAGGACAGCGGAGCTGGCCGGGAAGGCATGGTTCCGTGATGAGCTGGGGGAGCTCGAAGCGCGTCTGAAGGACGGGCCGCGAGAAGATGGCTCGATCGTGATCTGTACCGACAACGCGGGCGCGGAGATGGTCTTGGGCGTAACCACGCTGGTCAAACATCTTGCGACGCTCGGCTACTCCTCCGTCATTGCCGCCAACGAGGTCCCGGCGCTCAACGACATGACCGCCGGGGAGGCGACCGAGCTGTTTCAGACTATGAGCGGGACGGATCCTGAATTGAGATCGCTCTTCGATACGGGAAAGCTTCGGCTGATCTCGTCGGGAAGCGTTACTTCGGGGCTGGACATGATGAAAGTCTCGAGAGAATTCGACGCATGCGCCTCAGGCGCCGAGATGCTCGTCGTCATAGGCCAAGGCCGCGCGGTCGAGACGAATTGGAACACCCGGCTTTCGATTCCCTGGGCGCGGATCGCCAGCGTCAAGGACCCGGCCGTCGCCGGGGCCCTCGGCTGCGAGGTGTTCGACCCCCTGCTGACTTATGAAGGCGTGTAGTCCTGGGTTGAAGCTCATTCGGTCAATCTTCAGAAGACGATCACATTATAAAACACGACACTCACGGCCGCGACCAGCCAAGATTTCATGCCAGGGTCCGTTTAAGCTCAAGATACGAGTTTCTTCTTGGCCAGGTTGACCGTCCGCTCGGCGTGCTTGAGAGCGTCGCTCGCGGCGTCCTTTGTGAAGACAGTAGCCGGTATGCCGTCCGGCAGTCCGTTGGGGTGGCGCGTGGGCACATAGTAGCTGTCTAAGATGGACACACTATCGCATAGTTTGGCAAAATCGGGGTCGAACTCCCCGGCCCATTTACAGAGCTTATTCACGGAATGTCCCGTTACGAGCTCTTCGCCTCTGGAGTATAGGAAGGCCTTTACGGCCTTTTCGGCGATCTGCTGGCACAAGAAGCAAACGAGATAGTATCCGCCGTTGGTGAAAATCATGCCGGCATGCTTGAGGTCCTCCTCAGCCTGATCCAACCATCTCCTTCCCTCTTCTTCAGGAGGTTTTCTCATAGAGCACCTTTCCTTTCCTGAGCGCCGAACGTACGAATCCGTTTGACTCCTTCAGATCATCGAACTCAGATGGGGTGTATGGAAAGATATCCATCTCCTGTGGTCGAATTCGAGCGTAGAGATCCCTTATCCTGGGAAGAAAATCAAGCTCGCTCGGCATCACGACGATCAGGTCGATGTCACTGAAGAGCCTCGGCTCACCGACCGCCGCAGAACCAAAAAGTACTATCAACTGAGCGCCGGACGCTATTAGCTCTTCACGGACCCTCTCCAGTTCAGCGCGCATCTCATCTTGGTGCGCTTCTCTCAGTCTTTTAAGTTCTTGTCTGTCCATATTAGCTCAGCCCCGCCATCGCCGGATGCTCGGCGAGTTTGGCGACCTCACAATGATAGCGCAATAGGCTTGTAGTTGCGCGGTTTCGGTCTTGGCCGGGGGTTCCCCTCCTACAGCGCAATCTTGAACACGGGCACGGCCACGGTCATCCAGGTCAGGAACCCTATAGGCTCCATGTCGGGAAAGAGCTTCTCCACCGCCCAGGCGAAGATGACATTGGGTGGAGTGCCTATGAGCGTCCCCAGTCCACCTATGCCGGCCGAGTAGGCAACGGCCAGCATCAGAGCGGGAGCGATGGCGCCTCTTCGCTCGTTCCCCACTACCTGGCCTATGACCGCCATGAGGAGCGCGACCGCGGCGGCCCTTGCCGTCACGGGCGTCATGCCCGGGGGAGGCGGGGCGGCCGGCAGCGCGGCGAAGAGGAGAGCTCCGAGAGCCAGTCCGATTTTTCGTTTGAGCATGGTCGGGAATGAGAGAAGCCCCGGGTTTCGTACGACCCGAGGCTTCAGGAAATGATGCGTTCGCTACAGAGAATCACTTGGCTCGCTCCACGTACTTCCCGTCTCTTGTGTCCACCCTGATGACCTCACCGGTCTCTATGAACTGGGGCACGTCCACCGTCATCCCGGTTTCCATTTTCGCGGGCTTCGAGCCGCCGGCGGCCGTGGCGCCCCTCAACGGCGGCTCTGTCTCGACGATCTCGAGCTCCACGACCTGGGGAAGCTCCACGCCGACGGCGCGCCCCTCGTAGAAGTCCACCGTTATCGTGGTGTTGGGCAGCAGGTAGTTGACCGCGTCCCCGAGCGTGTCCTTGTCCAGGATCACCTGGTCGTAGGTCTCAGTGTCCATGAAGACGTAGCCGTCGCCTTCCTCGTAAAGGCACTGCATCTCGCGCTGATCGAGTACGACCCTCTCGACCGTTTCATCGGACCGGAACCTATGCTCGAAGCTGTTTCCCGAAGTAGCGCTCCGCAGCTTGGTCTGCACCATGCCGCGCCCTTTTCCCGGGGTCACATGCTGAACGCTCATCACCGAGCACAGATCGTCCCTGTGCTTTATGAACATACCGACTCTCAATTGCGTGGCGACTATCACTTCCCTTGTCTCACCTCCTGATCATAAAGAATGGGCCGCCACCTGCCTGCCGGCCGTTGCCGGTCTCCGATTCACTGTACCCTTCCGGGCAGGATCGAAAGTCCGACTAAAACACATCAGGACAGTGGACGGCCTGATGCTATTCTGCCACAACTCGCGCCGTCTTTCAACACAATACGGCGGTCCGGGCGGCCGCGGGCGAGTCCGCTCCCGGATCTCCCCAGGCGCCTACTTGATGTAGACCGTCTTTATGTTCACGAACTCCCGGATACCGTAATGAGAGAGCTCCCGGCCGTAGCCGCTCTCCTTGACGCCGCCGAACGGCAGCCGAGGATCGGACTTTACGAAGTCGTTGACGAAGCAGCAGCCCGCCTCCAGCTCCCGCGCGGCTATCGTCTCGCCCTTCGCCACGTCCTGTGTAAACACCGCCGCTCCCAGGCCGAAAACCGAGTCGTTGGCGACTTGTATGGCCTCGGCTTCGTCCGCCACCGGGATTATCGCGGCCACGGGGCCGAAGAGCTCCTCGTCGTAGGCGGGCATACCTTTCTTCACGTCCGTCAAGACGGTGGGCGGATAGTAGGCTCCGGGTCCATCGGGGATGGCCCCGCCCAGTAGAAGTTTCGCGCCCTTTTCAATGCTCTTCCGCACCTGCTCGTGCAGATCGTCGCGCAGGTCCTGCCGCGCCATCGGGCCGATAGTGGTCTCGTCCTGAACCGGGTCGCCCATCCTCTGTATCTTCATGTTGTCCACGTACATCTTCTCGAAGGCCTCGCGTATCGGCTCGACCACGATGAAGCGCTTGGCGGCGATACAGCTCTGCCCCGTATTCATCAGCCGGCTGGTTATGCACGTCGCAACGGCCGATTCAAGATCGGCGTCTTCGAGGATCACATAGGGGTCGCTTCCTCCCAGCTCGAGGACGGTCTTCTTCAGCGAGGCGCCCGCCTTCGCGGCGACCGATCGGCCCGCCGGAGTGCTGCCCGTCAAAGTCGCCGCCTTTACCAGAGGGTTCTCGATCACCGCGTCCACCTTGTCGCTGCCTATCAGCAATGTCCTGAAGATGTTGTGGGGAAAGCCGGCTTTCCTGAAGACATCCTCTATGGCCATGGCGCAGCCCGGCACGTTCGACGCATGCTTCAGGACCCCGGCGTTGCCGGCCATGAGGGCTGGCGCTGCGAACCTGAACACCTGCCAGAACGGGAAATTCCAGGGCATCACCGCCAGGACCACGCCCAGAGGATTGAACGTCACGAAGCTCCTGCTCGCCGTCGTATCAACGACCTCCTCCTCGAGGAAACTCTCGGCGTTTTCCGCGTAGTACTCGCACGCCCAGGCGCACTTCTCGGCCTCCGCCCGCCCGTCCCGCAGCAGCTTGCCCATCTCCATCGACATCAGCGTCGCGAACTCTCCGGCGCTTTCCTTGAGCACGCCGGCCGCCCTTTTCATCAGCTCGGCCCTCTCCCCGAAGGACGTGTCTCTCCACGACAGGAAGTCCTTGTGCACCTTCTCTATGACCGAGTCCACCTCCCCCGCGCTCATCTCATCGTATTCTTTGAGTGTATTTCCCGTAGCGGGATTAATCGCCTTCATTGTTCATTCCTCCAGTACTCGGAAAGCTTTTCAACAAGGCTCTTGTTGACGCTCGTGTCGACGGGGACCTCGATCAGATATAGCTCCTTACCCTTAACCGCCTCCTCCAGCGCGCCCCTCAAATCCGTCACGCTCTCCGGCCTGGCGCTCTTTATGCCGAAGCTTTCCGCATAGGCCTTGAAGTCGGGATTGGATATCCTCGTGCCCGTCGCCCTGCCCCGCGACATGTCCTGTTTCCAGCTTATGAGTCCGTAGTCGTTATCGTTGAATATCAAGACGGTGAAGTTGACGCCCAGCCGCTTCGCCGTCTCGAGCTCCTGGGAGTTCATCATGAAACCACCGTCGCCCATTGCCGCCACTATCTGCCTCTCCGGGTCCACCAGGGACGCAGCTATGGCCCCGGGCAGGGCAATGCCCATGCTCGCCAGCCCGTTGCTTATAATGCACCCGTTCGGGCAGCATGTTAGGAAGTTCCTTGCTATCCATATCTTGTGGGTGCCGACGTCGCTGATCATCAAACCGCAATCATCGAGCACGTCCCTCACCAGGTTCAACGCGCCGGGTATCGTGAAGGGCCGCCCTTCTTCCAGGTCGTAGCTCCTGATATCGTTCAGGATCCTGCGGCGTATGGAGGTGTACCACTGCGTGTCGAAGCCCATCTTTCGGTCCTTGAGCCGGCGGTTCAGCTCCCAGAGGGTGCCCGAGATGTCTCCGACCACCTCCGCCTCCGGCTGATAGTGCGCGTAGACCTCGGCGAAGTCGAAATCGATATGGACGATCTTCTTGTCCTTCTTGGGATTCCATTTCTGAGGGGGATACTCGGCTATGTCGTATCCAACCGCCAGTATCAGGTCGGCCTTCTCCACGGCGTTCATGACGTAGTCCCTGAAGCCCGCACCCATGCTCAAGAGCGACTGATCGAGCCTGTCCGAGATCGCCCCCTTCCCCATGAACGTCGAGACGACCGGGATGCCGTGGGTCGTGACCAGCTCTGTCAGATGCTTGCTTGCCAGTTTCCTTATGGCGCCGTTGCCTGCTATCACCAACGGACGGTTCGCCGTGTCGAGAAGCGCGAGCGTCGCCTCGAGCGCCTTATAGTCGGGCGAGGGCCGTCTCACCCTTTCCGGAGGCAAGGTGTCCGTATCTCCGGTCGCCTCCTGCTTGGCCATTTCCTCCGATAGCTCTATGTGCGTCGCGCCGGGCTTCTCGTACTCCGCGACTTTGAAGGCCTTTCGCACCACCTCCGTCACTATGTTGGGCGCGGATACGACCGCGTTCCACTTGGTTATCGGCCTGAACATGTCGGGGATGTCTAGGCGCTGGTGGCTCTCGTGGTGTAACCGCGAAAGGCCGCCTTGCCCGGTTATCGCCACCAGCGGTGATTTGTCCGCGTTGGCGTCGGCCACGCCGGTGACCAGGTTGGTGGCCCCGGGGCCGAGAGTCGAAAGGCAGACCCCCGCGTTACCGGTCAGCCTACCCCAGACATCGGCGATAAAAGCGGCGCCCTGCTCGTGCCGGCAGGGTACGAACTGTATCGATGAGCTCTCCAGGGCGAAGAGCAGGTCCTCGGTCTCCTCCCCGGGAACGCCGAACACGTACTTGACGCCTTCGTTCTCGAGGCATCTCACAAAAAGTTCCGCCACTCTCATATATCCCACTCCGGAAACCGGACGAGCCCGATCATCCCAGCAGCTTCGCGGTCAGCTCCGCCACCCGCCTTCCCTGGAATCGAGCCGCGGCCAGCTCGTTCTCGCTCGGCATCCTTTCTCCCTTGGGCCCTACGATGGTGGAGGCGCCGTAAGGCGACCCACCTGTTATCTCGTCCATGCGCGCCTGTGCCTGGAAAGTGTATGGAAGCCCGACGACGACCATCCCATGATGTAGGAGCGTCGTGTGAAAGCTCAGGATCGTTGACTCCTGACCGCCGTGCTGAGTAGCGGTGCTCGTGAACACGCTGCCGATCTTGTCCACAAGCGTACCCTTGGCCCAGAGCTGCCCGGTACCATCGAGGAACTGCCGCATCTGTCCGCTCATATTGCCGAAGCGCGTTGGGGTCCCGAAGATGACCGCATCGGCCGACGCGAGATCCTGTACTTCACAAATCGGCAAGTGGGAGAAGGCCTTCTGGGCCTCGAGCGCTCCCATCCGCTCGAGAACGTCTTCCGGGAGCGTTTCCGCCACGCGCCTCATGTCCACCTCGGCGTTCCTGACGTCATGGACTCCATCCGCGACCGCTTCCGCCATGCGATATATGTGACCGAATGTGGAGTAAAAGCAAATGAGGATCTTCAACCTCGCCCTCCTCTTGCTCAGCCGAACGCCGCGGGTCATTGGGGAGCGCGCAGAAGGCTCGCTCCGGACGCAAAGGCCGCCCGGACGCCGCGGCCTTAGAGCGTATGTTAGGGGTGCCCGGCGGGCCGCGTCAACGATCCATAAACAAAACGATTTACGAGTGACTTGCCGGGCGGTGAATTATACACCGAACGCCAACCAGCCGGTTCCGCCCAGGTTCCGCTCTAAAGGCACTTGACTGGCGCACTTCACTTTTGCTAGATTATACGAGGAGGTTAACGAACGTTCGAACGGTAAAACTAGCGGTCCGGGGAACGGCCGGCGGAGGTTTCAAGGGAGCTCTGCCCGGAGGGACCGCGGCGAGGGCCGCCACCTCCGACGCCCCGTCCGTCCCGCCGGGAGGAGAGCTGGATGTCAGTAACGCAGAGGGCAGACGGCAAGCACACTTCCGCGTACGACAAGAAGCTCAACGACGTGCTTCACGCCGCGGCCAGAGTCATGGCGGAGAAAGGCTACCACAGGGCCTCGATAAGAAACGTGGCATCCGAGCTCGATATGAGCCTGGCCGGGCTCTATTACTACTGCAAGAGCAAGGAAGAACTCCTCTATTTAATACAGCACTCCACCTTCCAGTCCCTGGTCGAATCGCTCAAGGCGAAGCTCGAGGGTCTCGACGATCCGGTAGCTGAACTCAACGCGATGGTCAGGAACCACCTGGACTTCTTTCTGCAGCATATGGACGAGCTCAAGATATGCGCCTATGAGATAGAGTCTCTCAAGGGCGACTACTACGACCGGGTGGCGGAGAGAAGAAGGGAGTACTTCCAGATCACCCACGGTATAGTCGGTGAGCTTATCGACACGGGCAAGGGCGCAGGCGTGGACTCGCGCCTTGCGACCCTTTCCCTCTTCGGGACGCTCAACTGGATATTCATGTGGTACGAGCCCGGAAAGTACGCCGGGAGCGAAGAGATGTCAGGTCAGTTGACTCGCCTTTACCTTCACGGGCTGGCGGGCGGATTGTCGGCCGCCGTCCCCCCCGGCACCGAAGCCGGGGTCGGGAAGCGTCGCGAAGACAAGGCACAGGGAGGATCGGGCTGAGATGGTTGAGACTTTTCAAGATTGGTTCAAGAACCGACATGATTACGCCCGGGCATGGAAGGAGAAGACGGGCGGCAAGGTGATGGGCTACTTCTGCACGTACGTGCCGGAGGAGCTTCTCTACGCAGCGGACGTGCTGCCGGTGAGGATACTGGGCAGCCACGAGCCGCAGGACGTCACCGAGCCGCACATCTTCGGCATGTACTGCCCGTTCTGCCGGGATTGCCTGGCCCAGGGCCTGCGGGGCCGGTACGACTACCTGGACGGCGTGATGATCGCGCAGTCCTGTCTCCACATAAGGCAGGCGTTCACCAGCTGGCAGCTTCACGTCCCGGTCGACTATAGCTACTACCTCCCCATGCCCCACGCGGTCCAGAGCCCGCGCGCCCATCCCTATCTGACAGAGGAGTTGTCGTCCTTCAAGAAGTCGCTCGAAGAATGGACCGGCAAGAAGATAGCGGATGAGGACATCGATCGCGGCATCGGGATAATGAATCGCAATCGCACGCTGATGCGCCGGCTCGGCGAGACCAGGAAGGCCGAATCCCCGCCTATAACCGGTGAACAGGCCATGTTCATCGGGCTCGCGGACCAGGTTACGGACAAGGAAGAGCACAGCGACGGCCTGGAGAAGTTGATGGAGAGCTTCAGCGGGGCCGGAGCAGACAGGGAGACAGGTTCCAGGCTCATGCTCATTGGCAGCGAGGATGACGATACCCCGTTCGTCAACATGGTCGAATCGGTGGGCGCGACCATCGTCACCGACGATCACTGCACCGGCACGAGATACTACTGGAACAAGGTCGAGCCGGGGGAGGACAAGCTGGGAACGATAGCAAAGAGGTATATAGAACGCCCGGCGTGCCCCAGCAAGGATTGGCCGGAGCGGACGCGCGTCCCTCACATATTGTCCATAGCCAAGGACTTCGACGTGGCGGGGGCGATATTGATACAGCAGAAGTTCTGCGATCCCCACGAGCTCGACATCCCCGCCATAAAGAAGGCCCTGGACGCGGAGGGGATACCGAGTCTCTTCCTGGAATTCGACGTCACGGTGCCGCTGGGACAGTTCAAGGTGAGAGTCGAGGCGTTTTTGGAAATGCTCCAGGCTGACGAGGACCTTTTCTGATAGCGACGCAGCTACCCGGGGCTCACAGCCCGTCGGCAGGCTTGAATAAGTGGAGGGGGCCATGGCAGAAGTAAAGCGATACCCTACGGAACCGCTGAAGTGCTGGAACAAGGCGAAGGAGATCAGACAGAAGTACTACGAGGACTTCGCTTCCGCGAAAGAAAAGGGCGGCATCAGGTGGGCCGGCGGCGCCTGGTCGTTCGACGCCGTCCCGGCCGGACTCGGCGACGACGTGTGCTGTCTGACGAGCGAGCCCTACGGCGCGTCCATAGCATGGAACAAGAACTTCGCGCTGAGGTGCCAGGAGGCCACGGAAAAGGCCGGCTACGCCAGGGACCTTTGCTCGTATATGAGAAACTACTGGGGCTCCGTGATTCTCGACGAGTACGCGTTCGGAGGCCCCTTCCCCAAGCCCGACTTCCTGTGGCAGGACCACATATGTTGCAGCCACGCGAAGTGGTACCAGGTGGTGTCCGATCTCGAGGAGGGGATACCGCACTACTGCGTCGATGTCTCCGTGGGGCCGTTCGAGACCCTAAACGAGAGTCGTCTCAACTACGTCGTCGGCCAGCTCCACGACGGCATAGAGTGGATGGAGAAGGTAACCGGCAGGAAGTACGACGACGAGAAGCTGATAGAGGCGGTCAACAACGAGTGCCGTTCCACCTCGGCCTGGGCCGAGGTCTGCGCGCTCAACAAGGCCGTCCCGGCGCCTCTTGAGGAAAAGAGCATGTACTCGCTCTATGTGCTCGGAACGTTGAAGAAGCACAGCCGGGAGGTGGCAGACTTCTACGAGGAGCTCCGCGACGAGGTAAAGGACCGCGTCGATCGCGGCATCGCCGCCGTGGCACACGAGCGTTGCCGGCTGATAACGGACACACAGCCGCCGTGGGCCTTCCTCAAGATGTTCAGATATCTGGAGAAGTTCGGTTGCATTTCGGTCGGCTCTCTCTACACATTCGCCTTGATCGGAATCTGGGAGGAGAAGGAGGACGGGACCTGGGGTCCGCGCACCACGCCCGCGCAGAAGGGAATAGAGATCGTGGACCGGGACCAGGCGCTTCGGATCCTCGCCGAGTGGAACTTGAGCAAGCCCGAATGGCAGCACTTCTACTCCCCGCAGCTCAAGACCGACATGATGGCCCGGATCGCCAAGGAGTGGAGCCTCGACGGAGTGCTGCTCCACTACAACAGGGGATGTGAAGGGTTGAGCCTCGGGATCGCCGAGAACAGGCTCGGGCTCGTAAAACAGGGAATACCGGTCATGACGTTCGAGGGTAACATGGGTGATGAGCGCGAGTTCGACGAGGGCCGTACCATGGCCAGGGTGGACGCGTTCATGGAGACTCTCGGGCTGACCCAGATCGAATCCGGGGCGACAACCTGATTCCACGGCAGGAGGTAACGCAGATGACGACAGCAGGAATAGATTGCGGCGCGAAGATGACCAAGGTCGTCTTGCTGCGGGACGGCGAGGTCCTGGCGCGCGACCAGGCGATAACGGGATTCGACCAGACCGTGGCCGTCGACAAGGTGATGAAGGAGGTCCTCGAGCAGGCCGGTATGAGCATCGATCAGCTCGACGCTGTAGGCGCGACCGGGACGGGCCGCAAGGCGGTGCCGTACGACAAGAAGGAGATGACCGAGGTCGGAGCGGCCGCCAAGGCCGCGGTGTTCCTGTATCCCGCGGCGAGGACCGTGGTGGACGTGGGCGCCGAGGAAGGGCGAGGGATCAAGTGCGACGAGAACGGGAAGGTGATCGACTTCGCGATAAACGAGAAGTGCGCCGCCGGAGCGGGATCGTTCACGGAGGCCATGGCCAGGGCGCTGGAGGTGAGTCTCGCGGATTTCGGCCGGCTCTCCCTGCAATCCACCCAGGCGGTGCCGATGAACGCGCAGTGTGCCGTCTTCGCGGAATCGGAGGTGGTTTCACTCGTTCACGCGAAGACGCCGAAGGAGGACATAGCCAGGGCGGTTCATGACGCGATCGCCAGCCGCATCACCTCCATGCTCCGGCGGGTGGGCATCGAGAAGGAGATCATCCTTCTGGGCGGTCTGGCGCTCAATCCGGGGTTCGTGGACGCGCTCAAGAGGGATCTCGAGATGGAGATACACATCCCCGAATCACCCGAGTTCGCGTGCGCGCTGGGAGCGGCGGTGGCGGCGGCCGGCCTGAAATAGCGGACGGCGAGCGCCGGGGAGGATTCGGCGCAGGCAGCGGGATCCGACCGAGGGTGATGACGACAGGTGAGAACACGATCGGCGGCGACGTGGAGGCAAAGGCATAGTAACGCGGGGTGATTGCTGATGGCTGAAGAATATTGGAGATGGAAAGAGTACAACTGGAAGGCCGACGACATAGACCGGCACGACGCGAAAGTGATCTCGGCCGGAGTGGACGTCGGTTCGGTCAGCTCGCAGGCGGTTATTCTCGCCGATGGCAAGCTCTACGCCTACGCGAACATGAGAACGGGCTCAGACAGCCCCAACAGCGCCCAGCGCGCGATGGACTGGGCGCTCGAGGATACCGACATGAAGTTGGAGGACATCAACTACGTAGTGGGCACCGGATACGGCCGGGTGAACGTCCCGTTCGCGAACAGGGCGATAACGGAGATAGCCTGCCACGCCCGGGGCGCGAATCTCATGTACGGGCCCAGCGTGCGGACGATCCTCGATATGGGCGGCCAGGACTGCAAGGCCATCCATTGCGACGAGAGGGGCAAGGTGACCGCGTTCCTGATGAACGACAAATGCGCCGCGGGCACGGGCAGAGGCATGGAGGTCTTCGCCGATCTTCTGTCGGTGCCGATCGCCGAGATGGGCCCGATGTCCCTCGACGTGCCGGAGGAGCCGGAGCCCGTGAGCAGCACCTGCGTCGTGTTCGCGAAATCGGAGGCGATGGGGCTTCTCAGAGAGGGATGGGACAAGAACAACGTGCTGGCGGCGTATTGCTCGGCGATGGCGCACCGGGTGGTCACGCTGCTCGAACGGATAGGCATGGAGAAGGAGTTCGCAATAACGGGCGGCATCGGCAAGAACGTGGGGGTCGTCAGCCGTCTAGAGAAGGAGCTGAAAGTCAAGGCGCTCGAGACCGACCTCGACACTCAGATAGCCGGCGCGCTCGGAGGCGCCCTGTTCGCAAAGGCCTTGTACGAGAAAGCTCAAAAGAAATCTAACTAGGGGTCGCGCCGGACCCGGCCGGTCCAAGGCACCGGGCGCAGGCGGACTCGCAAGCTCGAGAGGTGATCCCATGTTGGCCAACTACGGGTACAAGGACGGCTCCGGCGAGTACTTCATCACTATCGACACGGACAAGTGCAATAGCTGCGGCGATTGCGTTCCCGCCTGCCCGCAGAACGTGCTGGAGATGATTACGGACGACTACGACGACGTAGTGGCGGCGGTGACCGAAGAGCACAGGAAGAAGATCAAGTATAGTTGCGCCCCCTGCAAGCCGACCGCCGAACGCCCGCCGCTGCCCTGCGTGGAGGTCTGCGAGCCGGACGCTATAGTCCACTCCTGGTGAGCGGGCGCCGCCCTTGGAAGGTGATCGAATGAGCGACATATCGCTGACTATCGACGGCGTGGAGTGCGCGTGCAAAGAGGGTGACTCCATCCTGCAAGCCGCCCTGGCTTCGGGAATCTACGTGCCCAACCTCTGCCACCATCCGGACCTTACCACCCCGGACAAGACAAGGAGGACCGCTGCCGTCCACAGGGGCGACGAGAGCTTTGCCGGTGAAAGCGGCGAAGGCGAGCCCTGGGAAGGGTGCGGACTCTGCCTCGTGGACGTCACGGGCTCCGACGAGCCGGTCCGGGCCTGCGTGACGTGGGCCAGGGACGGCATGGAGGTGGAAACCAGCTCTGAGAGGGTGAAGGAGCTGCGCCGGCGCAACCTCTCGGCCCTGCTCGCAACGCATCCCCATGCCTGCCTGTCCTGCGCGGAGAGAGAAGGCTGCACGCGCATCACCTGCTCCCTGAACGTCCCCGTCGAGGAGAGATGCTGCCCGCTGCTGGGAAAATGCGAGCTTCAGAAGGTGGCCGATTACGTGGGCATCCCCGAGTACACGCCCAGATACACCTACCGCGACAGGCCCGTCCTCAAGAACGAGCCCTTGTTCTCTATAGACTACAACCTGTGCATAGCATGCGGCAGGTGCGTCCGTGCATGCAACGACTTGAGGGGGGTCATGGCCCTGGGTACGGCGAAGGTCGAGGGCGAGACAATAGTAGGCCACATGGCGGCCGGCGGGCTCGAGGAGTCCGAGTGCCGCTTTTGCGGCGCTTGCGTGGAGGTCTGCCCCACGGGCGCGTTGAGGGACAAAGTGGAGACCTCCGGGGCCCGAGAAGACTGGCTGGTCCCGTGCAGGTCCACCTGCCCCGCGGGAGTCGATGTCCCGCAGTACATCAGGTTCATCTCACAGGGCCGCTACGACGAGGCTACGGGCGTGGTCCGCGAGAGGGCGCCTCTGCCTCTCACCCTGGGCAGCGCCTGCTTTCATCCCTGCGAGACGGTCTGCCGCCGATCGGAGCTGGACGACCCGATAGCCATATGCTCGCTCAAGAGATTCGCCGCCGAACGCGAGTCGGCTCCGCCCGAGCCGCCGTCACCCGAGCCGTCTGGAAAGAAGGTCGCGGTGGTGGGTTCCGGGCCCGCCGGTCTGTCCTGCGCCTGGTATCTCGCAAGAAAGGGCCACGCGGTGGAGGTCCTCGAGGCCGGGGATGAGCCAGGGGGCATGATGACCCAGGCCATACCCGAGTTCAGGTTGCCGAAGTCTACGGTCCTTCGCGAGATAGAGCACCTGGCGGAGCACAACATTCGAATCAAGACTTCCACTCCGGTCGAGGTAGAGAACCCCGCGGATCTCCTGCAACGCGGCTTCGACGCCGTCTTCATCGCAGTGGGCAACGCCGAGGCCAAGCGAATAGATGTCCCGGGGATCGAGGGGCCGGGAGTACATTGGGGACTTGATCTGCTTCGCGAGGTCAAGGCGGGCGAGAGGCCTTCGATCGGGGAACGAATCATAGTGATAGGAGGCGGCAACGTGGCCGTCGACGCCGCCCTGACCGCCGTCCGCATAGGAGGGCGGGAGATTCACATGGTATGCCTCGAAAAGCCCGATGAGATGCCGGCGCACGGCCCGGAGCTGGAGCAGGCCGTCTCGGAGGGCGTCACCGTGCACAACTCCTGGGGGCCGGCCGAGGTCCTTCGCGAGAACGGCGAGGTTACCGGGGTCCACTTTGTCCGATGCACGAGGGTCTTCGATAATTCAGGCAGATTCGACCCCAAGTTCGACGAGGGCGAAACCTTCTCACTCGAAGCGGACACGATTGTCCTCGCCATAGGCCAGGCGCTCGGCGATCCGTTCGCTGATTCGCCCCTCAAGGACGCGGGAGATCGCCTTGCCGCCGATCACTCGACCTGTGCCACCGCCTTCGAGGGAGTATATGCCGGAGGCGAGGCCACCAGGGGCCCGCTGTCGATTATCGGCGCCGTCCAGGAGGGACGCAAAGCCGCCGCCGCCATGGATCTTTTTCTGGGAGGCGATGGAAGACTCCACGACGACCGATCGATCGAACCCGAACCGGCAATAGGCCGGGACGACGGTTTCGCTCGAAGAGAGCGGAGAGAGCCGGCTCCGCCGCGCCCCGAGGGCGGCCACGGGAGCTTCGCGCAAATCGCGGGGGTTTACACCGAAGAGGAAGCGCGGTACGAAGCGGGGCGCTGCCTGCAATGCGACCTGAGGCTTCAGATATCGTCGGTCCTGCCGCCGCCCAAGACTGAAAAGCTAAAAGCCCTGGATGAGGAGAACCTGAGCGCCGTGCCCCCGACGGCGGGGGTCTACCGCCTGGTCGATTCAGGCGGAGAGGTGTTTCGAATCTCGGGGACCTCAAATCTCAAAGACGCTCTCGAAGCGGAGCTGGAGAAGGGCATGGAGTCCGTCCGCTATGAGATCGAGGAGAACCCCATGTACTCGCAGAGGGAGAGCGAGCTCATTCAACAGTACCTCCAGCAGCACGGAAAGATGCCGGGCGGAGGCGGCGACGACGACCTCGACGACCTGTTCTAGGCGCCTCGCTCGCGCCCAGCCGGAACATTTCACAGTCTATACTCTCCCAAAGCTTCCTCCCCCCCTAGCACAACAGCCCTTTTGTTTTCCAACGCCTTATGAACCCAACCGCACCGCCCGTTTCCAGTTGACAGCATGAAGGCCCTTCCATAGATTGGATGCGGTTGAGCTTGTCGCTTTCTTGAGCGACCCTCCGGTAACATCGAGAAAACCTTTACTCGAGAAAGGGGATGCGAATGAAACCCAGAGGCTTAACGCTCGCGATCTTCTCGTTGGCGCTTCTGGTCTTGATTCGCCTGGGCGCCGGAGGCTTTGCGGCACATGCCGCGGAGCCCTGCGAAAGCGAGGCCTGCATGGCATGCCACGAGGAACAAGGCAAGGCCGGCGAGATGTCGGTTCACTGGGGAGCGTCAAACGAGCGCGGTGAGGTGCTCGGCTGCGCCTCGTGCCACGGCCCGAGCGTGGAGCACTGTGAGTCTCCCGAGACCGCGGCGCCCACCATGGCGTTCAGGGATACCGACCCGGTCTTGGAAAGGCTCGACGCGTGCGTTGGCTGCCACGCGGCACGCGAGAGCGGATTCCGCTTCGATCATTCCCCTCACGTGAAGGGCGGCGTGAGTTGCGAATCGTGCCATAAGCCGCATCTTTACGCGACCAGCGACAAGCTCGTGCCCAAGAAAGTCTCAATGCTTTGCGTGGGCTGCCACCAGGAGAAACTGGCGGCCTCTCTCCTGAACGAGCGCCACCGAATGCTCGAGGAAATGGTGGGCTGCATTGACTGCCACAACCAGCACGGACCTTCGCCCAGAAGCCGCCTCGGCGGATTCAAGCAGGAGATGTGCTACAAGTGCCATACGGACAAGCAGGGACCATTCCTGTACGAGCACCTGGCCGTACGCATAGAGCGGTGCTCCGAATGTCACGACCCCCATGGATCGGTAAACAGGCACATGCTCCTCTACCAGCAAGTGGCTGACCTGTGTTACTCCTGCCACGTCGAAGTGCCGGGGTTTCACACCCGTTTTACAAGCGGAACGCAGTGCACGAACTGCCACGTCGCCATCCACGGCTCGAATCTCGACCCGGCGTTTCTGGACTAGCCGCGGGGAGAGCGTGCAATGACAAGCAGAGGAGAAAACGCAATGAGACCTAAAGCATTGACCGCATTCTTCATTCTGTGCTGCATCGCGCTGATCCTCCCGTGCGCCCACGCCGGCGATAAGCCCGGCCTCGAAACCACGGGCAGCTTCGAGCTGGGGTTCAGGGAGGTGGACGTCTCCGGAAACGAAGACAAGTACAGGGAGGACGTGAACTATACCAAGGGGCCCCGCCTCTTCAGTCTGGACCTGAACATAGTGCCCGGCACCAAGGGCGGGCAGTATTTCGACCTCTTCAATGTCACCGCCTCCAACATGGGAGGCGACCCCTACGAGCACCTGTCCTTCACGTTGAAAAAGCACAGTAAGTACAACTTCCGCTACACGAGGAACAGGCTTACCTATTTCTACAAGGACATCATAAAGCCCGAGGAGGAGGGCATACCCGGCTTGAGCGACGCCGGGGACTTCCACACCTTCAACTTCGACCACGTCTTTCACAAGGCGAGCTTCGACTTCCGGGCCAAGGATATGGCCAAGATATTCTTCAAGTTCGACAGGCAGTTCAAGATGGGCGAGAACACTACCACGAGGGACGTGAGCCGCGATGAGTTCGAGCTGGACAAGCCCCTGGGCGTTCCGAGGGACGACGTGAAGAACGACTACACCGTCGGCGCCGAGCTCTGGTTCGACAAGGTCTCTTTTTACGTGGCGGAGACCTACAGGGACTACGAGAACAACAACAGGATTTTCCTGCAGGGATTCTCCCAAGGGGAGGACCCCGAGGACCCCACGGAGCTGTTGAACTACGAGCAGCGAATGCCGATCTCCTACAAGATGCCCCAGACGACGGTCAAGGCGAACATCAGGCCGACCGACAGGGTGACTCTCAACGCCGGCTACGTCCACTCTTTCCTCGAGGCGGACCTGGACTACGAGCAGACCACTCTGGGCACGGATTTCACGGGCGAGGAGATCGATACGACCTTGACGGGAAGCGGCGATTTCGAAAGGACCATGCACCTGGTCGACGTGGACGGAGCGGTTGACCTCAATGACAGGGTCGCCGTCATCGGCGCTTTCTCATACAAGACGTTCGACCAGGACGCCGTGCTCGCGATAGAGGGAGACGAGACCGACGTCCGTGGAGAGTTCAACTCCATAGGAGTGGACGCCGGCGCTACCGTGGTCCTGCACGATATGCTCACCGTGACCGGGGGCGTGAGCTTCGAGGAGCGCGAGGTCGAGGGCTTCCACGCCGAAGCCGAGGAAGCCGAGGATCACGAGAACACCCAGAGGACAACGCTGTTCGCCTCCGCGACCGCCACGCCGGACCCCCGCGTCAACGTTTTCGCTGAGTACGAGCGCGGCATCTACGACAATCCGTTCACCCTGACAAGCCCCGGCGATTACGGCCGCTACAAGGTCCGCGTGCGGGCGAAGCCGGTTCCTCAAGCCAACATAGTAGCGGTGTTCTGGAGACGCGAGATAGACAACGACGACAGCGACGCCGATCTCACGTCCAACACCATCTCCGTCCGCGCGAGCTACAAGATGGCGCCCTTCAAAGCGTACGGCGCCTTCACCCGCATGGACATCGACAACGAGGTCACACACCAGGTGGAGACGGTGGGCTTCGGCGGAGGCCAGGTGTTCCCCTGGGCATCGATCTACGAGGCCAATACGAATCAACTGCTGGCGGGCGTAAGCGCCGGCGCGCACAAGAGCCTCACCCTGGGCTTCCAGACGCTGATCTACTCGAACACCGGCAGCTTCGAGCTGGACAAGAAGCAGTTCTCCGTGTACGCGCTGGTCGATTGTCCCGAAGGCTACAAGCTGCGCTTCGGGTACGATCGCGAGGACTACGACGAGGACGCGGAGGACTTCGACGATTACGACGCCAACATATACACCGTGGCGGTGGGTCACGACTTCGGGTTCTAGCCGGAGCGATCGGCCGGACCCGGGGGACATGAGCGATCAAACAGAAGCAGGTGGGCTCACGCCCACCTGCTTCTGTTACGTCGAACCAGACGGCCCGCTACGACCTGGCATCGCGTCCCGCGGCATCCGCCCGCGACATCGCCGCAAAGCTCTCCAACCTCTTTTCGGTCATGTAGATCCCCGCAACCAGCAAGATAACACCGGCGGCCACCACCCACCACGGCACGAACGGGATGGTGGCGGCATCGGAAGAAGCGCCCGCAACGTTTTCGACGTACCGGCCGAACGCCGAGAAGGTGAAGTTGTGGGCGGCGTGAAGCAAGATGCAGAGCAGTAATGAACGGGTCCTGAAGTAGAGCCATCCAAAAAAGACGCCGGTGACCAGTGAGGCGGGAAGCTGCCAGACGTTGGCGTGCGCCGCGGCGAAGAGGAAGGCGCTCATGACTATCGCCTTCCACGGGTCATGGCGTTCCAAGAGGCCTCGTAACACTATGCCCCTGAACAAGCCCTCTTCCAGTATGGGAGCGGCGATGGAAAGAAGCGGAATCGTCACCCAGGGCGAATCCGTAAGCATCCTCATGAGCTCCAGCATGGACTCGCTCATGGGAAACGCGTTGGTGACGAAGGCGGACCCCTCTATTATCAACACCCACACGCCGAAGAGGACCGCCGTTACGGGCACTATTATCGACCACGGTATGGGCGTCGAGCGGAAGATCTCCCCGAAGGACGACCTGCTCACGCGACGGCCGATGATCAACGTTCCCCCGAAGGAGATAACGTAGGCGAGAGCAAGCAACGGCGCGGGAGGGCCGTCGAACCCGGCGGCTTCGGAACCGATCACGATCGCGAGGCCCGCGACCAGTTGCAGCGCGAACAGCAGCAGAACCAGGACTATCCCCCCGCCCAAGCCGGGAAACCGACTGTTCCCGGGCCGGGATACGGCCTCCTCATCCGGCGGCCGATGCTCCGGGTCTCTCGATTGCGAGTTGGAGTCCGGTCCCTCCACTGCCCCTCCCATTCAGGTCCACGGGTGGGCCGGGAAACGAGCGAGACACCGCCACCGGGCCCTCGCCGCGCCTCCCGGCTCTCGATGACGCGAAATCGAAAAGGACCTTTAATCCATGGTGCCGGTCCTCACCATTACCCCTTCGAAAGTCGCCGACTCCTCGACCTGGTCCCCGTCGAAGTCGAAGGCTGTGTTCGGGTTATCCAGCGTGAAAGTGTCGCCGACGAGGGTGAACGACCCCCTCAGATCCGTCAGGAAGGGCGGCATCTCAGGAGTGAAGACGATCTCCAGGGTGTCCTGCGTGACGACGTTGAAAAGGCCCGTGAAGTTCGGAATGGTAATGTCCTGTCCGGCCACGACCTCCGGTATGAAAGCGCTTCCCTGGAACTGCCCCGAGTCGTCGGCGATGAAGTCGAAAGAGGCCCCCAGGCTAATGAGCTCGATCGAAATCTGCGGATTGGCGTTGCTCGTCATCCTGTAGGTCGTCGTCTCCCAGGCGCCTTCGAAGTCGGACGCGAAAACCACGGGCTGTCCCGTCCCGCCGTACTTCGTCAGCACACCCACGAAGCTCGCCGGCTCCGCAACCTGATCGCCGTCGAAATCGAACATCGTGTTCGCGTCCGTTATGGTGAAGGTATCTCCCACCAGATCGAATCCCGCGCGCGTATTGGTCAGGAAAGGAGGAAATTCGGGAGTGAACTCAACGTAGACGGAGTCCTGAGAGATCAGCTCGAATGTCCCCTGAAAGGGCAGCTCCAGGGGCATCCCCATCAGTGCGCCGGGCACGAACGCGCGCCCCTGGAAGTTCCCTTCGTCGTCAACGTCAAAATTGAAGCCTCCCCCCAGCCCGACGAACTCCAGTGACACTTGAGGATTAGCGACGCTTGTCACGGTGTACGTCTGAGCGACCCATACTCCTTCGAAGTCGGAAACCGTGATCACCCTGGGACTCGAGCCGTCGTCGTCGCCGCATCCCGCCAACAGGACGCTCGCGATCAAGACCGCGGGCAGCACATACAGCAGGCCGAACCACTTCGATCTCCCCATCTCTCGCCCTCCCACTGAGACGCCCTCCGGCCCCAAACGGAAACCGGCCCACGCTCCTCGTCGACCGGTTCTTTCTTGAGCCCGGTTTCCCTGGGCCGCTCCGGCGTCTGCGCAAGTCTATGAACAACTGACTTCACCGACCGGTCAAGAACGGGAGCATGATAGACCCACCGTCATTCGGGCGCAACCACTACTTCCACGGGGGCTCAATGGATAGCGGCGGCCGCTGAGCTGTTTCCCCATGAAGAGGACCTGCCGGCGCGGGGACGCGGGCGGCGGCCGGCGAGTGGTGCCGGCCGGCGGCCTCTTGGACCGCCAGGTGCATTTCAATTTCGCCTAAAACTTCTCGTCGTACTTGGTCCAGAGCTCGTCGCCGAGCTTCCACGCGCGCTCGAAGACCATCTCCCCCTGTTTCCTGCTGTATTCGGTGAGATACTCGCGCCCTCTCTTGCGGTCCTTTATCAAGAGCTTCAACGCCTTGTCCTCGACCTCCCGCTGATTCATGAACATCTCCGACTGGAGCGGGCCCCAGACCCCAGCCACGTCGTGGCGCATATCGCCCCATCTCTGGGCCGTCAGCGTGCCGAGCCTGTTGAACGCCCACCATGCCGAGTCGCGGCTGTAACCGTTGACCCGTCCAGGGGTCTTATAGCAGTCGGCCACGTCGGTCACCCCGCTGTAGATCGGCACGTATATCGAGGTCGCCACGTTGTCCATGGCCATCCAAACTACCCCCCCGACCTCGTCGGGCATCCAGTCGCGCGACTGGGTGATGGTGGCGTACATGGTGTACCAGCGGGCTATGGTGCGCTCTCCCAGCCAACCCCATCCGCCGTTTATGTCGAAGATCTTGTTCATATCGTACGGCATGAAGGGATTGGCCAGCGGCGAGATCTCGTATTCGCCCTCGTCGTTCACCCAGGTTATGTTCTTTATGAAGTTGTAATCCGTCCCCTCGTAATAGTCCTGAAAGATGGCGACCATCTTGTCCAGCGTAACCAGTGTGTCAGGCTTGACCGAAAAGGGGAAGTTCTCGGCGTTGGGATGCAGGTTCAATGACGGAGCGACTAGGCTGAGTGCCCTCCACTCCCTGCGCCGGGCTGCGAAGGAGCCGCGCCCGCCGGGATCGTACGCGTAGCAGAACTCAAAGGGGCCCTCCGAGGGGTCCCACCACGAGCTGTCTCGCGCCGCCTCGGTCAAGTTCGCCGAAGCCATGAAGTAGTCGGGATCGTCGAGGTCGACCTGCCGGATCCGGCTTCCGTTTGCGGCGCAGGAGACGTGGCCGTCCGGGACTCTCTGAGCCACCCATATCGAGCCGTGGTTGCCGGCGCCGGGACCCACGATCTCAAAATGCCAGGCCTCCTTCGTATCGCATATGGAAAGACACTCGCCCTCGTCGTTCCAGCCATATTTCTCGGTAAGCTCTCCCGCGAGCGCTATCGCCTCGCGCGCGGTAGTGCATCTTTCCAGCAGAAGCTTCACAAGCTGCTGGCAGTCGATCAATCCCTTCTCCGACCTCAGGGTCTCCCGCCCCCCGAAGGTCGATTCACCTATGGCGAGCTGCGCGTCGTTCATGCAGGGATAGGCCGTGTTGATCATCCCGTGCGTCCTCTCGACCTGCGGTATCTCACCCACGCGCTCGTACATATACATGGGCATTGCCATAGTGTCGCAGTCGACCCGCTTCAGCATCGGCGCCACGGCCCCCTCCTTGTGCTTCATGGCGGGGATGATGTCGAACCAGGAACGCGTGCGGTGACTGTCGCACGTGTGCGAGGTCATCACGGAACCGTCCGCGGAGGCGCTTCTGCCGACTGTCACAATCGTGCACTCGTCCGAGCGCGCGTCCCCGCTCCCGCGGCCGCCCTCGGCGGTCCCGGCATCGAGGTCCGCAGCCGGCACGGCCATGGCCACGCCACCTAAAAGCGTCGCGACAGCGCAGGCCCGCACAATCGTATGTCCGCAAACAACTTTGTACATCTCAAGCTCTCCTGTTTCAGCGGGGTTGAACAGCCAACCGGCCGCGGCGCGAGCGGCGGGATCGGAAGTATCGGAACCGGCTTGATCTACGTAACAGAAGTGATTATGAGCCATTTTGGACCAAAGTCAAAGCCCCGGGATGAGCTGGCTTGGGATGAGCTGGCTCCGCAATCGCCCCCTGCGCGGGCCGGAGCGGAAAGAGACGGAACAGTGATTTTTTCCCTTGACCGGGACTGCGATTTGAAATATTATGGTACGTGAATACCATAAACGAGGTCAAGTCCCTGTGGCATCTCTATTTAACTTATCAGTAGCTGCTTCAATTGGTCTGCACGCCGGCGCGGTCCTGGCATCTTCGAACGAGATTATGAAGGCCAGGAGTATCTCTGACCGTCTCGGCGTCTCGGAGGCGCATCTTTTGAAAGTGCTCCAGCGCCTTGTCCGGGGCGGGGTCATCCGTGCCAAGAGGGGCCCGCGCGGCGGCTTCGCCCTCGCCCGCCACCCCGGGTCCATAACGCTGAAGGAGATCTACGAGGCGATCGAGGGCCCGGTCGGTGTCAATACTTGTCCGTTCGGGGTGCCGCTCTGCAGTGGCGGCGACTGCCCGGTCGGAGACGAGTTCAGAGCGGCCGGGGCCAGACTGGTCGAGTTCATGGCGAACGCGAAGCTCTCGGACTACAAGAACAACTTCTGTTTGGAGGTGGGATGACAATGCAAGGCTCGAGGCATCATAAGGCAGTGAGCTCCGGTCCCCCAAGCGACGCGGGGAACGCGGGCGAGGTTCGAGTTCCGCGTAATCACCCGGTCAGCACGCTCATGGAGGAGCACAAGGTCATACTCGGGAAGCTGGACGAGCTGGCCGGCCTGATTGACGCACTGAGGAAGACCGACAGCCTGGACGACTTCGGCCGCGAGTTGGACGCGTTGAAGGACGTGGCGCACCATCTAGTCGAGGCGGAAAGCCATCACAGGCGGGAGGAGGAGGCTCTCTTCCCCTTCATGGAAGCTCATGGAGTCCGGGGCCCCACCAACGTAATGAGGATGGACCACGTGGAGCTGAGGAAGAGGAAGCACGAGCTCCACGAGGTCGCCGCAAGCGCGGAGTCCCTGGATTTCGGCGAGCTGAAGTCCAGGGCCGTCTCCGCCGGCGAGTACATAATGCTCCAACTTCGCGCTCACATCTCCAAGGAGGACAACATCCTCTACAGGATGGCTCTTCAGATCCTGAGCGAGGAGGAATGGGAGGAAGTAAAGAAGAAGTCCGATGAGATCGGCTATTGCTGTTTCACTCCGAAGGATTGATCCATCGCCCGATGAGACGGGTCCCGGCGACGTCCGCGACTCGAGCGGGCCTGAGAGCGAGTGGTAGGACTGACGGAGGGCTGAAACATGAGTGTCCGGGCGCTTAAGTGGGCGGCGATCATAAGTTTTGTTGTGGCCATGACCGTGCTGCTGGCAGGCGGGTACTTCGCCAAGGACCACGTTCCTCCCTATCCGGGAGCGGTGGTGGCCCCGGACGGAGAGCGCCTGTTCGGCCGCGAGGACATCATGGCCGGGCAGGATGTCTACCAACGCTACGGACTCATGGACCATGGAAGCGTCTGGGGCCACGGCTCGCAGCGCGGGATGGAGTTTTCGGCGAAGACGCTCCATATCGTGGGCGAGACCATCCGAGATGACATGGCCCGGGTGCGCTACGGCATCCCCTACGAAGCGCTGTCTCCCGAGGAGAAGGATATCGTAGATCTGCTCGTTCGCCGGGAGATGAAGACGAACCGGTACGACCCCGACGCCGATGTGCTAAAGCTGAGCAGAAGCCAGGTCGCCGCGCTTGAAGAGGTGCGGGGATTCTACGACAGGACGTTTCGCGACGGCGACCGCCGTTATGGCTTCCTGGCGAATACGGTCAGGACTCCCGAACAGCGCAAGCAGATCTCGAGGTTCTTCTTCTGGACCGCCTGGGCGGCCTCCGCCAACAGGCCGGGGCTGGATCACAGCTATACCAACAACTGGCCGCCGGATCGGGTCGTTGGAAACACGGCCACCACGGAGACGTACCTCTGGACCCTCGGTGGCGTCGCGGCGCTGCTCGTGGTCCTGGGATTGTTCATCTACTTTGTCCACCGCTATCAGATCTGGTACGGGGAGGCGAAAGGGGAGGCGCTTACCGACAAGCTCGTGGACATGCCTCTGACCCCCAGCCAGTTCAGCGCGGCCAAGTACTTCCTGGTGGTGATACTCCTGTTCTTGCTTCAGACATGCCTGGGAGGCCTCCTGGCGCATTACACCATCCACCCCTCGAGCTTCTACCTCTCGTCGGTCGCCGAGCTGGTCCCTTATAGCTGGGCGAAGAGCTGGCACCTGCAGCTTGCCATATTCTGGATAGCCACCACCTGGGTGGCCTCGGCCATATACCTGGCGCCCATAATAGGCGGCAGAGAGCCCCGCCGGCAGAGCACTCTCGTTCATCTGCTCTTCGGGGCCATTCTAGTCGTCGCCTTGGGCAGCCTTCTCGGACAGGTCGCCGGGATCAAAGGGGCGCTGGGCGACTGGTGGTTCTGGTTCGGCCACCAGGGATGGGAGTACCTGGAGCTCGGCCGAGCGTGGCAGATCCTACTGTTCGTGGGCCTGATAGCCTGGCTGGTCATAGTGTACAGGGTTGTCGCGCCCACCATCCGCTTCGGACGCGACAAGGACTTCCGGGCGCTGGTCTTGTTCTACATGTTGAGCGCGATATTCGTGGTCGCATTCTTCGGCTTCGGGCTCTTCTACGGGCGCGGCTCCCACATCAGCATAGCCGACTACTGGCGGTGGTTCGTCGTTCACATCTGGGTCGAGAGCATATTCGAGTTCTTCGGTGTGGCGGTGATATCGGTGCTGCTCGTGGCTATGGGCCTGGTCACGGCCCGCGCGGCCCTCATAGTGGCATACTTCACAGCGGCCATAGTCTTTCTCAGCGGTGTTCTCGGCACCGCGCATCATTACTTCTGGTTCGGAGGGCCGTCCTTCTGGCTCGGCCTCGGATCGGTCTTCTCATCGATGGAGCCCGTCCCGCTGCTCGGCCTCGTGGTAAGAGGCCTGCTGGAGTACAAGGCAATACGCGGGCGAGGCGGGAAGTTCCACTACAAGTGGCCGATGTACTTCCTGGTGGCCTCCTCATTCTGGAACTTCCTCGGAGCCGGCGTGTTCGGCTTTCTTATCAATCTACCCATAGTCAACTACTTCGAGCACGGCACCTACCTGACCATGAACCACGCCCACGGGGCGCTGTTCGGAGTCTACGGAATGCTCTCCATCGCGCTGCTCTTGTTCTCCTGGCGCGGCTTGGTCGACAAGAAGTACTGGAACGACAAGTTGCTCAAGCTCTCCTTCTTCGGCCTGAACATCGGGCTGTTGCTTCTGACGCTCGGAACGCTCCTGCCGGTCGGAATAATCCAGGCCTGGACGAGCTACAAGGACGGCCTTTGGTACGCGCGTGAAGCGGACTTCTTCGAGCAGGGACCGGTACAGGTGCTGGGGCAGCTACGACTCATACCCGACCTGACGATCATAGTCCTGGGCGTGCTGCCGCTGGCTTACTTTCTCTTCAGAACTTATCCGCACTTGAAGGCGGAGAGGATCAAGGAAGGCGAATCCGTTTGGGATCGACTCGGAATAGAGTTGTAGACGGGAGACGGCGAGGCCTGCTGAGATTGACCGCGGGAGTGCGCCGGCGCAGATCGTACCTGCTCCGCCTGACCATACAGGCGGCCTTCGCCTCGACGTCCTTGTTCGCGGGCCGGCAGTTCGCGCGCTTCTTGGCGGCCGCCCGTGACGGGGCATACCCCCTTCCGGCACGGCCCCCGGGCGTCGAGGGATACCTGCCCATCACTGGGCTGATGGGCTTTCTGGACTGGGCTTACCAGGGAGCGCTCAACAACGTTCACCCGGCGGCGACCGTCCTCTTCCTCACCTTCCTGGCGATGTCCCTGCTTCTGCGCAGGGCCTTCTGCTCGTGGGTATGCCCGATCGGTCTTCTCTCTGAATCCCTTGCCCGGGCCGGTCAGATCCTGCTGGGCAGGAACCTCCGGCTTCCCTCCCGCCTGGACCTCGGCCTGCGCGGCATCCGATACCTGCTACTGGGGTTTTTCTTATGGGCGATTCTCGGGATGTCGGTCTCGGAACTGAGCGCCTTTATCGGATCGCCCTACAACAGGGTGGCGGACATCAAGATGTACATGTTCTTCGAACGCATGACAGTCGTGACCTTAATGGTCTTGGGCACACTGGCCGCGGCGTCCGTTCTCGTAAACGGCGCGTGGTGCCGCTACCTGTGCCCCTACGGGGCCCTTCTGGGGCTGGCCGGCTGGTTGTCTCCGGCGAGAGTCGAGCGCAACGAGGAGGCGTGCATCGACTGCAAGCGATGCGACCGGGTCTGCATGGCGCGGCTGCCCGTCTCGCAAGGCGGGAAGGTCGGAAGCGCGGAGTGCACCGGCTGTCTCGATTGCCTGGCGTCATGTCCGGCCCCGAAGTCGCTCTCCGTGAAGTTTTTTCACAAGCGCATGGGAGTCGCCGCCTTCGGCGCCTCCGTCACGCTGTTGTTCATCATGTCGTACTCGGCGGCGCGTCTGACGGACAACTGGGGGAACGGGATAAGCGACGGCGAGTACATCCGCCGCGTGTCCGAGATAGACTCGCCCTCGTACGCCCACCCGGGCGCCCGGATAGCAGAGGAAGCGAGAGCTCAGAACACTGAATCGGAGGAAGAGACTTCGAGAGCCCTGGACTAGACTCGCCGGGACGAGCGGGCGCCGGGGCCGCGCCCGCGTGCGCACTACTCGTATCTCAACGCTTCGATTGGGTCCAGCATGGCGGCGCGTCTTGCGGGGTATATGCCGAAGAAGATGCCGACAGCGGCGCTGAACCCGAAGGCCAGCACTATGGAGCCCACTCCTACGACCGTGTCCCATCCGGCGAAATGAGCCAGCGCGAGCGCCGCCCCTATACCGATCAACACGCCGAACACTCCACCCGTCGAGCAGACAACCAGGGACTCGACCAGGAACTGGAACAGGATATTGAACCGCGTCGCCCCCAGCGCCTTCCTTATTCCGATCTCCCTGGTTCTCTCGGTCACCGATACCAGCATAATGTTCATTATGCCTATGCCTCCCACGATGAGGCTCACCGTGGCTATGCCGCCCAGCAGCATCTTGAACGTCCTCGCGCTCTCCTCATACGTGCCGAGCAGAGACGCCCAGTTGCCGATTCTGAAATCGTTGAAGCCGCCCGGAGGGATCCTGTGCTGTCTGCGCAGCACCCTTTCGATCTGGGCCTCGGCGGCGTTCATCAGTCTCTGGTCTCTCACCTTGCACGAGATGTACCGCAAGTTCTCGGTGCCGAATACCCGGAACCGCGCCGTGCTCAAAGGTATGAATATCTCGTCGTCGGGATTTCTCCAGCCGCCCGATTGGCCCTTCGCCTCCAGTACGCCAATGACCTCGAAGGATATGCCCCTTATCTTGATCCTGCCCCCGATTAGCTCCCCGGCGGTCGCGCCCAGGTTCTCGGGAATGTCGGCGCCCAGAACGGCGACCCTCCTTCTTCCCTCCTCATCTCGCTGGTCGAAGAAGCGGCCGAGAGCGAGCTGGTAGTTGTTGATGTCGGGGAACGCCGGCCAGGTGCCCGTTACATCGGTGTCGTGATTGACGTTTGTGTATTCGATCTTGAGATCTCCCGAAAGCGCCGGCGCCACGCTCTCGACGGCGTCGGCCTTCGCGAGTATCGCCTCCGCGTCCTCCGGAGTAAGCTCCTTGATGCCGGTTGCAAGCCCGCGGTGGAACCCCCTGCCCCGCATCACGGTCAGCACGTTCACCCCGAGTGATTCTATTCTCTCCTGGATGCGCTTCTCGGCCCCGCGCCCGAGGGAGATCATGGTTATCACCGCGGACACGCCTATCACGATGCCGAGCAGGGTCAGCGCCGAGCGCATCTTGTTGGCGCGAATCGAGTCGACTGCCACTTGTATGGTCTCGAGAATCGCCACTACCTAAGAAAACCTCGCTAAGATCCTACGACCGAGCTTCTGGACCTGAACCGTTCCATCATTCGCTGGTTTT
Organism: uncultured bacterium; assembly: GCA_964531335.1. Classification (GTDB taxonomy): domain Bacteria; phylum Eisenbacteria; class RBG-16-71-46; order CAZHEV01; family CAZHEV01; genus CAZHEV01. The sequence continues at coordinate 203,003 of CAZHEV010000003.1, read as the reverse complement.
CCATATATAGCTGGGCCGACGGAAGAAGCGCTATCGTCTCGCCCTCTTTGAGCCCGTTGAGCACCTCGGTGTAATCCCAATCGCTGACCCCCGTACTGACCACACGGGGCTCGAACGATCCGCCCACTCTGACGAACGCTACGCCCACTGACATCCGTCCCGCGCCCCGCTCCCCGGCGCCGGGCCCGCCGTGAGCTCCCGGCCTCCCGGCGGTCCCCTCGCGCATCGCCTGGCCCGAAGGACGGGCGCCCGCCCCGGCCTCCTTCCTCGACTCCGAGGAGCTGTCCGCGCGTTTAACGCCTTCGCCGGCGCCCGCCGGGGCGGGCCGCATGCCGCCTCGACCGGCGGTCTCATCCGCTGCCTTCTTCGCGGCAGGAGCCCCCTCCGCGTCAGGCGCGCCCTCGGGGCGTCCCCCCGCCCGGCCGCCCGGCCGCCCTCCAGCGGGCCCGCCGCCCATCGACTCCACCTTGGATGTCACATCAGCCGAGGTAAGGCCGACCAGGGGCGCCAGGATGGCCATCTCCCGGGGGCTGCGCACCGCGTCCACGGGGACCGTCACCACATCGAGCTTCTGGTCGATGTGAATCTCGACGTCGGCGTTCATCCCGGGCTTGAGCAAACCTTCCTCGTTCGAGATCTGCGTAAGCACCGGGAACATGGTCACAGTTTGCTCCACAACCGCGAGCGGCTCGATCTTCAGAACGGTCCCGGTGAACTCGCGGTCCCGATGCGCCTCTACGGTTATCGAAGCACGCAGCCCCGGCTCTATCCTTCCGATATCAGTTTCATCGACCAGCGTGCGCACCTGCACCTCGGTCAGGTCCGCCATGGTGAGAAGCACGGTGCCGCCTGTCACTTGAGAGGTGGCGGAGGAGATGATGTTCCCTTCCTCCACGTTCTTGCTTAATATCGTTCCAGCGCTCGGCGCACGGACCGTCGCATCGGCCAAGCGCTCCCCGGCCAGCTCCAGGACGGTCCTTGCCTTCACGAGCTGTGCCTTGGCCGTCGAGTAATCGAGCAGGGTCTGCTCGTGCTCCTGCTCGGACAACAACCCGGAGACCAGCAACCTGTCCGATCTTCCCTTCCGAGCTTCGGCTACGGTCAGAGACGCCTGCGCGACCTCCAGGTCCGCCTTCGCCTGCTCGACGGTGTTCTTGAGGTCCCTTGTGTCCACCTGCACGAGGAGATCGCCGCGCTCCACCACCTGGCCGGTCTCCACGGCCATATCGATTATCTCGCCCGAAGCCTTGGACTTTATCTCAACGACCTGGATCGGCTCAACCACGCCGGTGGCCTCGGCTGAGACGATTATGTCGCGGCGCTCGACGGGAGCCGTATCCACCACAGAGGCGCCGCCGTTCGAGCCATTGCCGCACCCGGAAACCAAAGCGGCCAAGGACAAACAGAACGCCGTAACGCTGACTCTCATGCTCTCTCCTTACTCGATCTTCTGCAGCGCCTGTTTGAGGTCGCCGACTATGTCATCCACGTCTTCCAGGCCCACTGAGATCCGTACCAGGCTCTCGGCTATGCCGGCCTTCATGAGCTCCTCGGCCGAGTAGGTCGAATGGGTCATGCTGGCAGGGTGCTGGATCAGCGTATCGACGTCCCCCAGGCTCACCGCGAGAGTGCAGATCTCGACGTTGTCCATCAGGATCTTGCCGGCCTCCCTGCCCCCCTTCACGTGGAAGGAGATCATTCCGCCGAAGCCTCGCATCTGGCGCTTCGCCAGCTCGTGCTGAGGATGGGTCCGCAGGCCGGGATACATGACCTTCTCTATCTTCGGATGATAGCTCAGGAACTGCGCCACCTCCATCGCGTTCTCCGAGTGCTTGTCCATCCTCACGGGCAGCGTCTTGAGCCCCCTCAAAAGGAGCCAGGCATTGAACGGGCTTATGCATCCGCCCCAGTCCTTGGCCGCCTCTCTCAGATGGCCCTTGATGAACTCCTCCGAACCCACGACCACTCCGGCCACGGTGTCCCCGTGGCCCCCGATGTACTTCGTCGCACTATGTATAACGATCGTGGCGCCCAGTTCCAGCGGGCTTTGGTAGTACGGAGTCGGAAATGTATTGTCGACAATAAGATGGACCCCGCGGGACTTCGCCAGCTCGGCGCAGGCCACGACGTCTATGACCGCCATCGTGGGGTTGGCCGGCGTCTCTATGAAGATCGCCTTCGTACGCTCGTCCATGGCCCGCTCGATGTTGCTCAAGTCGCAGGCGTCCACCTCTCGCACCTCTATTCCAACTCGGGGCATATTCTCGGCGAATAGGCTGTGGGTGCCCCCGTAGAGCGTGTCCGACGCCACTATGTTCTCCCCGCTTCGGGCGAGAGCAAGCACCGTGGTCGCGGACGCGGCCATGCCGGATGCGAAGGCGAGACCGGCCTCGGCGTTTTCCAGGTACGCGACCTCGTTCTCGAACGCCGCCACGGTGGGGTTTCCGATCCTGGTGTAGACATAGCCGTCCACCTCGCCCGCGAATATCGCCGCGCCCTCGTCGGCGTTCTTGAACGCGAACGTCGAGCTCATGAAAATCGGCGTGGAGAGGGCCCTTATGGGCGGCCCTGTCTCGTGCTTGCCCAGCTTCTTCTTCCCGTGGATGGCGATGGTGGCAAAACCCAACTTCTTTTCCGCCATGTCAGGCTCCTCTCGGTTCGGCGGGTTTCCGGTTCCCGGGCGGTGTCCTCATCTCAACAGCCCAGCTTCGCCTTGATGTCATCGATCCTGTCCGTCTTCTCCCAGGGAAAGCCGTCCCCCTCCCTGCCGAAATGGCCGTAACACGCCGTGGCTCTGTAAATGGGCCTTCGGAGATCCAGGGTCTCTATGATTCCGGCCGGAGTAAGATCGAAAAGCTCTCTGACCGCTTCCTCGATCGCCCCTTCATCGACTTTACCCGTACCCAAGGCGTCGACCCGCACGGAGACAGGATCGGCCTCGCCTATGATATAGCCCAGTTGGACCTCGCACTTGTCCGCGGCCCCGGCGGCGACCAGGTTCTTGGCGACGTATCTCGCCGCGTATGCGCCTGAGCGATCGGTCTTCGTGTAGTCCTTGCCCGAGAACGCGGAGCCCCCGTGCCGGGCGGCCATCCCGTAACAATCCACCACTATCTTGCGCCCGGTGAGCCCGACGTCCGCCGTGGGTCCGCCCGTGGCGAAGGAGCCCGAGGGGTTTACATGGAACCGGGTGTCCTCGTCCAGCAGTCCGGTGGGCTCGAGCACGGGCACCCCCACTTTCTCCTTCAGGTCGCGCGTTATGGTGGCCAAGTCCACGCCCTCGCCGTGATGCGAGGAGAGCACGACGTCCGCGATCCTGTCCGGCACGGCGCCCTTGTAGGCTATGGTTATCTGGGTCTTGCCGTCGGGGTACAGGTAGGGAATAGTTCCGCTCTTTCTTGCGCCGGCGATCCCCGAGGCAAGTGAATGAGCCAGGAAGATGGGAACAGGCATGTAGTGACAGTCGATGTCGAGGTCCTTGCCCTCGTTCGTGGCGTAACCCACCATTATGCCCTGGTCGCCCGCGCCCTTTCTGTCCACCGCTATGGCGATCTCCCTTGACTGCTCCTCGATCATCACCACGACCGCGCAGCTCTGGTGGTCGAAGCGCAGAACAGGGTCCGTGTAGCCTATCTCCTTCAGGGTCGCCCTGACGACACCGGTTATCTCAACGTAAGTCTTTGTGGTTATCTCGCCGGCGACGACGACCAGCCCCGTCGTCACCAGGGCCTCGCAGGCCACTCTAGCGTACTTGTCTCGCTCTAGAAGGGCATCCAGAACCGCGTCGGAGATTTGATCGCAGATCTTGTCGGGATGGCCTTCGGTGACCGATTCGGCGGTATATAGGACGCTGTGATCCAAGGGTCTCCCCCTTTCCATGAGCCTCGGAGGTGCGGCCGCGTCGCGAGGCGGCCGGCAGCCGGGCCGGCGCGGGTATGAGGCGGATGTCACCCGGAGACGTGTGACGTGCGTGAAGGTACGTTGCGGCTCTCGACAGGCCTAGCCGCGGGCCAAAAATAAGATTAGCACCGCCGTGGTGATGTGTCAACGAGGCGCCGCGCGGCGCTGAGCCGCTTCTGCGCCGGGGCTCCCGTCACGGCCGCCCCCGCCCACGCGCCTTTCGGCCAGCGCGCAGTACAGCACAGGTACCAGGAACACGGTCACCAGCACGACCGCCATTCCGCCGAAAGAGGGTATGGCCATGGGAACCATGATGTCCGAGCCGCGTCCGGTGGAGGTCAGGACAGGGATCAGCGCCAGGATGGTCGTCGCCGACGTCATCAGCGCAGGTCGTATCCTGCGCATCGAGGCTTTTACCGTTGCCTCTCGAACGGCGCGCGCGTCCCGGGGATTGTCGGAAGCGAAGACCTGGTTGAGATAGGTCGATATGATCACGCCGTTGTCGCCGGCGATGCCGAAGAGAGCCAGGAAACCCACCCAGACTGCAACGGACAGGTTGAACGCCCTGATCTGGAACAGCTCGCGCATCTCGACGCCGAACACCGAGAAGTCCAGAAACCAGCTCTGCCCGTACAGCCACAACATCAAGAAGCCGCCGGCCCAGGCAACGAAGATCCCGGAGAAGACAAGGAGGGTCGTAGGCACCTGCTTGAACTGGAAATACAAGATCAGGAAGATGATCACGAGCGCCAGAGGCAGCACGATCATGAGCCTCTTCTCGGACCGCACCTGGTTCTCATAGCTTCCGGCGAACGAGTAGCTCACACCGGCCGGGAGGTCCAACTCGCCGGAGGCCACCTTATGGCCCAGGTAAGCCTGAGCGTGCTCTACCACCTCGACCTCGGCGTAGCCCGGTTTCTTGTCGAATATCACGTACCCGGTCAAAAACGTGTCCTCGGACTTGACGACCATGGGGCCGCGGACGAACTCTATCCGGGAGATCTCCCCGAGCGGAATCTGGGTCTCGTCCGGGGAGGCGACAAGGACCTTCTCCAGCCCCTCCATGGTGTTGCGCAGCTCTCTCTGGTAGCGGACTCGTACGGGATACCTTTCGCGCCCTTCCACGGTCGTAGTCAGACGCCTTCCACCCACGGCCACCTCTATGACGTCCTGCACGTCCCTGATGTGCAGTCCGTAACGGGCGATGGCCTCGCGGTCTATGTCGATCTCCAGATAGGGCTTGCCCACAATCCTGTCGGCGACCACCGCGCTCGGCTCTATCGAGGGCACTTCCTTGAGGGCTCGCTCTATCTCCAGGCCGACCTTCTCTATGGTCTCCAGGCTGGGACCCCGGACTTTCACGCCCATGGGGGCGCGCATTCCGGACTGCAGCATCACTATGCGCGCGGCTATCGGCTGAAGCTTCGGAGCGGAGGTTGTGCCTATTATCTTCCCGGCCGCGGTTATCTCCTTCCAGATATCGTCCGGCGAGCGTATGTGGTCGCGCCAGTTGCGATGGGGGCGACCGCCGTCGTCCCGTATCAGGTCCCCGTTCTCATCGCGAACGAACCGATCCCCTTGCTCGTCGTAGCGGAACCTGAGCCGGGCTCCGCTCTCGTCGGTGACGTACTCCGGCTTGTAGTTTATAACGGTCTCGATCATCGATATGGGCGCGGGGTCGAGCGGCGAGTCGGCGCGGCCCAGCTTGCCCACCACGGACTCTACCTCCGGAATGCCGCTGAAGGCCTTGTCCTGGAGCTGTAGAATGTCCAGCGCCTCGCCGATCGACGCGTGAGGCATGGTGGTCGGCATGTAGAGGAAGGAGCCCTCGTCGAGATCGGGCATGAACTCCTCCCCCAGGCCCGGGAAGGCGTGCGTCAGCGTCGAGTAGACGGCATTCGTCTTGGCCCGGTCGGGCAGGAACCCGAAGACGCCGTCGAACCCCCGCCAGACCATAGTTCCCGCAAGAACCAGAGCGAGAGGGATCAGCAGGAACTTCGCCTTGTTCGCGAGGCACCATCGCAGCATGGGCTCGTAGGCGCGCATTATGAGATAAAACAAGAACAAGATCCCGCCCAGAAGCAGCGCGACGAAAACGAAGTTGCCGAGGCCTCCGGCCTCGACGCCGAGCGGGCTCCAGTGAGCGGAGAGCACCGACGCCACGATCAAGACTATCGCGTAATTGAAAGCCTTGGGCAGGGCCGCCTGGATCCCCGAGGGCAACCGCGAACGCACGTGCGGATGGACAGCTATGAGAGCCAATAACACCGCGGTCAGCCACAGCGACCACACGAACGCCGCCGCTGAAGCGGCCAACAGACCAGCCGACAGCAGATACCTGCTTCGCCCAGGACTTCCCCGCCCTCTGAACATCATGCGGGCGAACGCGGGCACGATGGTCAGGGCGACGATCACGGACGCTATCAACGCGAAAGTCTTCGTATAGGCCAGCGGCTTGAACAGCTTCCCCTCGGCCGCCTCCATCGTGAAGACCGGCAGAAACGACACCACCGTCGTCGCTATCGCCGTGGTCACCGCTCCCCCGACTTCCGAGGCCGCCCTGAATATGACGCCGCGCCTGTCCGCGCCCGGCGGCGCGGCCGCCAGATGCTTCACGATGTTCTCGCAGATGACGATGCCCATGTCCACTATGGTGCCGATCGCTATGGCGATTCCGGAGAGCGCGACGACGTTGGCGTCCACTCCGAAGAGCTTCATCGAGATGAAGACCATGAGAACGGTCAGCGGCAGAAGCCCGGATATCAACAACGAGCTTCGCAGGTGCATGAGCATTACTATTACAACGATTATGGTCACGAGGATCTCGTCTATCAGCGCCGTGTTGAGCGTGCCCAGCGTTTCGTAGATAAGGCCCGTGCGGTCGTAGAAAGGCACTATGGCGACCTGAGATACCCGGCCGTCGGACAGGGTCTTCTTGGGCAGGCCCGGCGATATCTCCGCTATCTTCTCCTTCACGTTGTTGATGGTCTCGAGCGGATTCTCGCCGTAGCGCACGACAACGACTCCGCCGACCACCTCCGCGCCCCCCTTGTCGAGCGCGCCCCTGCGCAGGGCCGGTCCCAGCGCGACCGTTCCCACGTCCGCGACGCGGATGGGAACGTTGCCGGATTGCTTCACGACGGTGTTCTCGATGTCGGACACTTCTCTTATGAACCCGAGGCCCCGGATTACGTACTCCGCCTTGTTTATCTCGATCGTCCGAGCGCCGACGTCCACGTTGGACATGCGAACCGCGTTGAAGACCTGCTTGAGCGAGACCCCGTTGGCTCGCATGGCATCGGGGTTGACGTCGATCTGGTACTCCTGGACGAAACCGCCCACCGAAGCGACCTCGGCCACGCCGTCAGCCGAGAGCAGAGCGTAACGTACGGTCCAATCTTGAATGGAACGGAGCTCGTGAAGATCCCACCCGCCGGTGGCGTTGCCCTCCCCGTCGCGGCCCTCCAGCGTGTACCAGAAGATCTGTCCCAGCGCCGTGGCGTCGGGGCCGAGCGCCGCCCGCACGCCCTCGGGCAGGGTGCCCGGGGGCAGGGAGTTGAGCTTTTCCAAAACGCGGGACCGCGACCAGTAGAACTCGACTCCGTCCTTGAAGATCACGTAGATGGTCGAGAACCCGAAGAAGGAGTAGCTCCTCACCGTCTTGACGCCCGGGATGCCCAGAAGAGACACCGTCAGTGGATAAGTTATCTGGTCCTCGACGTCCTGAGGCGACCGTCCCATCCACTCGGTGAAGACGATCTGCTGGTTCTCGCCTATGTCGGGGATGGCGTCAACCGGGACGGGGTCGCGCGGCAGGCCCCCGAGGTCCCAGTCGAACGGGGCCACCATGATCCCCCATGCGATCAGAGTCAGGGTTACCAGGGTTACGACCAGCCTGTTGTCGAGGCAGTACCATATCACCCGGTCCAAAAGGCCGCGTCCGCTCATGTCCGGCGATCGCCTGTAGCCTGCCATCTCTTACTCCGTTTCGCGATCCAGGGGCGGAAGCTTACGCACAATCTCGCCGCAGCGAAGCATGGACTCTCCGTAGTAGGGATTCCACACATCCGCCTCGGTCTGAAGCCAATCGGCTCCCGCGTTGTCGCGCGCCATGGGACAGTGAACCTGGTAGTAGGTCGCATCGCCCGCGTGCCCGAATGTCTCGTGAAGCTCTGTCACCGCGTTTGAAAGATCCAGGAAGGAACCCCTGGCGCCGGCGATTTTGCCGGACTCGAGGATCCTCCCGGCGGCCGACTCCAATGCGCCCATGATCTCCATCCATCTAAGGTGCCCGGCGGCGCTGAACGCCCCCATATCCACCTCCGACAGGCTCTTCCTCAGCCGCGCGGCGGCGGCGCCGGCCGCTTGGAGATCGTCCTTCGCCAGGGCCATCTGCACCTCGAAGTAGGCGTGGTACACGGTCGAGAGATCTTCCAGCACCTCGGCGTTCTCGCGCGTCCGCTCGGTCGCCTCTTTGCCCTGCCCCGCCTTACCCACCTCGGCCCCTGTCGCGGCCGCCTGGTGCCGGTGCCCCGTGGCGGGCGCGCCTCCGCCGGGCGACATCATGCTGGGCTTGGCCCTGATCTGGAGCTCGCTGTCGATCTTGAACGCGCCGTTCGTGACCACGCGGTCGCCCTCCCCGAGACCGGACTTGACCACGTAGAACTCTCCCGCCTTCGGCCCGAGCTCCACCTCACGTCCTTCGAAGAGAGGGCCGTCGTCGCTGGGCAGCTCGACGTAGACCACCGCCCTTTTCCCGGTAATCAAGGGAGCGGAGTCCGGTATCAAGAGAGGCGCGGTGGCCCGGGATTCCGAAGGGTCCGCGTAGCCGAGGCTTTCGACCGGCACCAGGGGCATGCCGCAGACGTCGCAGAGTCCGGGGCCCTCCTTGAGCACCTCCGGATGCATGGGGCTTATCCACTTGCCGGCGAGGTTCTCGCTTATGACCTCGCCCTCGGCGTTGAGTCTCGAGTCGAGCGTTCCTCTCACGAACATGCCGGGTTTCAACTTGAGGCCCACGTTCTCGACGATCGCGCGCACGTCCACCGTCCGGGTCTTGGGGTCGACGACCGGGTCGATGAAGCTGATCGCCGCCTCGAACGACTCGCCAGGGAACGAGGGCGAGGTGAACCGCACGCGCTGCCCGTAACGCAGCCAGGGCAGGTCCGACTCGTACGCCTCGAACTGCGCCCACAGCTTCGACAGATCGGCTATCGTGTAGATGCGAGTTCCGGTCTCAACGTACATGCCCTCGAGCGCGTCTTTCTCGACCACGACTCCCCCCATCGGGGCGTAGATCGTCAGGTGGTCCGAAGGCTCGCCCGAGGCCTCGATCTCCTCGATCTGGCGCGCGGTCAGCCCGTAGAGCCTGAGCTTCTCCCTTGCGGCGTCGAGGGTCGCGTCGGCCGTGGACTTGAGAACCTCGCTACGGGTTCCGCCGAGCGCGGAGACCGCGGCCTTGGCCTGAAGGAGCTCTTCCTGGGCGGCGAGCAACTCGGGCGAGTACATGTACACCATGTGCTCCCCTTTCTTGACCGTTATGCCGGTGTAGTCCGCGTACAGACGATCGAGCCTCCCGGGCGCCCAGGCCGTTATGTACGCCAAGCTCGTCTCGTCATAGGAGATCTTGCCGACCATCCTCACCTCGTGCTCGGCGAAGCCCCTGCGCGCCACGGACGTCTCTATCCGCGCCAGCCTCTTCGCCGTTTCCGACATCCGAATCTGCCTGGGATCGAGACCCTCGCCGTCTCCGCTCTCGACCGGAATCAAGTCCATGAAACAAATGGGGCATTTGCCGGGCTCCGGAAGCTGGATCTGCGGGTGCATGGAGCAGGTCCAGAGCTGCTGCTCGGGCGCTCCGGCCTCCGCCGAATCACGACCGGGCTCGGTCTTTTCCGGAGACGGGCCTTCGCCCAGCAACAGGCCGCCCAGGAAGAAAGCCACGACGGCGACGATAACCACGCCTATCAACGCGCGCCTTCCTCGCGGGAAAAATCCCCGCCCTCTTGTGTCCCTCGAAGTCTGCTCGGTCATGGCTTCTCTCCCCCGGCTGCAAATAGCGCTCTTTAGTGGGAGCGCTCGGGCTCATGGTGCGGGCAACCGCCCATAGCCTCGGCCTTGGCCGGATCCTCCGGCATCTCATCCAACCTCTTCAGGTATTTATGCGGATCCTCCGCAAAGGACCCCACGCAGTTCTCGCAACAGAAGAAGACGCGCCGGCCTTCGTAGTCCGCGTACACCGACTTCTCCTCCAGCGGCTCGCCCGACACCGGGCAGGCCACCTGGATGTTCTCGAAGAGCACGCTGTCCGCGGCGGCCTTCTTGAAGTACTTGTCGGGATCCGCCTCGAGCATCTTCGAGCATCCCGCGCAGCAGTGGTAGACCCTTTGTCCTTGGATGTCGGTGAACGCCGTCGAATCGATCACGCCTCCCATTACAGGGCAGCGGGTCTGCATCTTCAATTCCACGCGATCTCCCTCCTGGGCCGCTCCCGCCGGGAGCGCGGCCAACGCAAGAGCCGTCAGGGTGATTCTAAAGACAGACATGACGTACTCCCCTCTCTCGGCCGACCACTAGATGGCCAGCTCGTCTACGGGCCTAGCGGTTATCATCTCGATCTCGGCCTGTTTCGTCCCAAGCCTGGAAACGGAGCGCTCGAACTCCAGCTGAAAGTCCAGGAGCCGGCGCTGCGCGTCGAGCACGTCCAGGAAGCTCAGCTCTCCGGCCTGATAGGCCGTGTAGCTGGCGTTGAGCGATTGCTTTGCCTTCGGCACCAGGCCGTCCCGGTACAGCCTCACTTTGCGCAACGCGTCGTCGTGCTCGAACTTCACCTTCTCCGCGAGCGCCGCAAGCTCATTCTGCGACTCCTGTATCATGTATCTGGCACGCGCGCGCCGAGCCTTCGCCTCCCTGGTCATCGCCTTGTACTTGCCGAACCAGACGGGGAGCTCAACGCCCACGCCGACCATCCAGGCATCCTTGCCGCTCTCCGAAGTCGCGGGATTGATCGCCTCGCCTGTCTCGATATAGTCCACACCGAAGAAGAGATCCGGATAGTACGATTTCTTCGCCAGTCGGACCGCCGCCTCTTCCTTGTCCGCGAGGTGCCGCAGGGCCCTCAGGTCGGGATTATGCTCCACGGCCGCTTTCACCACGCCTCGACCATCCAGCTCCCGCTCCTTCACCTGCACCGCCCCCGGCACAGGCAAGGACGTGGAGCGAGGCAGATTGAGTACGGCTCCAAGCCTCGCAGCCGCGGCGTCCACCTCGTCCTTCAGCGACAGCACCAGATCCTCGAGCTTGCCCAACTCCACCTGCGCTCGGATTACGTCCGGATGTTGTCTCAGGGCCGTCTTGTACTTCGTGCGCACCACCGACTCCCAGAACCTCAAAAGCTCCATGTTCTCCTCGGCCAGGGCTATCCGCCTGCCCAGGAAGTAGTACTGGTAGAACGCAGACTTGACCCGATAGAAGGTCCTGAGCCGCTCGGCCTCAAACCTGCCATAGGCGGAGTTCGCCTCTTCGAGTGCCACATCCTCCCTGGCGCCGAGAGTCCCGAACCATGGATAGGACTGCCTCAGACTGAGGCGCTGATTCTGCGGCCCCACCCGCGTCTCCACGTTCTCCAAGAAGCGCGTGTAGGTCAGGACAGGCTCGGGAAGAGAACCGGCGTAGCCCGACCTCTCGACCGCGGCCCGCCATTCGAAGAAGGCGGCCCTCAAGGCCGGACTCCGTTGCGCCGCCAGCCTCAGGTAGTCATCGAGCGTGAAGGTCGAGTCTATCTCGACCGCCGCCGCGCCCGGCTCTTCGAAGGCCGCGCCGAGAGAATCCGCCGTTATCGGATTCCACGCAGGCACCGCGGCCCCCGGCTCCCCGGTGGCTCCGGCCGCTCCGAAGACGATCGCCGCTATGGAGAGAATGTGCTTCATGGCGCCCCTCCCTTGTCCGTTCCTGGCCAATCGCTAAATTGTAGGATCAAGCTCCATGCCAAGCGATCTAAGCACCTGACAATACGAGAGTTACGAATCGATCGCCCCGTGATCGACCCTTTTTTCACCCTTTTTTCAGTAGAATATTGTCCATTTACGCACAATATGCTACGGTTGTGTATACTATTCTCTGAACACCCGTTCAGAATCCCTCTGGCAGCCCGGGATCGGGCTGTGTAACGCACTATGAAAGAATTCGTTACAAGCATGGTTCGGTCACGGGGGAATTAGGCACGACCATTGCCAGTTGTGAGATCAGGGGGAATCATCAAGGTGTGGAAACCTAGGGCGAACGCTTCAAAGATAGCCATCCTCTCCGGGGTGGTGGCCGTTACGCTCGGGGTGCACTACGGTTGGCTGGTCGAGCCGTTCTTCGGGCAAGTTCACTGGCTGCACGCCATACACGGGCGGTTCTGCTACATACCCATCGTTATCTCCGCCGCGTGGTTCGGCATCCGCGGAGGGGTGCTTGCCGCGGCCGTCATATCGCTCCTGTTGATACCTTACCTGACGAGAGCGGGGCTCGAGCCGAATCGCCTCGCCGACGAGCTGGCGGAGATAGTCTTCTATTTCGCGATCGCCGTGCTGGCCGGCGCCCTGATCGACAAGGAGTTGAAAGCGCGCAAGAGGGCCCATGACGCAAGGGTCCAGCTGGAGCGCTCTCAGAGGTTCTCCCTTGTCGGCAGAATCGCGGCCGGCATGGCTCACGAGATAAAGAACCCACTTGCGTCTATCAAAGGGGCGATGGAGATCCTCGGCGACGAGTCCACCTCCGCTTCGGAAAAACAAGAGTTCAGGCAGATAGTGGTCAAGGAGATAAAACGGATCGACAGGTCGGTTACCGATTTTCTCGAGTTCGCCCGGCCGTCCGAGACCGACTCGCGGCGCTTCGACCTTTCCGAGGCCGTCCGCAGCGCGGTGAAGCAGGTCAGGGCGCAGGCAAGCAGGCGCGGGGTCGAGGTCCTAGAGGACACGCAGGACGAGGTGTACATAGAAGGGGACGGTGAAAAGATGCATCAGGTCCTGCTCAATCTACTGCTCAACGCCCTGGAGGCCTCGGACCGCGGGTCCGCGGTGCGCATCCTTCTGTCCGCGGACGCCCGAGACGGCCGCGCGCTGGCAGAGGTGGAGGATAGCGGCCCCGGGATCCCCGAGGGCGATATGAAAAGGGTATTCGAGCCTTTTTTCAGCTCCAAGCCGTCCGGAACGGGACTTGGACTTGCCATAGCCAAGTCCATAGTCGAGAGGCATGGAGGCGAGATATCTCTTGATAACAAGACCGGGGGCGGAGCGGTGGCGTCAGTGCGGCTCCCACTGTCCCCCAAGGAGTAGATCACTATGCGAATACTGCTCGCGGACGACGACACCTCCCTCAGGCGGGTGCTGGAGTTCAAGCTGAGCAAGCGAGGGTTCGACGTCGTTTCCGCGGCGGACGGACGCCGGGCCGTCGGTATCCTCGAAGAGAGCCCTATCGACCTGCTGATCTCGGACATTCGCATGCCCAAGATCGACGGCATCGAGCTCCTCGAGAGGGCGATATCGCTCAGGCCCGGAATAAAAGTCATCCTGATTACGGCTTATGCGACTATCTCGCAGGCCGTTCAGGCGGTGAAGCTCGGCGCGTTCGACTACATAACCAAGCCTTTCGAGGACGAGGAGCTCTTCGTCGCGATCGACAAGGCCCTGAAGTTCGACACGCTCGAGCGCGAGAACCGGCGGCTCCGTCAGGAGTTGAACGCCACCTCACAGAGAGACCGATTGATGGGGGCCGGCAGGAGCTTCGCGGAGATGATGGAGACCGTCGAGAAGATCGCCGCGACGGACGCCACGGTCCTTCTGATAGGCGAGTCCGGCACCGGGAAGGAGCTGGTCGCGCGCACGATGCATTCCATGAGCCCGAGGCAGCACAGGGAGTTCGTGGCAGTCAACTGCGCCGCGATACCAAAGGATCTGCTGGAGTCGGAGCTTTTCGGGCACGTGAAGGGCGCCTTCACCGGCGCGGTCAGGAACAAGCGCGGGAAGTTCGCGCTCGCGGACGGAGGGACGCTGCTTCTGGACGAGGTCAGCGAGCTCGCCTTCGACCTTCAAGCCAAGCTGCTGCGCGTCCTCCAGGAGCGCGTTATCGAGCCGATCGGCGCCGAGAGGCCCGGCGAATGCGACGTGCGGTTGATAGCCGCCACCAACACGAGTCTCGAGGAGCGCGTCAGGGACGGGTCCTTCAGGGAGGATCTGTACTACCGTTTGAACGTGGTCCCGATAAGGGTTCCCAGCCTGAGGGAGAGAAAAGAAGACGTTGCACTGCTCGCCCGGGAGTTTCTGCGCCGAGTGGCCGGGGGCGCCGAGGTTTCGATCGACTCCGAGCTCATGAAACGGCTGATCGACTACCGCTGGCCCGGCAACGTCAGGGAGCTTCAGAACTTGATCGAGCGCATGGTGCTTCTGAGAAGCTCCGACCGGCTCACCATGGAAGATCTTCCCCGGGATTTCGGCGCTTTCGATCCCAAGCCCAGGGAACGGGGGCCGGAAGCGAGCAGGCAATTGTCGCTCCCCGACGCGGAGAAGAAGATGGTGTTCGAGGCCCTCCAGAAGAGCGGATGGAACAAGTCCAAGGCGGCGAAGCTCCTTGACATTCCCCGTCACGTGCTACTATATCGCATTAAGAAGTACGGCCTGACAGAACCGCAGTCAAAGTGACCCGCCCGCCTGAAACATGTCCCCGGCCACGGGCCGAGCAACTGCCTGCACGTGCTACATAGGAAAGGAGCAAGCAAAGTGAGCGAGAGACGAGCAGTGAGAACCGAATCCGCGCCTCTTCCCATCGGGCCTTATGAGCAGGCGGTAGTAGCCGGCCCCTTCGTCTTTCTATCCGGACAGGTCGGCTTGGATCCGTCCACCGGAAAGATGGTCGAAGGAGGGGTCAAGGAGCAGACCGCCCGCGCGATCGAGAACTTGAAGGTCGTGCTCGAGGCCTCGGGATCCTCTCTCTCCAAGGTCGTTAGAGCGGGCGTCTATCTCTCCGACATGAGCGACTTCGGGGCGATGAACGAGGTCTACACCGAGCACTTCGCAGCCGCGAAACCCGCAAGAAGCGCCATCGCGGTCAAGGGCCTGCCGGCGGGAGCCCTTGTCGAGATAGACGTGGTCGCCCTCGCTTGACGCCCGTTCCGGGCCCAGCTCAAGGGAAACCGGGCACGGCCGGACAAGACCCGGCCGGGGCATAATGCGCGACCAGGACCCCGAAGAAGAACCGGAGGTCCCTGCCTGGCGGCGGGACCTCCCCGGCGATCGCGGTCGCCTTCTCAGCTTTCACCCTCGCTCTTCTTGAAGAGCGAATCCAGCTTGGACCTGGCGTCCTCGGCCCGCTTTGAGCGCTTGCCGGGAGACGCGGAGGGACGGAAGTACTCGCACCTGTTGGCCTTCTCCCTGTCCGAAACCCATTCCGCCTGCGGCTCCCTGCACATGTTGTGCGCACCGGGGTCATAGAGCGAACAGTTGACGCAGACATGGGCGTCTCTTCCGCACGAGTCGCACTCCGCCCTGAAGTCCACCCTGTCACCAGTATGGATCTTTGCCCCGCAGAAGTGGCAGTACATCTTCGCCTCCAAAGATCGCGCTTACGCGCCCTTGCCCAAAACTCCACCTTTAGAATTGCACGGCACCCGGCGATTCGCAACATTCGGTCGTGCCGCCTCACACAACCAACTCTCTTATCGGAGCGGGATAACCGCCGCGCGAGGTTGCCGTTAGGAGAGGCACAGCACAACTGGTTGCTTCGCAGACGGTTAGTCTTGGCACCGGAAGGAGCCTGTGTTACAATAATAGTAAGTGCTCTCCGGGAGTCACGGGAGCCTTTCTTGCATCGAGTACTTGTCGAGTGCTCCCGGCGTCAAGCCGCTCGGCCGTCCTCCCCCGGCAGTTCTACCCAAGCGACCGAAGTGGCCGGCGTCTTTCTATGGCAATGGGAGCGTGCAGGTTCACACCGGTTACGGGGACTCGTCATAGGCCCCGCCGTTCCGTGGAAAGGAGCAGCGAATGCTTCTCTCTCGTCGCCTGATCGCCCCAGTGCTGTTGGCCCTTTCGACCCTGATCTCGCCGGCCCTTGCGCAGGAGCCCTCAGGGAGATCCCGTCCGCAGACGGACAAGTCAACCCTCGATGCCCTGGCTCTCCGGCTGCAGGCCAAGTTCCTCGAAGGCAGAGGGCCTGCCTACAGAGAGCTGCTCCGGAGCACCGACCCGGCCCAGGTCGCTCTCAATCGATCCGAGGACAAGGAGCTGATGTACGTAACCGAGAGGGGAATACCCCGCTACTACGAGGTCCATAACTTGACCGCCGCCAGAACCGTCAGCACGAGACCGGTCTGGCCCGGGCAAGGCTACGGCCATTCCCTGACGGGGGCGGGCACGGCGCTGGGCGAGCTGGGAGTATGGGACGGAGGGGGAGTCCTGACCACCCACCAGGAGTTCGGGGGCCGGGTTACCCAGATTGACAGTCCCGGCGGCACGCACTATCACGCCACTCACGTGGCCGGCACGATGATCGCGGCCGGAGTCGTTTCATCGGCAAAGGGGATGTCTTACGAGGCGAACCTCGCCGCTTACGACTGGAGCAACGACGAATCGGAGATGGCCTCGGCGGCGGCATCGGGGATGAACGTGTCCAACCACTCCTACGGCTACGTCGCCGGCTGGGACTACGACGGTGACTGGTACTGGTACGGCGATCTGTCCGTGAGCACGACGGAGGACTGGAAGTTCGGGTTCTACGACTCGCACGCCAGGGACTGGGACGAAATCTCCTACGACGCGCCCTACTACACCATAGTCAGCTCGGCCGGCAACCACAGGAATGACATCGGCCCCGGGGGCTCGGGCTATCACTATCATTGGGACGGAGGATGGGTCTGGGACAACGACCACCACGAGATAGACGGAGGCGCGGATCACTACGACTGTCTGAGCTCGCCCGAAACCGCGAAAAACATAATAGTGGTAGGCGCGGTGAACGATATCTATGACGGTTACACGCAACCCTCCGACGTGGCGGTGACGAGTTTCAGCAGTTGGGGGCCGACCGACGACGGCCGTATAAAGCCCGACCTGGTCGCGAACGGACAAGGCCTGTACTCCACACACGACACCGGAGACACCGAGTACACCACCCTGAGCGGAACGTCCATGTCCTCGCCCAATCTGGCCGGATCACTGAACTTGCTGGTCCGCCACTACGAGGACACGCACGGCGGCACGACCCCGCTGTCCTCCACCATGAAGGCCTTGACGATACAGACGGCGGACGAGGCCGGAGACTACACCGGACCGGACTACATGCACGGATGGGGCCTGTTGAACACACTACATGCCGCGGATGAGATATCGGCCGATGCGGAAACGCCGACCATAATCAAGGAGGATTTTCTGGCCGACGCCGGAGGCGGCGACTCGGACACCCTTTATTTCTACAGTGACGGGATCGATCCCATCCGCCTGACGCTGGCGTGGACGGACCCCGAGGGATCGCCGCCGGCTTCCTACACCCTGAACCCGACCACGTTGATGCTGGTGAACGACCTGGATCTGCGCGTTGTGTACGAGGGCGGGCCCACTACGCACCTGCCTTATGTTCTGGATCCCTCGAATCCCGCCAACGCGGCGACGACCGGCGACAATACAAGGGACAACGTCGAGCAAGTCTATATCGGATCTCCGGCCGCCGGGAGCTACATGGCGATCGTCTCGCACAAGGGCAACCTCTCCGGCGACCAGTGGTACTCGCTGGTGTCGTCCCGGCCTATGGACGCAGGCGGGCATGACTCGACGCCGCCCGTCACGGCCGTGGCGACGCCGAACGGCGGGGAGGATTGGACGGTGGGCACCGTGCATGACATCACGTGGACCGCCACCGACGCGCACGGTATCGACTACGTGGACATTCTCTACTCCGTGGACGGCGGCGCAAGTTACTCCCCCGTGGCGTCCGGCGAGGCCAACGATTCAACGTACTCGTGGACGGTTCCGAACGCCCCCGGCGACAGCGCCGTCGTCAAGGTCATAGCTTACGACCCATGGGCCAATGCGGCGGGGGACACCAGCGACGCCTTCTTCACAATATCGCCTCCTCCCGACACGACCGACCCCGCGGTCGAGGTTACCGCGCCCGACGGCGGCGAGACCTGGTACGCGGGCTTGGTATATGACGTGACATGGAGCGCCTCGGACGACTCAGGCGTCGATTCGGTGAGCGTATACTATTCCACAAACGGCGGCGCGGACTTCGAGCTGGTCGCGGCCGAGGAGCCCAACGACGGGGGCTACGCCTGGACAGTGCCTTCGACCCCCACGGCCACAGCCGTGGTCAAGGTGATCGCATACGACCCCAGCCTCAATCAAGGCGAAGACGTAAGCGACGGGGTCTTTGAGATAGCCATGGACACCGAGGCGCCGGTGGCGACCGTCGTGGCCCCGGACGGCGGCGACACCTTGAAGGTCGCCGAGAGCTGCGATATCAAGTGGAGCGCCTACGACCCCACCTTCGCCGCTACCGACGACTTCGCCGACGGGGACGACGTCGGCTGGAGTCATTGGTGCTATAACCCCACGTGCAACTACACGGTCTCGGGCGGCGTCTACGAGGTTCAGGCCGATCCCGGTCCGGCGATAAGCACCCTGGACGCTACAAACGGATGGTCGGATTACATGTTCGAGGCGGACGTGAGGATTGACTCCGGCGACACCAGGGCGGTCATCTTCCGGTTCGTGGACTGGGACACCTATTACAAGGTCAGATTGCTTCCGGCGAGGGCGGTCCTGACCCGCCACACGCTGATCTCAACGGAGACATTGGCCACCGCGCCCGGCCAGTCGTTCACTACGGGCGTGTGGTATCACGTCAGCATACTCGCCGGCGGCGCGGACATCAAAGTGTCGGTCGACGGGCAGGAGCTGATAGACGTAACCGACCCCGACCCGATTCTCTCGGGCGCGGCGGGAGTCTCGGCGTCGTCTTCACATACGGCCTTCTTCGACAACGTGGTCGCTGCCTCACCGTCCGACATCCAGTCGGTGAGCATTCTCTACTCTACGGACGGAGGCGCCACCTTCCCGCACTCGATAGCCACCGGAGAGCCCAACGACGGAGTCTTCCCGTGGACGGTACCCGACACTCCCAGCGACAGCGCTCTGGTCAAGGTCGTGGCCTACGACATGGCCCTGAACGAGGGAGAGGATAGCAGCGACACCTTGTTCACCATCGAGGGCCTGCCCGACACGGTGCCTCCGGCGGTCACGGTTCTGACCCCCGACAAGGGCGATTCTCTCGAGACGGGGGCGACGTACGATATAACCTGGACCGCCACGGACGCGGGCGGCGTTGACTCTGTGAGCATATACTACTCCTCCGACGGAGGCGGCCAGTACTCGCTCATAGCATCGGGAGAGATCAATGACGGCCTCTACCCATGGTACGTTCCTGCCGCTCCCACGGACAGCGCCATGGTGAAAGTCATCGCTTACGACCCCAGCCTCAACGCGGGGACGGACGAGAGCGACAGCCTCAACGTAGTCTATGAGCCCACGGTCGGGCTTCCGGGAGATCGACATCCCCGGGCCGACGCCGTACGTCTCTGGCAGAACGCCCCGAACCCCTTCTCACCCGGCACCAGCATATCCTTCTATCTGCCCAAGGACGGCCCTGTCTTCCTCGAGATCTTCGACGCCAAGGGAAGGCGGGTGGATGTCCTCGTGGATGGGAAGGTCCACAAGGCCGGGGTGACCACGGTTCCATGGAGCGCGGAAGGGCTCGGCTCAGGAGTCTACTTCTACAGGCTCAAGGCGGGCGGAGAGGTGAAGACGAAGAAGATGGTCGTAGCTCGCTGACGCCCGGGATCCTCCCTCGATCGCCCCGGCGTCAAGGTCACATTGAATGTCCGCTCCGGCGGAGGGTCGGTCACACCGGCTCTCCGCCCGCGAGCTTGTGCGCCATCCTCAACGGCTCCGGAATCCTGTACTTGGGCGAGCAGGTCAAGACCACCCTTATCGATTTTGTGAGGTCTATCTTGTGCCCCACGGAGACAAAGACCGGCGATACATTGTCCCTGGTACGCAGGGCGACACCCACCGTCTCCCCGGCCTTGTCTCTAAGAGGCGACCGGCTCCCCTTTTTCGGCGCGGGAGGATCGAACTCGCCGTAAAGCCGCGACTTGGCGCACCCTATCGTCGGCCTGTCCATCACCAGCCCCAAGTGGCACGCCAAGCCCATTGCTCGGGGATGCGCCATGCCCTGCCCGTCGCAAAGTATGACGTCCGGGGCGGTCTTCATGGCCTCGAGCGCCCCGGCCAACACCGGGATCTCTCTGAAGGAGAGCAGACCTGGGACGTACGGGAACGTGCATCTTCCCTTCTCGACCACGGTCTCGATCACCTTGAGCCGCGGATAGGAGACCGCGACCGCCGCGGCGAGCACACGGTTCTTCGAGGGATAGGAAACATCGGTTCCCACCACTATCTCGATCCCACGGCCGTCCCACGAGTCGGTGACCTTCGAGCGCAGGCGCTCCTGTATCTCGCGCGCGGCCCGGGGAGTCACTTCCCAGCTATGCAGTCGTCGTACCCTCAAGATATCCCTATTCCCCGCTTCGCAACGCCCCGGTTATCATGCGAGCATGCCTCTGAAATCAGCTCACGCCAGTCTATCAATAGGGCTCCCGCACGGTCAAGAAAGGGCCAGCGCGAGGCACGCCAACGGACGCGCCGGGCCCGGAGTCGCCGTTTCCACTTGACATGACGCCTGCCGGCGCATTCTATTCTATATACCTAAAGAAACCAACCGCGCCTCACCGCTCCAAGAGAAAGGAATCGGCGCACCGGGGCGCGGCTTCTTGACCAGCGGAATCAAACGGAGGTTCGATAATGCAAAGAGCGGCATCAGTAGCGATCAAGCAATGTATGAAAGTGAAAAAGTCCGAGACGGTGCTTGTCATCACCGATGAGCCTTGCCGGGGGGTCGGGATGGCCCTGTGGGAGGAAGCCGCGAAGGTCGCGAAGGAAGCGATGATGATCGAGATAACGCCGCGAAAGACAAATGGAGAGGA
The DNA here is from genome assembly GCA_964531335.1 of uncultured bacterium. Taxonomy (GTDB): domain Bacteria; phylum Eisenbacteria; class RBG-16-71-46; order CAZHEV01; family CAZHEV01; genus CAZHEV01. The sequence goes on along the minus strand of CAZHEV010000003.1, from coordinate 182,029 downwards.
ACCTCCTCCGCCCGTGGCGAAGCTCATGGCATCAGTCGACGTGGTGTTTGCGCCTACCAGCAAGTCGCTCACCCACACGGCCGCCCGACGGGACGCGTGTAAGAAAGGGGCCAGAATAGCGACACTTCCCGGCATCACCGAGGACAGCATGAGCCGGACGCTTTCCGCGGATTACAAGAAAATCGCGGTCCTTACGCGAAAGCTGGTCCGCATACTCACCAAGGCCAGGACGGCCCACGTGATCACGCCGACCGGCACGGACCTGACCATGGACATCTCGGGCCGGAAGGCCAGCGAGGACACGGGACTGACACACAAGAAGGGCGAGTACACCAATCTTCCGGCGGGCGAGGCGTACCTGGCGCCGCTCGAGGGCAAGACGGAGGGCATGCTCGTTATCGACGGCTCGATGGCGGGAATAGGCCTGTTGCCGCGGCCCCTGATTCTGGAGGTCACAAAGGGCTACGTGACGAAGATCTCGGGAGGCCCGCAGGCATCGACCCTGAAGAAGATCACCAAGCCTTTCGGCAAGCCGGCCCTCAACATAGCCGAGCTGGGCGTGGGCACAAACTACAAGGCCAAGGTGACCGGCCTGGTCCTCGAGGACGAAAAGGTCCTCGGGACGGTGCACGTGGCCATAGGAGACAATGCCTCCATGGGGGGGAAGGTGCGCGTCCAGAGTCATCTCGACGGGGTTCTGCTGAATCCGACCCTTACGATCGACGGCAAGACGATTCTCGATGCCGGCCGGCTTGTCATTTGATCTTCCGGCCGGCCGCCTTCGCCCCGGCTTTGGCCTCCTTCTGGAAGACGGCGCGCGAGGGGCAGATATCGGCGAGCGCGCAGGCGTCGCACAGAGGCTTCCTGGCCTTGCACACCGCGCGCCCATGATCGGCTGTTAGGTGGGGGAAGTGGATCCACTTGCGCCTGGGCACTAGAGCGCACAGGTCCTTCTCGACCTTCACGGGGTCTTTCTCCGAGGTCAGCCCCAGGCGGCTCGACAGCCTCAGCATATGCGTGTCCACGGCGATGCCCTCTGATACGCCGAAGGCGTCTCCCAGCACGATGTTTGCGGTCTTGCGCGCGACCCCCGGCAGCCCGGTCAGGTCGACCATGTTGTCGGGGACCTTTCCGCCGTGCTCATCCACTATCTTTCTAGCCGCCGCCTGGATACTCTTCGACTTGTTCCTGAAGAACCCGGTGGGCCTCACTATTTCCATCAAATCTCCGATGGGCGCCTCGGCGTAGTCCTCCGGAGCCTTGTACTTGGCGAATAGAGTCTTGGTCACCTGATTCACCCGCTCATCGGTGCACTGCGCGGCGAGAATAGTGGCAACGAGCAGCTCCAAGGGGTTCCTGTAGCGAAGGGCTATCCTGGAGCCGGGATACTCCCTCTCCAGGCGTGTGATTATGGCCCTGATCGGCGGGCGGCGGCGCGCCACGGCTCCCCCTATCTTGCGCGGTCTTCATCCTTCTATATGAATCTTTCGGCGGGAGCTAATGGTACAGGGACCGCGCCGGCCTGTCGATCGAAATGCCGGCGCACCGCGTGCGCACTTGCGCTCCTGATCGGCTCGGGGAGCCAGGCGGCTTCGCCGGTGGATCTTTGAACGCTCCCTCCGAAGGGGCGCTGCCGGAGGCTTACCATCTCCCGTCGCGACCGATCGCGTACGGGACAGCGACCTCCAAGAAGGCGTCCATTGACACGAGCGACGGGGCTGACTAAGATTCTGTGTCGCCGTCGCAGTGAAAGGAGCGTCTCTTGTTCTTAGGAGTTCCTCACGCCACCTGGGCCGTCCTGCTGGTTCCTCCGGCCGCTTTTCTTCTGGCCATCATCTATTTCTATTTCAAGGCGGGTAAGGAGGAGGGCGAGTAGGTGGGCTCACTTCTGATCGCCTTCGTCGTATACCTGGTCATTCTCGTACTCGTGGGGATCATAACGTGGCGCCTGACCAGGACGCTGGCCGATTTCGTTCTGGCCGGGAGGAGGCTGGGGCCCTGGGTGGCCGCCATCAGCGCCAAGGCCAGCAGCGAGAGCGGCTGGCTTCTCATAGGCTTGCCGGGCCAGGCCTTCGCGGCCGGCTTCTCCGCTTTCTGGGTCTCCCTGGGAGTGGTCGGCGGCACGTTCTTCAACTGGACGATGGTGGCCCGGCGGCTCCGGCGCATCACGGAGGTCTTCGGCTCGGTTACTATTCCGGACTATCTCGAAGCGCGCTTCGCCGACGAGCGCAGCCACGGCCTCCGCATCATCTCGGCGCTGATCATCACGACTTTCATGACCGCTTACGTGGCGGCGCAGTTCGTGGCCTCCGGAAAGGCTCTATCCACGGCGTTTGATATCTCCTATCTCCAGGGCGTGTTGATAGGCGCGGCGGTCATACTTTTCTACACGATGATGGGCGGACTTTTCGCCGTCGCGTGGACCGACTTGATCCAAGGCATGCTCATGGTGGGCGCGCTTGTCGCGCTCCCCGTGGTGGCCATCATCAACATCGGCGGGTTCGAAGAGATGATAGCGATACTGACCGAGACCCTGGGAGAGGACTTCATAACAATGTCCGGCGGCAGCTCCGGGTTTCCGTTGTTCGCCATGATAATAGGAGCCCTCGGAATAGGTTTGGGCTACCCGGGACAGCCTCACGTGCTCACCAGGTTCATGGCGATAAGAAGGCCCAGGGACGTAAGGAAGGGGGCATTGATAACGGTCGTCTGGTCACTGCTTTCTCTCTACGGCGCGGTGCTGGTGGGCCTGACCGCGCGTGCCCTCCTGTCCGAGGACCCCGGCGACCCCGAGCGGGTCATGCCGTTACTGGCGATCCAGGTCCTCCCGGCCTGGTTGGCCGGCACGATGATCGCGGCCGCCATGGCCGCCATGATGTCGACGGCGGACTCGATGTTGTTGGTGGCCACCGCTTCCGTTGTCCAGGACTTCTACCACAAGCTCTTCAAGAGGGACGTGTCCGAGCGGAACCTGGTTCGCTTCAGCAGGATCGCGACCATAGCCGTCGGCGTCGTCGCGCTGTTCGTTGCCCTGGGCCAGGACCCCAACGACTCCGGGGGTCTTGTTTTCTGGCTGGTGCTGTTCGCCTGGGGCGGACTGGGCGCCAGCTTCGGTCCGCTCTTGATCTTGTCCCTTTACTGGGGACGCGTGACGCGGGCCGGGGCCTACTCGGGCATAATAGCGGGCGCCGCCACCGTTCTAGCATGGCACTATATTCCACCGCTCAAGGCGGCGCTCTACGAGCTCGTTCCCGCCTTCTTGGTCAGCCTCGCCGCAGTCTACTTGGTGAGTCTGGTCACTACCCCTCCCGACAGTCACGTCCGGGAGAAGGCCTCCTCAGCCGGCCGCCCCCTCGGCGCAAGGCGCGGCTCCACCCGCGGCCCGCACAGGACCTCCATTGAGCTTGTGAGCGATTTCGTGCTGGGCGGATCGCGGGCCAGGATCGATCCACTCCCCCACCCACGAGGCGGATAAGTCCGCGCCGCCATTATTACTAAACAAACCCGGCTGGAATGCCGATCAAAGAATTCAAATAACCTACTTGGGTTTCGGCGTCTTCGGATGCCGTAGTGATGCTTTAGGTGCATTCCGACTCGTGATGCCTGCGACCGGACCGGCACGAGCCGGCCGCCGCGGGGGATGGAGGGAACGGCACAGGTCATGGCTGACAAGGGCGCCTTCGCCGATCAGGGGCGAGTGTTCGGATACCATGAGCTTCTCTTTCGTTGCGGAGGTGACGCGGGGCTCGCGGCGCGGTTGGTGACGGCTTTCAGAGCGCGGTTGCGCGATGAGATCGATAATATGGCTGGGCCGCTCGCCCGGGAGGACTTCCGGTCTCTGGGCGAGCTGGCGCACAGGCTGAAGGGCACCGCGGCCAACCTCGCGGCAACTTCTCTCCGCGAGGCCGCCGCCGCTCTGGAGGACGCCTGTGCGACAGGCAACGTGGCCCTGGCGCCGCATTACGTCGAAAAACTGAGAATCGAGGCGGGCCGTTTCGAAGAGGCGGCCGCCGGCGCGATGACGCGTTCGGAAGCAGCCTGACCGGCTCCGACGCAGTCACGAAGGGGCGAAATGCGAGTCCTGGTAGTCGAAGACGATGACATAAACCGCCAGTTGATGGCATCGATGCTTGAGCGGGACAATCACGAAGTGGTGACGGCCTCGGACGGCGAGGAGGGCCTCAGGAAGCTCAAGGAGCACGCAATTAGAATGGTGGTGCTCGACTGGATGATGCCGGTCATGGACGGGCTGGAGTTTTGCAGGCATCTGCGCTCAGCGGGGCTTCCCTGGTACACCTACGTTATCCTTGTTACCGCAAGGAGGGACGCGAACAGCGTAGTAGAGGGTCTGTCCGCCGGGGCGGATGAGTTCCTGACCAAGCCCTTCGACCCTCCCGAGCTCGCCGTCAGGGTGGCGACGGGCAAACGCATTCTAGCCTTGGAGACGCGGCACGTGGCGATCTTCGCCCTGGCCAAGCTCGCCGAGTCCAGAGACCCGGAGACCGGTGAGCATCTCGAACGCATCCGTGAATACACCAGGCTGATCGCCACCGCAATGCGCAAGGGCGACCGTTACAGCCGGATTCTGACCTCAGAGTACATTTCGGACCTCTATCTGACCTCTCCGCTGCATGACATAGGCAAGGTCGGCATTCCCGATTACATACTGCTCAAGCCGGGACGGCTGTCCGACGAGGAGTTCCAGGTGATGAAGCGTCACTCGGTCATCGGCGGCCAAACGCTCGAGGGGGCAGCCAGAGAATGCTCCGGCGTCGCGTACCTGAGATCCGCGGCCGACATAGCCATGTACCACCACGAGCGCTTCGACGGCAAAGGCTATCCGAAAGGCCTAAAGGGTGATGACATCCCCCTCTGCGCAAGGATAGTCGGCCTCGCAGACGTCTATGACGCCATCACGTCCAAGAGGGTGTACAAGGCCGCGTGCGACCATGACCTGGCCCGGGGGATCATAGTCGAGGACTGCGGGAAACACTTCGATCCCGACGTCGTGCAGGGCTTCTTGGACTCGGAGGAGAGTTTCAAGAAGATCGCCGCACGCCATCGCGATCCATCCGAGAAGGCCGAGACTCTCGTGGGGGCCGAAACTTAAAACTCCCCCTATCCGCGCCTGTCCAGCTTCAGCCTCTCCCCCGTGAGCAGGTCCTTCACGAACTCTCCTCTCTCGCCCTCGATGACGTAGGGCTTGTAGACGAGCGCCGTCTCCTCGACCTCGAGAAACGGCGGCCACCAGCAGAAGAGCTTCGCCCTGGCCCACGATCGAGCGGATGAAATAGCCCCTCTCAAGGCGGCCTCCCGGTCCACGCCCAGCGGGTAGAGCGTATCTTCCGCGAGGGTGCGGGGGACGTTCTCGGGAAGCCCGTCCACTCTGCAAGCGGCGCCCCTCGCCCCGTCCACACAGAACCACGCGCGGGCGACTTTGTCGGAGAGAAGGAATCTCTTCCAGGATATCTTGACGCACACGAACCAAAGCGGATAGTGCACGTAAGAGGCTCGCCCGGCCGGAGGATCGGGCACGGCGATGACTTTGACCGAGACCATGAACGGAGGCTAGCAGCCGGGCGGCCGGGCGGTCAAGACGACGCCGCGCCGTCCCGGGCGCATCGGCGGTTGACTCGACGTCCCCACGCGGTTAATCTTGGCGGGGAAACCGAGGAAGCGGCCCGGTGGGAGAACCAGGGGAGGTGTGAGATGCCCGACAATGTCTTGGTATTCGGAAAGGACACTTGACCTTACACCACCGATGCCAGGCGGCATCTGGAGAAGAACAAGACGCCATTCACGTACATAGACGTGACCAAGGACTCTGAGGGCATGAACAAGATGCTCTCGTACAGCAACAACAGCCGGCAGGTCCCGGTCATAGTCGAAGGCGAGAAGGTCACCATAGGATTCGGAGGCTCTTGAGGCGTCTGAAGCCGGCCGGGGGCCGGCTAACGCGATGTCCGGAGTAAAACTGAAGGCGCGGGCGTATGGGAACGTCCGCGCCTTCGCCTTGCAACGCCGCCTGAGATCTCATAGGAGCGCGCTTAATCGCGCTCCGGTCTTGTGATGTCGTATATTTCCCTGAAGAGCGCTTCGCCCGCCTCGTCCAGCTCCACCCCCCTGCGCGACATGGCCACCCTGGCGGTTTCCATGGCCTTGGCCGGATCGTACTCCGAGAGGCCGTCCCCACCGCCCCAGGAGAAGCTCGGGATGAACTTCGGCAGATAGCCGGAGCCGAACACGTTGCTGCAGAATCCGATCACGCATCCCGAGTTTAGCATGCTGTTTATCCCCGTCTTGGTATGATCTCCTATCGTGGGCCCCACGAAGACTTCCCCCGAATCCACCATTACGCCGTCGACCCATACCTTCACCGGACCGTAATTGTTCTTCAGGTCGCTCACCTCGGTGCCGGCGCCCATGTTCACCCACTCCCCCAGATACGCGTGCCCGAGAAACCCGTCGTGTTGCTTGTTGCTGTAGCCTTGCACTATCGTCTCGGCTATCTCGCCGCCCAGCTTGCACACCGGGCCCAGAGAGCAGGGCCCGTATATCTTCGCCCCGGCCTTTATCAAAGTCTTCCTGCCCACGTAGCAAGGCCCGTATATCACCGTGTTCGCCATGACCTTGGACTCATGGTCCAGGATGACCGGCCCCTCGCTCGCGTCGATGACGGCTCCGGTCTCCACGCGGACGCCGGCGCCTATATGCACCGAGTCTCTCGAGATCAGGGACGCTCCGCCGCTGACCGAAGCGTCCAGTGAAGAAGCGGACGACTTGAAGAGAGCCCAGTCCTTCGCCAGCATCTCCTCCGCGGCGCCTATGATATCCCACACGAAGCGGGCGAGCGATGCTCCCGCCTCTTCCGTCGCGATGCCCAGCTTCCGCAGGGACTCGGCGACCGGCGCGGTGCCGCCCTGCTCTCCCGCGCTCCTGGTCAGGAGCACCTGGAGATAACCGAACAGCTCGAACGCCCCGGACCGACCGACCTTGGCGGCCAGGAGCCTGCGATCCGATATCAGGGCCGACCCGTCGGGCAGGTCCTCCACAAGGCGCGCGAGGTCGCTCCCTCCGGCGAGCGCGGCGCCGTTCAGGAACAGGCAGCCCTGATCCGGCGCCGTGTTCACCTGGGCGCCCCCGGAGATCTTCTTTACGCTGGGCGCCAGGTACTGCCTGCACAGGTACCGTATCTCGCTGTCCGGATAGAGGGCGCGGACCCTCTCGTCGGCCGTGTAGGCCCCGTTTCTCATGTAGAAGACAGGGCGAGCGTATGTAAGCGGAGCGAGCGTCCTGTGCGAGTCGTCTTCGAAGAGCACCACATTCATCTTCAGGGCTCCTTTAAGCCGGGGAGCTGGTGGTTTGATCAGCGATCGTTCTGAGACGGGCCGGCGCGAAGGGTATGCCACTCACGATCAGCGCACCGGTGTACGGTAAAAGCAAAGTAGCATACGCAAACCTCTTGGTCAATATCACCCTCGGACCGTTTTTCACTTTGAACCGCCAAGTTGAATGCCCTAACATGCACCGTGTAGGAGATACACGCCGCCCGTCCGCGATCGCTTCCCGGCGGGCCGGCACGCCCTTGTTGGGCCCTTGCGGTACGATCCGGATCCGGCGCCGGGCCCATAGCGGTTTTCAGGGAGCATCATCCTCGGGCTTGTACAGCGGAGGTCGTTCGCCGTCACCAGCGGAGGCTCATAATGGACAGCATTCTGCCCTCTCTCAGCGGGTTCCTCGACCGCGGAGACCTGGACAAGTTGCTCGGGATCGCCCTGTCGAAAGGCGGCGACTTCGCGGAGGTGTACGCCGAGTACATCGTGGATTCCGCGTTCGAGTTGGACGAGGGCAAACTCAAGCATCTCTTGTACGGCATAAGGCAGGGAGCGGGCATCAGGGTGATAGACGGAGACAGGACAGGTTACGCTTACGCCGACCATTTCGACATCCAAGCGTTGAAGGAGGTCGCTTCCGTGGCGGCCGGCATAGTCGAAAACGGTGGGTCCACCGCCGCCGTGCCCGTCGCCAAGCTCTCGGTCGAGCCGCCGTTTGTATTGCGAAGCCCCGCGCCTATCGCCTCCACCGAACAGAAGAAGATCGACAGGCTGTTCAGGGCCGATCGTGCGGCACGCGACTACGACAAGAGGATCCATCAGGTATCCGTGAGTTACGGCGACGGCGCGAAGACGTTTCTCGTCGCCAACAGCGAAGGTCTCCTTGCCGAGGAAAGCCAGTTCGTGTCCCGCCTCAGGGTGGCCCCGGTCGCCGTCGAAGGAACGGAGCGACAAGGATCGCATAGGGACGCCGGTGGAAGCGTCGATGAGGAGTACTTCGACGAGGTCAGCCCGGAGTCGTTGGGCCGGGAGGCGGCGGGCGAAGCGATCGAGCTGCTCTCGGCGGCTGAGGCCAAGGCCGGTTTCTACCCGGTTGTGATAGGTCCGGGCTGGGGCGGCGTTCTCGTGCACGAGTGCTTCGGCCACAGCCTCGAGGCCGACGCGGTTAGAAAAGGCACCTCGCTGAGAGCCTCCCAGATGGGCTCCGCGGTGGCGGCCGACACGGTCACCATAGTCGATTCCGGCCTGATCCCGTACAGCCGCGGGTCATTCGGAGTGGACGACGAGGGTGTTCCCGCCGGAAAGAACGTGTTGGTCGAGCGCGGCGTATTGACCGGTTATCTCTACGACAGGCTAAACGCCAAGTTGATGGGAGCCGAGACCACCGGCAACGGCAGAAGGCAATCCTACCGCCACTACCCGATGCCGCGGATGACCAATACCTACATCGACGCGGGCGCCCACACTCCCGAAGAGATCATAAGGTCCACAAAGCGCGGGCTTCTTTGCAAGAAACTCGCCGGGGGCTCCGTCAATCCGGCGAGCGGCAATTTCAGCTTCAGAGTCACCCTCGCCTACCTCATCGAGGACGGCAGGGTAACCTCCCCGGTCAAGGGCGTTACCTTGACCGGCAACGGTCTGGACGCGATGATGCGGATAGTCATGGTCGGAAACGACCTGGAGATAAACGGCATGACGGGAACCTGTGGGAAGAGCGGCCAGTCGAAAGCCGTAGGCGTCGGCCAGCCTACGGTCAAGTTCAGCGAGCTTACCGTGGGAGGCACGGGATGAAAGAATACACCGAGTTGGCCGCAAAGTGCGCGAATGAGGCCAAGCGAGCCGGATGCGATCAGGCCGAGGTGTTTCTGACCGCATCGCGAAGGTTGACCGCCTCCGTGAACGCGGGAAAGGTCGAAAATCTGTTACAGGCCAATCCCGTGGGCCTGGGATTGAGGGTCATCAAAGGGTCCAGGCAGGGTTTCGCATTCAGCTCCGACTTCAGGGCGGAGTCGCTGAAGGTTCTCGCGGAGAAGGCGGCTTTCCTCGCGGCAAGTGGCACGCCTGACGAGGCGAACGGCCTTCCCGAGGAAGTCGGGCTCTCCTTCGCGCCGGATGAGATGGGCCTGTACGATCCTTCTACGGCCGGAACCTCTCCCGAGGAGGCTATCTCCCAGGCGCTCGCGATGGAGAAGGCCGCCTATTCGATGGACAAGAGGATAAGAAGCACCGACGCCTGCCGCTACTCGGTCGGGGAGGACCTCGTAGTGCTTGCGGATTCGGAGGGCCGCTCGGTCGGCTTTCGTTCGACGGGGTGCGTGCTGGTGGCGGCGCTGGTCGCCTCCGACTCGGGCGGCCAGATGCAATCCGGCGCTTACTTCTCCTCGGCGCGGGCCAAGTCAAAGACCGAAAGCGCCGAGGACGTGGGGCGAGAAGCCGCGCGAAGGGCCGTATCGCTTCTCGGCGCGAAGAGCGTGAGAACGCAGCGCGTGCCTGTGGTCCTCAGCCCTGACGTGGCCTCGGACTGGATAGCCAGCCTGTTCTACTGCCTGGACGGGGAGGAGGTCCTGAAGAACACGAGCTTCCTCAGCGACAAGTTGGACCAGACCATAGGCTCACCCCTGGTCAATCTGGTGGACGACGGGCTCTTGCCCGAGGGCGCCGGCACTTCGCCCTTCGATGCCGAGGGCGTTCCAACCGGCAGGGCCAACCTCATAGACACGGGGGTCTGCAAGAGGTTCGTCTACAACACCTACTCCGCCCGCCGCGCCGGAGTCCGCTCCACGGGCAACGCGTCTCGGGGCTACGATTCCCCTCCCGGTATAGGATACCACAATCTGTACCTGGAGCCGGGCGGGACCACTCCCGAACAGATAATAGCCGGCATATCGAACGGCTTGTACGTGATGAACACCGGCGCCTTCGGATTCAACGGCAACACGGGGGACTACTCCTACGAGGCGGCGGGCGTGTGGATTTCCGACGGGGCCCTGGGGGCCCCCGTACACGAGCTCACGATGGCTTCCAACAGCCTCGATATGCTGTCCGGCGTCGAGATGATCGGAGACGACCTGAAGTTTCGCGGCCCCGTGAACAGTCCCACGGTCAAGATCTCGGAGATGTCCGTGAGCGGCAGAATAGTCTAGAGCGCGAGGGCCGACCGGCCCGCCCTACGCCGCTCAGCCTCCTCCCCACGGCGCACAGGATCCGCGCGTAGCCGAGTCGCGGTCCTCCATCCGGCCCGCCGCTACGACAGCGTCCGCCACCAGTGTCAGCGCCCCGTAGTGGTCCTCCACCTTTCCGGTCACACACAGAGGCCCCCTGCCGTCGAGATCGACCCGCACCCGCCTGTACGCGTGGGGGAACACCACCACCTCCACGAGCCCGGTCGCGTCCTCTATTGTGAGAAATAGCATAGCCTCCCCGCCCTCGGTCCGAATGCGCCTGCGGGCCGACACCACGCCCACGATCGCGGCACGCCGGCCCACCCGCGCCTTCAGCCCCGCGCACGTCGTCAAGCGCTGCCCGGCGCCGCGTGCGCCGGAACCCGCCGGAGCCGGCCGGTCCTCGACCGGATGGCGACTCGGCGTGAGCCCGAGCTGCCGTGCCTCCATCTCCGCGCGCAGCCCGGGGTCGAACTCGCGCATCCCCGGAACGGGCGCGGTCAGTCCGAGATCGGGCAGAAGCGGCCGCCCCGCCGCGTGCCGGCCCCCCCTGCCCTTCGACCACGCGAGCGCCTCCAGAAGAAGGGCCGGTCGCGCCGCTCCGGTGAAGTCCAGCGCGCCGGCCAGCGCCAGCGCCTCGGCCTCCGGCGACGACAGTGCCGCACGGGCCAGGAGGTCCGAAAAGGACCTGAAGGCGCCGCCCTCCTTCCTGGCCGTGATTATGTCATCGACGGCGGCGGCCCTGAGGCCCCTGATCCGGTTGAGCCCCACGCGGATCGCTCCTCCTTCGACGGTGAACCCCGCGCCGGACGAGTTGACGCAGGGCCCGATTATCCCGATCCCCCGGCGCCGGGCGTCCTCGAGGTGCACCCTAGTCGGGTACATTCCGGCATGGTTGTTCAGCACGGCGGAGGCGTACTCGGCCGGGTAGTGTGCCTTGAGATATGCAGTACGATACGCCAGAAGCCCGTAGCCCGCGGCGTGCGCCTTGCAGAAGGCATATGAAGAGAACCTGGACAGATCCTCCCACAACGCCCTGGACGCCTTTGCGTCAACCCCCCTGCGCGCGGCGCGCTCCAAGAACCCCCGCCGGACCTCGGACAGCTCTCGGCCCCGGCCGGCCTCGACCATCGCGCGTCGCAGATCGTCGCCGTCCTCGAGGGGAAGCCCGGCCGCGACCGCCGCAACCTTGAGGACGTCCTCCTCATAGAGCATCACCCCGTAGGTATCCTTGAGCACCGGAGCGAGGCAAGGGTGCGTGAATCTCGTCCTGTCGAGGCCGCGCTTCCGCCTTATGAATACGTCCTTCATACCGGATCCCGAAGGTCCCGGCCTCACCAGCGCCACCGCCGCGATCACCTCGTCCGAGCCCTCGGGCTCGATCATCGACAGCAGCCGGCGCATGGCGGGGGATTCGATCTGGAAGCAACCCAGCGTATCGCCCGCACGCAAGAGCTCCGCGGCCTTCGCGTCGCCGTCCGGTATGTCTTCCATGCTCGCGGGCACGCCGCGTACGCCGGCGCCCGCCGCCGCCCGGCCCGAACCGCCATCCGGCGCGGACCCGTCACCGCGGGAACGATCGCCGCCCGCCCGGCCCGCGCCCTGCCAGGCGCGCGCGTCGCCCGGAGCGCCGTCCCCTTCCGCGCGGCCTTCGCGCGACGCCGCCAGCTCTATGCACTCTTGCGCCATCGTCAGGCCCCGGTTCCCCAGCAGGTCCATCTTCACAAGGCCCACTCTCTCCACCGCGTCCATCTCGTACTGCGTGACGACGACCCCCTTGGGCGCGCGCTCCAGCGGCGCCATCTCGGCCAGCGGCCCCGGCGCGATTACGAGCCCCCCACAATGAATCCCGATATGCCTCGGGAAGCCCTGCACCCTGCGCGCCATGGCCAGGGCGGTCCTGAGGGGCTCCCTTGACAGCGGCCCGCCCCGGCCCTCCAGGGCAGCGCCGTGCCCCCTTTCGCGCATCCGCTCCCATTCTCTCAAGGTCTTCAGGAGATCATCAGGCGCGAGGCCCCACACCTTCGCCATCTCCCTCACCGCCGAGCGCTTCTGAAAAGTCACATGAGTGGAGATCATCGCTACCCTGTCGTTTCCGTATTTCTCATAGACGTGATCTATTACCTCGTCACGCCGCCGCCAGCACAGGTCCACGTCCAGATCCGGGTAGTCCGGCCTTCGCGAGTTCATGAACCGCTCGAACACCAGGCCGTAGCGCAGCGGGTCCACTCCGGTGATGCCGAGCAGGTACGCAACAAGGGAGCTCGCTCCGGAGCCCCGGCCCAGCACGGCTATCCCACGCCCCCTGGCCCAGGCCACGATCTCGCCCACGACTATGAAGTAAGAGCAGAAGCCGAGATTGTCTATTACCTCGATCTCCCTCTCCAGCCTCCTGCGCACCCGGTGGCCCGGCGACGGCCCGTAGCGGGTCCTGAGCCCCTCACGGCACATCCGCGTGAGCCTGGAGCGCGCCGTCTCGCCGGGCTCCAGCGCGCAGGCCGGAAAGACGCGCCCCCCGCTCTCCAGCGTCACGTCGCAGTCCTGCGCGATGCGCGCCGACTCCTCCAAAGCCCAGGACAGCCGTCCCAGCCGCCTGGTCATCTGGGCCGGCGTGGCCATGTAGGCGTTGGGATGAGCGACTCCCTCCACCGCGCCCGCCCGCTGGACGAGGGTCCTCCCGGCCACGGCCCGCAGGGCCCTGTGGAGCGCCCAGTCCTCGGCGGCGCCGAACCACGCCTCCCCCGTCGCCACCACGCCGACTCCCATAGAGCGCGCCGCCCGAACGTTACGCTCCCAGACCCGTGACGCCCTGCCGGGGCCGGCAAGCTCGAGCCACAGGCGCTCGCGCGGGAAAAGACCCAACAGCCGCTCGGCGAGAGCCGGCTCCTCCACCATGCAGTAAAGACCACCCGCGCCGCCCTCGAGAAGCCCCTCCAACGGGGCCTCTTCGCCCGCGGCGTCCGCCTCAGCCGCCGCATCCCGTCCCAGGTGAAGGCGCGTCAGGGCACGACAGAGGTTCGCGTAGCCTTCCCCGTCCCTGGCCAACAGCGTGGCCGCCTCCGATTTCGCGCGCAGCTCCGCGCCCACGATCGCCTTGAGCCCTCGCGCCCGCGCCAGCTCCTGGAACCTCACCGCGCCGTAGAGATTGTTGATATCGGTAAGCGCGACCGCGCCAAGGCCCATCCGGCAGGCGCGCTCGACGATCTCCTCGAGCGTCATGGTGCCGGCCAGGAGCGAGTAGTTACTTCGTAAGCGAAGGGGTGCGTAGGATATATCCATATCTGTCCCTCTTTACCTTGCCCATAAGATATAAAGCACGCCCCGACACGACGGCGCCGTGTCCGAAACGATCGCGCACCCTGTCCAGGCCGCCGCACAGCTCAGCCTCCCGGAACGACCTGCTCTCTTCGTACAGATCCCCCTGCGGAGCCGACCCCCGGCAGAGACAGGACAGCGACACGCCGGCCAGGCGCAGCCCGCACCGGCGCTCCAGCATCGGCCCGACCAAGGAGAGGCACAGCTCGAACAGCTCCGTGTCGAGACGCGCCGGTCGGGGCATCGTGCGCGCCCTCTCCCGGCCCTCGCCGTCCGCGTACCGCACCCTGACGGAGACGGTTCGCGCCGAGAGCGCCAGCCCACGCAGCGTCCTGGCCGCGCGCCCTACGAGATATCGCAACGTTCCCTCTATCTCGCCCCGGTCCCCCGTCTCGTGCTGGAAGCTGGTCTCCCTGGAAATGGACTTGGGGATCTCGTTGTCGAGCAGGCCGCCGTCCGATCCCCTGCACCGCCTGTAGAGCACCTCGCCGTTTCGGCCGAAGAGCATGCGAAGGTGCGGAAGCGGAAAGGCCGCCAGGTCGCCGGCGGTCCGAACGTTGAGCTTTCGAAGCACCTCCGCCCTCGCGCGGCCCACGCCGGGGATATCCCGCACGGGAATCCCCTCCACGAACTCGCGCTCCCGCCCGTCCTCTATGACCCTCACCCCGCCCGGCTTCACCGTCGTCCCGGCCAGCTTCGCGATCATGCGGTTGCCGCCGAGCCCCACGGTCACCGAAAGGCCCACCCGCAGCTCGACCTCCCGGCGCAGCCTCTCGCCGGCGCGGACCGCGTCACCATAGAGAGCCGCGGTCCCCCCGAGGTCGCAGTAGGCCTCGTCCAGGTGCGTCTCAACGCCCGGCGCGATCTCCCGGCACACGTCGAACACCCGCTCGGCGAAGCAGCGATAGACCTGCGCGTGGCCGTCCAGGATCACCGCGCCCGGGCACAGCCGCATCGCCTCGCGCAACGGCATCCCGGCCTTGAGGCCGTAACGCCTCGCCTCGTAGGAGCAGCTCGCTATCACGCCGGCCCCCACGATGACGGGCCGGCCGCGAAGGGACGGATTGCGCAGCTGCTCTACGGACGCGAAGAAGGCGTCTATGTCCACGTGCATTATCGACGAGCTCATTCAGGGGGCCCTTATGGAGGAAGAGATAGCTTATGACTTCAGAACGAAGCCGGATCTCGCCGGAGGCCATGACCAGGCTTTCCGGCCCGGCACAAGGCGGGAGAGATCCTCGGCGACGCGCTCGGATCCGCGGTCGCTCCGTGCGCCCGGCGACGATGGGGGGCCGGTGGGACAGAAGCCAGGAACGGAATCAATCAGTCACGGTGGGTGGCTCCCGTCCGCTCCCGCTACCCCTCCATCATCACCAGGTCGACATACCAGGTCATGTCCTTGCCGCTCAATCGCAGTTGATAGACGTCTCCGCTGTCGGCGGTCACGGAGAAGAAGTAGAGCTTTTGCGTACCCTCCCTGTCCTCCCAGGCGGCGTTGACCTGCGTCACCCTGTAGTTCTTGTCCTTCCGCTTGAAGACGAGCGGTACGATCCTGCCGCCTTGAAAATCCGCCCTTACCTTGATCGCTTCGTTCAAGTGCTCTACCTGCATTTCCCGTTATACCTTCTTGCCCGACAGCTTCCTCACCACGGCCACCACTTTCCCGCCCAGGCGGAAGTGAGGATCGTCTCTCCTTATCTTTATGATCTCGTAATCCGCGTTCCGGGGCTGAAGCTCGTAACCCCATCTGCGCTTGTAGAGAACCTTGACCGTCGCCTCCTGCTCCTCGCCGAGGTACGCGACAACCGTGTCGCCGCTCTCGGCGGTCGACTGAAGGCGCACCACGACCAGATCTCCCCCGTGGATACCCGCCTCGACCATGCTGTCGCCCTTTACTCTCACGGCGTAGTGTGTCCCCCCGCGGCCTACGATTCCCGCCAGGTCCAATGTCCCCTCCAGGTGCTCGATGGCCGTTATGGGGGCGCCGGCCGCGATCCGGCCCACTATGGGGATCCCCTTGTCGCCCCTCAGGGCAGGATTCACCGCAAGGAGGTCGCCGTCCCTTCTGAGGGCTCCCTTGGCCACGAGGGCCTCCATGTGCTGGCCGACCGTGGCCACGGAGCTCATGCCCAGCTCCCGGCCTATCTCCCTGTAGGAGGGAAAGCGCCCGGTCTCCCCCACCGAGGAGAGAATCACATCGAGAACGTCCCTCTGCCGATCTGTAAGCTCTTTCATTGCAAGCCCTTCTTTCCTTCACGATTCAGACTATACATATGATACCGAACATATGTTCGCCCGTCAAGAGAAAAAAACAACCCCGCCGGAATTCGCCGAAAGCGCACCCGGCGGGGCGCGGCCTATCCAGTCTACCCAACTACCCCAGGCACCGTTCCATCTCGTCCAGCAGGGCCTTCATCTCCCTCGGCTTCTTGATGATGCCCCTGGCTCTGGTCAGAATGTGCTCGCACAGTCCATGCTCTATATCGCAGTCGATCAGCATTATGATGGGAAGCTCGCCGTAGGTGACCTTGTGCATCTCCTCGAGCAGCTCGAGCCCCGCGGAGTACTCGTATCCGGCGGTCGTCAGCGGCAGGTGCAAGTCCATGAGGGCCACGTACGGCGTTTCGATCTTGGCGAGCCGCAGGGCCTCCGAGGGGTTGTACGCGCTCAGGAGGCGGTATTTGGGTGAGAGCATGGCAGCGAAGTCCCTGTGGAACCCGCTGTCGTCGTCCACCAGCAGAATGAGCTTCTGATCTCCTGAACCGTACAACCCCATAACCTCCCGCTAGTCGGAGGACATTACGAAGCACACGCAGCCCATGCAGCCACAACCGACCCCATCCTTTGCACCAGCCGTGCCACCGGACCTTCGCCGCGGGCGCAAAGGCGTGCATCGACGCTACTGCCTGTGCTACATGAAGATGTGGAGGTGAAGCCGGCGCGCGGTCGTCGCTGCCGCCATGCCCCGCGCCGGCCGGGATTCTCAACTCGGTGACGGCGCGGGAAAGCGAATTCTCTATTTACATGGGGGTCTAAAGGTTACGGGATTCACGATGGCGAGAATCAAATCGCGGAAATGTGACAGGAAGCGCGGCTCGGGGCGACGGCCGGGCGCGGAGCGGGTTAATCCGTCACGCTTTTGCCGCCGCCTTTGCCGGGACTGATCCCGAGACTTTTCAACTTGCGGTAAAGGCTCCCTCGCGGTATCCCCGCGATCCTCGAGGCCTTCGCGGCGTCGCCGCCGGCTTGGGCGAGAACCCCAGAGAAGTATCTCCTCGACTCCTGGAGCTGATGTTCTTTGAGATCATCATATGTCATTCGGGATGACCGGCCCTCGAGGCTCGACTCACCTATTCTGAGCTCCTCGGGACGCAGCTCTCCCGTGCTCCCCGACGCCTTTCTGTTCATGACGGAGAGCATCATTATGTGATCGAGCTCGCGGACGTTGCCCTGCCATTCGTAGGCGCGCATCATGTCCATGGCATCTGCGCTTATGCCTTCGACCATGACGGAGTATTTCCTGCAGTACATGTCCAGGAAGCGACGGGCAAGGGGCTCGATGTCCTCCTTTCTCTCTCGCAGCGGGTCGATCGTTATTGGGCACTGGCTCAATCTGTAGTAGAGGTCTTTGCGGAAAGCGCCCCGCCTCACTTGTTCCTCCAGGTCGACGTTGGTCACCGCTATCACTCTGACATCGACGTTGATCGTCGCGCCGCCCCCGACGCGCTCGAAGGCCCCTTCCTCCAGGAGCCTAAGCAGGCACCCCTGTACGCCCGGTTCGAGGTCGCCGATCTCCTCCAGGCACAGAGTGCCCCCGTCCGCGATCTCGCAGCGCCCCTTGCTTCTCTCCCCGGCTCCGGTGAAGGAGCCTTTCTCGTGCCCGAAGAGCTCGCTCCTTACGAGCTCTCGCTGCAGGTTGGGGCACTGCACCTCTATGAACGCCTTCCTTGCCCTTCTGCTGCGCCTGTGCAGCTCCCTGGCCAACAGCGTCTTTCCCGTGCCCGTCTCTCCCAACAGGAGCACCGTCGCATCGGTGGGGGCGTACGTTTCCAGCATTCTCATCGCCCTTTGCATGGACGCGCCGGCGGCCACTATCTCCGTGTCCGCGGGGCCTGCGCTCTGACGGGCCAAGGCCTCGGCGGCCCTCCTCATGCGCAAGGCGGATTCGATCCTGTCTTCGAGCTCCTCCACCGAGAACGGCTTACCGAGATATCCGTCTCCTTCCACTCCTCCGCCCTGAACGGCCAGCTCGAGGACCAATGAAAGATCATGGCGCTCGCTGATCAGGACGACCGGTAGAGTCTCATCCCTTTTCTTCAACTCCACGAGCAAATCGAACCCGGTCGGACGCTCGCCCTCGAGAAAGACGTCGGTCACGACCACGTCCGGGGCATGAGACTCCATGAGGTCCAAGGCCCGCTCGCGGCTGCTCGCTCCCAGGCACTCGTACCTGGACTCGAGCTGCGATATGAGGTCGTTCAAATAACCCTGGTCATCGTCGACGATGAGCAATCGCGTGGACATAAGGTGTTTCCCTCTTTCCATCGGCGTCCTCGCCCTACATCGGCCTCCCGCGCGCCGGCCCTTCACCGGAGCTTCTTTCCTCATCCCGGGGGATCGGCGCCCCACGGGGCCATGTCCTTAGCCCGACGGCGAAGGTGGATCCCTTTGACGAGGAGGTGCCCAGGAGACGAACGGATCCTCCGTACTCCTGGAGCAGCTTTCTGGAGTGATTCAGACCGAATCCGCCTTTCCCCCGCGAGTCCGCGCTTGGAGCCCGGGAACCGCCCGCGTCGAAGATCACCCCGCGCAGCGCCTGCGGCACTCCCGCTCCGGTGTCGCTCACCTCGACCACCGTGTCCACGCCCTCGACCCTTACGGTGACGGACAACACCTTCTCCTCGCTTTGCGACATCGCCCTTATGGCGTTCTCCACCAGGTTCTGAAGCACGAATATCAGGTGATGGGGACGTATCACAACGCCGAGCTCCCTGGATCTCGTATCGTGCACCCTCGCGATCACCCCGGCTTCGGCCAGCGATCTCTCCTCGTTCGCGAGCACCATGGACAGGGCGTCACCAACAGAGCAGAAGAACGATCGATTGACCGCCCTGGCCACATCCAGGACCGCGGACTTGAGACGCTCACAGGCGTTGTCCAGACGCGATGCCGCCTCCGTGAGCCCCTCTCCCGCGCTCACGGCATCCACGAAGACGGGTATCTCTTCCTTCAGATCGGAGAACCGGTCCTCGAGCGAGCGTTGCAGCGACTCTCCATGGCCGGGTGCGTCCCTGGTGACCTCGTTGATGATCGAAGCTATATCTTCGATCTGGCGTCTGAAATTGGCTTCGAAGCTCTGCGCCAGCCCGGCGGCCGTCGCGGCGGCCTCGCGACCTCGTTCGGTACGTGGATTCGTGTTGGCGAGGTTGAAGCCGAGGCGTGTGAGCGCCTTGCTGATGGATCCGCTGTGCTGGAACTCCAGAACGGACTGGACGAGGCTTACCGAAGGCGGCTCCCTCAGCGCTTTCTCTTTGCGTGAGCCCGGGAACAGGCCGGCGGCGATCCGCTCCGCCAACGCGGATATGGTCTTGCGCTTCCATACGACCGGCACGAGAAAGACCGCCAGGACTACGAGGGTGACCGTCTCGAGCCGCTCCATCCTGGCCTCGGCAAGTCTCATTTCTTCCAGCTTGTCTCCAATCCTCCCCGCGGCGTCCTCGTCTGCGAGGGACCATCTGATCGAACGGGCAAGCGAAAGGGCATCTTCGGCCTCGCGGATTTGGCCCTCCGCCGATAAGTCGTCGGCGCTTTCCTCGTGGGTCTGCGCCATCCTCTCGAGCACGCCCATCCGGTTTATATAGCAGTCGACCTCTCCGCGCTCGCCTTGGACCCCCCTCTCCCCGACGAAGCGCAGCACGTCTCCCACCACCACGATGTCCTTCCGCGAGTCGCCGCCTATGTCCCCCGCGAGTATCCCCTTTGGGTTCAAAACGCAGCTTTCCATCCAGAGGCGCCGGAGCGATGGGGAGGCCACGGTGAGACACCAGCTATCGTGTCGCCCGCCGTCGGAGATGCGGTCCAGGGCGCAGATCGTCTCTCCCACGCGCCGGATATATCCCACCGGGCACGGCACCCGCAGCTCGCGCTCCATTTCTCCATCGAGGCCGTACCTTCGTATCCATCCTCCCGTGCCCTCGCCCCTCCAGATGGTGCCGCCGCCCGCGTACAGGGCCGAATCCCCTGCGGCTAGGGAGATACATGGACCCTCCGGGAAGTCCACCGTCCAGAGCTCCTCCATACCGTCGCGCGATATTGCGAAGCATGTCACGGCCGCCGCCGCCGATCCGCCGGCGTCGCCTAGATGAGCGACGGCCAGGCGGGCCCCGCCGTGGCCGTCACGAAAAACGCAGACCGGAAAGCCCTCGCGTTCTCCGTTCAGATCGCTCCGGTCCAACCCGGTAACAGGTCGCAGGCCGCTCGGCTCCACATGCGCGGATCCTCGTTCGACGTCCACCGTCCACAGGTCTCCTCCCTCCGTGACTCCCACCGCCAGCCTCTCTCCGTCCGCCGTCACGCACAGTCGCGCCGCGCAGGCGGGCGCCGGCAGCGTAGCTATCCGCTCCTCCTTCAGTCCCGGCAGCGCGAGCGAATAGACCGCACTTCCCCTACAGAAATACAAGCGGCTTTCAGGCCCGCGCCCGCCTGCGTCTCCCTGTAGGAAGAAAGCCGGCGCTTCGGCGCCCTCGAACTCCTTTTCGAGCAAAAGGGCGAAATCGCCCGAGAAAAGATGCAGTGTCCTGGCTCCTATTCCGGCGAAGCATTTCGTCGCCTTTCCTCGAACCTGCATGTCGAATACGGTGAGATCGAGAACAGGATCGTCGCATTCATGAAAAGTGTTTATTAGAAAGTTGTCGTCACTTGAGAGATAGATCATACCCAGGAGCGATCCGTCGCGCAGAGCGCAGACCACGGCGTGCCGGTCCGTCCCGTAAGAGACCAGGCACGCGGAAGATATGCCCTCGGGGATAAAGGGCGGGAGCCGGCGGTAGAAAAGACCCGGCGTTTCAGCGGCCTGGGCCGGCAGGGCAAGGCAGATGCAACAAAGGCACGCGGGAAGGAGCAGGAGAGCATATGGGGAAAGCGTGACGAGAGATCTCAGTCGGCGTCTCAATCCGCGCTCACCTCCCCGGCCGACGCCTTTGCCATATCACGCGGAGGGGTCGGCGAGAGGACCCTCAGCCTGCCGCCGTAGCTCGTCACTATGTCGTTTACCCGGTCGCCGTCGACGTCGCACACCCGCGCGAAGTAGGCGGGAGGCTGATGCCATGCGAAGGCGGGCGCTCCCCGCTCCGGTTCGATCCAGAAGCTGTCCAAGAGCTCCAGATCCCGCGACAAGACCCCGACGCAGAGGGAGGCGGTATCGGCGGGTCCGGCGATCAATCGCTCGCGGGTCGGCTCCTCGAAGCGCAGCTTCGCCCACGCGCCCACCAGCTCTATGGATCCATCACCGTCGATGTCGTTGGCGCATTGCGCGAAGCACGATACCCTCCGGAAGAGCTCATCGGGAGGTGTCGGCGAGGCCTCGGCGACCACATCCAGGTCACCGTTGAGGACCAGAAACCGGCCGTCCGTTGTGCCGGTCACTATTTCATCCGCTTCGTCCCCGTCGAGGTCCGCGATTACAAGGCTGGTGTAGGAGAACTCGCTCACCGTCAAGGCGATGACCTCGCCGCCGGAAGGCTCGAGCACGGCCAGCATCCCCCACTCGGCGGCGGCGTTTCCGGCGGCCACGACAACTCCGTACTCGGCGCCCGTCCCCAACCGGGCTATGCCCGTTCTAGCTCCGATGTGGATTCCCGGCAGCGTGTAGACCCACAGCGGAGCGCCGTAAGCGTCGAGCAGGATCACATGAGCATGTCCGAGATCGGTCATGTTGCTCGCATTGATCAAGTTGTGGGGGCTGTAAGAGCCAAGCAGGATCTCCGGCTGCTCGTCCCCGCAGACGTCATGCACGGCGTACATGTACGGGAAGCTCGCCGTGGCGTAGAACCAGAGCTCCTCTCCTGAGTCGAGGTCGATGGCCGCGACGCCTCTCTCCGTGGCGATCCCTTCGGCGAAGCTGTACGAAAGAGCCCTGTACATCGGGCCGTGTCCGGCGGAATAGACCTCCCTGAAGTAACGCTGGTAGAGCAGGTCCGATGCCTGCCAGGACGACTGGTCCGTTACCAGTGCCGCCCGCCTTCCAAGGATCCCCCCGCCGACCTGACAGATGCGATTCACACCCGCCCTGCACGGGATACGCTTCACCACGGTGCCGTCGAGGTCCGCGAAGCACAGCTCGCTTCGGACCACGAGGCTGTCCCCCGGGCCGCACATCGCCATAAGGGTGTCGGTGAAGCCCGCTATGATCACATTGCGAATGGCCAGCAGGGAATCGGGGGAGCTGGAGCGCACCAGCTCGTGGTATGTGTTTTTCAGAACGAGCTCCACCTGCGGGCCGCCGTCGGCGTTCACCTGGCCGACGAGGGTTAGCCCATCACCGCTGAGGACCTCCCTGTCCCCCACCCAGATCTCGCACCCCGACCACTCCGCGCCGTGTATCGACACGGGCACAGCCCGGTCCTCGCCGTCGCGCACGGCAACTATCTCGAACGAAGGGTAGTTGATGTGGCCGACGGACAGGCCCGTGTCCTCCCGGAGCTTCCACCCCTGCCCGACCGCTTCGGAGGCTATGGGATAGAAGTTGGTGCCCCGGCTGCCGTAGCCGAGCATAGTCCAGCCGCGTTCCGGCGAGTTCCCCCGGCAGCCGGAGAGGAGGGCCGCGGCGATCAGACAGGCTGCGCCCACGGCGATGACGAATCGCGACCCAGGTGGAAAGCGGACCCCGTGTGTTTTCGGTGCTGTGCGAGGCGCCATGCTGCGCTCTCCTGAGGGCTCAGAAGAGGTCTCGACGGCAAAGAGAACAAGCGAATCCACGAAGCGCCGAGATCCCCCGGAATCCCATGGTGGACTCGGGTCAAGTATGCGAGGAAGGAACCCCAAAACTGCTCAAAGCCAGCCCGGCAGGACGGCTGGCCGGGCCGGCTTTGTGCGATGGGGGCGCCCATGCACGATCGGCATCGGGCTGATGGGACTTCGGGGAGCCGGTCCTCGCAGCCAGCCCCCCATCCGAAAAACCACGGCTGAGCCAGAGCCATAGCTCCGGCGTCGGCGTAGCTCCCGGGTCAAATCCTAGTAAACCGCACAACTGTTTAGTCTATCACTTCGGGAGGATCGACCGCCGGCCGGGGAAGAGGCTCGAGGGGACAAAAAAAGGCGGACATAGCAGTCCGCCACTTCGTTTAGAATCCCGCAGAAACAACCAGCGCCCCAGCTCTCAGCATTGTATCCCTCCGCGATGGGGGCGATCTTAACATCGCCGCCTTCTCGAGTCAAGCTTTATCGCAAGTAGGTGATGTATAAGTGATTGTGTCAGGCAAGGAAATGGGGTATCTCCAAAGTAGTCAACTTTCAAGCTGGTCAAGCGAAAGGAGGCGCCCCGATGGCTGTTGTTGCAGCCGCAAGTAGCGTACGGCAGGCTATCCGCAGCCTCAAGAGCATGAATTGCCGGGGCCAGGGCCGGGACTCACTGAGGGAAGCCGGCAGATGGGCCATCAGGAGGGTCCTGGAAGGCCATATGCGGAAGCTGCGCACGCGGTACCTGGGGGACATAGAGGAGCAGGGGCTCGAGGGATTGATAAACGTCCTTCAGACGGTGTTCCCGGGGCTATCCATACGGCGCTGCTGCGCCCGCAAGACCCGCAAAATCACAAGGAGGAAAGCGATGAGATGGACTGCGAAGATGTCCGACAGGCGCGGCGCGACCGCAAGCCGGCGCCACATTCTGTGCGCCGCGGCGCTCCTGTGCCTGTCAGCCCTGTGGGCTCATCCAGGTCACGTTTCCGCGGGATCCGGCGCCGTCGGCCCTGTAACCGAAGCGCCGCCTACGTACGACGCGCCCCTCTACCCGGACGGCACCTATGACCCGGCCGTCCCCGCCCCCTCCCAATACCTGGGCGCGCCGGTTGCGCGCTCCCCGGTAAGATACGATGACTTAATAGGCTATTTGAAGCAGCTTTCCGGGGCGAGCCCGCTCGTCGATATGGTCGAGTACGGCCGTACTCACGAGGGCCGGACCCTCTATTACCTGATCGTGTCGTCGCGGGACAACATGGCGCGCCTGGACGAGATCAAGGGCTCACTCAGGCGGCTGGCGCACACGAATGAAATAAGAGGCGATAGGGAGCTTGAAGCCCTGATCGCAAGGACTCCGGCCGTGGCATGGATGGCCTATAGCATCCACGGCGACGAGCTCTCCAGCACGGACGCCGCCGTGCAGCTCGCCTATCAGCTCGCGGCGGGCACGGATAGCCTGACGGAATCGTTGCGGCACCGGCTGGTTGTGATAATAGACCCGCTTCAGAACCCGGACGGAAGGGAGCGCTTCCTGGCCATGATGGAGCAGGTCGAAGGCGTCCGCCCCAACTGGGACACGCAGAGCTTCGAGCACACCGGGTTCTGGTCGGGCGGAAGAGGAAACCACTACCTTTTCGATCTCAACAGGGACTGGTACATCCAGATACATCCCGAGACAAAAGGCAAGGTGGAGGCCATCGTGGAATGGAATCCCCAGCTCTTTGTCGACTCCCACGAGATGGGCGCCTTCGACACGTATCTATTTTCCCCTCCGCGAGAGCCTTTCAACCCGAACATGACTCCCAGGATGAAGAAGTGGTGGAAGGCCTTCGCGGAGGACCAGGCCCGGGCGTTCGACCGCTACGGCTGGAGCTACTACACCAGGGAGTGGAACGAGGAGTGGTTCCCCGGCTACGGCAGCTCATGGTCGCTGTATCTGGGCGCCCTGGGGATACTCTACGAGCAGGCCGGAGTGGAAGGGTCCCTCATCAAGCGCCACGACGGGTCTTTCCTGACCTACGGTGAGACCGTGCATCATCAATTCATAAGCTCGATGGCGAACCTCCAAACGGCGGCCAAGAACAAGGACGAGCTGCTGAGGGACTACTACCTGGAGAAGTCGAGGTCCAGCAAAGGGCGATTGGGCTCGCAGGAGAAGGCGTTCGTCCTCGTGCCCGGCGACAAACCCGGGCGGGTGGACCAGCTCGTCGCGAGCCTGCTGCGGCAAGGGATTGAAGTGAGGACCGCCCAGGGAGCGGTCAAGACCAGAGGGCTCGCCGATTACTGGGGCGAATCCTACGGCTCGAAGACGCTTGCGCCCGGAAGCTACGTCGTGCCTCTCGCCCAGCCCATGGGGCTTCTGGCCAAGACCCTGCTGGAGTTCGATCCGAGGATGACCACCAGCTCTCTGGAGGAGGAGAGATACGAGCTCGAAAAGAACAAGCGAAGCAGGATATACGACGTGACCGCCTGGTCTCTGCCCATCGCCGCAGGGATCGAGTGTTATTCGTCGAGCTCCGACGTCCGCGGGGACCTGGAGCACGCCACGGCCCCGGAGCAAAAGCCGGGGAGGGTGCGCGGCGACGGCGCCTACGGCTACTTGATCGACGGTCGCAGGGACAAGGCCCTTTCCGCGGCGACCGCCCTGATGGAGGCAGGATGCAGCGTCCGCCACGCGACGAAGCCCTTCCGCGCGGCCGGAGTGGACTTCGTAAGGGGAAGCTTCCTTCTCAGGGGAGTCGAGAACCCTGAGGACTTGCATTCCATACTCGAGCGCGTATGCGAGGAAACCGGCGTCGACGCCATAGGCGCGGCGAGCGCTCTCAGCCAGGAGGGCCCTGATCTGGGCGCCAGGCGTTTCCAGCTCCTCAAGGCGCCCAGGGTGTGCCTGCTCGGTGGATCGCCGATATCTTCGAGCTCCTACGGCGCCATATGGTTCATGCTCGACCATGTCCTCGGGACGAGGTCGTCTAGGCTGGACATCGGGCGCCTGCACCGGGCCGAGCTGGACAAGTACAACGTGATTATCATGCCCGACTCATGGGGGCGAGCTTACGGAGAGGTCCTCGGCCGCGGGGGCGTGCGAAAGCTGAAGCGTTGGATAGAGGACGGGGGCACGCTTATCGCCATGGGCTCGGCTGCCACGGCCCTGGCCGATACCAGCCTTGGGCTCGGCACGGTCAGGCTTCGCCGCCAAGCGATCAATAAGCTCGACGAATATGAGGACGCGCTGAAGATGGAGCCTGTGGAGCCCGCCCCCATAGACAGCCTGGAGATCTGGGAGTGGTCCCCACGGGAGAAGGAAGCCGACGAGGGCGGAGAGAAGGGCGAGAAGGCCGCGAAGAAGTCGTCCCAGGAGCTCAAGGCCGAGGATGAGATGCTTCGCCTGTTCAGACCTCAAGGGGCAATGCTGAGGGTCGACCTCGACCAGGAGCACTGGCTCGCATCAGGATCGGGTGACAAGGTGCCGGCAGTCCTATTCAGCCGCAGCGCCTTCATGTCCAAGCCGCCCGTGGAAACGGTCGGCAGGCTGGCGGAAAAGGCGGAAATGAGGGTCTCAGGATTGCTGTGGCCCGAGGCCAGGACACGCTGGGCGAAGACCGCATATCTTACCCGGGAGAGCGTGGGTGAGGGCCAAATAATACTCTTTCTGAACGATCCCTATTTCAGGGCGCAGTACCTGGGCACGGGCAGGCTACTGATGAACGCGATCGTGCTGGGTCCCGGCATGGGAACCCATACTTCTCAACCTTGGTAGGACCCGCACAGGTGGACAGAAAGGAAATAGCGGCGATCCTGAACGAGGTCGCGGTGCTTCTCGAGCTCAAAGGCGAGAGCCGTTACAGAGATGCACTACCCGTACGCGTTCCACCATTTCACCGGCAGCGCGGAGCACAATACGGCGATGAGAGGCCGCGCCCGTCGCATGGACTTGAAGATGAACGAGTACGGCCTCTTCAGTGCGGGGAGGCTGATACCTTGCGAGGACGAGAAGCGGCTCGCAAGAGGCGGTCGAGTTAGGCTTCCGCGGGCCGGCGGCTTCGCCCTCAGGCGGCCCGGCCGCCGTCCCGCACCGGCCTGACCGGTTACAGAGATCTTTTGTAGATAGCCACTATGTCCGATTTGTCAAGCGGGCGTATGCCGCCGATCCTCTCTCCGTCGCCGTAGATTCCAGCGGTATCGGAGGCCATCTTCTCGAAGAGCGAGTCGTCTATGCCGACCTCGGTGAGGGTGTGGTAGGCCTCGTTGTCCTTCATCCAGGCGGTCCACGCGGCCACGCCTCTTGCGGCGAGCTCTGCGTCGCCCTCGCCGGAGATCCGAGTCAGTCCCATCACCCTCCCGGCGAATTGGGCGAAGCGGGCCGGCCCGGCCTTGTATGAGTACTCCATCCAGTGGGGCGTCAGGATCGCAAGCCCCCTGCCGTGGCTCATGTCGTAGTAGCCGCTGAGCGCGTGCTGCATGGCGTGGACGGGATGCCCAAGGCGGTCCCGGCCGCAGGACGCGATTCCGCACAGGGCCACGGCCGAGCACCAGGAAAGCTGTGTGCGAGCCTCCAGGTCCCGCAGGTCCTTTAGCAATCGAGGGAAGTACTCCATTACGGTGGCGATCAAGCCTTCGGATATCCTGTCCTGGAGAGGCGTGTCCTCGCGGTTGTTGAAGTAGGATTCCATCACGTGAAGGATGATGTCGATGGCCCCGTCTATGGTGTAGTCCTTGTTGACGCTCAGGGTGAGCTCGGGGTCGATTATGGAGACGCGAGGAGAAAGGAGCGGGGCGACCCAGAGGACGGCCTTCTCGTGCGTCTCCCAGTTGGTGATGACGGCGCCCGCGTTGAACTCCGATCCGGTGGCGGCCAGCGTAGGCGCGAGAACTATGGGCAGGGCCTTCTCGGCCTCTATGTGCGAGTCCGGGTCCCCGTGATCCACGTAGCTCCAGATATTGCCGGGGTCGTACGCGGCCACCGCGATCCCCTTCGCGGCGTCCATCGCGCTGCCGCCGCCTACTCCCACGACCACGTCGCAGCCTTCTCGTTGCGCCGCCTCTCCGCCTGCGTCGACGGTGGACGACCGCGGGTTCGGCTCGACGCGATCGAAGACGGCGACCGAAACCCCTGCTTCTTCCAGGGACCTGACCGAGCGGTCCAGGACGCCGGTCTCCTTCGTGCTGTGTTTTCCCGTAACCAGAAGTGCTTTGCGGCCTATTTGAGCGGTCTCGCGCCCGAGGCTGGAAAGCTCTCCGGCTCCGAACACTATTTTAGTGGGCATTCGCAGCTCGAAGTTTCGCATGGTCTCTCCCCTCGCGTTCAGGACCGGATACATCCGGGCCGATCATTCCTCCTCCAGGTATATCCCCTCCAGCGTCGACACTATCCTCATGAACTTCTCTTGCTGCTCGCGTCCTATGACATCCTCATCTATCTTCTCGAAGGCCTGCGTCAACTCCCGCTTGGCAACCTCCGAAAGGTGCTTGTCGGCCAGCGGAAAAACCACGTCCTCCTCCTTGGCCATGTGTTCCGCTATGAGCTTGACGTACTTCCCGGTGTTTTCGCATAGCACAAGACCGGCCCTGGTGTCGCCCAGCGAGTAGTGCATGAGGGCGTCGCCTATACCCCTGACATAGCCCCGTCCGAGGTCGTGTTCCGTCGTTATGGCCTCGACCAGCATCTCCTCCTTCGACAGGCCAGCGCTTTCCATCGCGGGAAACAGGAGGTCTTCTTCCTTCATATGGTGCGCCCTGTCGGCGAAACCCTTGATGACGAATATCGCGTCCTCTACGTGTTGGGGCTCCACCTTCTCACCGGACTTCAGTCTCCCGCATATATTCTCGAGGACCCGAGTCAGGGTCTTCACGATCTCGTGCTCTTCGCAGAGGATCTTTGTAGGGCTCATTTGCTCCACCTCCAAGTCCCGCCTGCCGGCGCCTCTCCGGCCCCCGCGCGGCCCTTCGCGCGACGCGCCCACGAGCTCTCGGGCACGCGCAGGCCTCTCCGGCCCCTCAAGCACTCGGCCGGCGGCACAACGCCGCCGGCTGGGCCCACAGGCTCCTGTTGACACAAAAGGAAGTGCTGTGTATATAGAGTATAGTGCCGGTCAGAAAGAGGCACAAGGGCAATTTCGGTCGATACTTACCAGCCTCTTCCGTAACGGTAGATTCTGTGTTACAGTCGAGGTTGAAGGCTCTGCGTTATCCAGGGTTCCCGATGTTGCGCGGCCGGATCTAGAAAGGAGTAGCACGGTATGTCACCGGTAGCTTCTCTCAAGGTCCTAGCAACTAAGAGCGCCCTTCAAGGCGGCGCGCGCATACTGCCCAGGCTCTCCGACAGGCGGCTCCTGTCCCTGCTGGGACCTCTCATGAAGGAAATACCCTTTCCAGAGGGCCGCACCTTCGTCAAAAGGCTGGTCATCTTCAGCAGGAACGCCATATCCGACTGCTCCCCCCAGTGCCGCAGCAAGTGGGTCAACAACTTCCTCGGCAACGCGCTCATTCTGAGCCGCCCCATGAGGCAGAGAGCCAGCCGGAAGCTCGGCTACTACCCCCCGCTCCTCATGGTCGTAAGTCCCACCATGAGGTGCAATCTGAGGTGCGCGGGCTGTTACTCCTCCGAGTACGCCAAAGAGGGGGAAATGAGCTTCGACACGCTCATGCGCGTCGTCAACGAGGCCAAGGAGATGGGAATCCACTTCGTCGTCATCTCCGGCGGAGAGCCTTACGTGAGAAAGGACCTCCTCGATCTGTACAAAGCGCAGAGCGACGTATACTTCCTTTCCTTCACCAACGGCACGCTGATAGACGATCGCCTTGCGGATCGAATAGCCGAGCTCGGCAACGTGCTGCCCTGCATCAGCGTCGAGGGCTTCAAAAAGGAGACGGACGAGCGCCGCTCGCCCGGGGTCTATGAGAAGGTCCTGGCCGCGATGGACAGATTGAGGGACAGAGGTGTCCTCTTCGGCTTCTCCGCGACCGCCACGAGACATAACAACGATCTCATCGTGAGCGATGATTTCGTGGACTTCTACGCGTCCAAGGGCTGCTTCATAGGCTGGTACTTCCAGTACGTCCCCATCGGACGATCGCCCGACCCCGACCTGGTCCCGACTCCCGAGCAGAGAAACAGACGCAGGCTCAAGCTCAACGACCTCAGGGAGAGGAAGACGATCATGCTTGCGGATTTCTGGAACGACGGACCGCTGGTGGGCGGGTGCATCGCGGGAGCAAGGGAGTACTTCCACATCAACAGCAAAGGCGATGTCGAGCCTTGCGTCTTCACGCACTTCGCAAGCGACAACGTCCACGACAAGAGCCTGGGAGAGGCTCTGGGCTCGCCGCTGTTCCGCGCCATAAGGAAAAGGCAGCCCTATCATCACAACTACCTGCGGCCCTGCATGATCATCGACCACCCGGAGATCCTACACAAAGTGATCGAGGAGGGAGGGGCCAGGCCGACCCACCCTGGTGCCGACGACATCCTTCACGGATCGGTCGCGCGGCAAGTCGAGAGAGCCGCCGCGGAGTACGGGGCCATAGCGGACCGAGAGTGGAGGCGGATGTGCGCCGTGCACCGCCCGCCTGAGGACGAAAGGCTCCACCGCGGGGCGCACTGATCTCGAGGCGGCCCGACCGTTCGAGCACACCCGCGCCTTCGAGCCCGCAAGCAGATCCTCCTAGCGGCCCAACCCTGCCAGGGCGCGGACATGGGCTTTCGCGGAAGCGGCGAGCGACTCCAGCCTGTAGCCGCCTTCGAGCACGGAGATCGTCCTCCCTAGCGTAGTGGGCTCGCATGCCTCCATTATCGTCCTGGTCATGTCGTGATAAGTCCCCTCCGTGAGCAATATCCCCGAGAGGGGGTCCGCCTCGTGCGCGTCGAAACCGGCGGAGAACATGAGAAGCTCGGGCGCGAATGCCTTGAGCGCCGGAATTATCATCGACTCAACCGCGGCCATGTATTGCGGCTCCCCCGAGCCCGCCGGAAGAGGGACGTTGAGGTTGGCGCCTTTCCCCGGGCCCTCCCCTATGTCCTCGGCGGCGCCTGTTCCGGGGTAATGGGGATGCTGGTGCAGGCTGACGTAAAGGACGGTTCCATCTTGATAGAAGGACCGCTCGGTGCCGTTTCCGTGATGGACGTCGAAATCGACTATCGCCACCCGCTCCATGCCGGCCCCCTGCGCGTACCGCGCCCCCACGGCCACATTGTTGAATAGACAGAACCCCATCGAAGCCGCGTGCTCGGCGTGGTGCCCCGGAGGCCTCACGGCGCAGAAGCACCTTGCTCCAGGATCGGCCGCCGTGCGGTCGACCGCGTCCAGGACGGCACCCGCGGCTAGAAGGGCCGCCCTGTAGGACTCCTCCACGACGAAAGTGTCGTCGGCGTCGAGCACGGCCGGCCCGCTTCTGCAGCGATCGCCGACCCACCTCACGTGCTCCACGGAATGGACCATGGCGAGCTCCTCCTCGGACGCCTCTCTTGCCGTCACTTTCTCCGCAAGCCCCATAAGCTCCCCGTCGCCCTCCAGCGCATCAAGTAAGGCCTCGAGCCTGGTAGGCCTCTCAACGTGGTGGGGTCCCGGATCATGCTTCAGGCAATCGGGATGGGTTATCAAGGCCAGCCTCACGTCGTGCCCCTTCTCCATAATGACCTCGACCTCGCTTTCTCGGCTCCGCCGGCGCAATCGCATGAGGGCCTCGCGCCTCAACCTCTACGTCCCCGCGCGCCTGTCCGGCGTCCTCGGCCCCGCAGGCTATTACAATGAAACGGACGTGGAACTTGCGTGCGGGCCGTGGCGTTAGATTAGCACGCCTCCATGCGATGTCAAACAAGCGCATAGAGGCTCCCCGGCGAGTTGACCTTCACCGCGGGCCAATCTATTCTTTTCGCATGAGGTCTATCGAGCCTAATGCGGGGGATGCCGCCGTGGAGAAGCGGAACGGTCGCAGCGTCCCCGTGGCCCTTACGGCCTGCCGGGACTACGATCCGCAACGAGTCCGCGCGGCGTTGCGACGCGCGCTCGATCAGCTCGGCGGGATCGACAGGTGGGTGCGGCCGGGAAGCAAAGTCTTCGTGAAGCCCAACATGCTCACGGCCAAGAAGCCTCACCGTGCAATAACCACGCATCCCGCGGTCATCGAGTCGCTCGTGGAGGAGATCGTGCGAGCCGGAGGGAAGCCATCCGTCGGGGACAGCCCCGCGGGAGTGCTCTCGTCCATAGACAGGTACTGGGACGAGACGGGCTACAGGGAAGTGTCGCGGCGCACGGGCGCGGAGCTTGTGAAGCTCGAGGGCGCAGGAGTCGTGCCGCGCCGGGTGAGAGGCCGGACGTATCACATCGCCGCGGCGATAGCGGACTCGGACGTCGTGATAAACGTGTCCAAGCTCAAGACGCACGGCATAACCGTGCTGACCGGCGGCGTCAAGAACGTGTTCGGAGCGATACCCGGCTTCAGAAAGGCCGAGCTCCACAAGCTGGCCCCGAAGCCCCTCCCCTTCTCCGAGATAGTGGTTGACGTCTACGAGGCCGTCAGCCCCACGTTGACTATAATGGACGCGATAACGGCCCTCGAGGGCGACGGTCCCTCCACGAAAGGCTCGCCCCGGGACGTGGGGATCCTTCTTGCCGGCGAGGACGCGGTGGCCGTCGACGCCGTGGCGGCGGCCCTGGTGGGAATGGCCGAAGGTCGGGTCCCCACGACAGTAGCGGCCATGCGGAGGGGGCTCGGCGCACCGCTCGATCGCATCGATATTCGCGGCGACTCCCTGGAGGGCGCGGTCGTCTCCGATTTCAAGCCTGCGTCGAGCCGGCTGATACACCTCGTCCCTGCCTGGGCCGTCTGGCTGATGGGGCGCTACCTGTGGGTGCGCCCCCACGTGACAAGGGAGCGTTGCACCTCGTGCGGCCTGTGCATAGAGACCTGCCCCGTGGACGCCATCAGCCCGGACCGCCACGACATCTCGACCATCGACTACGCCAAGTGCATCGAGTGCCTTGCGTGCGTCGAGAGCTGTCCCGAAGACTCTATAGAGCAGAAAGTGAGCCGGCTCGCGAAGTGGTTCGCTTGACCGTTACCTTGACCCCACCTCCGCCAGCTCGACCTCCACTGCGCCGCGCGATTTCATCTCCTCTATGGCCCGCTCGCTGTCGCCTTCCCGCACATCCACTCCCCGGACGGCGTCGAGGAGAACATAGACCTCCAGGCCTTGCGATATGGCGTCGATGACGGTGTTCTTCACGCAGTAGTCTGTGGCCAGGCCTCCGATCAGCACCCGCTTTACGCCGGCGCGATTCAGCCTATCGGCCAGGTCCGTACCCTTGAAGGCCGAGTACGCCTCGACGTCGGGGTCCTGGGCCTTGGAGATGATCCGGGCCCCTTCGGGCACGTTCAGGTCGGGATGAAACTCCGCGCCGGGGGTGTTCCGGACGCAGTGAGGCGGCCAGTCGCCTCCCTGATCCTTGAAGGACATGTGGTTCTCCGGATGCCAGTCCCGCGTGAAGAAGATTGGAGCGCCTGCTTTAGTGAAGATCTCGATGTATCTGTTCAGCACCGGGATGACCTCGTCCCCATTGGGCACGGCGACGGGACCACCGGGGAGGAAGTCGTTCTGTATATCGGTTACTATCAAAGCCGCGTTCTTGTCTATATCCATGCGTATGACCTCCTTCTTGGCCGCTGCAATCAAGAGAACAAGGCCACTTCGGCATTCTTCGCCGAGGCGGCCCGCGCATTTTGGACTTGCCAATCAACCCTGTCTGTACTACGTTACACCCGATTCGGGGGGAATCGCCAGTCCAAACTCAAGAAGTACATAAGTTACCGTATTGCTGTGAGTTATGGCTGACTGTGGACAAGAAAGGTGGGATACGCTTATGGCCCTCTCCGACGAAAACCTATTCGTTGTCTCCCTGTCGAAAGATGAAACGGTGAAGCGGACTCCTCTCTCCGCCTTCGGCCTGAGGCACCGCGGAGGGCGGGGCGTGGCCGGGACAAAGCCGGGCGAGGAAGGCTTCGTGAGGCAGCTTCACGTCGCCGCAGCCGGTGACGACTTGCTGCTCTTCACCAATCACAGCAAGTGCTACAAGCTGAAGGCGGCCGACGTGCCCGAGATGGGCCGCTATGCCAAGGGCGTCCCGCCGGGCAAGCTCATGGACCTCGAGCCGGAAGAGAGGATAACCGGGTGCGTGTCGGTGAAGGATCTCGACGAGTCGCAAGGCTTCCTGGTGACCGCCACAAAGCAAGGGATGATAAAGAGGACCGACCTTGCGAGCTTCGGCAGGATAAGGACCAAGGGAGTCAAGGCGATAAGGGTAGCCGAAGGAGACGAGCTGGTCGGCGTCGGTGTGTCGGACGGGTCGAGCCAGGTCTTCATGGCCACCAGAAACGGGAAGGCGATAAGGTTTGACGAGTCCGACGTCAGGGCCTCGGGCCGTACGGCCGGGGGAGTGCGCGGAATAAACTTGGCCGAAGGCGACCAGGTGGCCTCGTTCGTGATAGGTGCGCCCACCGCGACGGTCTTCACCATAACCGGAAACGGATATGGAAAGAGAACTCCTCTTTCCGAATACAGACAGACCTCCAGGGGCGGCAAGGGAGTTACGAACGTAAAGAACGTCGGGAAGACGGGCACCGTGGTGGCCACGATGACCGTGCAGCCCGAGGACGAGGTGCTCGCCGCAAGCAGCTCCGGCAAGGTGATAAGGTTCAAAGCCGGGGACGTGAGAGAGACCGGAAGGGGTAGCACGGGTGTCCGTGTCATGAAGACCGAGCACGGCGAGGGCGTCGTCACGGCGTCCCCGATAAGCAAGAGCTGGGAGCCTGCACGCCGGCGCTGACGGCGTGCGAGCGAACATCCGCCCTCACCACTCCTGGTAAAGCGGCGCCCTCGGAGGCGCCGCTTTCTTTATTGCGTTCACGGGCGCGTGCGGAAGCGGCGCGCTTCACGGGCGGTCCGCTCCCGGCCGCCGCCCGCCTGTGCCCTTGCCTGCCCTCCATGCCGCCGGCCGGGATAGTGCTGGCCGTGACGGCCGAAGGCTGGTATTATCCCAAAGTAGGCCCACAGCGCTTACCGCCCCGTCCCCACCGGCGCCCGATCCACGCACATTTGTTTGGAGACAACCATGAGTCCGTACGGAAAGAAGACGATTCTCGACGAGATCAAACTGCGATTCAATGAAATCGTCGAGAGGGAAGGCATCTCGGACGCCGCGATATCGGTGAAGGCTAAGGCCCTGACGCCGGAGGAGGCGATAGGCAACCCCGGGAGAAGGGACTTCCCGATCCTGGTCGGCGTGGAGCGCATGATCGAGGCCTCGGTGCTGGGCGCCAGAGGGCATGCGTTCACCGACGCTCCTTCGATGTACGAGGGGACGCTGGGAGCCGTCATGAACCTCGACCTGTCCACGAATCGCGACCGGGCGATATTCATAGCCACGTTGAACGCGGTGCTGAGACATCTCCGCGTCGTGAGCAAGACGCTGCACTGCAAGGACGACGCGCCGGAGGACTGCGCCCGCGAGATAGCCGGGCATCTCGCGAGCAGGTTCGGGAAACCGAGGGTCGGCCTGATAGGGCTGAACCCCGCTATAGCCGAAGGGCTGGTCCGCGCCTTCGGGCCGGAGAATGTCCGCATCACGGACAAGAACCCCAAGTCGATCGGCGGAATCAAGTTCGGTGTCGAGGTGTGGGACGCCTCGATTAGGACGGTGGACCTGATAGGATGGGCCGACGTTATCCTGCTGACGGGAACCACCCTCGTGAACGGGACCTTCGACGGGATATGGGGCGCCGTTCAAGACGCCGGCAAGACAGGCATAGTGTACGGGGTGACCTCGGCCGGCGTGTGCGAGCTCGCGGGAATGGAGAGGATCTGTCCATACGCGCTGGACTAGGATCCCATAGCAAGGAGAGTCGCGGTGGATCTCCCCAGGGAGCTGAAGTTCGAGAGGCCGGACTACGAAGAGAGGTACCACAGGGCGGTGCGCGGCTACATGAGGAGGCTCGCGGACCTGTACGGCGCCATCTACGATCGCTTCGGCGATGAGGGCCTCGAGCTCATAAG
The DNA here is from genome assembly GCA_964531335.1 of uncultured bacterium. Lineage (GTDB taxonomy): Bacteria > Eisenbacteria > RBG-16-71-46 > CAZHEV01 > CAZHEV01 > CAZHEV01. The sequence continues at coordinate 146,219 of CAZHEV010000003.1, read as the reverse complement.
GGACGTAAGCAGGGAGTACGGAACGAGCATAGGGTCGAACGTGAGGAAGAACCGCGAGCTGAAGGGAGTAGCCGCGGTCGGCGGCTACCTTATCAAGGTCTTCGACATGGTGAGCGACGACTGGGAGGTGAGGGAGTTCTCGGACGAGCGCCTGGTCATAGGCGTCAGCCGCTGCCCGTATCCCTTCACTGACGACGGAATCTGCAAGGCCCACACCTGCATGGAAGAGGCCCTGGTCGCCGCCCTGGACGAGGACCTGGACTACCGCATCGGAAAGTCCATTCCCCAGGGCGACGAATACTGCGAGCACATATTATCGGTTAAGAAGAAGCCCGCCTGAGCCGGGACGTCTCCCCCCTACTCCATCCCCTGCTCCTTCGCCAGCTTCTCGAGCTCGCGCTCCAGCGCCTCCATATCGCGGCCGTACTCGGCCCATCGTCCGTTCCGCAGATGCTCCTGCGCCCTCCTGAATACCTCAAGCACCGTTCGAAGCTCTTCCTGCGGCGGGACGCCGTAGACGGCGCCGGCCTCACGCGCCTCCGCCGCGACGCGGGCGTCGCCCCGGAAGACCGCGTCTATCGCGTCGTAGAGGTTCTGCGCCATGGCGATCCTCCCGCCGAACGACACTATCACGCGCTTGAGCTCGGGCAGCTCTCCCGACTCGGCCATCAGGTAGAGCGGCTCGACATAGAGCAGCGACTGCTCTATGGGGATCACGAGCAGGTTGCCTCTTACAACGCTGGATCCTTTCTGGCTCCACAGTGTCAGCAGCTCCGAGATGGCCGGATCCTGATCGATCCGCGCCTCTATCTGCCTGGGCCCGAAGACCAGCTTCTGCTTGGGAAAGAGGAAGACCATGAGCTTCCCGTAGTGCTCGCCGTCGCACCTGCCCGCCAGCCAGGCCACCATGTTGTCCTTGTTGGTCGGGGTGAAGGGCAGCATTATTATGAACTCCGCGTCCTCCTCGCCCGGTATCCTCATCACCACGTAGTAGCTCTCCATCCTGCGCTGCTCGCCGGCATAGGACTCGATGGGCACAGACCACTGGTCCTCCTTGTTGTAGAAGACTTGCGGGGCCTCCATGTGATAAGAGGAAAACACGTTCCCCTGGATCTCGAACAGGTCCACGGGATATCTCAAGTGCGCGCGCAGCCCCTCGGGCATCTCCTCGACGCTCTTGAAGAGCGAGGGGAAAACGGCGCCGCAGGCCTGGATTATGGGGTCCTCGGGATCGACCACGTAGAAGCTCACGTCGCCGTGGAAGGCGTCCACCACCACCTTGACGGAGTTACGTATGTAGTTCATTCCGGGCCTGTAAGGCTCGGAGTAGGGGTACATGTCGGTGAAGGTGTACGCGTCCCAGACCCACAGCATCCGCCCGTCCAGGAGCACGGGATAGGGATCGCGATCGTAGGCCAGGAACTCCGCCAGCCTGGGGGCGCGCTCCCTGAGCGCCCGGCGGAACATTATCCTGGTCTCGGGCGTGAGGTGCTCGGTGAAGAGAAGCTGCCTGTCCCTGAAGCGCCACGAGTAGAGGAGCCTTTTCCACAGGCTTCCGATGGGGACCCCGCCGTTTCCCTCGTACCTGGTGTACTTGTTCTGCTCGCCCAGCGGATAGTCAAACTCGTCGGTCGAGGTTCGCACCAGGACGTAATCCGACTGGAGCTCGCCGTAGTACACGGCGGGCTCGGTGACTTCCAGGTCCACCGTGGAGACCGGGGGGATATCCTTGATGATCAGGTACGGAAGCCCCTCGGGCGTGACCTGGTCGACCGGGCTCATACAAAGCCCGTAGCCGTGCGTGTACATCAAGTGGGTGTTCACCCACGTCCTGGCCCTTTGCGGAATCTGTCTCTGGTTGAGCTCCCTGACGGACAGCAGCACCTGGCGATACTCCTCGTCGATCACGTACCGGTCGACGTCCGCGTCGACGAAATCGTAGTAGAGCCTGATCTCCTGGATCTGGCTGTAGGTGCTCTTGAGGGGACGCCAGTCCCAGAGGCGCACATTGCTTATAGTGGCGTCGTTATCCTCTACGTCCTGGGGGGTGAGGTCGCCCGAGGCCGCGAACGGAACCTCCTCCACGTCCTCCAGCCCGTAGGCCAGCCTCGTTCCCTCGATGTTGTGCTCGATGAACGGCGCCTCCTTCTCGAACTCGTTGGGGCCGACCACTATGCCCTGTATGAGCGCGGGATACAGGCCCAGCGCCAGAATCGCGGCGATGATCAGTACACCCACCGACGCAATGGCGGGCTTGAGGCTCCTCCGGGCCGCGGCTACCACCATGAGGATCGCCGCCGCCGCGGAGACGAAGGTCATTATGGTGACCCCGGGGATGCGCGCGTGAACGTCGGTGTAGCCCGGTCCGAAGACGACGGCGGAGGAGCCCAGGAGTATGTTATATCTCTGAAACCAGAAGCCGAACGCGGCCGCGGCCATTATCACCGCGCCCAGCGCGAACAGGTGCCGCCTTGTGCCCCCGCGAAGCCACGTATACAGGGCCGAGGGCGCCGCGTAGGCGCCCGAAGCCGCGTAAGAGAAAAGCGCCACGCCCACCGCAGCTATTATGGACATGGAAAGGGCCGTTGACTCGAGGGCGTTTATCACGGGCAGCGAGAAGACATAGAAGCCCACGTCCTTTTGGAAGATAGGGTCCGCGCTCCCGAAGGGTTGCCTGTCGAGAAAGAGCAAGACCTCCTTCCACAGCCCGGCCGCGGCCGAACCGTAGGCGGTCGCCAAGAGAAACACCGCGAGCGCGGCGATCCATCCCACCGACTTGCCGCGCGGGAAAAGCTGCTCGATGTCGATCACGTCGCCCTTCGGCATGAAGACGCGCTGCTTCACGGCCGCCCGGAAGTTGAGCCCGAACCACAGCACGGCCGCGACCGCGCCGGCGAGCCACAGGATCACCTTGGTCCAGAGGGCCTTCCAGTAGACCTGGTCGAAGCCGAGACTCTCGAACCACAGCACCTCGGTGGATATGCCCGCCACGACGACCCAGGCGATGAAAAGCAGAACCACAACGCCCGCCGCTATTGCGAAATAGCGCATTAGACCTCCCCCTTCTTTGGCTTCGTCTCGATTCGTCGATCACGGGGACCACCCCCTATAGCAACCTGCATACCGCTCACCTCCGAGTCGTCGGTCTTCCCTTCCGGTCCGGCCCGAGGGCAGGTACTCCGGCTGAACATCCCGGGCGGCCATTATAGGCAGCCGCCTTCCGATCCACAATGGCTTGTGCTAGTCTTACCCGGATCGATTCGAAAAAGCAACCGCCGCGGCCCGGGGCGAGCCGGCACCTCGCCGTGCGGGCCTTCAGGCGGCGGGCTCCGGAGCGTAGGCGTATCTTTGGCTGGAGGGATCGCGGACATGAGAAAATCAAGCTTCATTCAGGTGCTCGTGCTACTGGCCGTAAGCCTAACGGCAGCCCCGTCTTTACCCCTCACCGGCCCCGGCGTGGAGGCCAAGCTACCCGAGGGGCGCCTCGCCCACACGTACTCGATCGTGGCTCGGGACACGCTGGCCGGAGAGATGGGGGTCGCCGTCCAGTCGCACTGGTTCTCGGTAGGACCCGTGGTCCCATGGGCCGAAGCCGGCGTGGGCGCCGTCGCCACACAGTCGCTGGTAGATATCTCCTATGGCCCCTTGGGATTGGCCTTGATGAAGGCGGGCAAGACAGCCGATCGGGCTCTGGAAGCCCTCCTGGTGGCGGATGCCCATCCGGAGGTCCGCCAAGTGGCCATGATGGATGCGGCTGGTCGCATAGCCACCCACACGGGCGGGTCATGTATAGCCGAAGCCGGACACATTGTCGGCGAGGGCTATTCGGTCCAGGCGAATATGATGGTGAGCCCCGAGGTATGGCCCGCGATGGCCGAGGCGTTCGAGAGAACGGACGGCGACCTGGCGGGGAGGATGCTGGCCGCGCTGGAGGCGGCTCAGGAGGCCGGCGGGGACATAAGAGGTCAGCAGTCAGCGGCCATTCTGATAGTCAGACAGGAACCCACCGGGCGGATCTGGCAGGACCGGATCATGGACCTGCGCGTAGAGGACCACCCTAGCCCGGTGGAGGAGCTCAAGCGGCTTGTGAACCTCCACAAAGCATACGAGCGCGTGAACAGGGGCGACGAGTACCTTGCCGGCGGGGACCTTGAAAGCGCTCTGCGGGAGTACACGGCTGCGGCCGCGCTTGCGCCCGAGAACCTGGAGCTTCTGTTCTGGCAGGCGGTGTCCATGATAAACGTCGGCAGGGAGAGTGAGGCCCTGCCTCTTTTCAAGAAGGTCTTCAAGGCCGATCCCAACTGGGCAATCCTGACGCCCAGGATCAGAGCCTCAGGCCTTCTCCGGGTCGACGACGACACCATGGAGCGCATCCTGGACCAGGCCGGAGACTGAGTGGCCGGAGACTTGACCGGCCGGCCGAACGCGGGAAAAAGCGTGGCGGCCCATGCCTGTATCGAGGCGCGGGCCGCCGCGGCTTTCGCCCAATCGGATCCGCCCCGGGCCGGAGTCAGCCCGCGGACCCGCAATCTGTCTAGTTGAAGGTGTAAGGCATCACATACCAGCCCGTTCGGCCCTCGAACGCCCACTGGAGCAGGTAAGCCCTGAGCTGATAGACCAAGCCCGCCTTGATCGAAGCCGCCATATTCCCGGACATCAGAGTTTCCATCAGCCCCTTCTTGACCGGGTAGTGGACTATGGTCACGTTCTCATCCTTCGGGATTCCCGCCTTCTCCTTCAACTCGGCTATCGCCACTTCAAGACCGCCCAGCTTGTCGACCAGGTCCCTCTCCAGCGCCTGCCTGCCGGTCCATACCCTTCCCCTGGCCACCGAGTCGACCTCCTCGAACGTCATATCGCGGTGCTCGGCGATATCGCTAACCCAGTCATTGAAGTTCTCCCAGTGGTTCTCGGCGACCATCTCGCGCTCTTCCTCGGTCCAGTCGTAGTAGTCGCTGTAGATAAGGGCATGAGGCGCCTTGGTCACGAAATCGAAGGTAACGCCGAGCTTGTCGTATAGTCCCCGCATGTTGAACTTTCCGGTGATCGAACCTATCGAGCCGGTTATCGTGTTGGGAGAGGCCACGATGGGCCTTATCCTGTGGCTGACCATGTAACCGCCAGAGGCCGCGACGTCGCCCATGGACACGACGACCGGCTTCTCGCTCTCCACTACCTTCACCCACCTTCCGATCGCGTCGCTCGCCCCGCCGGAGCCGCCGGGGCTGTCCACGCGGAACACTACTCCAACCACGTCATCGTCCTCCATCACCGCCCTCAAGTCGCTTATCACCGACTGTGCGCCCATGGTCATGCCCCACATCGGATCCATGCCGCTCTTTCCGCCGTGTATGAGACCCTGGCCGTGCACTATGGCGATGGTCTTGCCCTTCAGCCCGACGTCATCGCGCTCGACTTTTGAGTAGGAGCCGTAACTCACCGTCTTCAGCTTTTCGTCCTCGGGATCCTTCAGCCTGTCCTCGATCTGGTCCCAGTAGAGCACCTCGTCTACCAGGCCCGCTTCCATCGCCTCGTCGGGCATGAACAGCGCCTTTTTGAAAAGGCCCTCCATATCGCCGGGGGTCATGGAACGGTCGCCGGCCACCGCGGTTATGTACTCGGCGTACAGGTCGTTCATGATCCAACTCGCCATCTCCTTGGACTCGGCGCTCATCTCGGACCTCGTCACCATCTCCGCCGCCGACTTGTAGTCCTCTATCCTGTGAACGTTGGGGTTGATCCCCAGCTTTTCCAGAGCGTTCTTGACGAACATCCGCGTGCCGGCGGGCCCGCTGAAGGTCATGTACCCGGAAGCCGGCATGAATATCGAATCACAAGCCGATGCGAGGTAGTAGAACCTATCGGTCATATACTCGCTGTAGGCATATACCATCTTGCCGGATTCCCGGACCTCGTCCACCTTATCCCTGAGCTCCTTCATCTTGGCCGAGCCCAGTGTCGACGGCTCGATCCGCAGGACGACGCCCTCCACCCTGTCGTCCACGGCGGCCTTCTCGAGGTTCTCGAGCAGCTTCGCGTGGCTTATCGGCTCGTCGCCGAATATCATCGCGCTCAGGTCGCTGATTGGGTAATCCACTATCTCACCCTGCACGTTCATCACGAGGTAGCTTCCGTTCTCGACGCTGGGCTTCTCCGAGCTCTTCGCGTAGCCGATCAAACCCACGAAGAATATCAAGATGAAGATCGCCACAATAACCGCGAGAATCGTCCTGAGGAACTCCTTCATGCCATTGTCCTCCCTTCCCGAACATCACTTGCGAGGGAACTGCCTTTTCCCCGAAAACGACCCGGATTATAACCCATGACGGAAAGGGCGTCACCGGCAAACTAGGCCCGGTTGTCACGCCCGCTACCAACAAAAACGTTGCGACGGGGACTATTGTTTCGCCCGGCGACAGCTTCCGGCGTCCGACGTGGCCCCGCCGCGTGAAAAATCCAGGCGCCGCGGGCGTTGACAGCTTGCGGCATCCGCGGCGGGAGACTCGCCGGCGGCGCGGGATTGACAGGGCGCCGGCCGGAGCTCAGGATACGGTATTTGAAGGAGGGCTTGCCCCGCTATTTCTTTACGGTGGGCTCGGGGGCGTCCGGCACCTCGGGCCTTTTCTGTCCGGTCCGCTTCTCCATGGGCTTGGCCCCCTCCCGGCTCTTGCGCAGGCGGAGCTTGCGCGCCACTATGTCCCCTTTTAGAAGCTGAATCGCGAAGGCGGGGTCGACGCCCCTGGGGCAGACCTCGGAGCACGCCCCCGCGTAGTGACAGCGCCAGGGCCCGGCCGGGCCGGCCACCTCGGCCAACCGCTCCTCCGTGCCCTCGTCCCTCGTGTCCGCGTTGTAGCGGTAAGCTATGGCCAGCGCCTGGGGGCCTCTGTACTGGGGATCGGTCGCCGCCGTCGGACATGCCGACACACAGAGCCCGCACTTGATGCAATAGGCGAACTGCAGGTACCTGAGAAGCTCCTCGGGAGATTGAAAGTACTCGGACCGGGGATTCTCCTGCTCGGCCGGATCGCGCCTCACCACGTACGGCTTCGAGAGCCTGTGCTTTTCGAAGAACCGAGACAGATCCGGAACCAGGTCCTTGATGAGGTCGTGGTTGGGCATCGGCTTTATTTCGATCGTATCGGACTCCAGATGCAGGATCTGGACGTTGCATGCGAGCCGGGGGAAGCCGTTTATGAACATGCCGCAGGAGCCGCATACGCCCATCCTGCACGAGTAGCGGTATGACAACGTCGCGTCGAAGTGCTCCTTGATGTAGTGAAGCCCCTCCAGCACGGTCATCCCCACCGACACCGGAACCTTGAAGTGGCTGAAGTACGGGCGCGCGCCCTCTTCAGGCGAGTATCTGAAAACCTTGAAGGCTATCTCACGCGTCTCGACCGCTGAGCCGCCGCCCGCGTGTTGCGAGTCCTTCGAGTCCCGCATCTCAATCCTCCTATATCTCCATGTTGAACGCGGCTATGGCCGCGTAGGTGCCGAGCGCGAAGAACGCGAGGCCTACCAGCATGAGCAATCCGCCGAACGCCCGCTGGGGCCCGCGGCCGGGCCACAGCTCCAGCAGGATGTTCCTCAGGCCGTAGAGGCCGTGGTAGAGCGCCGCGCCCAACAGAATAATGTAAGTGACCATGAAGAATACTTGCTTGCCCCTTTGGGCCACGGCCTCGAAGGAGATGACGTTCTCCGTACCCAACCCCAGCCAGCCCATGAGCGTCTGCATATGCATTATGAGCATATGAAGTCCCAGCAGCACGAGTATCACGACGCCCGCCGCCAGATGCAGTGTCCACAAGCTCGATTCCTTCATCAACTGACCCCCTCCTCGAAGAGGATACCGGCCGACGCCGGGCACCGACCTAGTGCCCGCCGCCCATGCGCCCAATGAATTCATATCCGCCGATGGCAAGTACGACCACGGCAATCAGCATCATCACCACGAAGATCGGGCGCGCTCTGCGCACCGCGTTCGTGTAAGGGTAGATGGGAAGCATCGGCGAGCCCATGCCCCACCCCAGCTCCGTGACAACCAGCCTCAACCCGTTCATTGCGTGGAAAGCGAACGCGGCGAAGACCAGGAACTCCCCGACTAAGAAAAAGCTCCCGCCGAAGCCGGCCATGGTCCCATCCCACTCCTCGGGACCTCTCACCCGCATTGTGGTCACAACGATGTGCATGAAGAAGTAGGCGAGAATACCGAGCCCGGTGAGCCGGTGGAGCGCGTAGAGATACCGCTCGATGGGGTAGCGCCCGCCCAACAGCCATCCGCGCAGGCCGAGTCGATTGTCCCTGAACTCTCCGGGTCTGCGAATGCCCGCGTGCTTCAGGCCTTCACTCATTTTTCGTCTCCTCAAGTCGGCGGCGCGCCGTCGACGCGGCGCTTCCGTGTCCTAGTACTTCCTCTCGACAGGCTTCCAGGTGTTTATGGTCACGTCCTTGTAGTCCAGCTTGGGCCCCTCGGGGGTGAAGGTGGCCAGCGTGTGCTTCAGCCACTTACCATCGTCCCTCGTCGGGAAGTCGCGCCTGGCGTGGGCCCCTCGGGACTCCTCCCTGGCTATCGCCCCTTTGACCATGACCTCGGCGAGATCCAGAAGGTTACGGATCTCCAGCACGTGCACCAGGTTGGAGTTGTAGCTCCTGTGCTTGTCCTGAACCCGTATGCCGGTGAAGCGCCCATTGAGTTCGGATACCTTGGCCTCCATCTCCGCGAGCTCCCCGGCCGTCCTGAAGACCGCGAGGTTGACGTCCATCATCTCGCGAAGCTCGCGTTTGATGTCGTAGGGGTTCTCGGGGCCGTCGCTCTTCAGGATTCCCTCGAAGACGCGTTTCTCTTCGTCGGCGATCCGAGACTCGGGAGCCTCCGTGGTGTGAGCCCCGCCCTGTATGTACTTGGTCGCCTCCGCGCCGGTGATGCCTCCCCATACCAGGCACTCGGCGGTCGAATTGGAGCCGAGACGGTTGGCGCCGTGAAGGCTCACGCACGCCGCCTCCCCCGCCACCCATACGTTGGGCACCTTGGTCCTGCCGTCTATGTCGGTTTCGATGCCCCCCATCGAGTAGTGGGCGACCGGCCTGACGGGAATGGGCGCCTCGATGGGATCGATGCCGGCAAACTCTATGCATACTTCTCTGATCAGCGGCAGCCTCTGGTTTATCCTATCCGCCCCGAGGTGCCTCAGGTCCAGATAAAGATGCACGAAACCACCTACGCCCTCGATCCCACGCCCCTCCTCGATCTCCGTTATCATGGAGCGGGATATGAGATCCCTGGGGGCGAGCTCCATCTTCTCCGGGGCGTACTTCTCCATGAAGCGATCGCCGTCCGCGTTCAGCAGGTAGCCGCCCTCGCCCCTGCATCCCTCCGTTATCAGGATCCCCGAGGGGGCGAGGCCGGTGGGATGAAACTGGACGAACTCCATGTCTTCGAGCGACAGGCCGGCGCGGTAGGCCATGGCCAGGCCGTCTCCGGTCACGGTCTGGGAGTAGGTGGTGAAGCCGTACAGGCATCCGGCTCCGCCGGTGGCAATGATCAGGGCCTTGCCCTGAAGGGTCACGAACCTGCCGGACGGGACGTCGAAGCCCAGAAGCCCGGCGAACTTGCCGTCCTCCACAAGGATCGAGGTTATGAAGAGCTCGTCGTACCGATTGAAGTTGCCGTACTTCAGTAGGTTGTCGTAGAGGGTCTGCATCTCGAAGAACCCGGTCTTGTCCGCCGCGAGCACGGCGCGCGGGTAGCTGTGACCGCCGAAGGGGCGCTGGTCTATGCGCCCTTCCGCCGTCCTGCTCCAGGGGATGCCCCAGTGGTCGAGTTGCAGGATCTCGTTGGGCATGGCGCGGACGAACCGGTGGATGACGTCCTGGTCCCCCAGGAAGTCCGAGCCTTTGACAGTATCCCAGGCGTGGAGATCGAAGCTGTCTCCCTCCTCGGGCCTGAGCATGCAGGCCGTGCCTCCCTCGGCCGCCACCGAGTGCGAGCGCATTAGCTGCACTTTTGAGATTATGCCCACGTTGACGCGGCCGTCGCTGGAGCGCTGGGCCTCTACGGCGGCCCGCAGTCCGGCGAGCCCGGAGCCCAGAATGAGAAGATCGTGACTGATCTTTTCAGACATCCAATTCCTCCCCGGAGTGGAAGAGAGGGTACAATGTACCGTCTTCAACTTATTGAAGTCGCCGTGTTGATCGAGGTAGTGGGCGGGAGCAATTGCGGGGAGAGTACGGATCTCCAAGCCACGGGTCCAGAAGCTCTCTCCCGCGTTGAAGTTATCCCTGACGTGCCCCAGTGTCAAGGCGAAAGTCCCGTGCTCTATTACAAGGCCGCTCGAGGCCGGCGGCGCTTGACCGGTCCCGCACGGCTCTCGGCGGGGCGCCTTGCCTGGGTCTTGCAACCCTCACCACGATCCCGGGATGAGGCCGGGGACGCTTGACTGGCCCCGCACGGCTGATAGACTGAGATGGATTGCTGTATAGCTTCGTTTCTGGCCGGGAGACCCCCGGCCGAAGGGCTTTTTGGTGGGGAGTATCCCGTTGGATTTCAAATCGACAGAGAAGAGCGCCAAGCGCGCGCTTGGGTCGCTTGCGGGCGCGGTTCTGCCTTCGGGGCGGGTCGATCCCGCCGGGGTGGACTGGGAGGGCGTGCGCCGCATCCTGCTCGTCCGACAGGACATGAGGATAGGCGACCTCGTCATGAACACGCCGCTTTTCCATGCGACCAGGGCGCGATTTCCCAAGGCTTACCTGGCGCTGCTGCTGCGAGAGGGCTACGAGGAGCTCTACGAGAAAGACCCGTACATTGATGAGCTGATCCTCTTTCGCAAGGAGCGGGACCTGTTGAACCCGGTGGGGCTGATCCGCCTCCGGGCGCGTCTGAAGGCGGCCCGTTTCGATCTCGCGGTGGACTGCTCGAACTTCCTGTCCTTCTCCCTGACAAACGGGCTGATCACGTTGTTGAGCGGCGCGCCGCTGAGAGTGGGCTTCGAGGACAAGGAGAGCCCGGCCTTTCTCAACATCCTCGTGCCCTGCGCCCAGCGGAGGCACTACGTGGCGAACCAACTCGAGCTGCTCTCGCCGGCCGGCGCTTCAGGCCTCCCTTACGACGCCTCGCTTCACCTGCCGGAGCGCCTCCTCGAAAGCGGAAGGAGAGCTGTCCGGGAAATGACGAGGTCCAACGGCGCGCCGACGGTCGTTCTTTTCACGGGGGCGGGCAATCGCCTCAAGCAGTGGGGCATCCATAGATACGTCGAGGTGGCCGAGGCGTTGAGCGAGGGGGGCGCGAACGTGCTGCTCGCGGCGGGACCCGGGGACAGCGAGGTGCGCTCCGCGGCCGGACGACTTCCCGTGCTGCCGCCCATGTCGATCGGCTCTTTCGCCGCGACCATAAGGGCGTGCGACGTGCTGGTCTGCGGCGACACCGGCCCCTTGCACCTGGGCGCGGCCTGCGGGGTGCCTACGGTCTCGGTGTTCTTGGAGGACAACGTCGCGCGCTACGGCTACCACGACGAACGTAGCCACATCGCGGTCAGGGTGACCGAGGGCGGCGCCGGCGTCGCCGAGGTGATAGATGCGGCGCGGAGGCTCATCGCGGAGAAGGCGAGATGAGAGTTCTCTTCATGAACTCCATGAAGGCTTCGGGATGGAGGGGCGGCGAGAAGTGGATGCTGGAGGCGGCGTCCGGTCTCGCCAGCAGAGGCCACGCGGTCTTTCTCGCCGTTCGGCCGGGCGGCGTCTTGGCCGCCAAGGCCGAGGCACGCGGCGTGCCCGTATTTCCGGTCCATTACGGCGCGGACCTGAACGTGATCACCGCCTTCAAGATCAGGCGGTTCCTGGCGCGCGAGCGCGTCGAGATAGTCTGCACGAACTTCGAGAAGGAGAATCGCCTCACGGCTCTCGCCACCATCGGCCGCCCGAGACCGGTAATGGTGTCGAGGAAAGGACTGCCTTTCATCTTCGACAAATGGCGATACCGGGTGATCTACAGGCACTGGATAAAGCATATAGTAACACCTTCGAGCTCCATAAAGAGGCAGTTCAGAGAGTACACCTGGCTCGATCACGTGGGGATATCAATCATACATAACGGCGTGGACATGAGCGATTACCCGCGCGGAGGAACAGGGGGAAAGTTACGGGTGGCCTACGGCGTCTCAAGCGACACCCCCCTGCTGGGCTTCGTCGGAGACCTGGCGCGTCAGAAGGGAGTGGACGTTCTGCTTAAGGCCTTGAGCGGGATAGACGAGCCCTGGCACCTGTTGATCGTGGGAGACGGCGGCGAGAGAGCAAAGCTGGAAGCGCTGTGCGACGAGCTCCGCCTCCGCGACCGCGCGACGTTCACAGGTCACAGGGACGACGTGCCCGAGATCCTCTCCGAGCTGGACATGCTGGTGTCGCCGTCGCTCTTCGAGGGCATGCCCAATGCGGTGCTCGAGGCGATGGCGGCGGGGAAGCCGGTCGTAGCCGGCGCCGTGGACGGCGTAGTAGAGGTCGTCACCTGTCCCGACCTGGGGGTGCTGGTCGAGCCGGGGGACGTCGGGCGACTGAGGGCCGCCGTCTCCGCCCTGTTGGAAGATCCGGAACGTAGAAGAAGGCTGGGGGAATCGGCGAGAGACCACGTCGCCCGGAACTTCACTGTGAAGGCGATGGTCGACAGGCTGGAACGGCTGTTTGTGCGGCTTTTGGAGGAGGCGGGCGCGGATGCCTAAGGTGCTCTTCGTGACCTGGAGCGAGAGCCAGCCCAGCACCAGATACCGGATACACAAGTACCTGCCCGGGCTGGAGAGGGATGGCTTCGAGACGGAGCTGTTCCCGGCGAGCGGCCTGACGCTCGGGCGTAGGGCGGCACTGCTGATCCGCGCCGCTTCGGCGGACGTGGTGTACGTGCAGAAGAAGCTCTTCAATCCGGTCTTCCTGCCCGTCCTGGCCGCCGCCAACGGGAAGATAGTGTTCGACTACGATGACGCGAGCTTCGCGCCCGAGCCTTACAACCAGCGGCCGCGCGGAATGGCGCCCGGATCCAAATCGACTGTCGGCAGGCTGACCGCAGCGCTGAGACGCGCGAGGGCGGTGGTCGCGGGCAATTCGTTTCTGGCCTCATACGCGAAGAGGCACAACCGGAACGTGCACGTGCTTCCCACCCCCGTGGATACCGAAGCGAGCCGCCCCGCCCTGTTCCGGCAGTGCGAGACGAAACCATCGCCGGCCCGTGGAGAGGGCCCTCTCCGCATCGGCTGGCTGGGAACGTCCAAGAACCTGTACTATCTTAGGAAAGCACTCCCGGCTCTGGAGAAGGTCCGGAGCAGACTGCACGGCGTCGAGCTGTCCGTGCTGTCGAACGCCCTCTTGGAAACCGACGTTATCGCGGTACGAAACGTGCCCTGGTCCGAGAAGATCGAGCCCGAATGGCTGGCCTCGCTGGACGCCGGAATCATGCCCCTGGAGGAGGACGATTGGAGCCGGGGCAAGTGCGCGTTCAAGCTGCTCCAGTACATGGCCGCGGGGCTCCCCACCGTGAGCAGTCCTGTTGGGATGAACCTCGAGGTGGTCGAGGACGGCGTTAACGGCATGCACGCCGGCACGACCGAAGAGTGGGCGGCCAAGCTGTGCGCGCTGCTCGAGGACCCCCGACTGCGAGCGGAGATGGGGTCAAGGGCCCGCCGCACCGTCGAGGATAAATACTCTCTCCGGGTATGTCTCAAGAAGCTCGAGCATATCTTGACATCCGTTGTGGATGAGGGACCGAGGAGCTGAGGGTACCGCCACATGGCGCTTGTCGATGTCATAGTACCGCTGTACAACCCTCGCCCGGACTATCTGGACGAGGCATTGACCAGCCTATCCTCACAGTCCATGGCGGACGTGAGGGCGATCGTGGTGAACGACGGCTCCACGGACAGATCCTTCGAGCCCGTGCTCGACAAGCACGGCGATCTCATAAGCTATATCGAGCAGACTAATTCGGGCGTCGCGGGCGCGAGAAACTCGGGGCTGCGCGCCGCCGGCGCAAAGCTCGTCGCCTTTCTGGACCAGGACGACCGTTGGCGCAGGGACAAGATCGAGAAGCAGCTCGCTGCGATGGATGGAGGCTCGGCCGCCGACGTCGTGATCCACCCCGTAACCCAGGTCGACGGCGAGGGCCGGCCCAGGGCCCACAACGCCTCCAAGGAGCGTGAGCTGCGGAGGCGAAGGCGGTCCAAGGACATGTTGTCCGCTTTGCTTCGCGGGAACTTCATATACTCGCCAACCGTGCTGGCGAAAAGGTCGTGCTTCGACGAGGTGGGCGGCTTCGATCCCTCGGTGGAGCCTCACGACGACTGGGACATGTGGTTGAGGCTGGCCATTGCGGGGTTCGTGTTCCGAACCGTGGAGGAGCCGCTCGCCGACTGGAGAGTGCATCCGGGCAATACATCCAGGGACAAAGACCTCATGCTCAAGACCAAGATGAAGGTCATAGAGAAGTTGAAGGCCGAGGCTCTGCTGCCTCGGAGACTGAAACCGGCCCTGATTCGGGCGCAGGCGGAGTGTCACGTCACCCTCGCCCATCATCACTTCAGGAGCGGGCGATACCGGAGCTTTCGCGAGGAGATAACGGAGGCGGCGGCAATTGACTGGCGGGCCGCGATCAAGCTGAAGATATTGAGGAGATGGATCAGAAGCGCCCTCCTGGAGAACAAAGGGTGAAAGGCTCACTCATGCGACTGGTCTTCGTAAACAGCTCCCGGATATGGGGAGGCAATGAGAAATGGACCTGCGAGGCGGCATCGGGGCTGGCGGCGAGGGGACACCACGTTTTGCTGGTGGGTCAATCCGACCTGATGGCCCGGCGCGCCTCCCGCTACGGCCTGGAGTTCAAACGCCTGCGGCTGAGAGGGGACGGCGACCTGGCCGGCGTCATCAGGCTGAGCCGTATCTTCAGGGGCTTCAAGCCGGACGCGACCGTCCTGACGAAATCGAAGGAGTACTGGCTCGGCGGTCTGGCGGCGAAGCTCGCCGGCGTCGGTAGGATATGTTTCAGGCTGGGCATAGACAGGCCGGTCCAGAGGAACCTGAAATACCGGCTGCTCTTCGGTGAGATCTGCGACACCTTCATCGTCAACGCGGAGAGCGTGAGGGAGACGCTCCTGGAGGCCCCCTTCGTAAGCGAAGGGAAGATCGCCGTGGTCAGAAATGGGATATCCCTCAATGGAGAGCCCGCCGGGGCGGACGCCCCCGGCCCTTCGGCGCAGGCGGAGGACTCGATCGTGATCCCGGGGGCGCCGGTCGTCGGCGCCACGGGCAGGTTGGCGAAGCAGAAGGGATTCGACATTTTGATAAAGGCCTTCGCCGGGGTGGCGCGGGACGTCGCCGGCGCCGTCCTGGCGATCGCCGGCGAGGGACACGAGCGCGAGTCGCTCGCTGGCCTCGTGCGCGACCTCGGGCTTTCGCAGTCGGTCTCGCTTTCCGGGTTCGTCGATGACATGGACTCTTTCTACCGGTCGCTGTCGCTCTTCGCCCTTCCCTCCAGGTTCGAGGGAATGCCCAACGTCCTGCTCGAGGCCATGGCCGCGGGAGTGCCGGTCGTGGCGACCGACGTCTCGGGGGTCTCCGAGCTGGTGAAGGACGGAGAGACGGGCTTGCTGGTCCCGGCGGAAGACGCGGCGGGTCTGAGGTCCGCGATCGTCCGCGCGCTGCGGGACCCGCAGGCGAGCGAAGCGATGGCGAAGCGCGCCCGCGAAGACATAAAGGCCCGGTTCAGCATGGGTCGCATGCTCGATGACCTGGAGAAGGTGTTGTCGAGGTGAAGGCCCTCGGAGGTCAGGAAGGTCCACGTTGAAGGCAGTCCACGTCAGCCATTACAAGCTCCCGGTCAGGCACTACGGCGGCACGCAGCGTGTGATACTGTGGAACGCTCTCGCGCAGAAAAGGCTGGGGCACGAGGTCGTCCTTTTATCCTTGAAGGGAACCCGGGTGGACGGCATCGAGGTCCGCGAGATAAGCGAGGACCTCGAGGGCTTCGAGAAGGCCGTGCCCGCCGACGCCGACATCCTCCACTTCTACGCGACCCCAAAGGCGGCTCCCGATCGGCCATACATAGTGACCATAGGAGGAAACGGGAAGCCCGGCGAGAGATACCTTCCCAACACGGTCTTCGTCAGCGGAAACCACGCCGCAAGGCACGGCTCGAGCCAATTCGTCTATAATGGCGTGGACCCCGAGGAGTTCGAGTACAGGGAGGCGAAAGACGACTACTTTCTCTTTCTCTCAAAGACGAGCTGGAAAGTGAAAGGACTGAAGACCGCTCTGGACGTGGCGGGAAGGACCGGGGTGCGACTGATAGTAGCGGGCGGGCGCGGCCTTAGTCTCAACAGAAAGATCAAGTACGTGGGGATGGTCGGAGGCCGAGAGAAAGCGGAGCTGCTCGCCGGGGCGCGGGCGCTCCTTTTTCCCATACAGTGGGAGGAGCCCTTCGGTCTGGTGGCCGCGGAGGCCCTGATCAGCGGCACACCCGTCATAACCTCGGACAGGGGCTCCATGCCTGAGGTGGTGACGGACGAAGTGGGGTTCCGGTGCAGCGACGTCCGCGAGATGGCGGAGGCCGTAGAAAAGATAGGCGACGTATCCCCCGCGGCCTGCAGGGCCAGGGCGCTGGCGCGGTTCTCCTCCGAAGCCATGGCCCGCTCCTATCTGGCCAAGTACGCCGAGATACTCCGGCGAGGCGTGCTGGGGGAGGCGATGGGCTAGAGTCATGAATCTGTACCTGAGAGCGCTGTCCTTTCTAAGACCCTACTGGAAGCAGGTGACCGGGGTATTCGTCCTCTCAATGCTGTTCGTGTTTTTCAACAGCGTCTCCCTGTGGCTTTCGGCCTCCTTCGTGTCGGCCCTGTTCCAGGACACCCCACGGGTCGCCACCGCCGCCGGCGATGGCGAGCGGGTGCCCCCCGCCCCCGGCGAGACCTCCGCGACCCCCGGCGAAGTCGACGCAGCCGGCCGCGCCCGGGAGGCGACCCCCGGCCTCGACGCCGGCGGCGTTAATGAATATCTCAAGGCCAAGACCAACGCGCTCATAATGCGCGATGACAAATCGGATACGTTGAAGATCCTCTGCCTGGTCATTCTGGCCGCGTTCGTAATAAAGAACCTGTGCTCCTACGGCAAGAACGTGCTTCTGGGCTTTGTCGAGCAAAGGGTGACCACCGACTTTCGGGACCGCTTGTACGAGCACCTCCAGACCATGTCCCTGTCCTTCTTTCACCGCAAGAGGCTGGGCGAGATAGCCTCCGTGGTGATGAACGACGTGGGCCTCCTGAACAGCTCGATGAACACCACGTTCCAAAAGATCATAGTCACTCCCATCAACATACTGTGGCTAATCGTCCTGCTCTTTATCATCAACTGGAAGGTAGCGTTGTTCTTCCTGGTGCTGGTGCCCGTGAACGGCTATTTCGTGGCCAAGGTCGGCGACAGCATAAGGCGCAAGAGCAGGCGCTCGCAGCGGCAGATAGCCGAGGTCGTGGCCACTCTGCACGAGTCGCTCAACAACATAAAGATAGTCATGGCCTTCGCCATGAACCTCTACGAGGTCGGCAGGTTCAAGAAGGAGACGCGAAGGTACTTCAACCTGGTGCTCCGCCAGAAGATCCTCCAAGCGCTCTCGTCTCCTGTCACCGAGGTTCTGGGCGCGGTGATAGGGGTCGCGATCCTATGGTACGCGGGAAGACAGGTCCTCCAGGACAGGATGATGACCTCGGAGGATTTCATCAGGTCGCTTGTGATAATGTTCTCCATCCTCCAGCCGCTGAAAGGGCTCGGCGGAATCAACAACGCCCTCCAGCAGGGGCTTGCGGCCGCCGAGAGGATATTCGCCACGCTCGACACCAAGCCGGCGGTCGTGGACAGACCGGGCGCCGTCGAGATCCGCGGGGTCGACAGGGGAATCTCTCTCGAAGGCGTTTCCTTCCGCTACTCGGACAATCTTCCACTGGTCCTGCGCGACATAAACCTGGAGGTCGGAAGGGGCGAGATCGTCGCGCTGGTAGGACCGAGCGGCGCCGGCAAGTCCACTCTCATAGACCTCATCCCGCGCTTTTACGACGTCACCGCCGGCGCCGTCAAGATCGACGGGCGCGACGTTCGCGACACCAAGATGTGGTCGCTGAGAAGGCTGATGGGGATAGTCACGCAGGAGACCATCCTGTTCAACGACAGCGTGAGAAACAACATAGCCTACGGGATGATCGACGTTCCGGCCGGCGCCGTCGAGGAGGCGGCGAGGATAGCCAACGCCGCGGCGTTCATCGAGGACCTGGACGAAGGCTACGACACGGTCATAGGCGAGAAGGGCGTCCGCCTCTCGGGCGGGCAGAAGCAGAGGATCGCCATAGCCAGGGCAGTGCTCCAAAACCCGCCCGTGCTTCTGCTCGACGAGGCGACTTCCTCGCTCGACTCGGAGGCGGAGCAGCTCGTCCAGGAGGCCCTTACCCATCTGATGAAGGACCGAACGGTGCTGGTGATCGCGCACCGACTTTCGACCGTCATAGACGCCGACAAGATAGTCCTGCTGGATCGCGGCGAGATAGAGGCCGTGGGAGTGCATGCGGAGCTTCTACAGAGATCGAAGCTCTACAGGAGGCTCTACGAGATGCAGTTCGGCCCCTCGAGCCCGCGCGTGGAAGGAGTCCCGCGGGGATGAGGATCAACTGGACAGGCTCATCACCGAGGCGGTGCGCGCCTCCTGAGTGGCCGCCGCCGAGGACGAACGCGACGTCCGGCTGCCGGCCCCACCGCCCGGCTCTTCGTGGGAGAGCCGCGGCGGCCGCGCGCCGCGGCGGGCGCGGAGCCGTGGCGGCCCGGGCGGCCGTCTTCTTGGCGATTCTCGTCTCCTCCTTTTCCACCCCGGCGCATTGCCCGCCTCCGGGGGGCGAGGGCGGTTCGCCGCCCGGCGAGGTCCTTGGGCCGGTGCGCTCGGCGCTGGAGGAGGCCGCCCTGGCGGCGGCCGCGGCGCCTGAGGGAAGCCTGAAGAGGGCGCGGCTGCTCCACAGATCGGGCGATCCGGAGGCGGCCTGGGAGATAGTCACGATGATGCCCCCGGGCCCCTTAGAGCTCGAAACGCTGAGAGCTGAGATCGCCCTCACCCTGTACGATCTCAGCGAGGCGCATGTGAGCATCGAGAGGCTCCGGAAGTCGGCCCCGGACTCCGAGAGGACGCGCCGCTTGATCGTCGGATGGTGCCTGATCACCGACGACCTCGAAGGGCTTGAGATATTTTGCACCCAGGCGCTCGAGCGCCGGCCCTCCTCGCCGGCGGCCGCGCTGGGAAAGGGCCGACTCTGCCGGGGTCTCATACGGCAGCCGAAGGCGCGGTACTGGTTCCGCCGTGCGCTGTCCCACGCCGGTGACGACCGGGAGAGAGCGCGCGCCCTGGAGGGAATTGCGGACATCCACTACGATCTGCAAAGTTACGACAGCTCCCTCGTGTATCTCCAGAGGGCCCTTCCTCTTTCAGCAGCCGACGACAGGCTCCTGGAGTCGCTGAATCTCACGCTCATCAGGACGGGCAGAGTCTCGGAGGCGATAGACGCCGCCGAGCTGGCCGTCGAGCTCAATCCGTTCAACGAGGCCTCGCAGTACCAGCTCGGAAACGGCTATACCCGGCTGAGCTATACCGAGCTGGAGGCCGCGCACCCCGAGGCGTTTCCCGACTCGGCCCAGGCGGCCGCCCTGGCCCGAGCCGATTCGCTCGCCGCCGCCGGGGCAAAGGATGAGGCCCTCGAGCTTCTCGCGAGAATTGCCGCCGCTCATCCCAGGCTGACCGACGTGCACACGCGACTGGGCTCGCTGCGGTTCGAGATGCAGGAATACGACGCGGCGTTGAAACATTTCCGCGACGCCGTCCGAGCTTGCCCTGGAAACGGCAGGGGGCGAAACGGGATAGCAAAGGCGCTCGAGGCGAAGAGGATGGCCTTCGACGTTCACCGGAAGGACTACGAAGAGGCGTTCGCGGCCGACACGGCTGCCGAGGTGCCGCATATAGAGGAGCTCGTGGTCAACTACGACGCGTTGAGCGACAGGCACAAGAAACGCGTGGCGATGTCCATCGACCCCCTTCGCCGGTTCGTGCCGGTGCTGGTCGAATCGGGATCGACATTCTACATAAAGCCGCTGTACCAGAGGCTGTCCTCGTGCCCGGGTCTGGAGGCGCTGAAGGACGCCCGCATAGACTATGATTCGAGGCTGTGGGACGACGTTCGCGGATGCGGAGGCTACGCCACTGTCACCGGCGTCGAGGACGTGGAGCGGTCCGTCCTGGGCGGCTACAACACCGTGCTGCACGAGCTGTCCCACCAGGTGCACGGCGTGCTTACCGTCGAAGAGAACAGGGTCATCCAGGATCTTTACAGCAAGGCCAAGGGCCGTGACAGCCGCGGCGTGGAGGCTTTCGTTTCCCGGTACCAAGGCTCCAGCGTGTGGGAGTACCTGGCGGAGGGGATAAACGCCTGCATGACGCCGCGAAGGGACGGTTACGACAGCAAGCACGTCGTGCGCGAGAGGCTCGAGACAAGGGATCCGGACCTGCTGGCATTCGTTGAACAGCTCATGGCGGTGGAGAACATGGAGTCTTACTACGCGGTGGGCTTCGCCAACGCGGGCGCGGACCGCCTCTCCAGGAACCTCGTCGGCGAGAGCATCGCGCTCTTCGAGAAGTCGATCGAGAGGGACCCCCGCTCCCCGGAGGGCGTGAGAGGGCTGATGCAGGCGCTCTCGATCCTGGGGCGGCACGAGGAGGCCTGCGAGGTCGCGGAGCGGGCCTTGTCGGATCATCCCGACAAGGCGCAGGTGGTCGTCTCCGCCGCCCGCGCGCACTACGTCCGCGACGGGGACAACGGCGCGCGACTGGACCGGCTCTTGGAGATGCGAAGCGCGGTGGAGAGCAGGGAGAGATACCTGATAGATCTCGAGCTCGGCGACGCTTACTTCACGGCCGGCGAGCTCGGCCCCGCGATAGAGGCCTTCGCCGGAGTGCTCGACTATCAGGCCGACAACCCCGAGGCGCTCTGGGGCATGGGTTTCGCTGCCGCCGTCGCCGGCGATGTGGATTCCGCGAGAGACTACTTCGACAGGGCGCTTCTGCGCCGCTCCGGACTGGTGAACCTGAGAACCGACTACGCGACGGCCTTGCTCCTGGCCGGCGACTTCGAAGGCGCTCGGGCTCAGCTCGCGGAGGCGTCGCTCCTCGATCGCGCAAGCTACCGCGTGGCCGCGGTCAAAGGTCGGCTGGAGATCGCCCGCGGCCTTCCGGAAGAGGCCCTCCGGCCTCTCCAGGCCTCGCTCGACGCCGCCCCCCACTACGACCTCGCAAGGACGCTCCTCGCCCGGGCGAAGCTCGAGCTCGGGCATCCGGAGGACGCGTGGTCGGAGCTCGCGCCGGCGCTTGAAAGATCCGAGCGCCGCGATCCTCCCGAGTACGTCTACAACAAGACGACGGCCGCCTTCGAGCTGGCTCACACCGTTCCCGGGGACGAGAGAAGGCTGTTGTACGATACGGCTTCCAAGGCGGCGGCCGCCCTGGGCAGAGACTCCGACGCACGCCGCTTCGCGCGGCTCGCGGCCGAAGCCCTTAGGCTTCCCCGCTAGCGCGCGAGTCCGAGTATCAGGTCGCGCAGATCGTACGCGCTGTCGGCGTCGGCGCCGTGCTCGAGCTCCACGACGGGCACCGGCAGAAGCTGCGAAAGCACCTCCGCGTTGGAGCCACGCGCCTCCTCGGGCTCGGATCCGAGGTGGTTGAGAACTACGCCGGCGACCTCGAGCCCCCTGTCCATGCAGACCCGCGCCGTCAGCAGGCTGTGATTTATCGCTCCCAGCCTCGAGGCGGCGACTATTAGGACCGGCAGTCCGAGCTCCTCCGCGAGGTGCAACATGTCGTAGGACTCGGTCATCGGCACCAGTATCCCCCCCGCGCCCTCCACTACAACGAAAGAGCGGCGCGAAGAGATCCTCGCGAAGGCCTCGAGTATGACCAGTGGATCGATATCTTGGCCCTCGAGACGCGCCGAGGCCAGAGGCGCCAGTGCCGCCTTGAGCCTGTAGGGACACACGTCGGACATGTCGCCGGCGTCGCCCGCGGCCCCGGCGAGGGCGGCGGCGTCCGCCGGGACGAGCTCCCCGCCCGCCTCCGCGCAGCCGGTCTCGACGGGCTTCATCGCGCCGGCTTGGATGCCGGCTGACCTCAGCGCGTGTAGAACGACGCGGGACACGTGGGTCTTCCCCACGCCCGTATCGGTGCCTGTCACGAAGATGCCGTCGGCCATGGCTCCGCCTACCTGTCCAGGATCTCGGTTATGGAATCTCTCATCGACTCCACGGCGAGGTCGATTTCACCGTCACCAACGGCAAGCGGCAGGACGAGGAGCGCCACGTCTCCGATGGGTCTGGATATCACGCCCCTGCGCCTCATCGCCGAGCACACCTTGGCCCCGATCCCGGCCCGGGCGGGGAACCGCTCCCCGGTGTCCTTGCGGGAGACCAGCTCCACCCCCACCATCAGACCGGCCTGCCTCACGTCGCCCACGTGCGGCATATCGCAAAGGCCCGCCAGCTTTTCCGACAGGCGATCCACCTTCCGCGGCAGCTTCGCCGGCACGTCCTCCTCCTCGAACACCGCCAGGCTTCCCAGCCCGGCCGCGCAAGCCAGTGGGTTGCCGGCGTAAGTGTGCCCGTGGAAGAAGGTCGCGGCGGGGTCGTCGTCCAGAAAGCCCTCGAAGATCTCCTCCGAAGCGACCGTGGCTGAAAGAGGCAGATAGCCGCCCGAGATGCCCTTGCCCAGGCACATTATGTCCGGCGATACCCCGTCGTGCTCGCAAGCGAACATGCGCCCCGTGCGCCCGAAGCCCGTCGCCACCTCGTCGGCTATCAGGTGGACTCCATACCGGGCGCAGAGATCCGCCACCTCGCGCATGAATCCGTCCGGGGCCACCACCATTCCGGCGGCCCCTTGGACCTTGGGCTCGACTATGACGGCGGCCGTTTCGCCGTGGTGTCTTTCCAGGTGGGCCTCCAGGTCGCCCGCGCAGCGCATATCGCACGATGGATAGCTGAGCCCAAGGTGGCAGCGGTAGCAGTACGCGTACGGAAGTCTGACCGAAGGCGACAGCAGGTCCCTGTAGATGCCGTGGAACAAGTCTATGCCCCCAACGCCGACCGCGCCGAGGGTGTCGCCGTGATAGCCGTTGGTAAACGACACGAAGCGCTTCTTCCGCGCGAGCTTTCCTCCCTTGCGCAGCCAGTACTGGTAAGACATCTTCAGCGCCGCCTCGACCGCGGCGGCGCCGTCGCAGCAGTAGAAGACCCTGGCGAGACCCTTCGGGGCAATTTCCACTATCCTTCGCGCCAGCTCGACCGCGGGCTCGTTGGTGAGACCAAGCAGCGTGGTGTGCGCGATTCGATCGAGCTGATCGCGGACGGCTCGGTCTATCACGGGATGCCTGTGACCATGCACGTTGGCCCAGAGGGAGGACACCGCGTCGAGGTAGCGGACCCCCTCCTCGTCGTACAGATAAACCCCCTCACCGCTCACTATGACCAGGGGGTCCCCTTCGAGCCACGCCTTCATCTGGGTGAAAGGATGCCAGAGGAAGCTCTTGTCCGCCCGCGCCGTCCCCCCGCCCGGCTCGACCGCGTCGGCGCCTGTGCCGGCGCTTTGCCTCTCTCGTCCCAAACCGCTACCCGCCTTTCGTGATGCCGAGCGCGGATCCCTCCTCGCCCAACGCGGCAGCGAGACCGGTCATCTGATCCTCGGTGAAATCGGACCTCAGGCTGAGCCGTATCCGCTCGGAGCCACGGGCCACTGTGGGATACCTTATGGCCCTCGTAAGGTATCCCTTTCTCTCCAGGGCGCCGGCGACGCGCGTCGCCGCGTCCGCCCCCGGGGTCATCACGGGCACTATGTGACTTCCCCCCGCGCCCGTGTCCAGCCCTCCGCGGGCGAGCTCGCCCCTGAGGCGCCCGGAGAGCACTTGAAGTGTCCGCCTGCGATCCGGTTCCGACCGGACTATCTCCAGCGCGGCGCCGGCCGCCGCGCAAACCGCGGGAGGAGGCGCCGTACTGTAAATGAACGACCTCGCCGTGCTCATGAGATAGTCCGTCATCGCCCGGGACCCCGCCACGAACCCGCCCGCGCAGCCCAGGGCCTTGCCCAGCGTGCCCAGGTAGACGTCGACGCCCTCCACCACGCCGGCCGCCTCGGGTGTGCCCCTCCCTGCCGGGCCCAGCACGCCGAACCCGTGCGCGTCATCGAGCATCAATATGGCCCCGCGCTCTCGGGCCACTTCCGCGAGATCCGCCAGAGGCGCGATGTCACCGTCCATGCTGAAGACACCTTCTGTTACGACCATCGCCGCCGGCCGCGCGCCCGCCTTCCCCCGCGAGCCGATCTCCGCCAAGAGCTCCTCCAGATGCGAAGGATCGCAGTGCCTGTAGGTGACCGTCCTCGCCCGCGACAACCTGCACCCGTCTATTATCGACGCGTGGTTCAGCTCGTCGCTGAGTATCGCGCCCACGCCGGCCGACAGGGCGGGGATCGCCCCTATGTTCGCGTGATAGCCGGACCCGAAGAGAAGACAAGCCTCGTGACCGGTGAAAGCGGCCAGAGCCGACTCCAGCGCCGTGTGATATGCGGAGTTCCCGGAAAGGAGCCTCGAGCCGGTCGAGCCGCACCCGCAGGCCTCCAGCGCCTCGGCCGCCGCGGCCTTTAGCCTCGGATCGCGCGACAGCGCGAGATAGTCGTTCGAGCAGAGAACGAGCGGAGCGCCCGGCCCGGTCCCGCCGGGGAAGTACCCCTCGCCGGGAAGCTCGCGCCGCAGCCCGCTCTCCGAGATTTTATCCAGGGAGCTTTTCCACGCCTTCTCCCAACAATAAGCGCGAAGCCCGCCGCTCATGTCTCCGTTCTTGCCGGGTCCGTCACCGCTCATTTCGCTCGCGACCTCTCACTCTGAAGCCGAGATCCTCTATCATCTTGAGATCGTCCCTGTAGTCCCTGCCGGATGTGGTAAGATATCCGCCCACCATCAAGCCGTTCGCCCCCGCGAAGAAGATCATCGACTGGAGGTCCCTTAGATTCACCTCGCGCCCGCCGCACACTATGACGTCCTTCTCCGGCATGGTCAGCCTCAGCATCGCTATGATCTTCAAACAGTCCATTGGCGTCAGGTCGTCATGTCCCGCCATCGGCGTGCCCTCTATCGGGTTGAGGAAGTTCACGGGGACCGAGTCCACGTCCAGCTCCCGCAGGGCCAGCGCGAGTTCGACTCGCTGCTCCGGCGATTCCCCCATGCCGAATATCCCGCCCGAGCACACGTAAAACCCCGCCTCCTTCGCGCGGCGCACCATATCGAAACCCTCGTCATAGGAATGAGTGGTGCAGACGTTTGGGAAATGGCTCCTGGCCGTCTCGAGGTTGTGGTGGTAGCGGGTCAGGCCCGAGCGCTTCAGAGACGAAAGCTGATCCCCCGATAGCACCCCCAGGGAGGCACACGCCATGAGCGGGGTCTCGGAGACGACCATCCCCACGGAACGGGTTATCGAGTCGAAGTCCTCCGCCCTCCCCTCGCCGCGACCGCTCGTGACTATGGAGAACTCCCGGGCCCCGAACCCGGCCGCCTCTCCCGCGCGCTCGACTATCTTGTCCGCCGGAAGAAGAGGGTAGGTATCAGCGGCCGTCCTGTAATGCGCCGATTGCGCGCAGAAGGCGCAATCCTCGGAGCATCTCCCCGAGCGGGCGTTGACGATCGAGCAGAGATTGACCTCGTTGCCCTTGCTGCGCCCGCGCACCTCATCCGCCGCTTTCAGTATCGGGACCAAGTCCTCCCGGCAGGCGTGGAGGACTTTCAGGGCGCTGTCCTCGTCCAAGGGGACCGAATCTGCGAGCTTGTGGAACTCCATCTCTGCCTCCGGCGGTCGGTCTCGGCGGTACCTGCACGTTATATCCGTAAGCATGATACACGATTCGGTCCGGCCCTGGCCGTCTTTCCGCGGGCCTTGGCCGGTGAGCGGCCGGAATCGATCCGGTTCGTGCGGTACCGGCTCATCCGGACGACGACGAACCACGGAACAGGCATGAGAGCCGACCTCCTTCCGCCCGTCGCCCTTCGCCGCGCCTGCAACAATCGTCGCACGATCCGACCGGGACCAGGCCGTCTTCGCCGAAAGCCGGCGGCGCTCACGGCACTAGCTGTGTTCTCGGCCCTTGTGAATCTCGTGGGCTGATGGTATGTCTCTGCCTGATTCAGGGGCCCGTTCAGGCGATTCGCCTGACATCAACGCTTCGATCTCAGGACCCAACGGCCTGGCTCGCGGCGAGCTCGGATCTTAGGAGGCATTGTCTTGAGCGAGAGGACCTCCATGCTCAGGAGCTTCTTGGCGCCCGTTATCATAGCGGCGATCTTTGTCGCGCTTGGGGTCCGGCTTTACCAGGACGCGAGCCTTCTGCGCCGGCAGGAGTGGAGCGTCGAACCCTGGATGCTCGTCCTGTCCCTGGTCCTGCTGGTGTGCAGCCTCACGACCTCCGCTCTTGTTTGGAAGAAGATCCTGGGCCTTTTCAACGTGCGCCTCGAGTTCCGTAAGTGCTTCAAGATAACCTTCGTTTCTTCTTTGGGGAAGTACCTGCCCGGAAAGGTTTGGGCGTACGTGTCCCAGGTCTACCTGGCCCAGAGGGTAGGGGTGCCGCTTGACGTTTGTCTCTACAGCTCGGCGGTCTTCTTCCTGGCCTACAATTTTTCAGGCTTGGTTGTGTTCGGGCTGAGCCTCTTTGTCTGGACGGAGCTCCCCTTCACACTGATAACCCTTGTCCTGGCGGGCGCTGCGTCGTGCCTTCTCCTGCTTTTCTCGCGCCGCGTCCTCTCGCTCGTAGTGGGAGTGGGGAGCCGTATCTCCAGCCGGTTCGGGGAAGGGGTAATGCGTCAAGGGCCGACTCTCAACGCGACGCCCTCGGCGGTCCTGGAGCTTCTTGCGGTTCTCGCATTCGACTGGGTAATTCTGCTTGCGGGCATCTATTTCCTCGTCAATTCGTTCTACGAGATGTCTTTATCCGGGGCGCTCGTCGTGTGCGGAACGCTCGTGGTCTCGGTCATAGGGGGAGTTCTCGCCTTCTTCGTTCCCGCGGGGCTGGGAGTGAGGGAGGGCGTGGGAAGTTACCTTCTGGGCCTTTACATCCCCGCCGCCGCGGCCATCGTGATCGTGCTCTCGTTGAGAATTTGGCTGACGTTGGGAGAGCTGATCTGCCTCCTGTCGGCACTCCGAATCAAGGAGCCTAGTCTGCGCTAAAGGTCGCTGCGCGGGGGTCTGTCCTCGCGGCGATAGCGCGGTCCGCCATCGAAGCGCGAAGGAGAGGCCCTGATCGGAGCTGGAGCTAAACAGTTACGGCGGCGATTGGAAGGTCCGCCGATCAGTACAAGAAATCCAAGAAATCCCAAGAAACAAATACGAAGAAATCCCTTGACTTAAAATAAGATGCGTGGTATAATTCTTTAAAAGTTATTCGGCGAATGTTATCGATCGCTCATGTCCCTTGTTGGGGAGGTCGACAATGAGGACTGCTACGATTCTCTTGTTGGTAGGGGCTTTGATCTTTGTGGCCGGCGACTGCCTGGCGGCCAAGCGCGTCAAGCTGGAATTCGAGCCCGGCTGGGCGCCCTCGGGCGTGGACGAGGCGAGTGTAGGGTCCCAGGTAGTGCAGCGCTTTCAGAGCCACTTCAGCTTCGCCGGCGGCAATATGTACGTCTTCACGAACTGCAACACCACCAGCTTCGACAAGAAGGTCGTCATCAAGGACGAAAGACATGCTCCGGACGACTGGGTCGTCGGGGAGCACGCCGTATGCGCCTCTACGAACTACGTTTACGGGGGCACCTTCAAGAGCGCCTTCAACAACACCCCGGCCATGATGAACTCGACGTCGGTGGCAAGGGTGATAGCGAGGACCGCCGCCCACGAGGTGGGCCACCACTGGGGACAGGACCACCCGCCCAACGACCACAGCAACACCACCAACATCATGGGAAGGCCGGGGCTGGGCGAGCGCGTCAGCACTGATGCCGGCTTCTCCTCGGCGCAGAAGACGGAGATGGCGAGCTACATCAACAGCACGAAGAACAAGGCGGACGCAGGCGGCGGCGACGAGTTTCAGACGATCGCCACGGTATTCGGCGAGTACGAGCCGACCAGCGGCGACATAGGGGACGACGCGAACCACTTCACGTCCTTGGTGAACGTCGAGGGCGACATAAGTGTCTTCGAGATCGGGTGGATGAACCCTTACGGCGTCTTCGTTCCCAAGGTGCAGCCCGGCATAACAACGGACGCCATCAGCATGTTCTGCGGGTACCAGATCAATTTCGCCCTGAGAGATCCGGCGACGGGTCAGATCTTCACGGCCTCGGACGGCCATGCTGTAATAGGTTTCGAGAACGCGATACCGCCCGAGGTCTCCTCGTGCCCGGTGGTGGAGAACCCTTACTACGCCACGCTCCACGTGGACTTCCCGGCGCAGGGGGTGTTCATTACCTTGGATACTATGCCCACGAACCCGACTTGCGGGTTTATATTCGTGCAGGACACTTATCCTGAGACCTCCACGGTAAGGGAGTGGGGCATTCTGGTCCTGGCGGCCCTGCTGATAGGGTACGCGTCATGGAGGCTTTCCTCCAGACTCAGGTCGGCGGATACGACAAGATAGCATAGACGAAAATGGTTGTTCCCGGGTGTCCCTTGACCGCTCCCGGCACGAGTCTGGAGCGGTCAGGGGATCCTTTTTGCCCCGGCGCGTCGATGGCTCGGGCGAGCGTTAGGGACAAGGTCGGCTCGGTCCGTCGGAGTCTTCGGCGATTTGCGCCGCCGGCCCGTCGTGAAGGCCCGGAGGACTGCAATTGATCGCATCAGCAGCGGAGGGCAAGACAAGGGCCTTTGCTTACGCGGCTGTCCTGGCCGCCCTGTGTACAGCCCTGTACGCGGGCTCTCTGAGATATCCCTTTCTCAACTGGGACGATTACAACCTCATCACCATGAACCCCTACATAACCGAGCTCACCTGGTCCAATATCGCCGATATCTTCACGCCGGGCGTGGTAGGAGCGTATCAGCCCCTACGGACCTTGACCTACGCCCTTGACTACAGCTTTTGGGGTCTGGACCCGACCGGCTATCACGCCACGAACCTGATATTCTATATTCTAACCTGCGTGTGCGTTTTTGCCTTTATCGACCTTTTTCTCAAGAACCTCTCCCTCGCCCTGCTGGGGGCGTTGTTCTTCGCCGCCCACCCCCTCCACGTCGAGGCGGTGACCTGGCTTTCCGCCCGCAAGGAGACGCTCTCCGGATTCCTTTTCGTGCTGTCCCTTATCCTTTACGCCAGAAGCACGCGCGGGGGCCTCCGCTACTACGCCGCCTCCCTTTTCACCTTCGTACTCGCCTTGCTCTCGAAGCCCACGGTGGTCATCCTTCCGGGGCTGGTCATTATGTACGATCTCTGCTTCGTGACCGGAGGGAGCCTGCGCAAGCTCGCCCGAAGGACCGTTTACTACGCACCGTACGTGCTTCTCTCCGCGGCGCTCACGTATATCACCATGGTCCTGTCTTCGAGAGGCGGGGTGCTGAAGGAGTTTCACGGAGGCAGCTTCTGGACCCAGCTCCTGACCTCCGCCACCGTGTTCATAAAGAACATTAGGTTGCTCGTGGTTCCGGTGGACCTGAGCCCCAGATACGTAGACTATTTCTACTCGTCTCTCCGCGACGTGGACGCTTTGCTGGCGGTCGTCTCCTGCGCTCTCCTGGCTCTCCTCGCCTGGGACATGTGGGGCAGGTCCAAAGTGGTCTTCTTCTGCCTGATGTGGTATCCGATAACGTTTTTCCCAGTTTCCAACCTTGTGCCGATAAGCACCCTGATGGCCGACAGGTACCTCTTCTTGCCCTCCGTCGGCTACGCCCTCCTTGTCGCCTATGTCGTGGGCGGGCTGATAAAATCGGATAGTAAGAGCCGCGCCAGGCGATCCCTCAGGCCGCTGACGCTTGCAGGCTGTGTGGTTGTTCTGGTTTTGTTCTCGCTCCAAACGGTCAAACGCAATCAAGTGTGGAAGGACAGCGTGTCGCTTTGGTCGAGCGCGGTAGAGCAGGATTCGACGAACGTGCTCGGTCACTTCGCGCTGGGCAACGTCTACATGGAAAACCAGAAGCCGCGGATGGCCATACTCAGCTATAGAAGGGCGATATTCCTCAGTCCGAGCTTCGCCACGGCCCACTCGTGCCTGGCGAACGCCTACTTGGCCGACGGCGAGGTGGGGCGGGCGATCTACCATTACAATCAGGCCCTCCGGAACGGATCGCGCGAGGATATGGCGATATACGGCAATCTCGGAATGGCGTACGAGGTAAAGGGGATGTTCGACGAGGCCATCGAGCAATACGAGAGGGCCCTCGAGGTGGACTCGACCTCGGTCATGGCCCGGCTCGGAATCGCGGAGTCATACTCCCGAAAGAAACAGCACGACAAAGCCATAGAGGCCTACAAGGATTTGATACAGACGAACGAGGAGTTCATGCGGGCCCGCGTCTACTACAGCCTTGGCGTCGCCCAACACCAGGATGCGCGATTCAAGGAGGCCATAGACTCCTACGCAAGGGCGATCGAGGTCGATTCGACCTTCGCCGAGGCCTACTACGGACTCGGTAACGCCTACTACAGGCTGCGGGATTTCGATGACGCCGTCTCGGACTTCAAGAAGGCCGTGCGCCTTGCCCCCAACCACATTGCAGCCGTAGTGAACCTGGGAAACACCTACCTGGAGATAGGCAGGCTCGATGACGCGATCTCGACATACAAGACGGCGTTGGATTCGTCACCATCGAACCTCATAGCCTTGAACAACCTCGGCCTGGCCTACGTCGAGAGAGGGGACCTGAACGAGGCCTCGGCGACCTTCGAGGATCTCATTCGTTATTATCCGAAGGATCCTACGGGATATATTAATCTGGGTTACGTCCTGATGAGACGAGGGGACCACGACGGCGCAAAGCGCCGCTACGGCGAGGCCTTGGAACTGGACGCCGAGAGTTCGGTGGCCCATTACAACATGGCTTGCGTGCACGCCCTTAGCGGCGACCTCGACGCGGGGCTCAAGGAGCTCGAAAGGGCCATCGAGCTGGGCTTCAAGGATCGCCGACTGTTGAGGGAGGATCCCGATCTGCGCAACCTGAGGGGAAAGCCGCAATTCGAACCACTGCTCAGGGACCTCTGATGCGGGCGACGAGGGATTCCCTTCTTCGCCGCTTCCTCGAAGACGCCGGTCTCCTTGCGGCGTTCGCAGCGCCTTCGACCCCATGGTCCGAGGAATCGGGCTTCCGCACGGTAACCGGCCGCCCCTTCGGCCGCGGTTGACCGGAACCGGCGTTGACTATAAACTGCCGGGCGACAGGCGACTTCCATGCACAGACGGAGGCCACGGATGGGCTACATATGTCACGCGGTTGGGGCAAGGCCCCAATTCATAAAGCTCGCCTCGGTGCTTCCCATAATGTCCGAGCTTGTCCCCTGCCGCGTGCTTCACACGGGCCAGCATTACGATAGAGGGCTTTCAGCCGACTTCTTCTCCCAGCTCGACATACCCGAGCCGGACTGGAACCTGGGAGTCGGGTCCGGCCCGCATGGCCGGCAGACGGGGCGGATGATCGAGGGAGTGGAGACGGTCCTTCTCGGCGCGAGGCCGGATGCATTGATGGTCTACGGCGACACCAATTCCACCTTGGCCTCGGCGCTTGCCGCCGCCAAAATCAACGTCCCCGTCCTGCACGTGGAGTCCGGGCTTAGGTCTTTCGACAAGTCCGCTCCAGAGGAGGTAAACAGGGTCCTCACGGATCACCTCTCCGAGCTTCTTTTCTGCCCCTCGCGGACCGCAGTCGATAACCTCGCGCGCGAGGGCGTCACCGACGGAGTCCATCTGGTGGGCGACGTCATGCTGGACATGCTATTGAACACCGCCGGCGGAGCAAGCCGCCTGAAACGCGAGGTCCTCGAGGTCCGCGCAGACGGCGGGGAGACCTTGAAGCTTGAAGCGGGAGAGTACTACCTCGCGACTTTGCACAGAGCTGAAAATGTGGACAACCCCGACCGTCTGAGCGCGATACTGAGGGCCCTGTCCGCGCTGCCCAAGCCCACCCTTTTCCCGGTCCACCCCAGGACAGCCAAAGAGATGAGAAAGCTGGGCGATGCGGGGAGGTCCCCCGCCCTTCTCGCGACGGAGCCGGCCGGATACATGCGGATGCTGGAGTACCTGGCGGGCTGCCGGGTGCTTTTCACCGACTCAGGAGGCCTGCAAAAGGAAGCCTACTACCTAGGGGTGCCTTGCGCGACGCTTCGGGACAGGACCGAGTGGGTGGAAACAACGGAACAGAAGGCCAACGTGCTTGTCGATGATGACTACGACAGGATACAAGCCGCGGCGGAGATGAGCTTTCCCGACGGCACTCGAGCCGATGTTTACGGCGACGGATCCGCGGGGGATAAGATAAGCCGGATCGTGCGGTCTTTTCTGCCATATCTTGGGAACAGCGATGACAAGCCAGTCCGAAAGTGAAGTGGTCGCGAAGGGCCGGAGCGGTCCCGAGATCTCGGTGATCATCCCGGCGCACGACGAGGAGGAGAACGTCAAGTCCGCATCCCAGGTCATGTCGGCGGCGCTCGACCGCCTGGGCGTGCCGTGGGAGCTCATCCTCGTAGACGACGGGAGCGCGGATCGAACGGGCGAGCTGGCGGGCGAGCTTTCGCGGCAGGACCCCCGCGTTAGAGTGCGCGCCCACCCCGTGAACATGGGCAGGGGACACGCTTTGAGGACGGGATTCGCGGCGGCAAGAGGCACCTACGTCTTCACCATAGACTGCGATCTGAGCTACTCCCCCGACCATATCGTCCGGATGTACCATGCCCTTCGGAGCGAGACCCGGCCGGATATAGTCGTCGCGTCACCATACATGAAGGGTGGGCGCACCGAGGGAGTTCCGATCTCGCGTCTATTGCCCTCCAGACTGGGCAACAAGCTGTTGAGCTACGCGATGGGCGGAATCGTGAAGACGGTCACGGGCATAACAAGAGGTTACAGGCGTTCCGCCTTGCTCGGGCTCGACCTCACCTCGGACGGCAAGGAGATCCATCTGGAAATCATCTCGAAGGCCCTGGCGATGGGTTACAGGATCGAGGAGATACCCGCCGTGCTGCGCGGGAGAAGCAAGGGTAGATCTAAAGTCAAGTTCAGGGTGACCACCATCTCACATCTCTACTTCACCTTCTACGAGAGGCCGCTCATCTTTTTCGGCGTCTTGGGGCTCGCGCTCATTCTCCTGGGTTTGATAGGCGGCGGGGCGATAGTAATCATGTGGCGGAGCGGAACGCTCAATCCGAACAGGCCCTTGATGACCCTGGTGGTCCTGCTCATCTTGGGGGGCGTGCAAGTGCTCTCGTTGGGGTTTGTGGGAAGCCAGATAGCATCGATGAGGCGCGATATATTCAGAATCCAGAGCCAGTCCAAGAACCTCGAGCGCTCGGCTGGAGACAAGGACGACGGGGAGCAGTAGTGCCTCTCCTGCACATCGTGACCAACCGCTTTCCTGCGCACCCGGACGATCAGGCGTCCCCCTTCGTCAGAGATTTCGCGCTGGCCGTGGCCGACGCCGGGGTCGACGTTGAGATAACAAGTCCGGGCTACTCGCAGGAGCGGCGGACCCCCCGGGGACTCCCCGTGAACTGGATCCCCTGGAGAGGCGCCAAAGAGGTCGTGGGCGCCGTGGACCCTCGCGACCCGCGAGACCTCTGGGCGCTGGCGCGGTTCCTTCGCGACGGGAGGTCGATCCTGACGGGCGCCGTCAGGAGAAGTCGCGCCGACCACTGCCTCGCGCTCTGGGCCCTGCCGAGCGGTTGGCTCGCCAAGCACGCCTGCCGCAAGCTGGAAATCCCGTACTCGGTCTGGTGTCTGGGATCAGACATATATGAATGGGCGGAGCGCCCCCTGGTGGGTCCGGTGGTTAGAGGCGTTCTCCGCGAGGCGGCCCACCTTTTCGCCGACGGACAGGACCTGCGCCTCAGGGCGGAGCGGATATCGGGAAAGCCGTGTCAATTCCTGCCCTCCCTGCGCCTACTGCCCAAGGAAGAGGCGGGTGAAAGGCCATGGGGCGAGCGGGAATACGATTTCGTATACGTTGGAAGGTACGACAGAGCGAAGGGGGTCTTCTTGATCCCCGAGGCACTGTCGGCCGCGCGCGGGACAAACCCGGACATCAGCGCGGCACTTCTCGGTTGGGGCCCGGAGGAGGCTCGCCTCAGACAGGAGGTCGAGCGCTTGGGGCTCGGCGGCGCGCTACGGTTCCTGGGCGCCGGAGGCCCCGCGGAGGTCGCGCGCGCGATGGCGTCCGGCCGTTGTCTCCTGGTCCCCTCCTACCGCGACAGCATACCTCTGGTGTTCGGCGAGGCCCTTCAGGCGAAGATACCGATGATAGTGGCCGACGTAGGCGACCTGGGGTCACTGGCCCGGAATCACGGGCTGGGTCTGGTCGTGGACCGCGGCGACGCCGGCGGTCTGGCCTCGGCCATGCTCCGGATGGTCTCCGAGGGGCCGCCTGCCGGCTACGAGAAGAGAATGGACGCCCTCCTGGCGGAATTCAGCCCCGAGGCCGCCGCCGACAAGCTCCTGACAACCATATTCGGCCGCTGATCCCCGAGTGCCCCCTCCAAGTCGGGGCGGACGCCGACCGCGCGACTCAATCCAGGCGCGCGCGGAACAGGTGTCCGCGCGTGCGCTCGTACTCGACGCCTATGACGAACTCCCAGTCCGGGCTGGCGTGGCCGGCGGCGATTCCCTCGAAGAGAAGCCTCCACGCCCTGGGCAGCGTATACTCCTCCGCCAGAAAGAGCCAGTCTACGCGGGCGGCTTTATTGAGATATGCCACATCACCCGGCGAGTTGGGAAGCCACAGGCCCGTACGGTTGCCGTACCACGCCACGAGCCACGGCGCATCGCTCAGGATCACGTCGTCCTCTCCGGTGCGCTCCCGGATGAAGGACCCGAGCGGGGTGAAGTCCTTCGCGTTGTGGATCTCGCTGAAGCCTGCGCTGACCACCCCGTCCCTGTCGAGCGGCGCCGTATACACGAAGGGGCACACTGCGAAGACCGCCACAGCCACCAAGAGGCCGCGTCTCAGGCCGTCGCTCTCCGGAAGGAGCCTCCGTAGCCCCATGACCAGGGCCGCCGAAGCGAAGACGAGCCCCAGGGGCACAAAGGGATGGAGGTACCTGGTAGCCGGCATAGTTAGGGCTGACAGCCCCGCCTGAAGCACGATCAACGCCACCGCCATAAGGAAAGCTTCGAGCGCCTCCCTGCGGCGCCCGATCACGAGCGGGAAGGCGACGAACACCGAGACGATCAGAGGATTGGAAAAGCCCTGGAAGAAGCCTCTGCCCATGACCTGGAGCTGATGTATCCACTTCTCTACATGAGCTTCAGGGTGGGCTCTCAGGTGACCCCAGAATGACACCGGGGTTATGGACCGAACGTATGAGTGCCCCGGGTACCCGGGAGTGTTTGAGATGAGATGGAGGGAATTCCTATCCGAACCGACGCCGCCGTGCACGCCTAATGCGGCTGGAACAGCTATTACGAGGCACACCGCCGCCCCCAGGAGGATGGCGCCGCGAAGCACGCGCCGGCGGCGGCGCCCTTCCCGGCCCCCGGCGCGGTAAGCGTAGACCAAAGCGGCCGGCGCGAAGGCTAAGGCCACAGGTCGAGCGAGGTAGCAGGCTCCCAGCAGAGCCCCGGCGAGCGCGAAGCGCCTCAGCGCGCGGTTTTCGCCCGTACGGACGAGAGCCGTGAAGAAAGCCAACACGAGAAAGGTGAAGAGCGACTCCGAGAGCCCCGAGACGCTGTAGTAGAGGATCCACCTGTCGCACAAGTAAAGCACCGTGGCCAGGGCGCCCACGGCGGCCCCAAAGAGACGCAGTCCGAGAAAGTAGACCAGAGGAGCCCCCAATATGAAGAAGATGCCTCCGGCCAGAGCGACCGTGGCGTCGCTTTGTCCTATGGCCTTGAAAAGGCCCGCCAAGACAAGCGGGTGCAGCACAGCCTGCGTCTCATCGTCCGGATCGGCTCCGGAGGCGAGACTCATAGGCCAAACCTCGTCCATGGCGAATCCGTCTCCTTCGAGGAAATTCCTCGCGGCCTGGGCGTACTTCATGGCGTCCGGAGCCCACAGACTTGTGAAGTTCGAGTAGAAGAAGATGGTCCAAAGCGCGGCGGCGATAGCCGTTATCGCCACCAGTGTGATGAGGCGGGGGATCAGTACTCCGCCCTTAGCGCTTGGGCTCATGGCATCCTCCCGAGGATACGCCGGCGCTGAGTCTACTGGTTTTAACCACGTACCCTATAGCCATCAAGGAGGGGAAAACGCGGGCCAGGGGTCTGCCGAAGAAGGCGGCGAGACGATGGCGCGGCGGCGTAAGGGGCGCCGGCACGACAGCCTCTATATCCAGGCCTGCGTCGCGCAGAAGTCTCACTATCTCCTCCTTCCAGAACAGCCTGGGATGGGGGCCGTCAAACCGGGCGAATCCAAATCTGCCGAAGACTATTCCGATCCTTCTGAAGAGGTGAAACTCATTGGGAAGACTTATTATTATCGGCCCGGGGCCGACGACGGACCGCGCAACCCTCTTCAACATCGAGAGCGGATCGGCCGAGTGTTGCAGCACGTCCAGACACAGAGCCGCGGAGTAGCTGCCGGGCGGCTCCTCGCGTGACAGGTCCAGAACTCGGGCGTCTACTCCCCTTTCCCTGGCGGCGGAAACGGCCGCAGGCGAAGCGTCCACGCCCACTACCTCTCTCCCGCGAGCTGTCAGGAATGCCGCCACGATCCCGCGCCCGCAGCCCGCATCGAGGATTTCGCCTTCGACGGCGCCCAGAAGCGTATCGACGATGGACGCTTTCTCGAGACTCCGGGCGTCGGATATAAAGGTGTCCGTTGAAAGCCAGTACCGATCGAAATACTCACCGACGCGCACATCATGCTCCGAGTTCGGGGAAAAAGGGCGCCGGTCGGGAAATGCCGCACCTGTGGATCTCGTATCTCGAGATATCGTCCAGACGGCCGGCGCCGGGGCTGCCCATGGACCGGTCATTGAAGGCGGCTACTCCCTCGCCGCTCAGGCTGACCTCGCGCATTCCTGTGCTCTCTTCACGTCGTAGGCGTCCGAGAGGAAATGACACTGATGACTCAGGGTTTCCATTATCCGAGATCGGCCGGGGCGAGGTCAAGCGCCGCATGCTCCCGGCTTCCCGAACCGGCCGGACATCCAACCGCCCGGACATCCAACCGGCCGCACATCCCCCGTTGACCCTCGCCCGGACGGTTTGGTAATATCTTCGAGTTAACCTTAACCGCGGGGCGGGGAGGAGGTAGACGAGTTGGCGGTAACCATAGGTATAAGAAGAGAGGACAGGAGCCACTGGGAGCGCCGCGTCCCCATTACTCCGGAGCAGGTCAGAGAGCTCCGCGATAAACACGACATCGAAGTTTGGATACAGCCCTCCACAATCAGAGTGTTCACCGACGACGAGTACCGCCGGGTCGGAGCGAAGGTCACCGAGGATCTCTCTCCATGCCCCGTGGTGTTCGCGGTGAAGGAGATCCCGGCGTCGTTCCTCACCCAGGACCGCGCTTATGTGTACTTCTCGCACGTCATCAAGGGCCAGAGCCACAACATGCCGATGCTGCGCAGGCTGATCGATCTCGAGTGCCAGCTTATCGATTATGAGAAGATGGTGGACGAGAAGGGCAGGCGCGTCGTCTTCTTCGGAAGGTTTGCCGGTCTGGCGGGAATGATCGATTCCCTGTGGGCGCTGGGCCGAAGGCTCGAGTGGAAGGGCGTAGCCAACCCGTTCAGGTCGATAGACCAGGCGTTCAGATACGACGACCTGGAGAGCGCTAAGGAAGCCGTGGCCAGGGCGGGGAGGGCGATGCGTTCGGAGCCGCTGCCCAAGAGCCTGGTCCCGGTCGTCTTCGGGTTCGCGGGCTACGGCTCGGTCTCACAAGGGGCGCAGGAGATCCTCGATCTCCTTCCTTTCGAGGAGATACCGGTCGCCGATCTTCCCGATTTGGGCAAAAGGGCCAAGGGGGACAGGGTATACAAGGTGGTCTTCAAGGAAGAGGACATGGTGGAGCCGGTGGACTCGAGCGCGGAGTTCGATCTGCACGATTACTACGAATCCCCGGAGAAATACCGCGGCACCTTCGCGAGGCACCTCCCCCACCTGACCGTGCTCGTGAACTGCATCTACTGGGATCCCCGGTACCCGCGCCTGGTAACCAAGGCCCAGCTCTGGGACCTGTTCGCGGCCGGGGAGCCGAAGTTAAAGGTGGTGGGGGACATAAGCTGCGACATAGACGGCTCGATAGAGTTCACCGTGAAGGCCACGACCCCCGGCAGCCCGGTTTTCGTATACGATCCCGCCACGGACAAGGCGGTTGACGGCGTCGAAGGGCACGGCACGGTCGTCCTCGCGGTCGATAACCTTCCTTGCGAGCTGCCCAGGGAGTCGTCCACCAGCTTCGGCCGGTCCCTCATGCCTTTCATTCCTCGGATAGCCTCAGCGGATTACACAGTCGATTTTGAGGAGCTTAGTCTGCCTCACGAGATCAAGAGCGCCATCATCGTCTACCGAGGTGAGCTGACGCCGGAATTCCGTTACCTCGAGGAGTACCTGTAGTCACGGCGGCGGCGACCGGCGCATGCAAGGGAAAGGAGAAGACGCAGTATGAAGAACGTAGTCATTCTAGGAGCGGGTCTGGTCGCGAAGCCCCTGGTGCGCTACCTCTTGGACCAGATGGACTTCAACGTGAAGGTGGCTAGCCGCACCGTCAGCAAGGCCGAGAAGCTCGTCGGCGACCACCCGCGAGGCGTGGCGGAGTCGCTGAACGTCACCGACGAGGCGGCCCTCGAGTCGCAAGTCAAGGGCGCCGACCTGGTCATAAGCCTGGTGCCCTACGCCCATCACGTCACCGTGGCCAAGCTGTGCATAAAGCATAAGGTGCAGATGGTAACCACCTCCTACGTGAGCAAGCCCATGCGCGAGCTCGACGGGCAGGCCAAGGAAGCCGGGGTGACGGTCCTGAACGAGATAGGGCTCGACCCCGGCATAGATCACATGTCCGCGATGAAGATCATCCACGACATGGAATCCAAGGGCAGGAAGGTCACCAGCTTCCGGTCGTTCTGCGGGGGACTTCCCGCGCCCGAGGCCAACACCAACCCGTTCGGTTACAAGTTCTCCTGGAGCCCGACGGGGGTGATACTCGCGGGCAAGAACTCCGCCGCCTACCTGAAGGATGGAAAGAAGGCCGAGATCGACGGGCCCGACCTGTTCGGCCATTACTTCATCCTGGACATAGAGGGCGTGGGCGAGTTCGAGGCGTACCCCAACAGGGACTCGCTGGGCTATATCAAGCTCTACGGGCTCGAGGGCATAAAGACCATGTACAGGGGCACGCTCAGGAACAAAGGCTGGTGCGACACGTGGAAGACCATGGTGGACATCGGCCTCCTGAACCAGACCGAAAGGGACGACCTGAAGGGAATGACCTACAAGCAGTTCACGGGAACCCTGCCGCCCGGGACCCCGTCGGACGGCGTCAAGGAGGCCGTCGCTTCGGCCGCCGGCCGCGAGCCCGACAGCGAGCCCATCCGGAAGCTGGAATGGCTCGGCCTCTTCTCCGACGAGCGGCTCCCCATGGAAAAGGGAGCTCCCATGGACGTGCTGGCGCATCTGCTGCTCGAGAAGCTCCAGTACGAGGAGGGCGAGAGAGACATGATAGTCCTTCACCACGAGTTCATCGCGGAGAAGGAGGGCGAGCGTCCGCTCAAGATCTATTCCACAATGGTGGACTTCGGCGAGCCCAAAGGCGACTCGTCCATGTCCAGGACGGTCGGCCTTCCCGCCGCGGTGGGCGCCAGGTATATCATAGAGGGCAAAATAGACATGCCGGGCGTCCAGATTCCGGTGAGCCCCAAGATATACGAGCCCGTCCTGGAGGAGCTCGAGAACCTGGGCGTCAAGTTCGTGGAGAGAACAGAGGAGATGTAGGTGGAGCCGTCGAGTCGGCTCGACGATCGAGGGCGCGCTTCCTTCCTGGAGGCGCGCCCTTTCTACAGCGGAAACATCGAGGACCGCGGCCGGGCTCGTCCGCGCGGCTTCATGGATCCGGCCTAGAACAGGACCGACGCTCCTATCCGCACGGTCACCATGTCCGTCCGAGACGACTTGGTATCGAAGACCACCCGGTCGTCGACCACGTCGACCGAGTCGATGTCCACGTAGTCGGCCTTGCCGCCTATCAGATAGCGCGCGCCGAGATCGACGGCGATCGAGAACTCGCGCTCTCCCCCGCTCACCGACTCGTAAACTTCGAACATCGCTCCGCCTCCCAGGCCGTATGTCAGGACCCAGTCATCGACGTCGGTCTCCGAGGCCGCCACCTGCCCGGCCACGTTGAGCTCGGTCGTGGTGAAGAACCTGTTGAACCCCACGATCCCGTCAACGTAGGGCTGGAAATCGGAGCCGGTGTGCTGAAGGCGTATGAAGCCGTTTCCGGACAGCACGTTGTTTCTCGTCACGATCTCGGCCAGGGAGAATCCCAGTACGAAGCGTTCTATGGTAAAGCTTCCCTGAGACATGTAGCCCACGGACCCGCCGACGTGAAAAGGCGTGTTCGGTATGCCGAAGGCGGCGTACGCGTCGAGTCCCACCCCGGTCTCGTCGACGTTTTCTTTGAACTCGTCTATTGGAAACCCCAGCACGAAGTTGCCTCCGACGCGGATGGGCACGCGCGCGGAGGCGGAAGAAGACGCCAGTGCCAGTGCGATTATCGCCGCCGCCATAACAATCGACTGTTTCTTCACCGTTCCCCCGATCCTCGCGGGCTCATCCGATCGCCAGGACCTTCGTCCCCGCCTCGCTCGTCCGGCGCGTCCCCGCGAGCCCCGCGCCGGGCGCCGTCAAATGGCATACCACGGGCCACTCAGCCGCGCAAACCAATTCTATCTCGTCTCCGCCTCCGGGCGAGGCGCCGCCGGAGCGGCGGGGACAATGGCGTCGGGCCCCGACACCACCCGCGCCGCGTCCGGTATCTCGAGGTCTTGCAGCAGGGGGCGGCGCTCGGACCACTTCCTCTTGCGAACCCCGGCGAACATGGCCAGGCCCAGGACGGCGATATAGATGGTGGCGGCCTGCCATCCACCGACGACCCCCAGGGAGAGACGGACAATCATGAGGTATACCAGAGGCACGAAGACCCCCCAGGCGACTCCGATCGCGACAAGGCTGGGCCAGCGCGTGTCCCCCGCCCCCCTGAGGACGCCGGCGCCGACCATGGCCGTGCCGTCGAAGATCTGGAACACGGCCGCGTATATGAGAAGCATCGCCCCCACCGATATTACGGCCGGATCCGGATTGAACATCCGCATGAGATGCTCCCTGAACACGAAGAACATGAGGCCCATCGTTCCCATGAAAACGACCACTATCCTGAGGCCGTTGTAAGCCGTTCTCTTTGCGGCGTCCCTGTCCCCTGCTCCGAGATACCGGCCGACGAGAGTGGTCGTCGCTATGGAGATCCCATAGCCCGGCATGAAGGACACGTGAAGTATGGTCACGGCGATGTGGTGCGCGGCCGCCTGGACCTCGCCGAGCTGCGCGACCGCGATCGTGAAGATGGACCACGTGCCCATGTCCAGGACCCACTGAAGGCCGATCGGGCTGCCCACCCGCAGCATCCTGAAGAAGCGCCGGGGCACGAGCGGCGCGACCTTGCTCGGGAAGAAGGGCCTCAGCTTGCCGCCGCGCAATATCAGGGCGAAGTAGATCCCGGATTGCAGGGCCGTGGCTATGACCGACGCCAGCGCCGCCCCCTTCACTCCCATCTCGGGAAATCCGAGCGCCCCGAAGATGAGCAGATAGTCCAGAAGGACGTTGCAGCCGTTACTCACGATGCTCACCTTGAGCGGGGTCCGAGTGTCGCCCGTCCCCTGTAGGAAGAGCTCCATCCCCCTGTACATGAAAGTGAAGACGGCCCCGAAAAGGCGGATCTTGAGATAGTCGGCGGCGAACCCTCTCATTTCGGGGTCGAGACCCAGCGCTCCGACCAAGAGGTCGCTCTTTAGGGCTATTAGGGCGATCGGCACGGAGGCGAAGAGACCGAGATAGACGCCCTGCCACAGTATTTCCCCGCAGCGGTCCTCTTTTCCGGCGCCGCAGTGCTGGGCCACGAATATCTGCACAGCGGTCAGCGTCCCGTTGACCACGCAGATCAGCGTCCAGGTCAGAATACCCGCGAGCCCCGCGGCCCCCTGTTCCGCGGTGCCCACCCTGCCGAGAAAGATGGTGTCCACCGTCCACATGGCCGTCCAGGACAGCATGGTCAGCACGGCCGGGTAGGCCAGCATTATGACTTCTCTATGTGATCCCCTGCGGTCCGACATCGCGGCTTTCGTGGTCGCTCCCCGGCGCGGATAGAGAAAGGGCGCCGGCCGCTGAGACCGGCGCCCCGTTTACAGCG
The DNA here is from genome assembly GCA_964531335.1 of uncultured bacterium. GTDB lineage: Bacteria > Eisenbacteria > RBG-16-71-46 > CAZHEV01 > CAZHEV01 > CAZHEV01. The sequence continues at coordinate 103,613 of CAZHEV010000003.1, read as the reverse complement.
AGCGTGATCCTTGGTCCCCGAGCTGTAGGCCTATTGATACGACTTCCATTTCTTCTCGAGATCCGGGTCCTGGACCGTCGCGATCACGTAGTCGCCGAGCTCGCGGGAGGTGGCGCCGGTGTCGCGTCCGGTCATGACCAGCTTCTTCTCGTATTGTCCGCAGATGTCGAGCGCCATCTCGAGCTTCTTCCCCAGCTCCGTGTAGCCGATGTGGGAGAGCATGAAGGCGCCGGCCCTGATGATGCTGGACGGGTCGGCGTACTTGGCCCTACCTTCTTTCACCATCCTGGGCGCGGAGCCGTGGATCGCCTCGAACATCGCGTAGCGCTTTCCTATGTTGGCGCTGCCCGCCGTGCCGACGCCGCCCTGGAACTCAGCCGCCTCGTCCGTGAGGATGTCGCCGTAGAGGTTGGGCAGCACGAAGACCTTGAACTGGGTCCTGCGCTTCGTGTCGATCAGCTTGGCGGTCATGATATCTATGTACCAGTCGTCCACCTCGATGCCGGGGTACTCCTTGGCCAAATCGTAGCCGACCTTGAGGAACATGCCGTCGGTCGTCTTGACGACGTTTGCCTTGGTTACCATGGTGACACGATCGATGCCGTTCTTCTTGGCGTACTCCAAGGCCAGCCTGATTATGCGCTCGGAGCCGGGGGCCGTGATCACCTTGAAATCGAAGGCTAGGTCATCGTTGATGTCGAGCCCGTCGCTGCCGAGAGCGTAGAGATCCTCGGTGTTCTCACGGAAGAAGACCCAGTCGATGCCGTCCTTGGGCACTTTGACGGGCCGCACGTTGGCGAAAAGGTCGAGCTCCTTCCTCATGGCCACGTTCGCGCTCTCGATGTTGGGCCACGGGTCCCCCTTCCTGGGCGTCGTCGTCGGGCCCTTGAGCAGAACGTGGCATTTCTTGCACTCCTCCAGCACCTCGGCGGGGATCGGCCTGTTCTCCTCGGACCGCCTCTCTATGGTCAGACCCGGAATCAGCTTGAACTCGATCCTACCCGCCTCCACCTCGTCCGCGAGCAGCTCCTCGAGCACCCTCTGGGCCTCGTCGGTTATGGCCGGGCCTATCCCGTCTCCGCCGAGAACCCCGATTTTTATGGGCTTGAGTTTGGAGTAATCGACCCAATCCTCTTCGCTCTTGATGCGCTCAACTCTTTCCAACTGCTTCTCAAGCATCTCCCCGAAATGCGACTTCGCCCTCTCGATTGCGTCTTTGTCCATCTTCTCCTCCCCTCCCGTGACGTCGTAACGGGGGTCAACTGTCCTCGAAATACCTTCAGCCGCCGATTCTCTCTATGCCCGCCTCGAGAGCCGCCTCCATGCGCGCCTTGCACTCATCGAGGTGGGCCCGCGTCATGGAGTCCATAGCGGTGCCGGCGAGCGCCCTGTTCACACCGCGCAGCAAGAGCTTCATGTCCGCCCGGGCCAGGGTCGCCGCGTCGTGCGGAGCGCCCGCGCCGAAGGACATGACGTAGTGCATGAGTATCCCCAGGTGGACCCGCTGGAGCTCGCGGCGGAAGCTGTTGATGGAGCGCCCGCTCGCCAACTCCGACCATATCGCGTCTCTCACCACCGAGAACAACTCCTCCATGGTGAAAGGACTATGCCCCGCGGCGTAGTGAAGCTGGAGATCCTGCAGTCGAGACAGCACCAGGGGATGGTATAACCTGACCAGAGGGGCGGCCTGCACGGCCAGCACCGAGTTATGGACCGGGAAGTCGAGCCTTACCTGACTGAATATGCTGTTTTCGAAGTCCCAGAACCGCTCCGGGGCGAGCTTGTTGAGGAGCTCCGGATCGAACTCGAAGGCGTCCGCCGCGAAGAAGTTGTCGGCTAGAAACATCAGGGCTTCCCTCTGCTTGGCAGCCGACACCGGCTCCATGGGCAGCCGGCCGCCCGGGTCGCCTATGTGGTCGCGCCGGGTGTAGTACCCGCCTATGTACTTGCTGCAGTTGAGGCCGGTGTATACGTACATGGCCATGCCTCGACCGAAGATGTCCCGGAGCTTGGTGTACCGCGCCCCGGGCTTCTCGAAGTTCTTCTCGACGCCGGCCCAGAGCTCCCTGGCCAGGTCTAGCTGACGGTCGTAGTATCTTATCGGGTCCTTCCCCAGGTCCCAGACGTTGCACATAGGGTCCATGCCCCTGGGATTGAAACCGAACGAGTCCTCATCCGTGCCGTAGGCCAGGTCGTTCTCCGACACGCGCGAGGCTATCTCATCCAGCACGGGCCGCTCCTCCTCCGGCGTCTCCGCCTCTATGGGCGTGTACCCGTACTCGATCGCCCATATGTCGTAGGGACCCAAGGTGCTGTGGAAGTACTCCCCCTGCTCTTCGTGCCTGCGCGCGAGGTTCACCGGGTTGTACTCCATGACGGACCCCATCAGCCCCTCGTTCGAGGTCATCCTCGCGTCGTGCATCTCCTCCAGCGTCCTGATGGTGCTGGCCTTGAAGTTGTGCCGGAGCCCCAGGGTATGGCCCACCTCGTGGCAGACCGTCTCCGCCAGGTAGTCCCGCAGGTAGTTCTCCGCCCGCCGGTCGGTACCGTTCGTCACCCCCCTGGCGCGGAGCAGGGCCATGCCGAAGGCGGCCTCGCGGCTCTTGCCGCGCTGATACGAGCAGAGCCCGTCGGCGGCGAGGCGACCGAAACCGTCGAGAGGCGTCACTCCATCGCCGGACGCCCCTTCGGATTCGCCGGCCCCGTACCGCCCCAGCGCCTCGATGCCGTCAAAGGGATCCATGAGGCCGGAGAACTCCCGCAACGTCGACAGAGGGTCCACGTACTCGACGTGCGACATGTACACCGCGCGCGCCATGTCCGCGCTGATGCGTATGTCGGCGTCGTATATCTGGCCGGTGAAAGGGTTTGTGCGAGACGGCCCCACGGCGTAGGTGCCTCCCGGGCGCACCATCCAACGGATCGTGTTGTAGCGCGAGTCGGCCGGGTCCCACTCGGCGTCATCGGGCATTTGCTTCACCACAATGGCGTCCCTGAAGCCGGCCTTCTCGAATGCCTTGTTCCACCTCAATATCCCCTCTTCCATCGCCGGGCGGTACTTGTCAGGTATCGTGTTCTCCAGCCAGAAGACGATGGGCTCTTTGGGCGGGGAGACCTCCAGCAGAGGATTCTCCTTCTCCAGGTGCCACCTGTTTATGTACCTGACGTAGGGGCTCTCGCGCTCCACCTCGTTGTAGTCCTGGTACATGGTGCTGAAATATCCGACTCGATCGTCCGCAAGCCTCGGCCTGAAACCGGTCGCGGGAAGCATGGACAGGCTGTAGTGGTAGCGATGGAACATGCTTGTCGGCTCCGGAAGGGTCGCGCTGCGAATCCGGCTCCTGCCGGCGAAGTGGATCGCCGCCTCTATCTCGGAGTTGTGCGGGAAGCTCTTTATGGACGTGAAACGGCTGTTGCCTTTGTCGAATGAGAAGCCGCCGCCCCGCGAGTTTCTGTTGCTCGACGAGCCGACGTCGGCTATGTCCTGGATGAAGAAGTGGTCAGGGGAGACGAGGTAGCCGCCCCCGTCCGGGTTCGGCTTGCTCGCCATGGGGGCCGATCCGACTATTGAGTCGCTGAGCCCTCTCTCCAGCGCCTTGGCGACGGGGTTGTCCTCATCGGCCCTGTAGTAGACGTTCTTGTGAACGAACTGAACGTTGTGACCGGCCTTGACGAAGACAAATGGGAACTCCCGCACCTGAGCAGCGGAGTCGTAGATATGCGCCTCGGCCGCCTCTCTCGTGATCGAGCAGAGGTATATTTGATCCAGCTGATCGGGCTTGATCTCCATGTAGGCATTGCCCGAGTCCTCGTCCCAGTAGAAGGTGAAGAGCCCCTCGATCTTGCTCATGCCCATTATGACCTGGCTGAAGGGCTTTCTCATGTCCGGAACCTCGGCCATCGTGGCCGGTCGCTCCTTCTGTCTTTTCATCCTGCTCTTGACGTCTCTCGCCGCCGCCGTGCCGGGAAACGAGCTCAGGAGAAGACCCGCGGCCAGCGAGAACAACAACAACCTACGCATGATTTCCTCCCTTTGCAGGAAAAACAGCCTGTCGCGGGGGCATTACGGATATCAGCATTGGAACGCCATGTCGCATGTGAAGCGGACGATAAGCGGTCTCACGCGGCGCGAGCCGCGAACGCCCAGGTGAAAGCAAGGGCGGCCAATTGCGATTATAGATGAGGATAAGGCCCCGGACAAGGCTCAATTGCGCCTTTGCGCCTTTGATGCCGGTCGCGGCCGCGGTAGCCGGGCGCAAGAGCGCAGGGCGATCCACCGCCGCGGCGGGCCGCTGGGTCGCGGCCGCGGGCATCAGGACGGCCTCTACGCGTTCCCTATGGCGCGCACGCCTGCCCCTCCGTGAGGACCCTGAATCGTCACTCCGCCGGACTCGTGGTTGCCGGCGGCGTTCGCAGCCGTTATTCTCAATGTGCAGCGAGTCAATCGCGCCGGCCGCCGCAGCCGGCGGCGGCCGGCCTCCTGCGCACAAGTGAGACGACCCTGATCGAGTGTCCGCATGATTGAATACTCATCAAGAAGGCGGCCGAAGCCGGAAACGCCATATCGCGGGCTACCTGCCCTCCGCATGCGCCCACATGCGCCAGGGGAACGGCAGCGGGCGCGGGCGCCGCTCCTTGCGGCGGCGATGGCGCTGCTGCCGGCGCTGGTTATCGCGCTGGCGGGATGCGCGGAGGACGACTCCCGCCCCAGCGTCCTTGTGATCATAATAGACACCTTGAGAGCCGACCACGTGGGCTGCTACGGCTCGCGGCCGGCCGCCACGCCCAATATGGACCGGATCGCAGAGGAGGGGGCGAGGTTCTCGACGTGCGTCACCCCCGTCCCGGTGACGCTTCCCTCGATCTCCACTATCCTCACCTCCAGTTACCCCCCTTATCACGGCGTGAGGGACAACGGGATCTTCACGCTCGATCTCACGCTGGTCACTATGGCCGATGCGTTCGCGAAAGCCGGCTACTCGACCGCCGGCATAGTCGGCGCGCACGTCGTGGGCGAAGGCACGGGCATCGAACAGGGCTTTGGGCACTTCGACTCCGACTTCGGCGACGAGTACGCGCGCGAAAGCTCGCTCGATCCGGCGAGGGCCCGGGAGACCGCCCGGGCACAGCGACGCGCGGCACAGGTTACGAGCTTGGCCGCCGACTGGCTTTCCGGAGCGCGCAAGCCGTTCTTCCTGGCCGCCCACTACTTCGATCCGCATACGCCTTACGACCCGCCGCCCGAGTACGCGGCGCGTTACTCCCAAAGCGTCTACCTGGCGGAAGTGGCATACACGGACAGCCGGCTCAAAGGGCTGCTCGATGCCGCGAGAAGCGCGGCGGGCGGGGCCGGGCTCATAACCGCCCTGGTGGCCGATCACGGAGAAGGGCTCGGAGAGCACGGCGAAGATCAGCACGGGTTCTTCATCTACGACTCGACGGTCCTCGTCCCGTTCCTTATCTCCTATCCCGGAGTCGTCGCGCCGGGTCGGGAGATCAACGCGCAGGTTTCGACCGCCGACCTCGCTCCCACGGTCCTTGACCTGGCGGGGCTGGCCGTGCCCGGGAGCTGGCAGGGTGTAAGCCACGCCGAGAGCATAGGGAGGACCGGCGGCGGCACCGCCGCGGAAGCCGGGACCCCCGGACCGGAAGGGGATGGCCTCGGAGGGCCGAAGGGGCTGCTCCATGAGGGCGCCGGCGCCTGTTACATGGAGACATTCAGGACGCGCTACTCGTACAACTGGAGCGAGCTGACGGGCATAAGGTATGACGGATGGAAGCTCATATCCGCGCCCGAGCCCGAACTCTACGACCTCAGGTCCGACCCGGCGGAGGAGGAGAATCTGTACGCGAGCGAGCCGGAACGGGCGCGAATGATGGAATCGCTTCTCGACGAGACCTCGGCCCGGCTCGAGGGCCCGTTCGCGAACCTGCGGCCCGACACCGACCTGGACGACTCGGAGAGGCGCAAGCTGAACGCCCTTGGCTACGTAATGCCGGAAGGCGAGCCCGAAGCCGGCCCCCTCCCCGATCCCAAGGACATGGTTGGCGGGCTGAACGAGCGCTTCAGCGCCACCAGGCTCTCCGAGGAGGCGAAGGCCCTGCTCGCCGCGGGTGACGCGGCAGGCGCGGAGAAGAAGCTCTTGGAGGCCCTCGATATCAACCCCCGGAGCGCGGTTGCCCTCCATGACCTGGGTCTCCTGTACTGGAGCAGGGGAGATCGCGAGGATGGGGTCGATCTGCTGGAAAAAGCCGCGGAGCTGGATGACTCGTCGGCCGCGCCGCACACGAACCTTGGAATCGCCTATATGGCCCTGGGCAGATACCATGACGCCGTGAAGCTTTTCGAGGAATCGGTGTCCTTCGAGCCTGAAGATCCGGACATTAGATACAAATATGGTAAGTCGCTCGAGATGTCCGGGGCGCCGGGCCGGGCGCTCGAGCAGTATTACGAGGCGCTGTCCCGCAATCCGGACCTGAGGATCGCCAAGTACGACGCGGCCGTAATCCTCGAGAGGACGGGGCGCACGGCTGAGGCCGCGGAGCTGCTGCGGCAACTGGCCTCCGGTCCGGCCGGTGACGAGATCGCCGAGTCCGCAAGGGCCCTGCTGAGGAGGATGAGATGAAGGCGCGCGATGGAGCGCTCTGGGTATGCGTAGTCTCGGCGGCCGTCTCGCTCGCCACCCTCGCGGGAGGATGTGGAAGTCAGGACGACCGTCCCAACGTGATGCTGATAATAGTGGACACGCTGCGGCCCGATTATCTCGGATGCTACGGCGCCGGCTTCGCGCGAACTCCCAGCGTTGACGGGCTTGCCGGGGGCGGCGCCAGGTTCACGTGCTGTGTAACCACCGCCCCCGTTACCCTGCCGTCGGTCTCGAGCATACTGACCTCTTCATATCCCGTTCACCACGGCGTAAGGGACAACGGGATCTTCAAGCTGGATCCCTCTCTCGAAAGTCTCACCGAGGTTTTCAGGGAGAACGGCTACGCCACCGGAGCGGTCGTGGGGGCCTACGTGCTGGCGGAGGAGTCGGGGATCGATCAAGGGTTCGGTTTCTTCGACTCCGATTTCAGCGGCACGTACCGTGAGCAGAGCTCGCTGCTCACCGAGAGAGCCGAAGAAGTTTCCAAGACGCAGCGCAGGGCGGCCGAGGTCACCGAGCGCGCCGTGCGATGGCTGCAGGGCACCGACCGCCCGTTCTTCTTGATGGCGCACTACTTCGACCCGCACGGGCCGTACGACCCTCCCCCCTCCTACATAGAGAAGAATCCCCGGAACAAGTACCTGGGAGAGGTCGAGTACACGGACGACAACCTGGCGCCGCTGTTCCGTGCCGCAGAGACCGCAGCCGGGGAGTCGGAGCTAATCACGATATTCATGGCCGACCACGGGGAAGGGCTCGGCCGGCACGGAGAGGACACCCACGGCTTTTTCATCTACGACTCAACCGTGCTGGTGCCGCTGATCTTGCACTACCCGGGGCACATTCCCCCGGGAACGTTGATCGAGGAACAGGTTTCAACGGTTGACGTCGCTCCCACCATTCTCGACCTGGCCGGACTGACTCCGCCGCCCGATTGGCAAGGCATAAGCCATGCCTGGAGACTCATCGCGAAGCCGGTGGAGGAGCGGCCCGAGACCACGCTCCCGGATGAGCAACCGGGTCCCTGCTACATCGAGACATACAGGACAAAGTACTCTTACAACTGGAGCGAGCTGGTCGGAGTCAGGCACGCGGGATGGAAGCTGATCCGGGCGCCGAGGGCCGAGCTATACGACCTGGCGGAGGATCCCGCCGAGGAGAGCAACTTGTACGAGCTTCGACCCCACGCGGCGGCCAGGTTGGAGAGCGTTCTGGACAGCCTCATCCTGGTGAACCAAGGCCCCCTCGCCGAGAGGGGCCCCATCCAAGATCTGGACCAGGAGATGGTGGGAAAGCTGGAGGCGCTCGGGTACGTGATGCCATCGACTGAGCCGCCCCCCGGCCCTTTGCCCGACCCGAAGGATAAGATTTCGGGACTCAACAGGAGACTCGAGTCGAAGGAAGTCGTCAAGAAGGCCCGCGTACTGTTCAACGAGGGCGATCCGGGGGGCGCCGAAGCGGAGCTGAAAAGGGCCCTGGAGCTGGACGAGAACAACGCCGTCGCGGTTCATGACCTCGGCGCCATATACTACGGGCGGGGAGAGTTGGAGAAGGCCTTGCGTTACTTCGAAGAGGCGGTCCGGCTCTCGCCCTCGTCCCCGGTCCCTCGCGAGCACCTCGGCGGTGTCTACCTGGATCTGGACAGAAACGAGGAGGCGGCCGCCGCGCTCGAGGCGGCTGTCGCGCTGGATCCCGAGAAGGCGGATACCAGATTGGGCTACGGACTGGCGCTTCAAAGGACGGGGGACGAGCGCGGGGCCCTGGAGCAATACAAGAAGGCGATCGAGCTGGATCCTGAGCTCTCTATGGCGTATTACAGGGCCGCTTATGTGCTGGTCGGACTGGGCCGCCACGACGAGGCGGCCCGCGACCTGAAAGAGATGCTGACGAGGCAGCCGCCGCCCGGCCTGGCGGAGAGAGCCAGGGAGTTCCTCGCGGAGATAGACGCCAGAACGTCGTCGCGGTAACGCCTCGGGGCGCGCCTAACCTAGCCCTTCCACAAGCCGTGTAGTATACAATATACCCTGAACGAGGCGTCGGGACCTACCCCCGAGAACACGGCCCGCGGCTCGTCTCCCGGATTCAAGTACTTGCGGTATACCGAGTTTCCATCGATGGCCTCTATCCACTCTATGTAATGGCCGTCCTCCATGGGGTGAGGGTCGCTCCCCGCCGTCACCCTGACGCTCTCTCCCTCTCTCTCGACGACGGGAACGTGTATCTCCTTCGTGGCATCGTCGGACTTCTCGTCGTACCTGTCCATCGGCTGCCGGCAGCATACAAGCTGCCCTTTCCCCCCGTGGGCGACTTCGACCACGTTCCCGCAGATCTCACATACATAGACCTCGAACCTCTTTACCATCCTCTTTTCTCCTTCTCCCCGTCCACGTGTTCTATGCTTTCAACCCGGCCGCCTCTTGCGGGAGGAGGCCTTCCCGGCGCCGCGGACGGAACCGGACGGCAGCCATTCTCCCGCGTCGAGATCATCCCGTATTCCGAACCGGGTCAGCGCGAAATCATACCGCGCGGGGTCGTCCGGCGATACTTCGCGAAACGCAGCCGTCACCTCCAGCGCCGCGCGCATGTCCGCCTGCCTCCTCCCGGTGAAGCCGAGGGCCCCGCAGATCCTGTGCATGTGCACGTCCAAGGGCACGATGAGCTTAGATGAAGGAACCCGGTTCCACCCGCCGGGATCCACGCGATCGCGACGGACCATCCACCTGAGAAACAGGTTCAGTCTCTTGCAGGCGCTGCCGTCGGAGGCGACCGGCACAAGGCTCGTGCGCCTCAAACCGACCGAGGAGCTGAGCTGAGAGGTGAACGCGCACAAGGCAGGCAAAACCGTCTCGTCCTCCTCTCCGAGGCCCGCCAGAAAACACGACTCGAGAGAGCCGTACCTGTCGATCATCCTCTTGGCGCCCAGGAGCATCGAGGCCAGCTCATCGCCCGTGGTGAATCGATGCTTGAAGCCCGAGAAGGCGCGGCGCAGAGAGATCTCGGTCGAACCCGCCAGGAAGGCGGTCGGCGGACCCATGACCTCCAGGACCCGCGATACGCTGCGCAGTATCTGCGCGACCCTTCCGTACGCGAGCGAAGAGGCCACCAGCGCCACGATCTCGCGCCCGCGGGTGCCGTCGTAGTCGTAGAGAAACTCGAGCGGATCCGGGTGAACGTACTGCCGCCGGTTGTATTTATCGTACAGCGCGTCCAGCCTTCTCCTCCGAACGCGCCTCGACATTGTACCGCCAAAGCCTGGTTCGCTGCCCATCCGGCCTCCTGAGTACCCCCTGCGAGCCGAACTCTTTCTTCGCAGACGCCATCCTCGCTTGAAACCTTCTCGAACGGGGCGCCCGGATCCCGCTAACCGATTATAACAACTTGCACTTGCCGCCGACAGGTCGGAAAGCACGACTCCGCCACGGCGAAGTTCAGAATCCCTGGACGTCCGCATGGGTCCAATATACTATATCCCGTGGCTTGACACGGGGGGAGGCGATTGACTCCGGACTTCGATACGAAGGCGCTCTCAATCGGCTCGGGACGGAAATCCAAAGGAGGCCGCGCAATGAGACACTCGATCTCTGCTTTGATGATCATCGCCGTTATGGGTTATGCCTTTCAGGCGAAGGCCGTGGACAAGTACGTAGTGGATCCGGACCACACCAACGTGGGATTTTCCGTGACCCACATGCTCATAACGAACGTCGAGGGAGAGTTCAACAGGTTCGAGGGAACCATAATGTTCGACGAGAACGATCTCAGCAAGACCTCGGTGACCGGCACCATAGATGTCGCCGGCATCGACACGGACAACGAGAGAAGAGACGGCCACTTGAAGAGCGAGGACTTCTTCCACGCCGAGAAGTACCCGAAGATCACGTTTGAAAGCAAGAAGGTGGTCAAGAGGGAGGACGGCTACGTCATGATCGGCGACATGACCATCCGGGGCGTCACCAAGGAGGTAAAGGTCCCCTTCGAGTTCGTCGGCAAGGTCAACGACATGCAGGGCGTCCCCCGCATCGGTCTCAAGGCGCGCGCCGTGATAAACCGCCGGGACTTCGGGGTGTCCTGGAACAGGGCTCTCGAAGCGGGCGGGCTTGTCGTCGGCGATGAGGTCGAGATCGACCTGGACGTGCAGGCTATAAAGGCCCAGGGCTAAGCGAGCCGTAAAGCGAGGCCCTGCCGCCCCGGGCGTGAGGGCCTCGCTCCACGCCGTTCACCTGGCTCCGTCTCTTATCTCTATGGGCTTGATCATAAGCAGCGGCTCGCCCTTCGCCCGGACTATGCGCCTCACGTACTCCAGCTCGGCCTCCGGCAAGATGGCGTCCTTCTCGACGGACGGCTCCGGGGGGTCGAACCCGAAGCCCTCCGACCCCAGGAGCCTGCCCAGGCTGAATGCGCCGATCTCGGGCCCCTCATCTATGTGTATCACGTCCTCATCCGGTATGCCGGCGGCCTGCTTGGCCAGGCGAAGGGCGTGCCAAAGGCCGCCGAGCTCATCGACCAACCCGTTCTCCAGCGCGCGGAGTCCGCTCCAGACACGCCCCTGGCCGATCTCATCCACCTTCTCCTCGGGGATACCCCTGCCCTGTGCAACCTTGGCCACGAAGTCCCGGTAGAGGCTTCGCATGAGGTGCATCATGCGCTCGTGCTCTTCGTCTGTCAGCGGTCTGTTGGGTACGACGAGGTTCAACAGGGGCAGCGTTATACCGGCGCCGAGGTCGGCGTGCTCGCCCCTGTGCACGCCGTCATAAGTCATCCCTATCTTGTCGCTGAACTCCTCGTTCCATATCCAGCCCGCTATCACGCCGATGGACCCGGTTATCGTAATGGGCGAGGCCACTATCGAGTCGCCGTACATCGAGATCCAGTAGCCGCCGGAGGCGGCGACCTGCCCTTGCGAGACGATCACCGGTTTCTTCTTTGCCGTCTCCTTCAACTCGCGGGCCACTAGGTCGCTCGGCAAGACTTCGCCTCCCGGCGAGTCGGCCCGCAGCACCACCGCTTTCACATCGGGGTCCTCCCGGGCCTGCCTGATCTTTCGTGAGAGCAGCCGGCCCTTTATGCCGCTGTCCATTGCGCAGGGCCCGATGGCGTACAGGACGGCGATGTGCGGGGGCTCTCCCCACTCCAGGGAGCCCCAGACGGGATCGCCCATGGTCCCTTCCAGAACCGCGTGCGACGGGTCCCCCGTGGATCGGCGGCGCGCGCTCTTGGCGGACCTGGAAGCCTGCTGAATAGTGCCTATCGAATCCACCAGGCCCGCGGCCAGCGCCTCCTCAGGAAGAAGAATACCCTTTTCGTTCACCAGCTCGTCCAAGCGCCTCCGTGAGATGCCCCTGGCGGAGGCTACGGCCTTGACGCCGGTCTCGTAGAAGTCATCGACCAGGGCCTGTCTCTGCTCTTCGTCGGAATCGGACATCGACTCGCGCGCGAATGCCTCCCACGCGGACTTGTACGTGAGGAACCTCCATTCCTCTACGCCCAGCCCGGCCTTCTCGAGAAGGTTCTTGTAGTAGGTGGATCCCATCGATATCCCGGTCATGTCAACCATGCCCGAGGGGTCCATCCATATCTGATCCGCCACGGAGGCCAGCATCATGCCCAGCACCGAAGCTCGATCGAAATACACCACCACCACCTTCCCGCGGGCGCGCAGGCCGGCGAGTTGTTCTCTCAACTCCCAACACATCTCAGGGCTCATGCTCATACCCGACATATTGATCACCACTCCTCCAACCCTCGGACCGTCGGCTAGGTCATTCATGCGCCGCAATGTCCCCAGCAGCGTCCTCCGGTTGTCGAAGTACTTGTATGTGCGGTAGGGCATGCCGCCCTTGAGGCTGATGGTCGGATAGGACTCCCCCACTCCGAACTGTCCGTATCCCAGAGGCGGGCGGTCCAGGCCGAGCTCTATCGAGTAAGTGGACGCGGTCCTGTCCGAATCGTCGTCGAAGCGGGGACTGAAGCTCGCTCTCAGATTCCGCGCCACGTCGACCCCCACGCGGAAGCTGAATTCGCCCGTGTTGCGGGCTTTCGCCGCGACGGACAAGCCCGGTATCGGAACGAACTCGACCCCGTAACCGGTGCGGACGTCCTCCATGCTGTCACCGTGACCATAGACCGCGTCTCCGAAGAGAGTAAGCCGAGGACCAATAGGTCTTATGCCCAAGTCCACCTGGAGGAAGTTGTCTCTCGTCTCCAGGTCCACGGTCTCCACCACCCCCAAGGACACCCTGCGCCGGCGGCTTATGTGGCCCAGCGATATGCGCTCGTGTCGTGGCGTCCGGTCGAGATCGCCGCTCGCCCACGAATAAGAGATACCAAATGCGCCGGTCTTGTCACCCCTTCCCAGGCCTATGGTGTAATCCGTGAAGCTGGATGTGTTGCCGGCCGTTCCGAGGCTCAAGCGGCGAGCGCCGAAACCGAGCTTGTGGACGGAAGCGGCGAGCGCCCAGTCGTTCGGATCTACGCCGGCCTGCTCCTCCCAGCCCAGGTACAGCCTCGACGCGCCGGCGAGTGACCACGCCGCGGGATTGAACATACCGGCCGCGACGCCGGCCGAGACCCCGGGCGTATCTACCAGCAGGCCGGACTCGGATGGGTAATCGGGCAGGCCCTTCCCGTCCGCCTGCGCCCGTGAATCCGGCGGGAGTCCCGCCGTCAAGAGCAGCGCGAGCGCGCACAGTGACGCGCCTCTATACATTGTGGCTCCGAAAAGCCCGGCGACACGCATTTACTCCTCCTTTGGTCCACGTCAGGTTTCCACCGCGGCCTCTCCGGTGACTTCTACACCGTGAAGACTAAGCCAGCCGCCGGATCTCTGCAAGCGCGCGCTCTCGCGGCTTCTCCTTCAGCCTCCCGTAGCGGCGGACGTGTTTGGCATCCGCCGGCCTTTCGGTTACAATGAATGTGTTCGGCCCCCTTGGGATGCGGACTGGATGAGGGACAAGCAGGAGGGGGGACGTCTTGAGCGAAACGACTGATCGCAGAAGAATCATCGCAGGCGCGCTGCTCGTTCTGGCGGCGCTTTTCATATCGGTCTCAGCGGTCCGCGCGCAGGGCGAAGGACCGGGCGGGCGTATCGGGTTCTTCGACGTCTTGGCGTTTCCCAAGGTCTGGGTCGGCGCCCTGTTCTGCGCGGTGGGGCTGGTCCTGCTTATGGGATCCAGGCTCACCAGCGGGGTCAGGCTGGCCTTTCTGCCGGTCTTGTTCTTCGTGTTCGGAGTTCTGTGGGTGCTGCCTCTGGGCGACTTCGCGAGGGGAATGGGGCCCCATCCGAGCCCGCTCTGCATGGTGACCAAGCCGTTTCTTTTCATGGAGGCGGGCAGGTCGGTGCCGATCGTCTTTCCAGCCATGGTGGCATCGGTCCTTGTTATGAGCATCGTGGGCAACAAGCTCTTCTGCGGATGGGTATGCCCGATCGGGGCCGCCCAGGAGCTGTTTCATCGCGCACCTCTGCCCGAGAGGCTGAAGACAACGCTCCCCTTCAGGTTCACCAATGCCGTTCGAGTCGGGCTGGTGGCCGTGTTCGCGGCGCTCATAGTATTCGCCGGCGTAAGCGTCTATGACTACTTCAATCCTTTCGATATCCTGCACTGGCATGTGACCGCCGGAATACTCCTGGTGCTCGGGATCACGCTGGCCGCCGCGATCTTCATCTTCAGGCCGTTCTGTTACATCGCTTGCCCGCTTGGACTTCTCACCTGGGCCGCGGAGCATGTCTCCATCTTCAAAGTGAGGCTCGATGAGAACGCCTGCACGGAGTGCGACGCCTGCGTGGAAGAGAGCCCGTGCCCGGCTGTACGGTCCATCCTCGACGGCAAGTTTTCACGCCCCGACTGCCATGCCTGCGGCCGGTGCATTGAGGCCTGCCCGGAAGGCGCCATGAAATTCAGATAGTCCATCGTCGGGGGCAGGGGCTCGGGACCCTCAGGAGCCCGCCCCGCCAATGCCCGATCCACCTGTGCCCCGCGTCTTGCGCCACATATTCCACCCGGGCGCGGCGGCCGCGGGTCGCCCGCGCCGGATCCGCCAATTCCCCGGCCTACAGCAAGTTTCCCCGACGAGCCCCCATCGCAGCCGCTGCTCCCGGGCGGCTTCGCGGCTGGGCTAATCAGCGCCTCTCTCGGGACGCGGCGTGGAGCTTGTATTAGTTAAGCACGGGCGGGCGGCGGCCGATAATTCTTTGGAAACAGTATTGTTAAGTCGTTCCGACAACAGCGGCGGTCGAGGCTGGTAATCGCCGAGCTGAATCTCGGAGGAATCGCCCAACATGGTATCGCGCTTCGGAGATATGGATTTCTCCTCGCAGAAGAAGATAATTCTGGCCTTCAGGCTGCAGACCATCCTCGTCATAGTGGCCCTTCTGGCCTTCAGCGACGGCGCGGTGCTTTTGAGCTCGATCGCGTTCAAGGTGGCGGCCGTCTATCTGCTCTCCAACGTCTTCCTCACGGTTATTCCCTCCAGGCACTTCAAGTCGTTGTTTCTGACCGGGGGCATGCTCGTGGCCGACGTGGTCTTCGTGTCAGCGAGCATATATCTCTCGGGGGCGACAAGCGGCGACCTGTTCCTGCTCTATTTCCTGGCGATACTCATGGCGGCCCTGACCAGGGACCTGAGAACCACGGTCGTCGTCGCCATGATAGTCAGCGTGGTGTACCTGTGGGTTTCCTTCTCCACCCAGGGCGCGTCGGCAATCGCTTCTTCCTCGTTCCTGTTGAGGATACCGCTCTTCTTTGTCACGTCCTTTTTCGCGGGCTTCCTGGCCAACCAGGCCAGGCTGAGGGAGCTGGAACAGCGCAAGGCGAAGCTGGCCACCAAGGAGCTGAAGCAACAGCTCGCGGAGACCAAGCGCCTCGAAGAGGAGACGCTGACCAAGTACAGATATCTCTATCTTCATCACAGAAACATAATGTCGAGCATCAACAGCGGAATCGTGGTTGTCAACAAGGAGGGCGTAATAACCGCGTTCAACAGGGAGGCGGAGCACATAACCGGTCTCTTCGCATCCGACCTGCTCGGCAGGAACGCGGCCCTGTACCCCGGGCTCAAGGCGCTCACCGACGCGCTCGCCGACGCCTACGGTTCCGGCGCGACGCGGAAAAGCGAGGAAGCCACCTTGACCAACGGGAACAACAGGCCAATGACGGTGGGATACACGACGTCGCTGCTGAGGGATCAAGACAACGAGGTCACCGGCGCCATAGCCACTTTCAGAGACCTTTCCGAGGTCAAAGAGCTGAGGGACCAGATTCAACGGTCCGAGCGACTTGCTTTTCTCGGGGAGATGGCCGCCTCGGTAGCCCACGAGATCCGCAATCCGCTGAACTCCATCAGCGGCTTCGCCCAGCTTCTATACGAACGCATCGATGAGAACGATCGCCTCCATAAGTTCGCCGAGATAATAGTGGACGAGGCCAAGCGCATAGAGAAGATAGTCGCCCAAACCCTGCACTTCGCCAGGAACGACAGGGTGCCGTTTGAGTCCGTTGACATAAACGAGGTCATCAACTCCACGACCGCGGGCATGCGGGACAAGTTGGCTTCGCGCTCGGTCTCGATGACCTTGGATCTCAACCCGTACCTGCCGTACATGAGAGGCAACGAGGTGCAGCTAAGGCAGGTCTTCACGAACTTGCTCGCGAACGCCATGGACTCCCTGGAGCAAGGCGGGGAGATAAGGATCACGACCGCCTCGGAAGGCGAAACCATAACCGCAAGGTTCGAGGACACCGGCCCCGGGGTGCCGGATGAAATCAAGGAGAAGATATTTCATCCCTTCTTCACCACGAAGACGAACGGCACCGGGCTTGGTCTGGCCGTCTCACAGAAGATAGTGGAGGATCACGGCGGGACGATGATCCTGACCGAATTGCCGGGCAGAGGCGCGGTCTTCGAGATAAGGATCCCCGCGGGCGATGCTGCGGAAAGCCCGGAGGACTACCTTAGGGTCGAAGGAAACGCGCGCACCGCATAGCTTCAATCCAGAAGGAGGGGCGTCATGAAGAAGATCATAGTCGCGGACGACGAGCTGAGGATTCGAATGCTCTATGAGGAGGTGCTGACGGAGATGGGGTACGACGTCCAGTCGGCGAAGGACGGAAACGAGGCCTGGGAGCACTTCCAAAAGGAGAGGCCGGACCTCTTGATACTCGACGTCAAAATGCCGGAGATGCACGGTTTCGACCTGCTGGAGAAAATCAGGGGCGAGGACCACGACGTTCCGGTTCTAATCTGCTCGGCCTATCCCAAGCTCGGCAACGACCCCTCGATTGTAACCATGGGCGTGGTCGGCTTCATCAACAAGCCGATAAGCATTGACAGCTTGCGCGAGGAAGTCCGTCGTGCCCTGGGGGAAGACCCGTGCGAGGACGGGACCCACGTATCTTCGACCTCCGGCTGGGATTCGGAAGAGACGCAGCAGTAGCGCGCCCCTTCCCGGCGGGACGAGCCTTCGACCGTGGCGCGCCGGAGGCGACTGCGCCCGCAGCGGCGGACACCGAGGCCCCGACCGGCCAACCGGGCATTGTCGCGGGGCCGGCACAAGTATTCAAAGCTCGAGCGGCCGCCGCCCAGAGACGCTCAAGTACGGCGGCGGAGGGCCGATGAATACTCCGTGCCGTGCCCGAGCGGGCCGGCGCCGGCTGTCACGGGAGGCGCCGCGTCATTTCCACCATATTGCCTCGTCAATAATATATAGTTTATTACACCATCGCGCCTTCCGGACGGTACTGCGACGTGACCCCTCTCGCAAGCGCAGGCGTCGCCGGAAGGAGGCTCACATGCGGGCGCCTTCGAACATCGAAGCCGCTACCGAGAAAAAGGTCATCCTTGCGTTCAGACTGCAGGGAGTGCTCGTGGTGCTGGCGATCTTGGCCGTCAGCGACGCGGGGTACTTCCTGACCGGCGGCGCTTTCAAGGTGGCCGCCGCATACCTCGCCTCAAACGCCGTCCTCGCGTTCTTTCCGGCGAGGCACTTCCAGTCGAAGAGGTTGGTCGGCGCGATCTTCGTAATGGACGTGCTCTTCGTATCCACCTGCATCCATTTGTCGAGAAATGTCACGGGCGATATCTATCTCCTGTATTTTCTGGCGATATTCATGGCCGCGATGAGCAGAGACCTGAGAACGACTCTCGTCGCGGCGCTGGTGGTCAGCGCGGTGTATCTGTCGGTATCGATCTCGGCGCTCGGGATTCCCGACTCCATGTCCAGCGGATTCCTGATGCGGATCCCTCTTTTCTTCGTCACGGCCTTCTTCGCCGGCTTCTTGGCCAGCCAGGCCAGACAGAGAGAGATCCAACATCAGAAGTCCAAGAAGATGGCGGCCCGGCTGGAGCGCGAGCTGGAGAAGGAGATACTGCGCGAGGAGGAAGCTCTGAACAGATATGACGACCTCCGCATGCAGCATTGGGAGGTAATCTCCAGCATCAACCAAGGCATTATAGTCGTGGGCGCGGACGGGATCATAACGGCGTTCAATCCCGAAGCCCAGCGCATGTCGGGCGTTTCAGCGGAGGAGGCGCTGGGCCGGCGGATAGCCGTCGTGAAAGGTCTCGCCCCCCTGCTCCCCCATGTCAATGGCGCGCTTCAGTCATCCCACACCTGCTCCGTGCGCGGCTGCGCGTTCAGCCGCGACGGCGGCGATTCGCCGCCTGTCGAGCTTTCGGCGTCGCCCATGTTCGGCCGGGAAGGCGCGATGGCGGGGGCCGTCCTGACCCTTCGTGATCAGGCCGAGGTGGACGATCTTCACGATAGGATCTCCAGATATGAAAGGTTCATTTACCTCGGGGAGACGGCCGCGTGCATGGCTCGCGATATCCGCGAGCCCCTTCACTCGATCATCAGCATAGCCCGCCTGCAATGCGAGCGGACGGATGAGTCCGACAAATTCCATCAGTTCGGTCAAGGGATCATCGGTGAGGCCGCCAGGATCTATGAAACCGTGGCCGCCGCGCTCCAGCTCATACGAGCGGACAGCTCCTCCTTTGAGTCCTTGGATCTGAACGAGATAATAAGGTCCTGCGTTCAGGGCATGCGGTCGGAGCTGGAGCGCCTGTCGATCTCACTTACGCTCGACCTCGATCCCTACCTCCCCCTCGTAACCGGAAGCGCCATGCAACTGCGGCAGGTCTTCTACCACTTGACCATCAACGCGATCCAGGCGGTCGGCAGGAACGGCGGGGTCAGGATAAGCACCTGCGTCAAAGGAGGGCGCGTCGTGGGCACGCTGGAGGACGACGGACCGGGCGTGCCGGAAGCGATGCGGGAGAAGCTGTTCCGGCCCCTGTTCACCTCCAAGCGAGAAGGAATCGGGCTGGGTCTGTCGGTATCCCGGCAGATCATGACCGATCACGGGGGTGAGATCGAATATCTCCCCGGCCGCGGCCGGGGCGCCGCGTTCGAGATCAGATTCCCTTCCCTGTCCGCCGAAAGAAGCGAGACGGCCGCCTGAAAGGTCGGTTCTCCGCCACGTCGACCTCACCCGGCCGCGGCCGTCCAACGCAGCCTCGGCGATATGATTCACGGGAGCTCCCTGCCTCTCCCTGAGCGATTGACCCCATGCCGAAAAGCGTGCATCATTGACAATGAAGGGTCGTCTTTCAGCAGTCCCCCGCTTCACCGACCGGCAGGAAGCACTTTCGGAAAGATCTGCTATGGAAAAAAGACCAATCCGCGACGGAATCGAAGAGGGCGCCTACAAGACCATCCTGGACAGTATCGCTGACGGCGTCTTCACCGTCGACGAGGACTGGAGGGTCACGTCCTTCAACAAAGCCGCCGAGCACATCACCGGCTTCTCCAAAGAGGAGGCCATCGGGCAGAAATGCTACGACATTTTCCGGGCAAGCGTCTGCCAGACAGCGTGCGTCCTCAAACGTACCATCGAATCAGGGGATGAGATTATAAATGTTCCCGTCAACATATTGACCAAGGACGGAATGGAGAAGCCGATCAGCATCTCGACCGCGGTCCTTCGCGACGCGGACGGCAAAGTCCGGGGCGGCGTCGAGACCTTCCGGGACCTCTCGGCGATCGAGAGCCTCAGGAGAGCCCTGACCAAGGAGTATTCCTTCCAGGACATCTTAAGCAAGAACCACACCATGCAGGAGCTGTTCAGGATCCTGCCCGACATCGCCGAGAGCGACAGCACCGTCCTGATTCAAGGCCCCAGCGGGAGCGGCAAGGAGTTGTTCGCCAGGGCCATACACAACCTGAGTCAAAGAAGAGAGAAGCCGTTCGTCGCGGTGAACTGCGCCGCGCTGCCGGACTCGCTCCTCGAATCGGAGCTTTTCGGGTACAGGAAAGGCGCTTTCACCGACGCCAAGCGCGACAAGCCCGGCCGCTTCGACTTGGCCGCGGGGGGGACGGTTTTCTTGGACGAGGTGGGCGATATCTCTCTGGCGCTTCAGGTCAAGTTGTTGCGGGTACTCCAGGAAAAGAGCTACGAGCCGCTGGGCAGCACAGGGACAGTCCGGGTCGATGTACGGATCATAGCCGCGACCAACAAGGACCTGCGGGAGCAGATGGCGCTGGGCAGGTTCAGGGACGATCTCTACTACCGCCTCAATGTGATCAGGCTCGACATACCTCCGCTTTCGGAGAGGGCGGAGGACATTCCTCTTCTCGTGGACCATATACTGGCCCGCTTGAACGCCGAGAAGGATAAGAACGTGCTCGGCGTCTCCCCGGAAGCCCTGGCCGCCCTGATGGAATATGACTATCCCGGCAACGTCCGCGAGCTGGAGAACATACTTGAGCGCGCTTTCATATTGTGCCGCGGAGACCTCATAGGGCCCGACTGCCTGCCTTCGGAGATCGGCCCGGCGCGGGCGGCCTCGGAAGAGGTCTCCTCCGCCGCGGGCAACCCCCTCAAGGCCGCCGAGGCGAAGGCCATCCTCCAGGCCCTCGCCCAGCACAACGGCCACCGAGAGCGAACCGCGCGGGCGCTGGGCATACATAAGACCACGCTCATTCGCAAGATGAAGAGCCTGTCCATAACCTACCCATGACCGCACCCCGGGCGGCGACAGCCCCTTTCGTTAGAGCTTGCGCCGCCGTCTCCCCCTGCTACAATTCATTGATATGCGTCCAAAAAGCCAGTCCTCTATACCTTCTACGGTAGCTGCAGCGCTTTTGTGCCTCGCGGCGGCCCTTGTCCCTTCCGCACATCTCGTCTGCATTGGTCCGCTTGACGTTACAGGCGATCTGCCGCATCCTTATGCGCACCATGATCACACTACTTCTATACGCGATTCTCACGACATTGAAGACTCGACACCAGCTGGCCATGGAGAACCTCGCTCTGCGGCACCAGGTGCAGGTGCTTCGGAGGTCTGGCAAGCGGCCACGGTTTGACGAGGGCAGACCGGGGCTTCTGGGTCTTTCTATCCAGGATTTGGTGCGACCGGCGCGACGGGCTCTTTGTCGTCAAGCCGGACACCGTCGTTCGATGGCATCGGGCGGGTTTCAAGCTCTACTGGAGGTGGAAGAGCAGGAAAGGGAAAAGAGGCCGCCCGCATGTTTCGCGCGAGCTCGTGTCACTCATCCGCAACCTCTCCCTTGCCAATCCCCTCTGGGGCGCACCTCGCATACACGGAGAGCTGCTCAAGCTGGGCATTGATCCGGCACAATCCACGATCTCCAAGTATATGGCACGTCCCAGGAGGCCGCCCTCTCAGACGTGGAGGACCTTCCTCCGGAATCGCTTGGGAGAAACGGCCTCCATCGACTTCTTCACGGTACCCACCGCAACCTTCCGGGTCCTCCACGTTTTCCTGGTGCTTTCCCACAACCGGAGGCGAGTAATCCACTTCAACGTCGCCGAGTTCCCATCGGCCACATGGACCGCCCGCATATGTGTAATAGTGGAGACGTGCTGCTGCCTGCAGAACGGCCTCAGAGCGGGCGAAATCATACGTGCCGCCCTACCTGCAATGGTGGTTTCCTCTCCCGAACAACGCAATCACTGCTGAATCTCTGAGACTGGCACTAAATCCCTAGAGGTCGCCGCCTCAAAGCATATCAATTCGAATGCGGATGGAATTTGCGGGAGGCACAGTGAGGAAATCATCCGGGCAAGGGTGACCCAGGTCATGGGCTTGCTCAGCCTCACACCTGAAATCCAGCAGCATATCCTTTCCCTGCCTGACACGGTCCGCCAGTCAACCATCACCGAACGCGCTTTGCGTCCAGTCGCGCGGCTGGATGACCTCGCTAAACAGACAGACAAGTTTCAAGTGCTTCTCGACCAGATTCTCTAGGAGCGAAAGCTGCTTATCCGATGTGCAGCTCAAGCCGATGCCCTTTCGGCATCGCGTCCCATGTTTGGCCGTCAAGCACGCGCCCATTCCTCTTCTTCTGTGCACCGCCCCATTGCTTGAAGAAAAACGGCACACCTTGTTGGCGGCACTGCTTGCGGGTCTCTCTTACCCACGCCACTTCGATCGCCCGTGCGCCTGGTCCGCTTTCCCCGCCGACGATAACCCAGTCGATGCCGCTTAGGTCGATTGCGCCCAACGGACTCAGGAGAGGCTCCAAGGACAGAAACCTCACGGCGGCCGGCACATCCCGCAGGTCGTTCGCTCGCCAGAGGTACTTCACTGTCTCAATCGAAACACCCATCCACACGTTCTGAGGCCAGCTCAGATCAGAAGCGATATCCGCCAGCCTCTCTGACCGCTTGGTCAGTATCTGAAATGTGTGCCAGTGAGCTTTCTCCATCGTCTCGAACACTTTCTGAATGAACGCGAGAGGCACCTCCTCGTGGAAGAGGTCGCTCATGCTGTTCACCAAGATCGTGCGAGGCCTCTTCCACATTAGCGGCAGGCTGACGCGATCAGGCCATAGGCGGAGGTCGAAACCCTGCTCGTAGGGATGGCCAGGAATGCCGCGCCGGCGTTCCGCGAAGGTCTCGGCGTAGCAGTTCCTGCAGCCGGGACTGACTTTGGTGCAGCCCGTCACGGGGTTCCACGTTGAATCCGTCCATTCTATGGAAGATTTCTCGCTCATGTCCCTCCTCCTTCTTCAGGGAGTAGGAACCTCACTCGGTCCTTTCCACCAAGACCCCGGGCTGTCCTTGATGTAATCGGTGTGACCTTCACTAGTCCGTCTTCCTTCAGCTGCTTCACAACCGCCCGATAGTGCTTCTCTATGAAGGGCAGGTCCCATGTCTCTTCCCGGATCAGATCAAACTCCCTTACCTCTCCGCAATACTTCTCTCGGAGCGCGACCTTCAGCTCATCCTCGCGGGGTGAACTCGATATCAGAACCCCGTGCTTCTTGCCACCGAAATCAAAGAGCCCCTCCTCATCACCAAGAGGCCACATGACTTCCTTCATGAGAAGCACGGCCCTTACGTGATTTGACGCGTGGATAAGGTAGTACTTCGTGCGGTTTGCCCCCATTTTATCCTCCACATCGAACCGGATACGAAACGGTAGCTTGTACCGCGCGTTGATTCTGCACATGAAGTAGTCTAGAAAACCCTGCTCACGTTTCCACCCCGACTGTTTCAGAAATGCTTGCGTCCGCCACCTATTATCACCGAACATCTCGTCGAGATGATGCTGAACCTTGGGATTGCCTGCATCCATATTGATGTTGGCGTCGGGGTTGTAGCGTTGCGAGATCTTGAACTTTGTCGCGCCACCGCGGTCGTTGGGATGATCGGTGTAAGTTTCTCCCTCGTGGGCGAGCACGACCTCAATGGCCCTATCGAAAAGTTCCCGCCCGGTCATGTCACCCCTCCCTCCTTGCAAGCTCCACGCGAAAAGCACTTAAGACATCATACAAGCGGTGACTTCGTTCCTTCATGTCGGTCTCTATCTCCTTCTGGGTCTCGTTCAACCGCTCCATGCCGGATCGGATCTGAATGAGGACCTCATGGACGTCGTCAAGGGAGTGGTTCCCCGGAGCTAGTGGGCAGACGACGCGCAGATCATCGAGGTCGACCTTGGACCTGTTCGCCCCCGTTTCGACGCCTCTGTTGGGCGCGCGCGAGATCGACCGCCTGAATGGCAAGCTTGACCGAGAAGCCCGCGGCCAGAAGCCCGAGCCCACCGAGGCCGAAGCTTCGTGATATCTCGAGCACCTCATTCATCGTGCATCTCCTTCGGGCTCAGGTAGTAGCCTCGGTCACTCCGGCCGCGGGCTGGATCGTGCCCTTCTCGATCGTGTAGACCTTCCCGTCGCTTAGCTTGATCTGGATGTCGTGGACGAACTTCTTCACTCCCAGGGATGCGGTGTCATCCGGCGTGAGGTCAAACCGAAGATCGCCGTCTGTGCCGGGCCCGCCGGCCTCGACGATCCGCCCTGTCCCCGGTACGTTTGCTTCGAAATCTGCGGGTCGACCCCGGAGAACGTCGTCTGGCGGAACTCGGGCCGGCGGAGCTCGGTCCGCCGCAGAAAACCGTGCAGCTAAACCGACAAGGTCGGACGCTCCGCATTACGCTCGACCTCCTGGTCCGGGGCTCGTGCGGCATCAGCCGTCCCTTCGCCGACAAGCGCGTGTTGCAAGGTTATTTCCGTCGTCGTGAGCTCACAAGGCTGCGGCGGCGACTGGAGGTGGACGCCAAGTCTCTCTATGCCTTTTACCAATACGGGCGCCTTCACGGCGCGGTCCGGCTGCGTTGGGGTTTTCTGGACGAGTGGATTCGTGCTCCGTGGGTGCATCGCGATGAACCGACTCTATACAATCTGATGGAGTGCGCGTGCGAGTCCCGCCTTCCCCTCGATGTGGTGACCGGCAACGCGCCCGGATGGGACGATCCATGGTCGCGTGTTGAGAGAGCACATGTGATAAAGGAAAGAGACGGATGGCGGATGTGGCTCGTCGACGAGCATCGGCATGCGATCGACGAGCGTGACGTTCAGATGGCTCGGATCGCGGGGTGGAAGGAAGAGGAGAGATGAGCAAGCTCCGGAGACCCGGAGCGAGATTCGGAGCCGGAGAGCAACGCGAGCTGAATGAAGCCCTCGCTGCCATGACGGCCTACGGAATGTGACCACGCCCGCCGCGTGGAGACCATCGAGATATGCGCGGGCCGGCTCGAGCCGTAGGTGTATGATATCTCCGGCACGGCGGGCTATTCGCTGCGTAGCGCCTCGATGGGATCGAGACGGGATGCGGTGTCAGCCGGGTAGACGCCGAAAAAGAGGCCTGTCAGCAAGGAAAAACCGAAGGACAGCACTATCGAAAACAGAGAGATGGCGATGCTCCATTCCAGTATCCATTTCAGCATTAAGGATGCGATGACCCCCATGCAGATACCGATCAAACCTCCACCGACACTCAGGATCGCCGCCTCGAACAGGAACTGAAGGCGCACGTCGAAGCGCCTCGCTCCGACGGCCATACGCAAGCCGATCTCCCGGCGCCTTTCGCGTATAGACAGCAGCATTACCGCCAGTATTCCGATACCGCCCACGACCATGGAAATACCGGCTATGCTGGCTGTCAACGTGGTGAACGTGTCGCTGGCCTCTTGCTGCGCCTCGATCAGATCGGTCTGGCTCTGGATGGTAAAGTCGTCAGGTTCCTCGCCCGAATTCAGCCCGTGACGCTCCCGCAACAAGTCCCTGACCTTCGCCTGCGCGGTCTGCATGTCGTCTCTGCTGTCGATCCGCAGGTAGACGGTCGCGATATGGTCCTGGTTGAACACTCTGCGAAGCGCAGTATTTATCGGTATGAAGATCTGGTCGTCCTGATCGGTGCCGTATATATCCACTCCCTTCGACTCCATAACGCCGACAACCTCGAACGGGGCCCTTCCTACGCGTATTATGGCGCCCAGAGGATCTGCGTCATCGAAGAGATTCTCGGCCACGCCGTGTCCCAGAACGGCGACCCGCTTCGAGACCCGGTTCTCCGTCGCGGAGAAGAACCAACCCTTCTCCGCATTGAAGCTCCTGACCGTGGGAAAATCGGGCGAGACGCCGGTGATGGTGGTGGTGGTGCTGTAACCGCCGCACTTTACCTGCATCTTTCCCGTACCGGCAGGGGTGGCGGCGATCACTTCGGGAACTTCCCGCAGGATTGCTTCTGCGTCCTGAAGTGTGAGAGTGGTGACCTGACCCCGAGTCCGGGGCCTCCCGGCGAATATCCGCACGTCTCCGGCGCTGACGATCAAGAGGTTGGTGCCCATGGCCTCTATTCTGGAGACCACTTCACTGCGGGCGCCGTTCCCTATCGAGACCATGATGATCACCGCGAATACGCCTATGACGACACCGAGCAGCGCCAGAAGGGTCCTCATCTTGTGAGATAGCAGTGCCTTCTTCGATATCTTGAGGTTCTTGAGTGTCTTCATTCTATCCGGACCGCATTTTGCACACCTTACCGTTCTTTCGGCCTCAGCCCCGTAGCGCCTCGATCGGCTCCAGCGCCGCGGCTCGTCTTGCGGGCTGGATGCCGGCTATCAGGCCGACCAGGGTCGAGAAGACGACTCCCAGGGCCGCGCCTTCCCACGAGACCGCAACCGGTATCTGGGTGACGGACCGGAGAATGACGGCTCCTGAAAATCCCAGCACGATGCCTATGATCCCTCCCGCCAGCGTTACGGCCACGGATTCCAGGGTGAACTGGAACCGTATGTCCTTGCCTAGTGCTCCGATCGCCTTGCGCAGTCCGATCTCGGCACGGCGCTCACTGACCGAGATCAACATGATGTTGGCGATGACGAATCCGCCGGCGATCAGCGAAACGGCCGCGACGAGCACGAGGAAGATATTGAAGGTGCCGGCGACCTTCTCGGCGAACTGCGTCACTTCAGTAGGAGTGATGATGCGAAAATCGTCCGGCTCGCCCGGCGCCAGGACGTGCCGCTCCCTGAGGAGCTCGCGGATGGTCTCGGCGGTCCGCTCCATGTCCCTGCCGTCGTGAAGGAGCACCTTGATCCCCGCGATGTGGTCTACGTTGGCGACGCGTCGCATGAATGTTGACAGCGGGATCATGACGCGGTTGTCCATATCCCCGCCTCCGGGGCTCGTCCCCCTCGACTCCAGCACCCCGACTATCTCGAACAGGACGTTGCCGATGCGCACCTGTTCGCCTATAGGGTCGGCATCGCCGAACAGTTCCTGTTGCACGGTCCTTCCAATGACGCACACGCGCGCCATCCTCTGCTCGTCCTCGACTGTGATGAACCGTCCTCGTGCGGCACCCCAGTCCCAGACAGCAGCCCAATCGGGGGTCACGCCGAAGAGGGTCGCCGTCTTGCTTTCCCCCTGGTAGCTCACGGTCCTCTCCGGCAGGCGGTTGTACGGCGCCGCGCCGGCGACGGCCGGGATCTCCCGCAGCATGGCTTCGCTGTCGGCCGCCCTCAGGGTGGTCACCTGCTCCCCCGACGGGCGCCCCATCTCCCTTCCGCCGCCTGCGAAGACCATCATGCTTTTCAGCCCGAACTTCTCCACACGAGACATCACGCGCTTCTCCGCGCCCAGTCCGACGGAGACCACCATCGTGACGGCGCTGATTCCTATGACGATGCCGATCATCATCAAGAAGGTCCGCAGCTTGTTCCTGCCGAGGCTCCTGAACGAGGATTTTACGATTCTTCCTGTTTTCATCACATTACCTCCACCGAATCACCGAGCCTCTCAAGCTCAGCACGGGCCCCGCGCACCTTCTTGTTCTCCAGGTCGCTCTCGATCGTGCCGTCGGTGATCTTGACGATCCGGGTGGCGTATTCCGCGATGTGCGGTTCGTGGGTCACCACCACCAACGTGCGCCCCTGGCTGTGCAGGTCCTGGAACAGCGCCATTATCTCGTAGCTCGAACGGGTGTCCAGGTTCCCCGTGGGCTCGTCCGCCAGGACTATCTCGGGGTCGTTGACCAGAGCGCGGGCGATCGCCACGCGCTGCTGCTGGCCTCCGGACAGCTCGCTGGGATAATGCCGGGCGCGGGCCTCCAGGTCGACCTGCTTCAACGCCGCCTCCGCCAGGCCCCTGATGTCCGCCCTGTCCGAATATACTAGGGGCAGCTCCACGTTTTCCAGGGCGCTGGTGCGGGGCATCAGGTTGAACGTCTGGAACACGAATCCAATCTTCTTGTTCCGGATCCGCGCGAGCCTCTCGTCGTCGAATGTGCTGACCGGGTCGCCGTCAAGCAGCACCCTGCCGTGCGTAGGCCGGTCCAGGCAGCCCATCACGTTCATCAACGTTGACTTGCCCGAGCCGGAAGCTCCCATGATCGCGACGAACTCCCCTTCGGCGATCTCCATCGACACTTCGCGCAGGGCGTGGATGGGGACCTCCTGGTCCTTCTGATAGACCTTGCTCACATTCTCGACCCTTACAATAGGTTTCATCCTTCTTCTCCTTCGCTCAGCAGTTTCTTCCCGGTCCAGCATCTTCTCCGGGGGCCGCGGAGGCCGGCCTACCGGATGACTATCCGGTCTCCCTCGCGGAGGCCTTCCAGGATCTCGGTGTGTCCGCCGCCGGAGAGGCCGGTTTCCACTCTTTGGGTGGAGGTCCGCCCGTCTTCGACGAGCGTCACCGCCATCCCGTCCGGCTCCCGCCGCAGGGCCCCGGTCGGCACGGCCAGCACGTCTTCGTGCCGGTCCAGGTATATGGTGACCGTCGTGGTCATCTCCGGGCGCAGCTGCCGGCCCATGAAATCGCCGATGGCGATGGTGGCGATGTAGTTGACCACGTTGTCCTGGATCTCCGCCTTGGGGTAGATGGCCGTCACCGTGCCTTCGAAGTCGGTATGCATGTACGTGTCCACGGTAAACGTCGCCTTCTGCCCGACCCGGATCCTCCCTATGTCCGTCTCGTCCACAAACGCCCGCACCTCCAGGCGGTTCAGGTCGATTATGTTCACGAAGGTGGGCGCGGAAAAGCTGGCTGCGACCGTTTCGCCTTCCTGGGTGGAGACCGAAGCTATAACCCCATCTATCGGGGCCGTTATTTTCGTGTAATCGAGCTGCACCGCAGCATGGGCGAGATTTGCCTCGGCCTGTTCGAGCTTCGCCCTGCTTATCTCGAAGGACTTTTCCGCCAGATCGTACTGGCTCTGCGAGATGAAGTTCTGTCCCAGCATCGACTCCTGCCGCTTCAGATCCAGCCTTGCGTACTCGTAATCGGCGCGGGCGTTCTCCAGCGCGGCCTTAGCCTGGTTGTACTTCGCCTGCAGCTCCGACGGCTCCAGTTCGGCGATGATCTGGCCCTTCTCGACATGGTCTCCGACGTTGGCGTAGAGGTTCTCGACCAGTCCCGAGACCCTGGAGCCCACGCGCACCTCGGCGCCGACCATCGGCTTTATGATCCCCGTCGCGAGCACGCTGGAGCCGATGTCGCGGCGCGCTGCGACAGCAGTCCTGAAGTCGGCGCTCTCCGATCCGTCCCTCCTGAAGATCGAGCTGCCGGCCGCCAACAACGCGACGGCCAGAATGACGGCGGCCACGAGAATGATCCACTTCTTCATCGAATGATCTCCTTGATGTCTTCTCTGCCCACGGCGCGGATAAGCTCCGCGAGGGATATTTGAAAGTCCGCCAGTGACTCGATGCGGCTCACTTCCGCCGTCACCAGGGCGGTCTCGGCGTCGAGCAGGTCCAGCATCGAGCCCATGCCCTCCTTGTACTCGCCCCGGGCGATCCGCAGGTTCTCGACGGCGTTTTCGTAGAAGGTCTCGTTGCTCAGAATGCGTTCGTTCGCCTCCTTCACGTTAAGGTAGGCGAACCATACTTCCAGGCCTACCTGATGCCGAAGGGAGGCGCGCTCCTGCTCGAGCCCGCGTAGCGCCAAGCCCTCCCGAGCGGTGCGCGCCGGCCGGGAGAACCCGCTGAAAAGGGGGAGGCTCACGCTCAGTCCGATGTACGACCCGCCGCGCAGGTCGGTGGCCTCCTCGCCGAAGTACGTGTAATTGCCGTCCAAGGAGATGGTCGGATAGTAATCGCTGCGGGCCATGCGAAGCGCCGCCCGCTGCGCTTCGATAAGTCCTTCCATCCTGGCCAGGTCCGGCCTGTTGCTGAGGGCGGCTTCGATGAGGCGTTCGACACCCGTCTGCCATACCAGGGAGTCTTCGGGGAATGCGAATAACCCTGCTTCCAGGTTGTCCACTATCCGGACGGGCTCCTGTGCCGATCGTCCCATCACGACATTGAGGAGCCCAGCGGCGACCAGGCGCCCGTTGCGGGCTCGGATCAGGGCGAGGTCCGCGTCGGACCGCTCCACCATCGCCTTCAATACGTCCGATCGGGAAGCCAGGCCGTTTTCGAAGCGGGCCTCGGCATATTCGAGATAGACCTTCGATCTTTCCGAGGATTTCTCCGCCGACCCGACCAGCCTTTCCGCTTTGAGCAAGAGGTAGTAGGCGTTGGTGACCTCCAGCTCCAAATCCCGGCGATTCTGCCTGTACCGCTCTTCTTCCGCCGAGAAGTTGGCTTCGGCCGCATCGCTGCCCGCGATCCTCCTGAACCCCTCGAACAGGGGATAGCGTGCGTAGATACCGGCCTGGTAGTTTTCTCTGCTGGTCTGTCCGGTAGCTCCGCCCGTATCCTCGTAATCGTAGCGACCCGCGGTCGCGCTGATGCTGAGCGATGGATAGAACCCGGCCCGCGCCTCCCTGATACGCTCCTTGCTCTCGCGCATGAGCATCTCCGACGACCTCAGCCCGGGGTTGCTCTTCAGCGCTCTTTCCACGCAGTCCGCAAGCGTCAGCATGCCCGCATCCTGGTTCTCCCCGGCCGATGCCCATGCCGCCGGCAGCATCAGAAGGATCGCAACCAACATCATCGACTTTCCGGTGATCCCTTGTCCGGCCGTAGAATGAATCCGCTTCACCGTCTCTCCCTCTTCTTTACCGGATTCCCGTGCGAATCGGAGATCCCTCCCCTCGGCGGAAACCGTTCGGCCACTATCCCGTAGAACTCCTTCCACTGCTCCGGCGTCAAGACTTCCCTCATCTGCTCGAAGCGCCTGATGACAAGGCGCTGGGACTCCATCTGCAATCGGCTTGTCCGGGTCAACAGGGAATCCACGCCCCCTTCTTGTCCGTTCCATATGTGCCGGAGCAGCCGGGCCCTCTGCTCCTCCATCAGCAGATCCAGAGAGTCCACCTGACTGTGGAACTCGCCCCTGATCTCGTCGAAGCGCTCGACCTGCTCGGGGGTGAGCTCGAGTTCGCGCTTGATCTGCTCGAAGCAGGATCCCTGCCTCGCGGCGCAGGCGGCGGCCCTGCTGTCGCGTTCTCTCATGTAGAGCATCGCGCCGAGGGCCGTAACGTTCACCACGGCCAGGATGAGCAGGATATATACGAGCGTTTTCTTCATCGCCGCACCCCGCTTTCATCCGGCGCCAGCACCCGGGAGCCGATAGACCCGGGCGGCAGCACCTCGAAGTAGCTCATCCCCAGATAGTCCTCCGCGCCGGAGACCTGGAGTTCCTCAAACTCGGCCGGAGAGACGGTCAGCATGTCCCCAAGCTTCACTCCTCCCGTCATCAGGAGGACCATCGCGGCGAACGCGGCCGCCGGACGCCACAGGCTGCTGATGAGGCTCGCCGCGGCGACAGGGAATCTCTCCCTCTGTTCCCTTTCATTCAGCGCTGCCGAGATGCGCGCCCAGAGAAACGGGGGGGCCGCGATCCTCTCCGCCCGCGGGTCGGCTTTCCAGACCTCCTCGAGTTCTTTAAGGTCGTCCCTGCACGACCGACAATTCCTCAGATGACTCCGTACAGTCAGCCGTTCCTTCTCCGGCAGATCCCCGTCCAGGTAGCGCAGCAGCTTCTTCCTGACCGTCTCGTGCTTCATGTCATGTCTCCCGTCTCTGTTATGTATGACCCGTGTTCCGGAAATAACTTGCGGTCATCGCAGATCTTTTTTCAGAGGGAGCAACTCCCGCGCAAGGTTCTCCTTTGCGCGATGAACGAGGGATTCGACGGCGGAGAGGCTGATCTCCATCGCCTCAGCCATCTCCTCGTAGGAGAGGCCCTCGTACCTTTGAAGCACGATGGCCGTCCTCTGCCTTGCCGGGAGCCGCCGGATCGCCTGCCGCACGATCCGGCCGGTCTCGACCTGCTCGACCTGCCTGTCGGGCGTCTCCTCCTCGGACGCCGGGAGGAGATCTTCCTCTTCGCCGAACAGAGACTCCAGGGAAACGAGCTTTTCGAGTCGTTTGCGCCGTTCCCTCTTGAGGCAGGTGTTCACCGTGATGCGGTAGAACCAGGAGGACAGCTTCGCTTCCCCCCTGAACTTTCCGATCGTGTCGAGGATCCGAATGAATACGTCCTGGGTTATGTCCTCCGCCTCTTCACGGCTTCCGCTCATGCGCAAGGAGATGCGGTAGACGAGGTCCTTGTAGCTCTCGAAGAGCCGCCTGAAGGCGTGGGTGTCGCCTCTCACGATCTTTTCTGCAAGCTCACGGTCTTCCATTGCTCGCTTTCAGAAATTGAAGTCGCGGCCGGGGTCCTGCGTGTCGCTGCGAGATGCCGGCCGGTCGAAACGCTCTCTTGACTGTGCGATAGACCTTTCTGAACGCCGAAAGCTCCGTCACTTGGGATCCGCGAGCCGGACCTGCCGCAGCTTCTCGTGGCAGCTTCCTTGGTGCTGATCTCACCCTGAAGCTGCGCCGACTTCGACCGCCGGCACCCCGACCCCGCCCCATGGACTCCGGAATTTCGGACAGGCGCACGTGGCCGTTGGCGGTAAGGAACCAAAGGTCGTACAGGTCGCGCGCCTCGTCGCGCACGTGGCCAATGAGCGCTACACTGTTTTCGACTGAGATCTCGCCCAGCGAATAGCTATGGACGAGCACGCCTTCGGACAGATCGCGTTACTCGTCATAGCAGCGCACGAGGGCGTGATTCTCGAAGGGAATGACGATTCGCTCGCTGATCCGTGATGTCGGTCTTGACTGTCTTACCGCGCGTTGGGGGAGAGGCCCTCATAGACGAGGCAAGATGTGCGGCCCTTCGAGTGCGAACGGCGACCGACGTAGTCGAGACGGAAATCTAAACCGGGAGCTCTTCGTGACTCCTCCAAGGTCACCACAAGGCCCCGCTCGATATTCTCCCATGGCGTCTTCTCGATCAAGCTGAATTCCATATCCTGAGTTCCATATCCTGAAAGAAGCGGCAGTCGCTGAAGTAGCACTTCTTGAGAGCGGCACCCGATTGAAGGCCAACCGGCAGCGGAGGTTACTCCCGGCGAGCGCCCGCAGTCCGCGAAATCCCCGTAATGACGGCTGTCCCTTCGGCAAATCCCGTTCGCACCGGCACGCATCACGTCATGGGCGACCTCCGTCACTATTGCACCTACCACGAGCACACTGTTTCTGCACGCGATTCCATCGGCTTCCAAGACTCGACGCCGGTTGACCATGGAGAATCTCGCCATGAAACATCAGATCCAGGTGCTTCAGAGGTCGGGCAAGCGGCCACGGTTGACCAAGGCGGACCGGGGCCTCTGGGTCATCCTCTCCAGGATCTGGCACGACCGGGCCACAGCCTCTTCGTCGTCAGGCCGGACATCTTCAAGGTCACCGAGTTTCCGTCGGCCACGTCGACCGCCCGCCGGCGGCCGCCTGGATTCTTGTCAATTCCACGCCGAATGGAATTTTAGGAAGGAGGAACAGGTAACGCCATTATGTCCGGCGAGTTACGCCAATCCAACCGGACCCTTTTTGTCCGGTTGGAGGCGCGGCCCGTCGGCGCGAACTCGGCGCCGGGGCGTAGCCTCCCGGGCCAGGATCCGGGGATCTGCGCCCACGGCGCGCCTGTGGCAACGTGGGGGCATCACCAAGCCTTGACGGGGCTTGAAGATTTAAGCTAATCTTGGATTGTTATGGGCCGGATTGTGTTGATTGTCGAAGATGACCGGAAGATCGCCGACCTCGTTTCAAAGAACCTCGAGGCCGCCGGATTCGAGTGCCATCAGGCGTACGACGGTTTGAGGGCGCTGCAGGAGTTCGAGCGTCTCATGCCCTCACTGGTGATCTTGGACCTCATGATTCCTCGTATAGATGGGTTGGAGGTTGCCAGGCGCATTCGGAACGAGGGCGACGTGCCTATTCTCATGCTCACCGCCCGCTCCAGCGAGGGCGACAAAGTCCTGGGTTTTGAGATAGGTGCGGATGACTATCTCACAAAGCCGTTCAGTACCAGGGAGCTTGTCGCTCGCGCGCGCACACTGCTGAAAAGATCAGCGTCGGGGCTTCTTGAGAACACCCTGACTGCGGGGGAGCTTAGAATCGCGCCGTCTCTGATGGAGGTGACTCTCCGGGGCGAGCCTGTGGAGCTTACAACTCTTGAGTTCAATGTTCTTCACTTCCTGGCATCCCGCCCCGGTTTTGTTTTAAGCCGCGACGCCCTGATGCGACACGTGTGGGGCGATGAGAGATTCGTGGACGATCGATCGGTCGACAGCTTGATAAGCAGGCTTAGAAGAAAGATCGAAGAGGATCCCGGGAATCCAAAGTATATTCAGACAATCTGGGGCGCCGGCTATCGATTCCCCAAATCAATCAAATGAAACCACGTTTCCGCTCGCCCAGCCTCTTCTGGACTTTCGCGGGTTCGTTTCTCGCGGTGCTCATTGCGACAGCGATTCTTCAGGTTCTGCTGGTCGTGCTGGTTCTCAGGCCTATTACCGCGCACTGGGCCAGGACGCGCGCCGAGCTGCTGACGCGCCAAGTGGCGAACCGACTCGCGGAGCTACCGGCGCCGCCATCCGATGAAGACATTCAAAGTGTCCTTCGCTCATTTCAGAGTGCAGAGAGTGAAGAGATGCCGTTCTTTGTGGGGTCCGACGGCCGCATTGTCTCGGGTATGCGCCCGCTACCCCCGATGCTCCGGCGGTTTGAGCAGCCCACGGGTGACGTGCTTGGGACCTTTCCTGAAAAGCCTGATGATAAGGGCGCAATGCGGGGTGACCGGAGACGAAGATGGCCGGAGGGAACGCCTGGACGTGCAGGTGGCCCGCCTGAGGCGCTCAGTCGCAACCCCGTAGAGACCGCTGAGGGTACGATCGGCGAGGTAGTAGCGTTCGCACGCCCGAAGGCATCTTTCATGTGGCCGCGTGGTATTCCACGGCCGATACTTGTTTTTCTGCCCGTCGCCGTACTGATGGCCGGCGCCGCCGGCCTCATAATATTCCGCGTGCTGCTGAGACGTCTTCACGCGCTTGAAGGACTGGCAACTAGAGTGACCGAGGGGGATCTTGAGGCGCGAGTGCCTGAGCCGGGATCCGATGAGATCGGGCGCTTGGGCGCGAAGATGAACCGCATGACAGAAACCCTGGCCGCGGCCATGAGGCGAATCGAAGAGAGCGATCACGGGCGCCGCCGGCTCCTTGCGGATATCTCACATGAGCTGGCTACACCGTTGACCTCGATACGCGGCTACGCTGAGACTCTCCTTGACCCATCGGTGCCCGTGTCTGAAGAGGAGCGTGTCGGGTATTTGCAGAACGTACTGGAAGAATCCAAGCGGATGGATCTTCTGATTGATGATCTGCTGGATCTTACGCGCCTGGAGGCGGGAGCGGAGACCCTCTCCAAGGTCCGCCTTGATTTGACCGAGCTGTCGCGCAATGTGCTGAACCGATTCCAAACCCGTTTCCGCCAGGCGGGCCTGGAAGTCAAGTGGTCGGGTCCGGCCGAACAGACGTGGGTATTTGCCAACGGCCGCCGCATCGAGTACGTTGTAGAGAATCTCCTGGTCAATGCCCTGCGCTATGTCCCTCCGGGAGGAAAAGTGACGCTTTCCATTGAGTACATTCCTGGTGTGGGAACGGCCGGTGAAGGTGGGCGGCTTCAAAGAGACAAGAAGGAACAGGGGCTTTGCGAAGCGGATGCCGGCAGCTACAGCCTGACGGTAAGCGACGATGGCCCCGGGTTTCCTTCCGAAGACCTGCCACATGTCTTCGACCGTTTCTACCGGGCGGACGCCGCGCGCTCCACCGGCGGAAGTGGGCTGGGCCTGGCAATCGTAAAGGAAATAGTAAGACTGCACCGCGGCGAAGTCCGTGCCGAGAACAGGAAACCCTCAGGAGCTTCCATCCACATAATCCTCCCGGCTTCCCTCTGACCGTCGGATCGAAAGGGCCGGTGCTCCGCACTCGCAATCCGGTGCTCAGACTGGCCCCGCTGTCTGGGCTGCATCGCCGGGCGGTGACGCCGTATCTGCGCAGCTCGCGTTTCCAGAAGAAAAGCCGCCGGCAAGGCTTCAGGCGACTATGCCACGGTTTGGTGCCTGGATGAGCAGGGCCGAGTCGGGATGGATGTCTCGACCCCTGGGGCGACCGACGGCCGCATGACGAAGCTCAAGATTAGCCCGAAGTTCCCCGGGACCTGAGCATGTAACCTTCCTAACATCAACGAGAAGCCGCAGTCTTGGGTGAGGTTGTGTAGGCATGTATCTCGCTAAGGTCCCTAACCGCAAGTCCCCGCCCGCGATTCTGCTGCGAGAGAGCTATCGTCGGGGCGGCAAAGTCAAGACGCGCACCATCGCCAACCTTTCACATTGGCCGCCCGAGAAGGTCGAGGCACTGCGGCGAGTGCTGAAGGGGGAGGCCCTGGTATCGCCCGAGGATGCGTTCGAGATAGTCCGCAGTCTTCCCCACGGGCATGTTGCCGCAGTGCTGGGCACTCTTCGCAAGATTGTTCTCATTCGACACTATTTGCCACGCGCGTGCCACATTTCTGCAACATCCCGTGGGTATAGGTAGATAAGCGAGGTCAAAATCGGCAATGAAGGCCCGTGGGAATTCACACCGAGACACTCAAGGAGGACAAAGGACACGGCGGCATGAAACAGAGAATGCCAAGCAGGAAAGAGAATAAGCGCCGGGTACCTGTGACTCACCACCACTGGTCCCCGGCGTCACATACCCATTGTCAAGTGGAGGTTTGCGAAATGATGATCTCTCCGATTGTAACGAAGCCCGGTGTTCTGAGCATGTCGAGTCTGCTGCTCATAGTCCTGCTCTGTAGTCCGCTCGTGACCGGGTGTGGTGGATTGGAGCTGAAAAGCCACTGGCTGGATCGCACGGTAGTAGTCGACGGCATGGATAATCCGGCGGCTGAATGGCAGAATGCACGAACGTATCTGGAGGATGAAAACGCGGCCGTTGGCCTACTCAACGATGATGAGTATCTATACATCAGTCTTGTTACGTCGGACCGCATGAAGTTCAATCATCTCGTATACTCCGGCCTCACGCTTTGGTTCGATTCCGACGGCGGCGACGACAAGGTTTTCGGGATTCGATTTCCAATGCAGGGGGAGGTGTCGGGCCGACAGACGATGGGGCCGGGCGCGCAGCCTGATGCCAACGAAATGCAGGCCAAACTCAGGGACCATTTGAGGACAATGAAGGATCTGGAGATCCTCGGGCCAGGCAAGGACGAGACGCGCCGTATGGCTATTGCCGATGCTCCGGGGATTGACGTCTGCGCGGGCATTTCAAATGGAGCTTTGGTCTATGAGCTTAAGGTCCCGTTGAAGCAAAGCGCGGAGCACCCGTATGCTGTTGCTTCTGAAAGCGGGTCGGGGATAGAAATCGGCTTCGAAACACCTGAGATAGATTTCGAGCAGATGCGCGAGAGCATGGGAGGCCGTGGCGGTATGGGAGGCCGTGGCGGCATGGGAGGCCGTGGCGGCATGGGAGGCCGTGGCGGTATGGGGGGTCCCGGTGGGGGTATGGGAGGTCCGGGTGGTGGAAGGCCACAGATGCCCGAGCCGTTGGACTTCTGGGTTGTTGTCCAACTTGCGTCAGCAGGCGGATCGGCAGTCGAGGGTGAGCAGTAGCAGACGTCGTTGGATCTAGACTGCCGATTCGCGCGAATTGGTTCTTGAGGGGCGGGTGTCGGCGGTGGGTCTTACCTAGTGCGAAGGCCGGACCTCAGACCGGCGGTGATCCCGGCAGCATAGCCGGCCGCGAGCATCCGATGCTTAGCCTCCTCCAGGAAAGCTCAGATATCCTCGACGCAAGCCAATTTATCTCGCTGGTGCAGTTTCTCTCAGATCGAATGGAGACACATCGCAACGCAATGGCCGAGGATCGAGAGGAACGGCGGCCTTCGGGAGAA
This sequence comes from uncultured bacterium, assembly GCA_964531335.1. Lineage (GTDB taxonomy): Bacteria > Eisenbacteria > RBG-16-71-46 > CAZHEV01 > CAZHEV01 > CAZHEV01. The sequence continues at coordinate 65,934 of CAZHEV010000003.1, read as the reverse complement.
GCGGCTGGCCATGGTCCGGACGGTTTCCACGGCGGAGCCCCCGGCCCCGGCGGTGAGCCCGGAGCATGGTTTGAGGAACTCGCCGAGGAGTTGGGTCTGAGCGATGAGCAACAGTTACTTGTCAGTGACGCTCTTCAGGAGATGCGGGAAGCGATGCAGGCGCTTTGGTCTCAGTACCCGCCCGGTGAAGGGAATCGTGAAGTCCTGATGGGGGAAATCGAGAAGATACGAGCGGAGTTCGAGCAGAAACTGGAGGCCACTCTCGAACCTGAGCGGTCTGAGTGCCTGGAGGCGTTGAGGGCCCAGCGCCACTCGGAGATCGAGGCAAGGCGCGAGCGCGAACAACAGAGGTTGGAACGGCATGTCAATTTCCTCAGGGAAGTCCTGGACTTGACTGATTCTCAAGCGCAGCAGGTAGGTGCGATCATGACCGATGCGGCGCAACAGTCGGGTGAGCTTCATCATAGAACGCAGGGTGACGAGATATCACTAGAAGATATGAGAACTGAGCTGGATAGAACCAGGGACGAAGCTTCTACGGCCGTAAGAGGCCTCCTTGCGCCCGAGCAGGCGGAGGCGTTCGAGGCGCTTAAGGAGCTTGTCCCGGGTCACGGCCGGCCGCTTAGGCGACCCAGACCGGGGGACTAAGCACAGAAGCTTCCTCAGCCTCGGGCTCCCATGGGCCATTATGTCTATTCCCATTCCCGACAGCCCCTTTCGTTAGAGCTTGCGCCGCCGTCTCCCCCTGCTACAATTCATTGATATGCGTCCAAAAAGCCAGTCCTCTATACCTTCTACGGTAGCTGCAGCGCTTTTGTGCCTCGCGGCGGCCCTGCCGGTGAGCGGTTGCTGGCCCGGCGATGCGTCGTCCTGGCGGGGCATCGCTCCCGACAGGCTGAACGCCCACACCTCCGCGGTCGCCTGCCAGACCTGCCACATCCCCCGGATGGCCGTGGGCGCTCCCACGAAGATGGCGTGGGACTGGTCCACCGCGGGCCGGGACCTCGACATTGAAGATCCGCACGTCTACCAGAAGAAGAAAGGGAGCTTCGTCTACATGCAGAACGTCCCTCCCGAGTACTTCCGGTACAACGGGGATCCGGCGTACTGGGGAAGCCCTCGTGGCTCCGGGGAGGCGCTGCCTTGACGCATGCCCTGATCTTGATATTCGCTCTCCTTGCAGTCCAGCCGCCCGCCCAGGCGGGCGCCGAAGACGGCGGACCCTCCATTGAGCACCCCGAGGTCTACCTGCTGGATAGAGAGGGTAAGGACGTGCTCGCGACAGGCGGCCCTGTATCGCCCATGAATACGTGCGGCGCGTGCCACGACACCGGGTTCATAGCCCGCCACAGCTATCATTCCCACGCCGGCTACAATGAGATCTCCATGCCGTGCGCGGCTCCCGAAGGCCGGCCTTGGGACATAAGTCCCGGGCTCTTCGGGCGCTGGGAGCCGGTGTTCTACAGGTATCTCACCCCCGAATTGAAGAACCGGCCCGACCTGGGCACTCCCGAATGGATCATGGCGCTGGGCCACAGGCACGTGGGAGGAGGTCCCGCCGTCAAGGCTCGATCGGGGATATCGCTGACCGAGCTTCCGCCGGATCCGGTGATGCTGGAGAGCTTCATCCTCGACGCGGAGTCGCTCGATCCGATCGGATGGAACTGGAAGGACTCCGGCGTCGTCGAGCTCAACTGCTTCCTCTGCCACATCGCCGATCCGGATAACGAGGCGCGGAAGGCGGCGATTCGAGACAGTCTTTTCGAATGGGCGGCGACCGCGACATTGGAGCGGACGGGTCTCGTGGCGCGCCGTGGCCCCGAGTGGGTTTGGATCGAGGAGGCCTTCAACGAGTACGGCGCCACGGACCCCGCGCGGCTGGCGCTCATGCCCCCGTCGAGCGCGCACTGCGGTCAATGTCACGGTCTGGTCCACACGACCGGCGAGCCCGTCGTCGCGAGCTACGGAGAGCCGCTTCAATGGAGCACGGAGACCAAGGGACAGATCTTCTCGGCACAGCTTCTCTCGCGCTCGGGCATGAACCTGGAGGACAAAGCGGATCTCGACGCCCCGTGGGACGTGCACGCGGAGTGGCTGCTCAAGTGCTCGGATTGCCATTTCCCGCCGAACTATCCGAGTCACGCGCAGCCCAAGGCCGCCACGGAGGGCGCGCTTCGATCCGAGGGGCCCAGGCTGGCTATTGAAGAGTTTCTAACGACGCCGGACCATAACTTCGCCAAGGGATGGACCGCACAGGGAACGGTCGCCGATCATCTGGACGGCGCCATGAGGCGTTGCGAGGAATGTCACAACGCCCACTCGAGCCACGACTGGCTGCCCTACAAGCGCAGGCATATGAGCCGGCTCATGTGCGAGGCCTGCCACGTACCCGAGGTCAGGGCGCCCGCGAGGCGTGTCACCGACTGGACGGTCCTGACCTTGGACGGAGGGCCCCGCATCGAGTACAGGGGGGTCCGCGGTGAGGTGGCCGACCCGGCAGCGTTTGTCGAAGGGTACAGGCCCGTCATTCTCCCCCGCGAGGACGTCGAGGGAGGTCCCATCCGCTTGGGACCTTACAATCTGGTCACCTCCTGGTACTGGGTTTTCGACGATCCCCCACATCCCGTGCGGCTGTACGACCTCGAACGCGCCTACCTGAGCGGCGGCTCTTACCACCCGGACGTCATCGCGGCATTGGACTCCGACGGTAGCGGAGACATCGAGGAGGATGAGCTTCTCTTGGACACGGAGGAAAAGGCCGCGGCCGTAGCCTCCCGTCTCGAATCGCTTGGGCTTACCAGCCCCCGCATAAGGGGAGAGATCCAGCCCTATGGCCTGCACCACGGCGTCTCGACGGGCCGCTGGGCCACGCGGGACTGCTCCAGGTGTCACAGCGACTCGCCCGGCATAGCCTTCCCCTTCGAGCTCGCCGCCGCCGCGCCCGCGGCCGCGATCCCCTCTGCCGTGGCGGACGCGAACGTGTTCATGGGCGGAGAGATAGAGATCAGCGAGGGAGCGGCCATCTACATTCCGGCCACCATAGCGGAGGGCTTCTACGTCCTCGGACACGACAGGTGGGTCGCCATCGACACGGCCGGGGCGATCGTCGTCGTGGCCACCTTGGCGGGCGTGCTGGTCCACGGCGGGCTGCGGATCTTCATGCGTCGGAAAAGGAGGAAGAGGCGTTGAGCCCCAGGATATACATCTACTCGCGTTACGAGCGCGTCTGGCACTGGCTCCAGGCCGTGATAATACTCGCGCTGATCGTCACCGGGCTGGAGATCCACGCGCCCGAGTACTTCGCCCTCACATCCTTCGAGACCGCGGTCTCAATACACCGGCTCCTGGGGTTCCTTTTGATAGCCAACGCCGTGCTGGGGCTCGTCTATCACCTGGCCTCCGGCGAGATGAGACAGTACTTCTCTTATTCCCGGGACTTCTTCCCCCTCGCCTACCGGCTTGGAAGGTACTACCTCCGGGAGATCTTCGGCGATAACCCGCATCCGTTCGAGAAGACGCCCGACAGGAAGCTTAACCCTATTCAGCGGGTAGTATATATCTCAATACTCAACGTGCTCCTTCCGCTTCAAGTGGCCTCGGGCCTGCTTCTGTGGGGCGCTCAGAGATGGCCCGACACGGTGGGAACGCTCGGCGGGCTGGCGGGACTGGCCGCCGTGCACACGGCGGGCTCATGGCTTTTCACGGCGTACGTGATAATGCACGTGTACTTGACGACGACGGGCCGCACGCCAACGACGCACATAAAGGCCATGATCACGGGTTGGGAGGAAAAGGGATGAGATCGGGCGGGCAGAGATCGTACTGGAACCCGTACCTGGCCGGCCTGTTGCCGGGCGCCGTCCTGTTCGCGACGTTCTTTTTGACCGGGCACGGCCTGGGGGCGTCGGGCGGCCTGGCCGGGATCCTGTTCGCCGTCCAGGCGGCGGTGGCCCCGGACCACGTGGACAGCCACGCTTACCTCGCCCGGTCCGCCGGGGGCGAGGCGAACCCGCTGGATCGCTGGCTGGTGTGGATAATAGCCGGTGTGCTCGCGGGAGGCTTCGTCTCCGGCGAACCCGGGCGAACAGGAGGCTCGCAATGAGAGATACCGCTTCACGGATTCCGGCGATAGCCATTGCGGTCGCGGCCTGCGCCGCTATCGCCGCTTCGGCGGCCGTCGCTCCCTGCGACGCGCAGGACGATCCCGCCGGCAGGTGCATGACGTGTCACAAGGAGAAATCTCCGGGTCTGTACAACCAATGGTACAACAGCGCCCATGCCGTGAACGACGTGACCTGTCTCGAGTGCCACCTCGCCGACGAGTCGGAGGACGACGCCTTCCTGCACTACGACACGTACATCGCGACGCTCGTCACGCCGGCCGATTGCGGCATGTGCCATTACCTGGAGGCCGAGGAGGTCCGGAACTCGTATCACGCGACCGCGGGGGTGATACTCGACTCGGACGACGCGTACCTCGCGCACGTCGCAGCGGGGGAGCCGGTGGCCATCACCGGATGCGAGAGCTGTCACGGAGCCGTGGTGGAGATGGACGAGGACTCGCCGAACAAGCTCTCTCCCAAGAGCTGGCCGAACGCGGGCATAGGCAGGATCAACCCCGACGGGTCGAAGGGCGCGTGCAGCGCATGTCACACCCGTCATTCCTTCTCCAGGGCCCAGGCCCGCCAGCCCGAGTCATGTTCCAAGTGCCACCTCGGTCCCGACCACCCTCAGAGAGAGGTGTACGAGGAGTCCAAGCACGGCAATACCTACTATACGAACATCGACAAGATGAACCTGGAGGACTACGAGTGGGTGGTCGGCGAGGACTACTTCGTCGCCCCCACCTGCGCCACCTGCCACATGTCGGCCACACCGGACATGGGGGTCACGCACGACGTGGGCGAGCGCATCGCGTGGACCCTGAGGCCCGTCGTATCGGTACACAAGGAGAACTGGAAGGAAAGACGGGAGAACCTTATGAAGGTGTGCGTGAACTGTCATGCCAGGGCTTTCGCCGAGGGGCATTTCTACCAGTTCGACGCCGTGGTCCGCGTCTATAACGAGAAGTTCGCCAAGCCGGCTTCGGAGCTGATGGATATGGTTTGGGAGAAAGAGCTGCTCGAGATGCCGGCGGCTTTCGGCAACCAGATAGAGTGGATATACTGGGAGCTGTGGCACCACGAGGGCCGTCGCGCCCGGCACGGAGCATCGATGATGGGCCCGGACTACACGTGGTGGCACGGGATGTACGAGGTCGCGAAGCATTTCTATCTGAAGATGCTGCCCGAGGCGCGGAAGTTCCAGGACCCCGAGATAAACGCCTGGATAGACGACCTCCTCGAGAACGACGAGATGCACAAGTGGATCACCAGGGAGACGGGCGAGCTGAAGAAGGACATACGCAGCGGCAAGATGCAGGAGATCTACGAGCAGTTCTTCAAAGAGGAGTCGAGGGAATAAAGTGCTGGAAACCTACGTTCGTTTCGTCAGGAAGTTGTCCGCGGACTGGGTCGGCCGCCTCGGGGTCGCTCTGACCACCGCGTCTTTCATCACCTTTCTGGTGATCGAGCTCGCCATGCTGGCCGGGCTACTCCACAACGCCTACATCGGGCTGATAGTTTACCTGGCCCTTCCCACGCTCTTCGCGATAGGCCTGATACTCATACCGATAGGCTGGCGCCGGTTCAAGAGGTCCGGCGGCGAGCTCAAACCCGAGGACACCCGCGGCGGGTTTCTAGGGTCCAGGCTATTCCAGAGCATAGCGGCCCTCACCTTTCTGAACCTGGTCTTCCTGGGCGTCGCGGCCTCCAGGATGCTCGTTTTCATGGATGAGTCGCATTTCTGCGGCACCGCTTGCCACTCGGTCATGAACCCCGAATGGGTGACCTACCAGGACTCCCCGCACGCCAGGGTCAAGTGCGTCGAGTGCCACGTCGGCGAGGGCTTCGACGCCCTCCTGGACAGCAAGCTAAACGGCGCATGGCAGATAATATCGTCCACCTTCGACCTTTACGAGAGGCCTATCCCCACCCCCGTTCACAGCCTCAGGCCCTCCAGGGAGACCTGCGAGGAGTGCCACTGGCCCGACAAGTTCTACGGCCAGAGGCTGCTGACCATGGCCCGTCACAACAAGGACATGCAGTCCACCCCCCGCTACACGACTCTCAGCATCAAGATCGACGCCGGCAAGCGAGGCCCGCGCTCCGGAATACACTGGCACATTGCCGACGAGAACGAGGTGCGCTACGAGTCGGTCGACGACGAGCGCGAGGTAATGATCTGGGTGGACGTCAGGCAGCCGGACGGGAGCTTCAAGAGATTCCGCAACCGCAACCTGCCCTACGAGGAGCCCACCGCCTCCCAGGTGCGGACAATGGACTGCGTGGATTGCCACAACAGGGCGACTCACATCTACGAGGACCCAAGCGAGCTGGTCGACGACCGGATCGAGCACTATCTCATCGACTCCTCGCTGCCGTTCATAAAGAGGGAGGCGCTGGCCGCCATTACCGCGGGGTACCCGAGCAAGCAGGACGCCATGGACGGCATATCCGACAAGCTCACAGGGTACTACAAGAGGAATCATCCCGAGGTCCTGGAGGCGAAGAGCGAGGAGTTGCAGGAGGCGATAGAGACACTCCAGGCCGCCTACAATAGAAACATTCATCACGAGATGAACATCACCTGGAACACCTACCCGAGCCTGATCGGTCACGAGGCGGAGGGCGGCTGTTTCAGGTGTCACAGCCCGGACATCGTAGACGAGGACGGCGACGCCATCTCCATCGACTGCACGCTATGCCACTCCATACTCGCGTACGACTCCCCGGCGCCCTTCGCCTTCATCCAGGAGGCCGAGCCGGACGAGCGGGGCTACCGCATGCACGAGTATCTTCGCAAGGAGTTCCTGCGTTCCAGGGACGATTGAGGGACCGGGGTCACTCGGGCTGCGCGTCCATGCGCCTCGACAGGATCCGATTGACAGGCCGGCTGATGGCCAGTATCGCAATCCCCGCCGCAAGTCCCATAACGGTCAGCATCCCGAAGAACATCCACTGCGGCATCTTCTGCCAGTAAGTGCCCAGATAGCCCGACAGGTAGTTGCCGAAGAAGCTGGACAGGAACCACACGCCCATCATCATCGACACGATCTGCCTGGGCGCGACCTTGGTCACCATGGACAACCCTATCGGCGAGAGATAGAGCTCGCCGACAGTGAGCACCAGCGAGGTGCTGAGCAGCCACATAACGCTCCGGCGCTGGTCGGGCTCCAGCCCCTGGACCGCCACGATGAGTATTACGAAGGACAGCCCCAGAAGGAAGCAGCCGATGGCCATCTTCACCACGCTGGAGGGCTCGCGCCTTCTGCGCGCCTGCCACGCCCAGACCACGTTCAGAACGGGAGCGAAGATAAAGATCATGAGAGGGTTGAAGGACTGAAACCAGGTCGAGGGCATCTGCCGGCCGAAGAAGCTCCAATCGGTATGGCGGTCCGCGAAAAGCTGCATGGTATTGCCCTGCTGCTCGTACACCGCCCAGAAGACGATGTTCAAGGCGCAGAGGACGACCAGCGCTCCGACGCACTTCCAGTCGTCCGCGGTCAACGGTCTCTTCGGCCCCTTCTCCATCTTGCTCTGCGCCAGCGTGTCGGGAGCAAGCGTCCTCTGGCCCAGAAGGTATATGATGAGCCCCAGCACCATCCCCACGCCCGCGGCCGCGAATCCGTAGCGCCATCCCACCGTCTGCCCCAGTGTCCCGCAGATAAGCGGTGATATGAACGCGCCGAGGTTGACTCCCATGTAGAATATCGTGAATGCCCTGTCGCGCCTCGGGTCGCCCTTGGGATAGAGTATCCCCACCTGAGTGGCTATGTTCGGCTTGAACATCCCGTTTCCGAGGATCAGCACGAGAAGAGCCGGGAAGAAAAACGACTCCGATACCAGCAGGAAGTTGCCGGCGGCCATCATCACCGCGCCTATGATGACGGCCTTTCGCTGCCCCACCACTCTGTCGGCCAGCATCCCCCCGAAGAAGGGCGTAAGATATACGAAAGCCGTGTACAGGCCGTAGATCTGCGAGGAGAGAGGCTGTATGGCGAGCGGACCGAATATGGACTCCAGGACGCCCCTCACCTCGTTGAAGCCGAGGACCGCCTGCCCCACGTCCTTTCTGATAAAGAGATGGTCGACCATGTAGAGGACCAGGAGCGCCCGCATGCCGTAGTAGGACATGCGCTCCCACATCTCGGTGAAGAAGAGCACGAAGAGTCCCCGGGGATGTCCGAGTATCGTTCGTCCGGACGTCGCTGGCGCGGCCAAGCTTGCACCTCCTTCTTGAATGGCCTTTGGGCGGCGATGAGCCTCTGCGATCGTAGCGCGACCGCCGATGTCGCCGGCGGATCGAATGAGCTTTCTCGAAATCGAGCAACAAATTCTATTCCCACTATTTCCCCGTTGTCAAGGCGGCGATGGTTGCCTATAATCGCCGTGTTTTCGCGCGACGGTCGCATCCGGCTCTCGACGGGAGCTCCGAGGGGAGAGTATGGCGATAAAGCACCTGACCGACGAGCAGGTCCGCACTTGGACTCGCCGGCAGAAGGACCGTTGGTGGTTCGACAACGTCTGGCGCGGAGACATGCCCCAGCTCACGCTGCGGGCCGGCCTCACCGGGTTCTTCCTGGGCGGCATACTCTCGGCAACCAACCTCTACGTGGGCGCCAAGACCGGTTGGACCCTAGGCGTCGGCATCACCTCGGTAATACTCGCCTTCTCCATGTTCAAGATCCTCTCCCGCCTCGGCGCGAAGGACATGACGATACTCGAGAACAACGCGATGCAGTCCTGCGCCACGGCCGCGGGATACATGACCAGCCCCCTGATCTCCGGCATGGCCGCGTACATGATGGTGCAGAACGAGCCCATGCAGTGGCAGCGGATGATGATCTTCAACGTGGTGCTGTCCTCCCTGGGCGTGCTGGTCGCCTTTCCCATGAAGCGCCGCTTCATAAACGAGGAGCAGCAGCCCTTCCCCGAGGGCCGCGCCTGCGGCGTGGTGCTCGACACCCTGTACACGTCGAAGGCCGCGGTGGGGCTTTTCAAGGCGAAGGTGCTCGCCATAGCCGCCGCCATAGGCGCCGGCGTGACCCTCGTCACCGGCCAAAACATCATGCAGTACGTGCAGATGAAGGTCATCGGCCTGAAGAGCTTCTGGCGCTTCCCGCCCGAGTTAGACCACTGGTACTACAAGCTGGCCGAAAAGGGCTACCTGCCCATCCCCAAGCTGGCGGGCGTGGACATACGGCAGCTCGGGTTGACGGCGTCCATAGACCTGGCCATGTTCGGCGCGGGCGGGCTCATGGGCTTTCGCGCCGCGACCAGCATGCTCATAGGGATGATCATAAACTTCGTCGTAATAGTGCCCATAATGATAGACGCGGGCGAGATCCTCCCCAGGGCGGACGGCACCTTCAGCAGGGTGCACGTGGTAAACACCTGGGCGCTGTGGTGGGGCATAGCGATAATGGTCGTTGGCGCGCTGGCCGGGCTTTTCGCAAGGCCGAAGATAATAGTCAGCGCCTTCACAGGCTTCTTGAAGAGAAGGAGAACCAAGTCGGAGGAGCAGGGCGAGGACGTGCTGCGGCACATAGAGCTTCCTCTCTGGATCTCGTTCGTGGGCATACCCGTGATAGGCGCGATAGGCGTCTATCTGGCCCACATGTGGTTCGGGGTGGAGATCCACCTCGGCGCCATAGCCATACCTCTCATCATAGTGCTGACCCTGATCGCCGCGAACTCGACCGCGCTCACCGGGATCACGCCCACCGGCGCGATGTCCAAGATACCCCAGTTCGCTTTCGGGATGCTGAGCCCCAGGCACCCCCCCACCAACCTCATGACGGCGCTCATGACCACGGAGGTGGCGTCGAACGCCTCCAATCTCCTGATGGACATAAAGCCGGGATACATGCTCGGCGCCAAGCCCCGCCAGCAGGCCATAGCCCACGTCATAGGAATAGTCTCGGGAGCCCTCGCCAGCACGCCTCTCTTCTACCTGCTGTTTCTATCGGAGTACAAGCCCGGGATGAACATGCTGACCACGCTGGTCACGGACCAGTTCGGCTTCCCGGCCGCCCTTCAGTGGAAGGGCGTATCGGACCTGGTCACCTCCGTCTTCTCCGAGGGCGAGTCCCCCATCCCCGACTCAGCCATGTGGGCCATGCTGGTGGCCGCGGTGGTGGGCCTGGCGTTCGAGATAGTCCGCATTGCGAGAAAGGGGAAATTCCCGCTTTCGCCCCTGGCAATGGGTCTCGGCGTCGTTATCCCGCCCGACTCCACCATAGCCATGTTCGCGGGGGCGGGCTTTTTCCACTGGATGCGCCACCGCTACGGCCACAAGCATGATTCCCAGGGCTTCAAGGTCTGGGTGGACACCCAGGAGCCGATATGCGCCGGGCTCATCGCGGGCGCCGCGCTCATGGGGATCGCGGACATCCTGGTGAGGGTCTTCCTTCTGTAGCCGTATGGCGCCGCCCGGGCGCTGATCTTGTGCTTGATCCGCAAGTCTCGATGGCTTACATATTGCCTTGGGACTCGCCGGCATCCCGAAGGCCTGTCTCGTCGCCTCTACGCAAGTTCCCCTGTCAGGGAGGTGAATTATGAAACGCCTGCTCCCCGTCCTGATCCTCTGCGCGCTGGTGTCCTGCGAGAAAGTCGAGGAAGCCGACAAGCCGGCCGGGCCCGAGGCGGTCCGGGGGGAAATGCTCGACCTGAACGAGGCCGTGGTCGCCGCGCCGGACGGCGTGGTCTCCACCACCGCCGATATCGACGTGACCTTCGGGGAGCCCGTCATACCTTCGCACTTGGAAGGCGCGGTGCTCGACGAGAACCCGTTCACCTTCTCGCCCGAGATAAGAGGGCACGCGGAATGGGTGTCGCGGCGGCTGCTTCGGTTCGTGCCGGAGGGCCGGTTGCCGGCCGGAGCGCGCATAGAAGGCGTTCTTCACGGCAAGGTGGCCTTCGGCGAGAGCAGAAACGTCAACGACTTAAAGCTCTCGTTCAAGGTCGCCGAGCAGGAGGTCCTTTCCATATCGGCGGATTTCGCTCCGGTGCCCGATGTGAAAAACGGCGTGCGCTACTCCGGGTTCATCGAGCTCGCCGAGCCCGTGGACGCGGTCGAGGTCGCCGACGACATCTCACTCACCGTGGATCAGAAGCAGGTCGACGTGGAAGTGCGACCGGGCGACGGGCCCCGGAGAGTCGAGATCCGCTCGGAAGTGATCGAGCGCATCGACAGGGGGCGGAACGTGACCGTCCGCCTTCCCAAACGATACTCGCCCGGACGAGATCCGTGGGTGTACCTGGCGCATCTGCCCGCCGCCGGGGTCTTCCGGGTCCTGGATCACTTCGATATGACCGGGCGCGACTCCGAAGTGCTGACGTACGGCTTCAGGTTCAACGAGCCCATAAAGGAGGGCATCGACCTTTCGGGCTTCGTGACGGTCGAAGCCCCGGTGCCCTATGAAGTGCGCGTAAACGGAAAGTATCTTCTCATAGAGGGAGATTTCACCCCGGGACGGCTCTACGGCATCACCATAGCCGAGGGCTTCCCGAGCGCTTACGGCACCAAGCTGCCCGGCGAGTACGTCGAGTCCTTCACCCTGGAGAACCTGAAACCGGAGGTCCGCTGGCTCGACGACGGAGTCTACATGCCGGCGGACAACGAGTACAAGCTTCAGCTCGAGTCGGTCAACGTATCCCGGATACGGGTCTCGGTCATGGAGATATACCCCCAGAACGTGGGCTTCTTCCTCCAGCGAAACGCCCTGGTGGACCCGTCGCAGGACGGCCGCGGCTACTACGGGCGCGGCTACAACGACCTCAATCGGGTCGGGGAGACGATCTTCGGGGAGAAGTTGACGATCGCGCAGGAGAGGAACGAGTGGATAAAGACGGAGCTGGACCTCACATCGATCTTCAAGGGCAAGACGAGCTCCGTCTTCGTGATCAAGCTGGCCTTCGACAAAGGTGACCTGGCGGGCAGGTGCACGAACTCGCGGGATGACCTCGGCGCCGGTGATTTGTACTACGAGGACGATGACTACTACTCCGATCCCTGCGAGCCCGGATACTACTACAGGCACGGCGAGTCGAGCAAGCTCCTGGTCTCCTCCAATGTGGGGTTGACCGTCAAGGTGACCGATTCGGCGACCCATGTCTTCGCCGCCGACGTCCTCACCGCGCGCCCACTGAGCGGGTTGAAGCTCGATCTATATACCTACGAGAACAAGCTCATCGAGTCGCGCTCGACCGACTCCGGCGGCTACGCCTTCTTCGACCGTACGGGAGCTTACATCCTGGGCAGCCACGAGTCGGGTATCGCCGTCATGAGCGACCGCCATCCCAGGTGGCAGATCAACAATTTCGAAGTGGGCGGGGCGGCCGGCGGCGTGGACGGCACGGACGTCTTCGCCTACGCGGACCGAGGTGTGCACCGGCCGGGCGACACCATCCACCTGTCGGCGATCGTGCGGATCCGGGGCGAGGTGCCTCCCCAGAGGCTCCCGGTGGTGCTGCGCGTGACGAACCCGCTCGGGCAGATGGTCCACGAGGCGAGAGAGCAGTGCGGCCGGAACGGGCACGTACACTTCCCCTTCGAAACCTCGCCCGACGACCCAACGGGGGAATGGCCGGCCAGGCTGAAGATCGGCGATCTGGAGTTCACGAAGCGATTGCGGATCGAGACGGTGAAGCCGTTTCGATTGAAGGTGAACGTGGAAGTTCCCGGCGAGATCCGGGCGCCCGAGACGGTCGTAAGGGGCAAGATAGAGGCCGAGTACCTTTTCGGGACGCCCGCGTCCGGCCACAGGACCGAGGTCGAGATGACGCTACGTGAGAGGCGCTTCTCGCCGAGTGAGTACCCTCATTTCACCTTCTCCACACCGACGCGGAGCTTCAGGCAGAGGCATCTATCCGCCTTCAAGGGCACGCTCGACGAGTCCGGATCGCGCGGGTTCAGGGCGGAGCTCGAAGGCGTGGGCGAGGCGCCGGGGCTCGTCCAGGCGATTCTCGAGACCAAGGTCTTCGAGACGGGCGGCGGCTTCACCACCCAAAGGACACCGCTCACCATATATCCCAGGGCCGCGTTCGTCGGGATCAAGGACGTCTTCGGCGGCCGATCGGCGCTCATCGGTGAGAAGTACGAAGTCCCTATCGTGGTCGTGGGCCCTGACGGCGAGCCTGTGGCCGGCCACAGGCTCAAGGTATCGCTGTACGTGAACAGCAGCCACTGGTGGTGGGAGTACGGCCGCGGGGACAGAGTCGACTTTCGCCGAATGGAGTCCACCTACCCGGCCGGGGAGCACACATATATATCTCAGGACGAGCCCATCGCCCACAGCTTCTCGGTGGAGGATCAGGGGAGGCACCTCATCGAGGTGACCGACGAGGAGTCCGGACATCGCGCGGGGGTCTTCTTCTACGGATCGAGATGGGGGTACGAGCCGGTCGAGGAAGAGGAGCCGAGCTTCCTGCGGATCACCTCGAACAAGAACGTTTACGGCCCGGGCGACCGCGCCTCGATCACTTTCGAGACGCCCGAGCGTGGCATGGCCCTGTTGACGGTCGAGCAGGGAGACCGCCTCATACGGAAGGACTGGAAGGCCGTGGAGGGAGGCCGGACCTCGTTCGAGTTCGCCATTACCGAAGAGATGATCCCGAACTGCTACGCCTCGGTGAGCCTCATCCAGCCGCACAACCAGAACACGAACGACGTGCCGATGCGTACTTATGGCGTCAAGACACTCTACATCGAGGACCCGTCCACGCATCTGATCCTGGAGCTGACCGTTCCCGATGAGACAGGACCGGAGGAGGAGCTCGCGGTCGAGGTCACCTCGCGCGCGTCGCGCCCCGCGTCCTACACTATCGCCGTCGTGGACGAGGGCCTTCTGGACATAACCGCCTTCGAGACCCCATCCCCCTGGGAGCATTTCTACGAGAAGATCCGCCTGGGCGTAGCGACTTTCGACAACTACGACCAGATCCTGGGGATTCTGCGCCCCGACATGGATCGCTTTCTCTCCATTGGCGGGGCCATGATGGAGGAGGAGCGCCTGAAGCGGGCGGATAGAACGAGAGTGCGGCGCTTCAGGCCGGTCGCGATCTTCGAGGGGCCCATCGAGATCGAGCCCGGCCAAACGGTCAGCACCGCGCTCGCCATGCCCAACTACGTGGGCTCGGTGAGGGTCATGGTCATAGGGGCGGCGGGCGACAGCTACGCGTCTCTCGAGGAGACGGTGCCGGTCCGCCAAGCTCTCATGGTGCTTCCCACCGTGCCCAGGGTGGCCAGGCCCGGGGACAGGTTCGAGCTGCCGGTCTCCGTGTTCTCGATGGACAGCACGATAGCGGAGGCGGAAGTGTCCATTTCTCTGTCGGGGGCCCTTGAAGCTGCCGGCCCCACGGTCTCCGGAGTCGAGTTCGAGGGACCCGGCGAGCGGCACGCGGCTTTCTCCGTGGAGGTGGGAGATACGGTGGGGGCGGCCGAGATCACCGTGGCGGCGGCCTCGGGTTCCCACTCGGCCGATTACGAGGTCGATCTTCCCGTAACGAGCCCCAATCCCCACTACACCGAGGTGACGGACACCGCGGCCGTCGAGGGCGCGCCCGTCACTTTGGTGCCCCGGAGGATCGGGATAGGCGGCACGAACAGGGCGCGCATCGCTTTCACCGGAGCGCCCGACATCCACCTTCAGAAGCGGCTGTCCTTCTTGATCCGCTATCCCTATGGCTGCATCGAGCAGATCGTGTCCTCGGCCTTCGCCCAGATCTTCCTGCCGGAGCTCACCGATCTGAAGCCCCATCAGAGGCGGGCCGTGACGGACCACGTCAACTCGACCATAAGGGAGCTGGCCGGCTACAGGCTCGGCGACGGGTTCTCCTTCTGGCCTGTCTCGCGCCGCCGCGGGGCGAAGCTCAGCGATTGGGGATCGACCTACGCCGGGCACTTCCTCACCGTGGCCCGCGCAAAGGGGTACCACGTGCCGGAGGACCTCTACTCGCACTGGCTGGAGGGCGCCGAAAGCCGCGCGAAGATCGTCGACAGGGAGAATCACAGGTATCAGGCCTACAGGCTGTTCGCCCTTGCGCTCGCGGGCCGGCCCCATATGGGGGCGATGAACCTCATGCGCGAGAACTGGCTCGGCTCGTTGGACCCGCTTTCGCGAATGCTGCTCGCCGCGTCCTATCACCTGGGCGGCGTCGAGGACGTGGCCCGCTCCATAAGGGAGTCGTCGAGGACCGACGTGGAGAGTTACCGCGAGCTGGGAGGAACCTACGGGTCCGCCCTGCGCGACAGGGCGTTTATCGCATATCTTCTCGTCGAGATGGGAGACGTCAGGACCGCGTCGGTTCTGCTCCGCGACGTTGCGGCGTCGTTCCGCTCGGGGGGATGGTACTCAACGCAGGAGTCCGCCATGGCCGTGCTCAGCGTGGGCGCCTACTACTCGGCGGTCCCCTCCTCCGGCGGAGACATATCCTTTCGAATGACGGTGGGTGACGGGCCCGAGCGGATGCTCAAGCTCGAAGGCTATCAGATGACGCTCGATCTGGAGGACGCCTGGGACAAGCAGGTCACGATCGTCAACGAAAGCGGCGGCACGCTGTACGTGACTTTGCTCGAGGAGGGCGTGCCTCTGGAGAGCCGGCTCCGCGCGGAGTCCAGCGGCATTCAACTGAACAGGGGCTTCTTCGACGATCGCGGGCGCCCTATCGACGTCGCCGATATGCCGCAGGGCGTACCCTTCTGGGTCGTCTATACGGTCGAGAGCGGATACGGCGCGACGCTGGAGGATGTGGCGCTGTCGAGCGTATTCCCGTCGGGCTGGGAGATCATAAACACGCGCCTTGCGGACGAGGGGCTGCCGGACTGGATCAGAGAGCTCCGGGTGACGGAGGGCGACTACATGGACGTGCGTGACGACCGCGTCAACTGGTTCTTCGACCTGGGACCGAGACGGCTCGTCTTCGCGACGAGATTGAGCCCGACCTTCGAGGGGACCTTTGTGCTGCCGCCGGTGGTGGCCGAGGCCATGTACTCCCCGCGGTTCTACGCAAGGATCGCGGGCGGAACCGTGAGAGTCGAGTAACCGGAGTCTGGCCAGCGCCGAAGGAAAAGACGCCGTGAGCTTCGTTAGCAAGATGATTCGCCCCGTCGGCCGCGGCCCGGGTCCGCGACCCCTCGTCCGGGTGGCACTCGGAATGTCCCTGGCGTTCGCGGCATGGCTCGCCTTTCCGCCGGGTGACCCTTTTCCCGACGACTACTCGAGGCTGGTGCTCGATAGGGAGGGCGGCCTCCTGCGAGCCACGCTCGCCTCGGACAATCAGTACAGATTCCCTCCCGAAGCGACGCCTCTGCCCGACAAGTACAAGGCCGCGCTGCTGACTTCCGAGGACAAGAGGTTCTACCTCCACCCCGGAGTGGATCCCCTGGCGCTCGCGAACGCGGCGCTCACCAACCTGAGGGCAGGCGGGCAACTGCGCGGCGGAAGCACCATCACCATGCAGGTTGAGAGGCTCGCGCACCCCAAGGCCCGAACTTACATGAACAAGATCCTGGAGTGCGCGCGGGCGTTGAAGCTGTCGCTTCATTTCCCGAAGGAAGAGATACTGAGGCTCTATGCGGCGCACGCGCCGATGGGCGGGAACGTGGTGGGAGTACAGTCGGCATCGTACATATACTACGGCAGGCCGGCGACCGAGCTGACCTGGGCGGAAGCCGCCCTCCTGGCCGTGCTCCCCAACTCCCCCTCCATGATAAACCTGGAGAGGGAAAGGCCGGCCCTGGTGCGGAAGAGGAACCGCCTGCTGCGCCGCCTCGAGGACGAGGGGCACATAGACCGGACGACCCGCGAGCTTGCATGCTCGGAGCCGCTGCCCGGCGCAGGCGGATCGCTCCCCTTCCGCGCTCCGCACCTTACGACGTTGGTTCTTTCGCGGGAGAGGGGCTCGCGCAGGATCGAGACCACCCTCGACCGCGACGTGCAGGCGCGGGTGGAGCGCGCCGCGAGGTTGCACGCGGGCGCGCTGGCTCACAACGGCGTACGCAATCTGGCCGTCATAGCAGCGGAGACCGCCACGGGGGCCGTGCGCGCCTATGTCGGGTCCCAGGGTTTCTTCGACTCGGGAGGCGCCGGACAGGTCGACGGCGTCCAGGCCTGGAGATCAACGGGCAGCCTGCTGAAGCCCTTCCTCGTCGCCCTGGCGCTGGATCGAGGCCCCTATACTACCAAGTCGCTCATAAGGGACGTGCCTACGTTCTATGGCACTTTCGCCCCCCAAAACGCTTCGAAGGATTTCGCCGGCCTCGTCACGATAGAGGAGCTGCTGGTCAAATCGCTGAACGTACCGGCGGTGCGCTTGCTGAACGCATACGGGCACAGGGACTTCCACTACGCGCTGGTCGATGCGGGCCTGGAAGGGCTCTTTCGCGGCCCCGACGGCTACGGTCTGACGCTGGTGCTGGGAGGCGCGGAGGCCAGCCTATACGAGCTGGCTCGGCTTTACCTGTGTCTCGGAAGCCTCGGCGCCCGCCGCGACCTGGCCGTGATCAGGGAAGCCGCCGACCAAGGGCCTCCCGGGAACTCCTCGGCGCCGGGGTCGTACCTCGTAAGCAGCGGGTCGGCCTGGCAGGTGCTGGATGTGCTGTCGGAGCTCTCCCGGCCCGGCGTAGAGCATTACTGGAACCTGTTTTCGAGCAAGGTGCCCGTGGCCTGGAAGACCGGGACGAGCTACGGCCAGAAGGACGCCTGGGCCATTGGAGTGAACGCGCAGTGGACGATCGGCGTCTGGGCCGGGAACTTCGACGGAGAAGGCAACGCCACCTTGACCGGAGCCGGCTCAGCCGCGCCGCTCCTGTTCACGCTCTTCAACATGCTGACCAAAGCGGACCGCCCCGTGTGGCCGGACAAGCCCGAACGCGATCTCTCCGAGGTGCTCTGCTGTGCCGAGAGCGGCTATCCGGCCGGCCCCCACTGCAAAGACACGGTCACCCTGGAGCGGCCCCGCCGCTCCAGCGCGCCGGGGCGCTGTCCTTTCCACCGTAGCTTCCTCGTCGATCCACAAACAGGGCGGTCGGTGTGCTCGCTTTGCTGGGAGGGCGTGGAACCCGAGAAGCTGGACCTCTTCGTGGTGTCCCCGCCGGTCAGAGATGTCTTAAGTAGAACCGGACGCCGGGTGGATCCTATCCCGGTCCACGCCGGGCGCTGTCCCACCGTCCGGGACCACGAGCGCATGACTTTGATCTACCCTCCGGACGGCGCAAGCATATTCGTACCGCGCAACTTTACAGGATCGTACGAGAAAGTGGTGCTCTCAGCGGCACACCAGAGGCCTTCGGCCCACATGTTCTGGTACCTGAACCGGGAGCTGGTGGGAGAGACGCTCGAGCTCCACCAGCTTCCGCTCGCCTTGCGGCCGGGCCTCCATAGGCTCACCATTCTGGATGAAACGGGTCTCTCGAAGAGCGTGTCCTTTGCGGCGTATCGTGAGGACGAATGACTTTGCCCCGCCGGAGACCGGCTCCTGAACGGCCCCGCGCCCCTTGCGCACGGAAAGCACGGCCGTCCCTTTCCTCCTTCGAGGCGAGGGCGGCTCCGGCAGGCGCCTCCTCGCGGCGCGCAAGGGCCCGGCGGCTACAGCCAGCCTTTTCTGCGGAAGAATATCAGCATCGAGGCCCCGATCGCCGCTATCGCGCCCCAGAATATGGGGTAACTCCACTTCCAGCCGAGCTCAGGCATGTGCTCGAAGTTCATGCCGTACACTCCGGCGAAGAAGCTCAGCGGTATGAACATCGTGGCGATAATGGTCAGGACCTTCATCACCTCGTTCATCCTGTTGCTTATGCTCGAGAGATATAGGTCCTGCAGCCCGGTCGTCATGTCGCGATAGGACTCCACCGCGTCTATGATCTGGATGGTGTGGTCGTAAAGATCCCGGAGGAAGAGTTTTGTGTCCTTGCGGACGAGCTTGGACTCGGACCTTTCCAGCCCGCTCACCACCTCTCTGAGAGGCCAGACCGCCTTGCGGATGAGGATCAGCTCCCTCTTCATGCCGTGGATTCTCTCGAGGACCTCCCGCCTGGGGCTCTCCACGAGGTCCTCCTCGAGGGACTCGATCTCCTCGCCCAGGCTTTCCAGGATCACGAAGTAGTTGTCCACTATGGCGTCGAGCAGGGCGTAGGCGAGGTAGTCCGAATTGGCCATCCTGATCCGCCCGGTCTTTTCCAACCGCTCCCTCACGGGGTCGAAGACGTCCCCTTCCCGCTCCTGGAAGGAGAGCACGAAGTTCCGGGCCACGACGATGCTGACCTGTTCCATGCCGACCCTGTTCTCGGACCTGTCATACTCGAGCATCTTGGCCACGATGTAGATGTAATCCCCGTAGTCCTCGAGCTTAGGCCTCTGGTAGACGTTGACAATGTCCTCCATCACGAGTGGATGAAGGCCGAAATGAGTACCCAGCTTGCTTATCAGACCCGTATCATGGAGGCCGTCCACGTTGATCCAGGTGATCCGCGGCGTGTCGCGATAGGGTAAGCAGTCCTCGGGGGAGACATCCTTCCTGCGCTCGATGTGATCTTTGTCGTAGTCCCATAGAGTTATCTTGGGCTCGGCGATCTTCCGCTCGCCGGCGAACTCCAAGGTGCCGGGTGGAAGGGCGACTGCTTTCTTTCCCCTCTGGAACAATCTCATCATGACGGGCAGCTCCCTTCTTGTTCCATACTCGAACGATACCCAAAGTCTTGACCGTCGGTCCTCGTATCCGGCCAACTTCGCAACGCGCTATTCTATCCGGATGCGGATCTCCGTGCCCCCTCGCTCGAAGTGGACCTCGTCCGCCATCTGGTTGATAAGGAATATGCCCCGGCCTCGCTCGGAAAAGAGGTTCTTGCCCACTATGGGGCTGGGGACGGAAGCGGGGTCGAATCCACAGCCGGGATCACGGATTACGATCAACATGCCGCGCTCATCATCGCAGGCAACGCAGCACTGTATTCTCTTTGAAGGGTCTTCCCCGCACCCGTGCACGAGCGCGTTCATCAGGGCCTCCTCGACCGCCAGCCGCAGGTCGTCTTCCCTGCCGGCGGCGCAGCGCATCCCCTTGGCCGTATCCATGATCTGCTCGATGAAACCGCGTACAGCATCGAAGGTTGCCGGAATCGTAACGTCCAGGCGAAGGATCAACTTGGAGGCTTCGAACTCGCAACTCGGCAAAGATTCGTCTTTCATGGCGACTCCGGAGAGGCAATCGAATCCGGGCGCCATTATACACCGGCTCGCGGAGGGCGGCAACCTTCACGCCGGCTCCCGCCCTCCCGGCCCTCTACTTGTATTCGTGGGTCCCCATGACGACGCTGAGACCCGTCTTTTCGCTTATCGCCTCCGCCAGCTCCTCCGGCTTGAAGTACGGGCAGGGGGGCTTGGCCAGTGCAAGGCACGTGCTGAAATAGACCGCGTCCGGCTTCATCTCCGAGAGCTTAGCCGCCATGGCCAAGTTGGGGGCGACCGTCCGGCCCGGGCACTCGCAAGCCACGAATGATACGACCGTCGAGGGCTCGTCGAACTTTCCTTCCCCCAGGGCCGCCGCCTTGAGGCAGCGCCACTCGCCCGGGCACCCGTAGCCGCTTTCCATGTACGCTCCGCAACCTACCACAGCCACCTTCTTCATTCCCGTTCTCCTTGTTCGATATCGACCTCCGGCGGCCGAGCCGGAGCCCGTTGCTGTATCTCACAATCGCGCCCCGGGGGCCCCACGCGCCCCCCGGGAGGCCTCTCACTTCCCGAGCTTCTGCAACGCCTGTTCCGCGCATATGGCGATAGGCTCGGCGCTCGGCTCCGAAGAGCAGTCAGGGTTCCCCGCGCACATAAGAGTCGTCAGGTCGGATATGGTCTTATGTCCGAGGATCAAGGCGTTTATAGCGTCGATCTCCTTGGCCGGGGACAGGTCCCCGCTCAGTATCTGCCCCCCGAGGAGCTTCTCGGAACCCGAGTCGAAGACCAGCTTCAGCGTCCAGCTCTTCTTCCCGGGTATCATTCCG
Organism: uncultured bacterium; assembly: GCA_964531335.1. Taxonomy (GTDB): domain Bacteria; phylum Eisenbacteria; class RBG-16-71-46; order CAZHEV01; family CAZHEV01; genus CAZHEV01. Next base: position 44,841 of record CAZHEV010000003.1, on the reverse strand, counting down.
TGCTTGCTCCGAGAGTCCACCGTCGCGCACACCGTCTCGAAGCCCTCGTCGTGCGCACCCTTTTCAGTAAAACCGGTCGATGCAACGTACGTATCGAAGAGTCTCAGGACACTGTTGCCCAGCACCCCGGGGAACGGTATCTCGTAACCGGCGAGCCTCTTTGCAATGAGCCTTCCCTGGATCACCGCCGGGCCCCGAAGTTGTATGGGAATCGGCTTTCCGGTTATGAAATGCCGGTTCTCGATGCAATCGCCGCCCGCCAGCACGTCGGGGTCGGATGTCTCCAGGTACTGGTTGACCTTGACGCCGCAACCGCCGATCTCCACTCCCAGGTCCTCCGCCAGCTCGAGGTTGGGCCTGGCGCCCACGTTCAGAAAGACCATGTCGCACTCGATCTTCTCTCCCGAGGCGAGCTCCGCCCCTGAAACGCGACCGTTCTCCGAGATCACCCTGACGAGCTTTTCTCCCGTGCGGATGGTCATCCCTTTCTCCGCCGCGCAGTCCTTCACCCGAGCTCCCAATTCAGCGTCAAGCATGAGCGGGAGCGGATGCTCGAGCAGCTCGACCACCGTTGCCTCGTAGTCGCCGGGATGTGTCTCCAAGAGCAAAGAGGCCAGCTCGAGACTTATGAACCCCGCTCCGAGGAAAAGAAGCCTGCGGGGGCATTTCTCCGCCAGGAAGCCGCGGATTCTCTCGGCGTCGTCGAGGGAGCGCAAGGTGAAGACCCCTTCGAGATCGATCCCCTCGATGGGAGGAACAAAAGGTCTTGCCCCGACCCCCAGGACCAGCTTGTCGTATTCGATCTCCCGCCCCGAGGCAAGAGCGACCTTCTTCGCCTTCGGCTCAACGCGCTCCGCGCGATCGATCGTTGCCTCGATTCTGTTGTCGCTGAACATCTTATCCGGGTTGATTATCGACTCCCCCGCGACCAGACCGGCCGCCACGTGAGGGAGCGCTCATCTGACTATGAAGGTGCGCTCCTCCCTGACCACCACTATCCGGACGTCGGGCATGAGCTTTCTCGACAGCATTGCCGCCGGACCGCCTACGCCGCCGCACCCGATTATCAAAAGTGTTTCGTCCCTTTTCATGGTCTTCCTCCAGACGGATTCGTGCCCCGCGCGCCCTCTCGAGACGGCGGCGCGCGCTCAAGGCTCGATGCGCCTGCGCGCATCGGCTAATGATACACACGGAGTCGGCGGCGATCGGGGACACGCCGGGCATCATCGCGGCGATACCCCGGGACAGCGGGGCCGGGGCGGCCCCTGGAGGCAGTATACGACCTGTAAACCACCTTGGCAACCCAACCTCCCTCAGGCTCGTTTCTGGATTGGAAAAGGCTCCGGCGCGGCATGACGGCCGGCTCGGCAGCCGGCTCAGCATAGTCGTTCGACGCGCAGCCCCGATCATGTTACAATCCGGGCTCCGCCGGCGTGCGCAAAGGACGGGCGTGCCTGGACCTCCAGCCACAAGGGGGCGTAATTGACGGATACATCGCCGCAATCGGAATCTTCGAACAGGGTCTCCATCTGGAAGCAGTTTCCGAACTCCTTCTGGGCGGCCAACGTCATGGAGATCTTCGAGCGCATGGGCTGGTACGGCTTCTATGCCGTCAGCAGCCTCTACCTGACGGGGGCCGTCCTGGAGGGGGGCCTGGGCCTTTCAAGCGAAGACCGGGGCGTGATACAGGGACTGGCCACCTTCTTCCTCTACCTGTTTCCGGCCGTGTTCGGTGCCCTGGCGGACCGCTACGGGTTCCGGCGAATGTTTCTGTCCTCGTGCCTCGTGATGATCCCGGGCTATCTGCTCCTGGGCGTACCCCAAGGGTTCTGGGGCTTCCTGGCCGTCTACTTCCTGGTGGCCGTCGGTCACGGCATGTTCAAGCCGGTTGTCATCTCCACCGTGGCGAAGGCGACCACCGAGAGGACGGGCAGCCTGGGGTTCGGCATTTTCTACATGATGGTGAACGTGGGCGGGTTTCTCGGCCCCATAGTGGCGGGGGTCATAAGGGGCTGGCACTGGCAATACGTCTTCTACGCCTCCGCGCTCTGGATCCTCTTCATGGGCCTCATCGCGCTCTTCGTATATAGAGAGCCTCAGCGCGACGTGGACGCCGAGTCGCGGCGCTCGCTGGGCGAGGTCTTCCGCGGCATGGTCGCGGTGGTCGGAAACGGGAGGTTCTTCCTGCTCATATCCGGCCTCTTGCTGCTGCTGGTCATGGGCTCCAAGTGGCTGGGCCCGGGGCAGTACCTGCCGGCCGCCGCGGCATGGATAGCCGTCAACGTGCTGGTGGACATCCCGCTCCGCAGGTCCGCCGGAGAAGCCGGCGGCTGGCTGCTTCAGCCCATGCGGGTGGGCGAGGGCCGCTATCTGGTCTTCCTGTTGCTCATGGCCTTTTTCTGGACGAGCTTCAACCAGATCTTCATGACGCTCCCCGAATACATACGAGACTACGCGGACACGAGCGATCTCATAAACAGCCTCGGCCCCGTGGCTGGGGCCGTGACGGACCTCGGACAGAGGCTGGGGCTCGATACCAGCCAGTGGAGCCGGGCGGTGCTACAACACGGGCAGGTCAAGCCCGAGCATATGATAAACCTCAACGCGCTGGGGATCATAGTGGGCCAGGTCGCCATAGCCTACCTGGTTCGAAAGCTCCATCCTCTCACCTCGATAATCGCGGGCAGCTTCGTGACCGTGATAAGCTTCCTGCTCTACCTGGTCGATCGAGGCGGCTGGATAATAGTGATCGCCATCCTGGTCTTCTCGGTGGGCGAGATGCTCGCGAGCCCCCGCTCGAAGGAGTACGCGGGCCGGATAGCCCCTCCGCAGAAGGTGGGCATGTACATGGGCTACTTCTACTGGTGCGTGGCCCTGGGCAATCTCTTCGGCGGGCTCCTGAGCGGCGGGCTCTACCAGCACTTCGGCCCGGTAGAGCGCGGCGGGGTGGACGCTCCGAACACGATGTGGCTCATATTCGCGGGGCTGGCTCTTCTCTCGGTCGTGCTGCTCGCGCTCTACGATCGATGGGTGAAGGCGGCGGACCGGGCCTCGGGCGCCAAGCCGGTCTAGGCGCCCGGCCGACCCGGGGCATGGGCCCCGTGCGCCGGTACCGACGGCAGGCAGGGGTAGTCCGCGCGGGTCCGGACGCATCGGCGCCGCGCGCCTTTCGTCCGGGCGCCTGCCGACGCCGGCGACCCCGATCTATTCGGGCATGGACTCCACGACGCGCTTCACGTCCTCGAGGCGGTCCTTGTGGGCGACGAGCGTGCCCGCCCCGGATCGTACGACCACCACGTCTTTGAGCCCCACCACCGCGATCTTCTCGTCCGGGTCCTCGCTGTAAACGAGATCGCCCGCCGCATCCAGCGTGTAGACGCGGCCCCTGACGCGGTTGCCATCGGCGTCACCCCGCAAGAACTCCTGAAGGGCGAGCCATCCGCCGACGTCCTTCCAGGAGAAGTCGCCGGCGGCGCAACGGACGTCGCGCGCCTTCTCCATTACCGCGAAGTCGATGGATATCTTCTTGAGCGCGGCGAACGCCTTCTCCAGAGCCGCCTCCCACCGCGGCGTGCCCATGCTCTCCACGGCCTTGTCCAGGTGTCGCACATGGTCCGGGACATGCAATAGAAGCTCTGAGAAGATGGCGTCCGCGGTCCATACGAACATGCCGGAGTTCCAGAGGTATCTACCCGATTCCATGTACCTGCCGGCGGTATCCGGGTCGGGTTTCTCCTTGAAGGAGACGAGATGGAAGTGCTCCACGCCCTCGTCCTCGGCTATCCTGTCGCCGATCTCCAGGTAGCCGTATCCCGAGGCCGGATAGGTGGGCCTTATGCCGAAAGTGTAGAGCGCCCCCGTCTTTCTGGCCTCCGTCGCCGCCGAGATCACCGTTCGCTGAAAAACGTCCACCGGCTCTATCAAGTGATCGGCCGTCAAGACGACCATGACCGGGTCGCCGAAGCGCTTCTTGGCCATCATAGCGCCGAGGCAGACGGCGGCGGCGGTGTCCTTTCTCTCGGGCTCTCCTATTATATTCCCGTCGGGCAGATCGGGGAGTTGCTCCTTGACCAGGTGCGCGAAGCCGGCGTTTGTCAGCACGAATACCCGCTCGCCGGACACCATCCCCGCCACGCGACGGTAGCTCTTCTGTAACAGGCTCTCGTCGTCGAAGAGCCGGATGAACTGCTTTGGTCTCTCGCGCGTGCTGAGCGGCCAGAACCGTGTTCCCACTCCTCCCGCCATTATGAAGACGACGAGATTGTCTTCCGCAGCTCTCATAGCTCACCTCGTTCGACTAAAACGTGAAACGGACCGCGCGAACCCGAGGGCCGACCTGGTCCCCGTGCGGTCACATCCCGTGCTACAGCTCGGACCTGGACTCGTCAACGGCGCGTTCGACCATGGTTCTTATCTCCCGAAGACGCTCATCCGTCCGCGCTTCGAAGCGCAGCACTATCACCGGGCTCGTGTTCGAGGCCCTCACCAGGCCCCACCCGTCCGGGAATACCACCCTGACGCCGTCGATATCGATGACCTCATGGCCGGCCGACAGTTTCTCCTTCACCCTCTTGACGAGGGGGAACTTCAATTCCTCGGGGCAGTCCACGCGAATCTCCGGCGTGTTGACGGTGGCGGGGAGATCCGACAGATAGGCGGAGAGCGGCCGCGCCTCCCTGGACAAGATCTCCAGAAGCCGACAGGCCGCATAGATGGCGTCATCGAACCCGAAGTATCTGTGGCTGAAGAAGAAGTGCCCGCTCATCTCACCGGCGAGAAGAGCGTCTTCCTCCTTGAGCTTTTGCTTTATCAGGGAGTGACCCGTCTTCCACATGATGGGCACGCCTCCGCGCGCCCGGATGTCGTCGTACATCACTTGAGAGCACTTCACCTCTCCGATGAACTTGCCTCCCGGGTTGTCCTTCAGAATATCGCGGGCGAAGACGACCATCAGCATGTCGCCGTAGAGGATTCGCCCGCCTTCGTCGACCACCCCCAGGCGGTCGGCGTCCCCGTCGAAGGCGATTCCCAGATCCAGCCCCTGGTCGACGACGGTCCGCGAAAGGACGCGCAGATTGTCCGGCACCGTCGGGTCCGGCTCGTGGTTGGGGAAGCTCCCGTCCGGCTCCATGAAAAGCTCCACCGGAACGCAGTTCAGCCTCTTGAGCACCGGGCCCGCGGCCAGGCCCCCGGTGCCGTTTCCGGCGTCAACCGCCAGCTTGACGGGACGATCGAGCTTTATGTCCTTCAGAATGCGGTCGCAGTACCCGGGAAGGACGTCGCGCTCCTCGATCGATCCATCTCCGGACGAGAAATCCCCGGCCTCGATGACCTTTCTGAGCTCCTGGATCTGCGCTCCGAAAAGCGTGTCCGTGCCCAGGCACATCTTGAAACCGTTGTAGTCCGGCGGGTTGTGACTGGCCGTGATCATGACGGCGCCGTCCGCCTCCAGGCTCCTCGACGCATAGTAGAGAACAGGCGTGGGGCAAAGTCCCACGTCTATGACGTCGGCGCCGCCCTGGGTAAGGCCCCTGACCAGGGCATCGCGGACCCCGGGCGAGCTCAGGCGGCAATCCCGCCCCACCACGCATTTAGTCCCGCGGTGGCCGGCGAGAAAGGTCGCGAAGCCGCGCCCTATCATCTCAACGTGATCGAGGTTGAAGTCCTTCCCGACGATTCCCCGAATATCGTACTCCCTGAAGATCGAAGGATTCATTATCCCCATCCCTTTCCCTCGCGCGTTACACTGACTCAAGACCGCCGAGCGCGCACGTTCGAAAACAGCCCGCGTCTACGGGGCGATCACCTTTTCCGCCTCGAAGAGCGCCCCGACCGTTCCGGCCATGTCCCCGATCCGCCCTATCACCACTTTGCCCTCGAGCTGGTGGAACCTCAGGCAGGTACCGCAGGACAATATCTCGGTCCCTTGTCCCTCCAGGTCGCGCAGCTCTTCGACGACCGGCGATCCTTCCGTGGTGAGACGTATGGCCGAGTTCACGCAAACGACCAGATCGATCTTGCGCTCGGACGCCAACACAGTGCTCAGGAAAGCCTTGAGCAGCGTCCGGCCCAGCTCCTCGTCGCCGTGTCCCATGCGGTCGGATTTGAGATATAGCACCGTACCGCGGTTCGAGGCCATGATGGATTCTCCTTCCCCCTGGCCGAAGATCGCCCTCACGCGTCCAAGGTCTGTCTTCAGGCCATCTTAGCACATCAGGGCAAGAGAACGGGCATCCCCATGAGCGGCCATATGAGCAGCACGAAGACGCCCAGAACGACCAGCAGGATAATGCTGGCGGGAAGACCGGCCAGGAAGAACTCGGAGGTCGAGAACTGCTTGGACTCGTAGGCGATGGCGTTCGGCGCCGCGCCCACCAGCATGAGGAAGGGCATGCCGGCCGTCGCCAGCGAGGCGAATATGATCACCTCGGGGGTCACTCCCAGGTACGGCGCTATGACCAGGGCTACCGGCATGGAGATGGCGATGGCGGCCACGTTCATGATGAAGTTGGTCATCATCATGACGAAGAAGGCGATACCCATGACGAAGATGAACCAATGTGAATCCTGGAAGAGCCCAAGCCACTGAATGGCCAGCCACTCGGCGGCTCCGGTCTGCCACAGGCAGAAGCCGATGCTCATGGCGCCCCCGAAAAGCAGCACGATGTTCCACGATACCTTCTCCAGGTCCTCGAGGGTGAGTATGCGAAAGAGAAAAAAGAGAACCGTGGCGCTCAGGATTACGGCGCTCTTGTCGAGGAACTCGAGGGCGGGAACGAATGAGCGCAGCCCGAGCAGGCCGATAGCGCAAAACACTATCAACAAGGTCACGACCTCGCTGGACTTTATCGGGCCCTGCCTCGCGTAGAGTTGTCTCGTCCTTTCCCGCAGGCCGGGGATCGTCTTTCGCTCCGGGCGATAGATGCCCATGATGAGCAGCCACAGCAACCCCACCATCACGGCGCCTATGGGGAGCATGTAATAGGTGAGCTCGAAGAAACTGACTTCCCTGCCCACTATCTCCCTGAAGAAGCCGATGGCGACGGCCCCCCTGGCCGCCCCCAAGAGGGTGATGATGCTCCCCGCGCCGGCCACGAAGGCCATGCCGATGAACAGCCCCTTCCCGAACCGGCTGGGCATCCCGGAGTCGTCGTACAGGGCGTTCACGGCCATTAGCAGAGGGAAGACGGTGGCCGCCACCGCGGTGTGCGCCATGATCAGCGTCAGGGCCGCCGTCATGACGAAGCACCCGAGGTAGATCATGCTGGTTCGCTCGCCGACCAGACCGAGCATCTTGTACGCCATGCGCCTGGTAAGTCCGGTCTTCGTGAAGACCAGCCCTATCACCAGCGAGCCGATAATGAACCACACCGACGGGTCCATGAAATCCGTGAAGGCCGCCCTGGGCTCCCGGATCAGGAACATGGCTTGAATGACCGCGATGGCGATACTGGTTATGCCGATGGGCACCACCTCGAAGACCCACCAGGTCGCGGCCAGCAGAAACAGGGCGATCGCCGCCTTGCCTTCCTGCGTCAATGCAAAGGCCTTGTTCTGGGGGTCCACCGCGTCGGCGAACGGCGGGGCGAAGTAAACGCCGCAGAACAGCGCTATTCCGAGCCAGGCGAATGTGAACTTCGAACAGTTGACTTGCTTGGAGACCCTTTTAAACGGCCCTTCCGTGCGGTGCGCTTCCCCGTCGCCTTCTTTGCTTCTGTCCCGCTTTTCTTCCATATCTCGTCGTTTCTCTTATCCGATGCCGGCCGTGCGGCAACCGTGTTTGCCCTGGGACCGCTAGTCACTTTGTAATAGGAACCTGCTCACCTCCTGGAAGATATCCACCGAACGGAGGACCCCCACGACCCGCCCGTCTTCGAGCACGGGCAGCAGGCTCATGTTCCCATCCACCATCTCGTAAATCGCCTTCATTATGTGCTCGTTGTGGCTGATGGTGACGTTGACCGGCCGCATCACGTCGCTGACCGGCCTCTCGGCCCGTTCCCTCATGCCCTTGATCAGTCGGTCGAACGAAAGCTCCGAAAGATTCGGATCCACCTCTATGTCGAAGAGCTTCTTCCTGTAGGCCAAGGGCTTGCTGACCAGGAACTCGGGCTCGATTCCCCTCAGGATGTCCCTTCTGCGGAGAAGGCCGGTCAATTTCTCCTCCTTATTGAAAATCAGGAGCATCCGCGGGAGGGACTGGCGCCCGCGCACATCGAGCCCGCATTTCTCCATCTCCTCTATCGCCTGTCTCAGTGTGTTCCACTCGTAGATGTGAGGATAGTCATCCAAGGGGATCATGATCTCGCCCACAAGCACAGTGTCCAGTCTATCTTCCATTGTCACCACCCCTCAGTTAAACCCTCGCCCTACCGCGGGCTCATAGCTGCTCGGCCGCCTGGTCGCCCCCCGCATCGGCGCCTCCGGTCCGCCCTGGAAGAACCGCCGGCGAGCGAATCCCGGCCCTCGGCGCCCGAAGGCAGGTCCCGGCGGGGACGGAAAGATCATACGCGAGCCCCGCCGTGTTGGCAATGGACACCGAAAGGGGTGGTGGAAGGGGTATCCGCTTCCACGACCGTCTCGCTGAACTCACGCTCCTTCGCCATGCCGGCCTCTTCCAGGCCGGGGCCGGTCGCCTGCGCGACCTCTTCCCTGGTCATCATGCAGTAGCTTCGCACGGCGTGACTCGGACCTCAGGGTCTGGATTTCCTCCCGAATGCGCTCGTAGGGCTCTGCGAGGACCATGACCTCATAATCTCCCCTCTGATCGCCACGGGTCTCCGGGAAGTAGCCCAGGGGGATGAACCCGCACGGCTTCGCGACAACAGGATTCCATGTGGGATAATCGTGCGCCGTCTTATATAATGCCCTCAAATGTCATCGGAGCGTCCATCCAAGTTGCTACTGATCTCCACCGCCGTGCTCGCGGTGACGGCGTTCGCCGCGAATTCCATCCTTTGCCGCCTGGCACTGGGCCGGCAGGACATCGATCCCGCCGGCTTCACCGCGGTTCGGCTGACCTCCGGCGCCGTCATGCTCGCGTTTATCACACTTACACTGGGGAGAACGCGCGAGACGCGATCCAAAGGCAGCTGGACTTCCGCCGCCGCTCTTTTTCTGTACGCCGTCATGTTCTCCTTCGCGTACCTCCGCCTGGACGTGGCCGCGGGCGCCCTGATCCTGTTCGCCGCGGTTCAGGTCACCATGATCCTGTCGGGCCTCGCGCGGGGCGAGCGACCTCGGCCTTTGCACTGGTTGGGTTTGGGGACGGCGCTTGCGGGGCTGCTGGTCCTGCTGTCGCCGGGGCTGACTGCTCCGTCCATGGCTGGATCGACGATGATGGCGGCGGCCGGCGTCGCCTGGGGCGCCTACTCGCTGCGCGGACGCGGCTCGGGGGACCCTCTGGGAATGACGGCCGGCAACTTCTTCCGATCAGTACCGATGGTGCTCGCAGTGGCCGCCGTCTCGTGTGAGGGCGTTCGCCTGTCGAGCGGCGGGGTAATGCTCGCGGCAGCGTCCGGGGCTCTCGCCTCAGGCGCGGGATACGTCCTCTGGTACGCCACTCTGCGCCGCATCTCGGCCACGCGCGCGGCTTGCATGCAGCTGACGGTCCCGGTAATCGCCGCGATAGGCGGCATCGTGTTTCTGGGAGAGTCGATCTCGCTGCGGCTTGCCCTGTCCGGGCCCATCATCCTGGGCGGCGTGGCCCTCACATTCGTGGGACGCGAGAGAAGAATCGGCTCAGGCCGCGACTCAATCCGCCCGATCTCCGACTGAGTGGAACGCCGTCCGTGGCCAGGGGCGGGCGCGGCAGCCGCGGGGCGGGCCCCGGCACGTGCTCAGAAATGATCCTAGAGCCCGACAGCGCCTTCGGTCCCGGCAAGTATCGCCACCGTCTCTCCCGGCAGCAGCACGGCGTCGCCCTCGAGCCTGGCGCTTCCATTCGAGGAGAGAGCTATCTCCATGCTCGTGGGCTCGGAGCAGGGAACTCGTTGCTCTTCGCCCGCGAAGTTGCAGGCAATAAGCACGGACCCCCGCCTCATTACCAACCAGCCGCTTTTCTCATCTAAGCTTACGCCTGTCCGGCTCAGATCTCCATCCGTCAGGTCCGGTAGCCGGCGGCGGAGTCTTATGAGCGATCGATGCCATTCGAGCATCTCGGCGTGGTCGGGCCGCCCGGGCTCGTCCCAGTCGAGCGCGGACCTTTGGAACGTCTGCTCCGCTTGAGGGTCGGGTATCTCCTCCGGCCTCCACCCGAAGGCGGCGAACTCCTTCCGGCGCCCACTCTTGACGGCCTCCGCCAGCTCGGGGTCCTGATGATCGGTGAAGTACAGAAACGGGGTCGAGGCGCCCCATTCCTCTCCCTGGAACAGCATCGGCGCAAAGGGCGACGTCAACACGAGAGCCGCCCCTATCTTCAGGCGCCCCTTCGAGATCAGGTGACTCGCGCGCTCACCCTTGGCGCGATTGCCCACTTGATCGTGGTTCTGGAGACAGCCTACGAAACGATGGCCGGACAGACCCGTTGCGGGCCTTCCGTGGCGGCGGCGGCGATACACCGAGTAGCGGCCGTCGTAGGTGAATCCCCGCGTCAGGACGTCCGCGAGATCGCCGAGCCTTCCGAAGTCTCGGTAGTACCCCTGATCCTCGCCCGTGAGGATCGCGTGGAGCGCGTGATGGAAGTCCTCGTTCCACTGCGCGTCGATTCCGTATCCGCCCACCTCCCGCGCCCGAATGACCCTCGGGTCATTGAGATCGCTTTCAGCTATCAGCGCAGGCTGCAGGCCTTGTTCGACAGCCAGCTTGTCCACCTCGACGGCGAGCTCTTCGAGAAGGTGAACGGCCGAGGTGTCCACTATGGCGTGAACGGCGTCGATTCGCAGCCCGTCCATGTGATATTCCCTAAGCCACATCAACGCGTTGTCTATGAGGAACCGCCGGACCTCGTCGCTGTCGGGGCCGTCCAGGTTGACCGCCTCGCCCCACGGGGTCCTGTACCTGTCGGTGAAGTAGGGCCCGAACCGGCCGAGATAGTTCCCGGACGGGCCGAGGTGGTTGTAGACCACGTCGAGAACGACCGCCAGCCCGAGCTCGTGGCAGGCGTTCACGAGTCGCTTGAGCCCTTCCGGGCCTCCGTATGCGCTGTGCGGAGCGTACAGATCGACGCCGTCGTATCCCCAGCCGCGCCTTCCGGGAAACTCGGCGACCGGCATGAGCTCCACATGCGTTACGCCCAGGTCCACCAGATGAGCGAGACGCTCGATCGCCGCATCGAACGTGCCCCCCGGAGTGAAGGTGCCCACGTGCAGCTCGTAGATCAGAGCGGATCCCAGCGGGGGCTGCCGGCGTACGGCATCCGTCCACGAGAAACGCGAGTGGTCGACCCACCGCGACGGCCCGTGCACGCCGTGAGGTTGCCACTGCGAGCGCGGATCCGGAAACGGTCCTCTCTCGTCGATTCGGAAGGCGTAGTCGACTCCGTCCTCGACAAACGGCGCTCCCACGGTCCACCATCCGCCCGCGGTCTCGCTCATACTCAGGAGCCGGCCGCCGCTCTCCAGCTCCACCTTCCGGGCCCCGGGGGCCCAGACCTTTATCTGCGTCATCTCCGTCATTCCTCCCGCGCCAACAGCGCCACGGGAAAGCGAGCCAGCAGCTCCCTGAGCGGCGTCTCCCCTCCGTCCCATTCCCCGCCGGTCATGACGTCCCGCCACCGCCCCGGGGGCACTTCCAGCGCGGTGTCGGCCCAGTCGCCGTCCAGCCCCATTACCAACCTCGGAGTTATAGTCACCGCTCCGTCTCCCCTGGCGAAGGCCAGCGCGTTTTCAGCCTTGGAGCCCCGAGCCGGCAGGGGCCGGTAGCCGCCCTCCGGACCGAAGAGCTCGGGCCTTTCGCGGCGCAGGCGGAGGGCCCTGCTGATCACCCAGAGCTTGGGGACGCCCTCGTCGGACCTGGCCAGGACCTCCTCCGGGGAAAGACCCGGCGTCTCAGCGAGAAGGCGCCTGCAAGCGGCGAAATCGACCGGCCTTCTGTTGTCCGGATCCACGAGGCTCATGTCCCAAAGCTCGGCGCCTTGGTATATGTCGGGGACCCCGGGGGCGGTGAGCTTTATAAGGGTCTGCGCGAGACTGTTGACCCGCCCCGGCGCCGCCAGATCCGCCACCAGGCTCTCGAGGTCGGCGCGAAAAACCCCATCGCCCATCACAAGAGCGATGAAATCGCTGAGCACGCGCTCGTACGCGTCGTCCTGCTTAGTCCATGATGTGTGCGCCTTGGCCTCGCGGGCCGCCTTTTCCATGTAGGCCGCGACCCGCTCCACCTCGATGGGCCAGGCGCCCACGAGAGTCTGGTAGAGAAGATATTCCGCGTTTCGATCCGGACGGCCCCCTCGCCTGTGGCGCTCGTTGCGAGCGGCCCAGCGGCGCACGCAATCGGCCCAGCGCGCGGGGATCTCCGACAGGAGTGCCAGCCGCGCGCGGACGTCCTCGCCGCGCTTCGTGTCATGGCTCGTCGACGCGAGGAGCGACAGCGGCCGCTCGGCGAGCGCGGCGGCGCAAGTTTCGTGGAATTGCTCCGGGCGGATCCCAAAGCGACCCGGGTCTCCGCCCACCTCGTTCAGCGAGACCATGCGGTTGAAGCGATAGAACGCTGTATCCTCGACGCCCTTGGCCATCGCGGCGGCGGTCAACTGTTGGAAGCGCATCGCGAGCTCGCCCTCCGGAGGCCCCGGCACCCGCAGGAGCAAGATATTCCTCAGGAAGAGAAATAGCTCGGAATCGATATCGCTCCGCTCCGCCATGGCGAGCTCCATCGCCTGCGTGATGCGTGCCTCGTCATCCGGGCTCACGGCGCCGTCGGGGGGTCTGACATAGGATCGGTATACGGGAAAGCAGGCCACCGTTTCGGAAAGGGCTTCGCGCAGGTCGTACCGCGTGTAGTCACGGTGCCTCCGGTGTCGCTCGCATATGCTCACGAAGAGACTCGTGAGACGATTCAGCTCGCTCCCGAGGAGCTCGGCCAGCACATGACGCTTGCACTCGCGGACCAGGACCTCGAAGTCCGTCGGCTCCCCGGTGAACTCTTCGTAGACGCGAGTCAGCTCCCCCTCCCCCGCCGGATCCACGAAGAGACCGCCGACCAGGTTCAGGAAGTCGTAACCCGTGGTCCCCTCCACGGGCCAGTCAGCCCGGAGCTTCTCGGCTGGTTCGAGGATCTTCTCGGCTATTATCCACGCGTCGGGGCATGCGTCCCTCAGTCGATGGAAGTACTCCGTCGGGTCGCGCAGCCCGTCCGGATGATCGATGCGAAGCCCCTGCACCCAGCCCTTTCGCACCCAGGCGAGGGGCAGGGCGTGGACGGCCCTGAAGACGCCTATGTCCTCCACCCTCAGGCCCGCCAAGTCGTGAATATCGAAAAACCTGCGGTATCCCAGGTCCCTGCTGGCGGTGCGCCACAGGGCGAGCCTGTAGTTCTGCCGGTCGATCAGCGAGTCCAAATCGTCCGGGTCACGGTTCAGCCTCTCGACCTCGGCGTCCATGGCCGCGCACACCTCGGGCTGATCGCGGCAGAGCTCGGCCAGCAAGCCCACGAGCACCGCTTTGTCGCGGTCTCGTCGTTCCACGGCCTGGCGCGCGGTAATGGCAGGCCTGGGAAGGCGGGCGTGGCTCTCCGAGAGGAAGGCCAGAAGCTCCGACCCGCACGACTCGGCGGCTCTGCTCAGAAGCTCCGCCAGGCTCGAGGGGTCCACCGGAAAGACGTGCTCGTAGTAATGAAGCGCGAACACGCCCTGGCTGTGAGTCAGCTTGAGCTCTCCGCCCTCCAGGACGCGCCCGTAGTGGTCCCCGAGAACGGGCAGGAGCACCTTGTTGGGCCAGCGCTCCTCGGAGGCCTCCCAGTCGACGTCGAAATAGGTCGCGTAGCGGCTGGAGGGGCCGTTCTCCAGGACATCCCACCACCAGGGGTTCTGCCTGCCCGCGATCGCCATGTGGTTCGGCACCATGTCGATCATCTGGCCGAGTCCGGACGCACGCAGCTTTTCGCACATGGCTTCGTGCGCTTCGGCGCCGCCGAGCTCCTCGTTCACCCTTCTCGGGTCAACGACGTCGTAGCCGTGCGTGCTCCCGGCCGCCGCCTGCAGGTAAGGGGAGGCGTACAGGTGGCTCACCCCGAGCTCGGCCAGATAGTCGGTCAACTCCGCGGCCCGCTCGAAGCCGAAGCCCGGTCGCAACTGCAATCGGTAGGCGGCTATCGGATCAGGTTGCATTGCGAAGCACCACGAGCGAGCGGGACTCCACGCTTACCCTGTCGCCCGCGTTGAAGTATTTCTGCTGCTCCAACCAACCGGTGTCCGTATCGAGCTCCATGACCCATCGCTTGCCCCAGTAGTCGCGGGGGAGGGTGAAAGCCATCGATTTGTAATGGGCGTTGAAGATCAAGTAGAAGTTCTCGTCAGCGACCGGCATGCCGCGCGGATTGGGATTCGGGATGCCCGAGCCGTTCAAGAAGACCCCCAGGGACTTCGCGTACCCGCGGCCCCAGTGCTCCTCCGCCATCTGCTCGCCCTGAGCGGTGAACCAGGCGATGTCCTTTATCTCGCTGCCGTGGATCGGCCGCCCCAGGAACCACCCCCTGCGCCGGAACACCGGGTGGTCGTGGCGGTATCGGATGAGCCTCCGGCAGAACTCGAGCAGCTCCTCGTCGACGTTCTCCCAGCCGTACCACGAGAGCTCGCTGTCCTGGCAATAGGCGTTGTTGTTCCCATGCTGGGTGCGCCCGATCTCGTCGCCGCCGAGCAGCATGGGCACCCCTTGCGAGAGAAGGAGCGTGGTCAGGAAGTTGCGCTTCTGGCGCTCACGCAGCCGCAGCACGCGCGGGTCGTCGGTGGGGCCCTCAACGCCGCAGTTCCAGGACCGGTTGTGGTCCTCGCCGTCGCGGTTCCCCTCGCCGTTGGCCTCGTTGTGTTTCTCGTTGTATGAGACGAGGTCGCGCAATGTGAACCCGTCATGGGCCGTAATGAAGTTTATGCTGGCGTTGGGCAGCCGGGTCGAGTACTCGTAGAGGTCCGAGCTCCCGGTTACGCGGTAGGCGAGCTCTCCCAGAGTCTGGTCCTCTCCGCGCCAGAAGTCGCGCACGCAATCCCTGTACTTGCCGTTCCACTCCGTCCACACCGGGGGGAAGTTGCCAACCTGGTAACCGCCCTCGCCGACGTCCCAGGGCTCGGCGATGAGCTTCACCTCGTTGATGACCGGGTCCTGCTGGATGATGTCGAAGAAGGCGGAGAGGCGGTCCACGTCGTGCAGCTCTCGGGCCAAGGCCGCCGCCAGGTCGAAGCGGAAGCCGTCAACGTGCATCTCGAGCACCCAGTACCGCAGCGAGTCCATGATGAGCTGAAGCACGTGGGGGTTGCGCATGTTCAGGCTGTTTCCCGTGCCGGTGTAGTCGATGTAGTGCCGCTGGTCTTCCGCGAGACGATAATAGTAGGCGTTGTCGATCCCCTTGAAGGAAAGCATAGGGCCCAGATGATTCCCCTCCGCCGTGTGGTTGTAAACGACGTCCAGGATGACCTCTATGCCGGCCTGGTGCAGCGTCTTCACCATCTGCCTGAACTCGCCGACCGCCGCGCCGGGGCGCTTGTCGGAAGAGTACTCGCTGTGCGGAGCGAAGTAGCATATGGAGTTGTACCCCCAGTAGTTTCGCAGCCCCCTGTCCAGAAGATGCTTGTCGTGTATGAAATAATGGATCGGCATGAGCTCCACGGCCGTCACACCGAGGCCCTTGAGATATTCTATAACGGCCGGCTGGGCGAGCCCCGCGTAGGTGCCCCGCAGCTCGGGCGGGACCTCGGGGTGTGCCGCGGTGAGGCCTTTGACGTGAGTCTCGTAGATCACGGTCTCGTGCCAGGGAATCCGAAGGCGCCGGTCTCCGCTCCAGTCGAAATGCGGCTGGCGAATCACGCACCGGGGCATGAAAGCGGCGCTGTCGTCATCGTTTCTTGAATCGGGATCGCCGCCGACTTGACAAGGGAAGACGGCCTCGTTCCACTCGACCCTTCCGTCGATGGCTTTCGCGTAGGGGTCGAGCAGTAGCTTGGAGGGGTTGCACAGCCGGCCCCCGGCGGGATCCCAAGGCCCGTGGACGCGATAGCCGTAATGCTGGCCCGGCTCCACGGTCGGAAGATAGCCGTGCCAGCAGTGGCCGGTCACCTCGGGAAGGTCTATGCGGGTCTCTTTGCCGTCATCGTCGAAAAGGCATAGCTCGACGCGCTCGGCGACCTCGGAGAAGATGGAGAAATTGGTCCCCGAACCGTCGTATACAGCTCCCAGCGGATACTCCGTCCCAGGCCATACGCTCATGCTGATCCCCCTAAGAAGGTTACGTTCAAACTACACCACCTTCGCACACGCGCAGACAGTGAGCAAAGTGATTTCGGGCAACCGCCGGATCACGTTCGGGAGGCGCGGAATCCAACCGGGCGCGACGGTTTCAAGCCTCGGTAGAGTCGTCCTGACAAAGCCCGTACATAGATCGAGCGAGCGGCTTCATGCCACCGGCCCTAGGCCCGTGCGCGCCGAGGGCCCATGCCTGCCCGGTCGACCGGCCGGGAGCGCATGTTCACTGGGCGCAATCCCTTCAGAACAAATACAATAGGTCGCTGGATTCAGTCCAGGCGAGATTGTACTTGCAACTGCGTTGCAGGTAGGCCTATCCTATTGCTCTGTTGACACTTCTGCCGTTTGGGGGACAGTCACATGCTGCCAAGCCAGTTACTGCACTCCGCGGGCCTTCGCAACACCAAGGCACGGAAGATCGTGCTCCAGGTGCTCAGCCGGGCCGATCGCCCACTTTCGCACCAGGAGATCGCCGGGCACCCGGAGACCGGCTCTCTCGAGAGAGTCACCTTGTATCGGACGCTCACCACTCTCAGGAAGGCGGGCCTGCTCCATCGCGTCCGGGGGATCGACGGAGTGTGGAGGTTCCGCAGCCACCACGCCAACTCGGGAAAGTGCGGCGGCAATCACATTCACTTCATGTGCCTGGAGTGCAACGAGATGTCCTGCTTGCCCGAGCAGCCGCTGCCCTGGGTCAAGGAGCCGGAGGGGGCGGAGATCTTCGGAAAGCAGCTTGTTGTCTACGGCAGGTGCGCCCGTTGTAAGTCGGCGGATGAAGAAGAGGACCGCGCCGAGGCGGCCGGCGCCGGCGAGCCCGGCGGGCTTTGAGGGCGCTGGCCAGTGTGGTGGAGGAGGATCAGCGGATGAGGGGCGGAGTGGGCTTTCACATCAGGTGCGTAGTCGTCTACACCATCTGGTCGATCGCGTTGACCGCGGGCGGCACAGCCCACGCGGGCGAACCGCCATCGATTATAAAGAATTCGGCATCCGGCGAGACCGCCCGCGCTCGACCGGCCTACGACAGGGACGAAGAACCCGTGGACGAGGCCGGCATACGGGGCGGGGGGGTGGCGATCCCGGTGGGCCCGTTCAGGTTGACTCTAAACGCGGGCCTGAGGCTTCGCGGAGAGATTCAGCACAACTTCAACATCAAGCGATATGGCGACCGTTCCTGCGACGAGATCTTGCTCGAAAGAGCGCGCCTCGAGCTGGGTCTGCGCTTTTCGCACCAGCTTCGATTCTTCGCGCAAGCCCAGGACGCGCGCGAGGTGGGATGCGACTTCTCGCACTCCGATTTTCAGTCCGGGTCCCCTTACGAGAATCACCTGGACCTGCGACAGGCCCATCTGGAATGGACCGGCATAGCCGGAGCGCCCATTGGAATCAAGGTCGGAAGGCAATCGATCGCGTTCACGGACAACCGTCTCATGGGCCCCGGCGAATGGGGAAACGTGGGGCGCTATGCGTGGGACGCGATCAGGCTGACCTGGAGATCGGCCTCGGCGGGCGCGGATATCTTCTACTCCTTCCGGGTCAAGTACGACCCCACGGGATTCGATCATCGACACTTCGACTATGACGTCCTCGGGCTCTTCTCCACCTTCCGCGTGAGAACTTTCAACCTCCATGGCTTTTACTTTCTGCGCATGAACAACTTCCCCTCCGGCGACGACCGGGCCGCCTCGGAGTCTTTTCATCGGCACTCGCCCGGCGTCTCGCTGGAGGGAGCGCCCGGCGGCGGGATCGACCTCGGCGTGGGCCTGATCCCTCAGCTCGGGCGGTGGGGCGACAAGAAGGTGAGCGCACTGGGCGCCTACGCCGTGCTCGGGTACACGGCCGGCGTCTATGGCGAGCCCAGGATCGGGCTGCACTACGCCTATGGCTCGGGCGATCCGAACCTCGACGACGGCACCGCCAGGACCTTCGACGGGGTGTTCGGGGCCGTGGACAAGTACTACGGCAGGATGAACTTGTTCGCTTGGGCGAACCTGCACGACCTCCAGCTCGCGCTCTCAGGCAAAGCGCTGAAGACGGTCAAAGTCGCCCTCGACTATCACCTGTTCGCTCTCGCGGAAGAGCGCGACGCCTGGTACTACGCGAACGGGAAACGGCAGGCGCACGATCCCGGCGGGGCCTCGGGCAAAGTGGTGGGCCACGAGGTGGACCTCGTAGCGGGAATCAAGGCGACGAGATACACGCGGCTCCAGGTGGGATACGGAGTCTTCGTCCCCGGCGACACCGCCCGCAACACCGGCTCGGACGACCCGGCCCATTGGGGTTTCATGCAGATGAGCTACGACTACTGATACCGGACTTGGTCCCGGAAGGAGTCATTGAATGGCAAAACGCAGAACCGCGGCGGCAATCGGGTCATTGACGGTGCTCGCCGCCGCAGTCGTCGCCTCAGGAGTCATCTTTTCCCGCGACGACCCGCACGCGGGCGGCTCCACCGGCATGGCCGTGGAGTTCATGGACCACGCCGCATCGGCCTACGTGGCCCAGTACAAGGGATGGTACGAGGACCAGGGACTGAACCTGTCATCCTACACGAGCTACGTGACGGGCATGGCGCTGGCCTCGGCGCTGGCCCGAAACGACATCCAGGTGGCGTACATGTGTCTGGTTCCGGCAATCAACGCCTACGCAAACGCGGGCGTCCCCATCAAGATCGTCGCCGGCACCCACAAGTACGGGTACGCGCTCGTTGCCGATCCCCACGTCGTCGGGAGGGTCGAACACCTTCTCCGCGAAGGGGTCAGGATAGGCTGCGTGCGCGAGGGAGGCACCGTCGACTTCTTGATGAACCGCGCCATGGAAGCGCACCGGCTCGACCGCGAGCGGATGTTGAGCAAGGTGCGACGGATGAGCCCGCCCAAGCTGCTCATGGCGATCAAGAACGGGCAGCTCGACGCGGCCTTCCTGCCCGAGCAATGGGCCGGCATGGCGGAGGATCTGGGGTTCACGATGCTCCTTACAGCGCAGGACGTGTGGCCCGGTATGCAGGGCAGCGTTGTGGTGGTCAAGGAGGGCCTGATAAGAGAGAGCCCTGAAACGGTCCGGAAGCTGGTCGCCGTCAACGAGGCCGCCACGCGCTGGATAAACGATCACCCGGAGGAGGCAGCCGGCATCCTGGCCGAGGCGCTCTCGCTCACTGGTAACGCACTTCCGCCCTCGGGCGTTTCCGCGCTTACCGCCGAGCTGGAAATGAGCCCCGAGACGATCCTGCGGTCGATGAGCCGTCTCGAATACTCGACGGCCATCTCGCCGAAGGACGTGCAGGAGGTGATCGACTACGCGGCGGGCCTCGGTTACATCGACGAGCCTTTTCCCGCCGAGGAGATACTGGACATGAGGTTCATGCGATGAGCTCGGGGAGGCGCGGATACGGCGGCCTGAGAGGCGTGATTCCGGTCGCGATCGCCCTGGCGGCTTGGGAGCTTGTAGCCCGGCTCGATCTGGTGCCGGGCGACGCACTGTTCCCCCCGTTCTCGGATATCGTAAGGGAGCTCTACGACCTCGCGGTTACCGGCGTGTTGGCCCGGAACTTCCTGCCCAGCCTGCGGCGGGTCCTTCTCGGTTTCGTCGCGGGGGCCGTCGCCGGAATCCTGGTCGGCACCGCGATGGGATGGAAGAGACAGATAGGCAACGCGCTGGGGCCCATAATCAGCCTCCTCTATCCGATACCGGCCCTGGGATGGCTGCCGCTTCTCATGATCTGGATCGGTATCAACGAGGCTCTGCCGGTCGCGATCATCGTGATATGCTCGTTCTTTCCCATATGCTATACCACGGCGACCGGCATCGAGAACGTTGATCCCAGGTACGTCAGGGCGGCGCGATCGCTCGGCTCGTCGGAGCCGCGTATCCTGGCGACCGTCGTCTTCCCCCTGGCACTGCCCGACATCTTCACCGGGCTGAGGCTGGAGGCCGGAATGGCCTGGCGGGTCATCATCGCCGCCGAGATGGTGGCCATTCCGACGGGGATCGGAGCTCTACTGATGAGATCGGAGAGCTTGATCCGCGTGGACACGATCATCGCTTGCCTGATGGTGCTGTCGGTGATGTGCTTGTGCTTCGAGAGGACCTTCATAGCCCTCGAGCGCAGGGTGACGGAGAGGTGGAGGTAAAATGCGCGAGCTGGAGCTGCGAGACATACGCAACTTCGCCTGCCGCGGGATGAGCCTGCGTGTACGCCCGGGAGAGCTGCTCGTGCTGGTGGGGCCCAACGGCGCGGGCAAGACGACCCTTCTCAACGTCGTCGCCGGCCTGGTGGACTACGAAGGAAGCGTGCTGTTCGACGGGACCCCGGTGGACTCCCTGCCGGCGCGGGAAAGAAGCGTAGGCTACGTGTTCCAGGACCTCGTCCTTTTCCCTCACCTCGACGTTGCTTCCAACATAGCCTACGGGGTTCGCGCGATGGGCTGGCCCAGGCCCCGGCGGGAGGAGCGCGTCGCCGAGCTCCTGGATCTAATGCGGATCTCACACCTTCGATCGAGGTACCCCGCAAGACTCAGCGGCGGCGAGAAGCAGCGGGTCGCCCTGGCCAGGGCCCTCGCCTCCCGCCCGAAGATCCTGCTTCTGGATGAGCCCTTCAACAGCCTGGATTCGCGCACGAGCGCGTTCTTGAGAACGGAGCTGAGGCGTCTTCACGGCAGGATCGGGACCACGACGGTCTTTGTGACCCATGACCTGGCCGAGGCGGAAACCGTGGCCGATCGCATCGCCGTCATGCGGGACGGGCTGATCGAGCGGACCGGACCCCCGGAAGCCCTCATGCCAATCGCCGATCGCGGAAGGCATACGGACCCCCATGCGCTGGAAGCCCGTCACGACGAGGTCCTTCGATGGGAATAGCTGCCCGGGCCTGCGCTCGCCGTGACCTCATTCCATATCGAGAGTCATAGGATCGCGCAGCGGAAGCGTCGTTATCTGCCCGAAATCCGCGAAACTCTCTTCGTGCTCTTCCGATCCCTCCTGCACCGCCTGCGGGTCGCCCACCACCAGGAAGACCAGCTTGTCCGGGTGCAAGTACTTCTGCGCGACCGCCAGGACGTCATCCGGCGTAACCGCTTCCATGTTGTCCGTGTATCCCCGCCAGTAGCCCTCCGCCCTGCCGGTGTATTCGTCGTCGGCGAACGTGTTCACCATCATGTTCTTGTTGCTGAAGGGGTTCACCAGGTTGCTGATGAAGCTCGCCTTGGCGTTATCGACTATCTCCTCATCGCACTTGTCGGTCCTGATGCGATTTATCTCCTCGAGGATGATCCCGGTTCCGAAGGCCGCCGTGGCGTGCTTCGTCTGGAACCACGCCTGGAAGGTGCCCGGGTACAAGACGGGCCGCTCGAAGGCGCTTCCCGCGTTGTAGGCCAGTCCCTCGTCCGAGCGCACCCGGCGCACTATCCGCGACGTGAACCCGCCCCCGCCGAGAATGTCGTTCATCACCATCAATGCGTACTCGTCCGGGACTCCCCGCTTTACGCCCAAGTGGCCGACGCGGATGCGTGATTGGTTGACGTCCTCCTTGGCTATCATGTACACGCCCGGTTTAGGATCCGGGATCTGATCGGGGATCGAGGGCAGGTCCAGCTCGTGGCTGGGCCACCCGTCGAGCATGTCGTTCAACTTGGCCAGCATTTCCGCCGTCTCGAAATCGCCCGAGACGGCGAAGATGAAGTTTCCGGGGAAGAAGTACCTCTTATGGAACGCCGCCAGGTCATCCACTGTTATCGACTTGACCGACTGCTCCGTTTTTCTGTATGGAATCGTGCAGGGATGATCGCCGTACATGAGAAACCGCCATTCGCGGTTCTCTATGTCGCGCATGTTCGCGTTGCGCTGCTCCATTTCGGTCAGCACGTCGGTGCGGTAACGGTCGAGCGCCTCCTGGTCGAAGACCGGCTCCCGGAGGACGCTGTTAAAGAGCGCCAGGCCCTCGTCCGCGTCCTTCGACAGGCAGAACAGTCCGGCCGAGCCCCGAGAGCCGCGGACATCCACCGTGATCTCGCCGGCCAGGAAGGCGAGTCTCTCATCCAGCTCGCCGGCCGTCATCCCCTTCACGCCGCCGTTTCGCATGAGATAGCCCGTCATGTCGGCGAGCCCGGCCTTCTCCACCGGCTCGTACATCGACCCGGTACGGACCAGGACCATCACTTGCAGCGTGGGCACTTCCTTGTTCTCGGCCACGTACGCGATCGCGCCGCAGTCGAGCTCGTGCCTGTAGTCCTCCGCCTCGGGCGGAGTGTATTTCAATTCCTCGAACTTCAGCCTGTCCGGATGATCGACGACCTTGTCCGCCCAGGCAGGCGACAGGGACGCGAACAACGAGGCCGCCGCAATTGTCAGCACCGCCGCCGCACGGCGGAAGAGGGAAATGAAAGACGTACGCATATTCGCTTCTCCTTTTGTTTACAGACGCGCTAGTCGCTCTCCGCGGCTTTGAGCTCCTTCAAGCGCTCCCCGGCTATCTCCAGCAGCTTATCTATACGCGCTCTGCGCTCCGGATCCTCGACCTCGTCCAACTGCGAGGAGACCATTCCCATCATCTGTTCCAGTTGGGCGGGATCCTCCATCGCCTTGATCATATCGACCATTTGGACGAATCTCGGATCCTCGGCCGTCTCCCCCTCTTTCTCGGGATTCGCCTTGGTGTTTATGATCATTACGTTCCGCTGGTCCTTCGCGAAGTACTCGTTGGCCACGCGCTGCACGTCGGCCGCCGTCACCGCGTCGCACTTCTCGGGGTTGTTGTTGACCTCTGTCCAGTCGCCCAGGGCGGCGTTCTGTCCGAGGTAGAACAGGATTCCGATGCCGGACATGATGTCCATGAAGCGGATCTTCTCCACCCGCAACTGGTTCTTGACCTTCTGGAGCTCCTCTTCGGATACGGGGTTCGTCTTGAGGTCTTGGAGGACCTCGTAGACGGCCTGCTCCAGCTCCTCGGCACGAACGCCCGAGACCCCTTCCGCGCTGATCTTGAAGGCCCCGGCGTATTTCATGGACTCCTGCGAAGCGTTGACCGCGAGGTTCGAGCCCCCGAACATGCCCATGCCCCCGCGGCCGGAGCTCTTGGCTATTCCCTTCTCCTCGACGAGCTTCTTGTACAGCCGGCCGGTCTTGCCGTTCATGATCCCCGCCAAGACCTCGAGAGGGTAGCTGTCCGGGTGCTTCCATGCCACGGTGTGATACCAGATCTCCGCGGTGGGGCTCGTCTCGGCCTCGGCGATCAGTCTCTTTTCGGCATATTGATCCTCTTCGAGAGTGACCACGTCCGGAGGCTCCGTCGCGCCCCGAGGGATTCGCTCGAAGTACTTCCTGACCATCTTTATCATCTTGTCCGGATCCAAGTCGCCCACAAGGATCATCGTTAGGTTGTTGGGCGCGTAGTAAGTATCATAGTAGGCGTTTGCCTGCTCGCGCGTTATGCTGCCCAGGTCCGACGGCCAACCGATCACGTCCCAGTGATAGGAGCCGGACTTCCAGAACATCGCCCGGAAGTCCTCTTCGATCAGCCCGGTCGGCGTCGAATCGACTCCCCTGCGGCGCTCCTCGCGCACCACGTCCCTCTCGGAGTAGAACTCGCGGAACACGGGGCTCATGAAGCGGTCGGACTCCAACCACATGAAAAGCTCGATCTTGTTCTTCGGCAGCCGGATAAAGTATCCCGTCATGTCGTCCGACGTGAAAGCGTTGAGGAAGAAGCCCCCGTGCTTGCTGTAAATCTCATCGAGCTGGTCCTTGATGATCAACTCGCGCTGCTCCAGGATCAGCCTGTCGAACTCCGCCTCGAGATCGAGATAGCGGGGCGTCTTGGCGCCGGGGTCCAGCATGTCCTCGATCTCCCCCCGGCGAAGCTTCTCGCGCATGACCCGCTCCTCTTCGCGCATCAGCGCCCTGAGCGAGTCCAGCTCGGCCATGATCTCGCGATCGCGCACGATGTCCTTGGTGCCTATCGTCTCCGTGCCCTTGAACATCATGTGCTCGAAGAGGTGCGAGATCCCGGTTATGCCGGTGGTCTCGTTCGCCGAGCCTACCCGGGCGAATATCGCGGCCATGATGGTCGGGGCCTCGTGGCGCTCGACCATCAGGACCTGCATCCCGTTATCGAGCCGGTACTCCTCGGCGTCGATGTTTTGCGCCCCCGCCGGAACCGCGATCGCCGCCGTCGCCATGCAGGCGAGAACCGCGCAGATGCTGCGTACGCTCATAATCCGCTCCTTGTCAGGGTTGGAATTGTAAGGGTGAAGCTGAAACTGCAGTTTCCTGCCTCCCGGGGATAATATCACATCCGGCCCCATGGCGCGTCCCTCAAAATCCATGCCGGCCAGGGCCGGAGAGACGTCGCCGGCGCGGAGCGGCGCCGTCTTCCGTTCCATCTCCGTCCGTCCATCTACGGGCGTAGTGATACGTCCGATCCCGGCGACCCTGCGGCACCGGAGGGAAAAGGCCGGAGGGCGACGGATAGATATACCCTATCCACTTTCAGGAAAACCCCGATACCGGTATGCCCATCTTGCTGTATCTTGAACGCGCGGGCTAGGGAGCCGTTTCGAGCCCTTCACGGCCTTGCAGCCGGACAGCGGGCCTTCGTCGCTCTTTTGCGGAAAGAGAGGTCAAACCCATGAAAAGAATCTTAATCAGCGTCGGCGTCCTCCTCGTTATCGCGACTGCCCTGTGGTACTCGTCAACCGCCGTAATCGCTCTTTGCCTTGCGCCCGACGCGTAGACCGATCTGAGCCATTACGCCGTGTACAGGGGGACGAGCCCGGGATTGTCCTGTGTGGCGACTGCACCATCAACCCGGAGGACTCTAGTGAGCGAGCTTATCCACGACAAGAAAAAGAGAAAGGACCTGCTCAAGCACATGATCCGCCGGCTACACGAGGGCGAGGCCCCGGAAGCTGTGCGAAAGCAGCTCGTGAGAATGCTGGGGCAGGTGCCGTACGATGAGGTCGTGGAGGTGGAGCAGGAGCTGATCTCCGAGGGCCTGCCCCCGGACGAGATCCAAAGGCTCTGCGACGTGCACACGGAGGCCCTGCGCGGCGCCATAGACAAGGGCCGGGCACGCGAGGTCCCTCCGGGGCACCCGGCTCATACCTTCGCCCGGGAGAACAAGGCGCTTGAATGGGAGCTGTCCGCGCTCGAGGCCCTCTACGCCAAGGCCGCGCGGATGGATCCATCGGACGATGCGACCGAGCTCTTGCAGGAAATCAGAGGCCATTTCAACGCGCTCATGGATGTCGAGAAGCACTACCAGCGAAAGGAGAACCTGCTGTTTCCCTTTCTCGAGAAACACGGGGTCACCGGGCCCCCGAAGGTCATGTGGGGGAAGCACGACGAGGCGAGGGAACTGCTGAAGGCGGCCGTCACCGCGCTGGAGGCCGCGGGCGGGGCCTACGGCGAAGAAGCCCAGGGTATTATCGACATAGCTCTAAGACCGGCCTCGGAGGCCGTGACGGGCATGATCGACAAGGAGACACAGATCCTCTTTCCCATGTGCCTGGATACGCTGGATGAGAGCGAGTGGTACGAAGTTTACCGGGGAAGCGATGAGATTGGATATTGCCTGTACGTGCCCGAGAAAGAGTGGAGGCCCGAGGGGGTCGAGATCGAGGCCGGGGAGGGATGGGAGGCCGGCCGGGTGAGGCTTCCCACCGGCGGCTTCACCGCCCGCGAGCTCGAGGCTGTACTGAACACGATCCCGTTCGACGTGACCTTCGTTGACGCCCAGGACACGGTGCGTTACTTCAGCCAAGGGCGGGAGCGCATCTTCGCGCGCTCGAAGGCCATACTCGGGCGCAAGGTCCAGTACTGCCACCCCCCCAAGAGCGTGGATGTCGTGCAGAGGATTCTGGACGATTTCCACGCCGGAAGGGAGAGCCACGCCCATTTCTGGATAGAGCTCAGGGGCAGATTCATATCGATAGAATACTTCGCGTTGCGCGGCGGAGATGGAGAATATCTCGGGACGCTCGAGGTCAGTCAAGACCTGACGGATAAGCGGGCGCTGAAAGGGGAGCAGCGATTGCTCAACTACGTAAGGAAAGAGGACAAGGATGCCGGATGAGCCGAACCGCCCCCCGATAACGCCGGACTTGAAGATAGGCGAGCTGCTCGAAGCCTATCCGGAGCTCGAAGAGGTGCTGATCGAGGCCGCCCCCGCGTTCAAGAAGTTGAGGAACCCGGTGTTGAGGCGCACCATCGCGAAGATCACCTCCATACGCCAGGCCGCACAGGTCGGCGGCGTATCGCTTGGTGAGATAATAGGCAGGTTGCGCGCGGCCGCCGGTATCGAAGAGGAGTTGGTGGAGCGAAGCGCGGAACCGCTTAGCCCCGGAGATCGCCCCGAGTGGGTGGATGCCGTGGAGCCGGCCGAGGTCTTCGACGCCGTGGAGACGGTGGAATCCGGCGGACATCCGTTGCCCCAGGTCATGTCGGCGCTGGAGGGGCTCGAGCCCGGAGAGGTCTACGCGATAGTGACGCCCTTCGTGCCCGCCCCGATGATAGACGTGGTCAGGGAGAAGGGCTACTCGACCTGGACCGAGCGCCTGGCTCCAGAGAGATTCAAGAGCTACTTCATGCGCCCGCGGGGCTGAGGGCGCGCATCTCATCACGGAGCAGGATCATCATTTCGCCTTTTCAGACCGTCCGCCTCGAAAGGGCCGGACGTTTCACCTCCCTCAATCGAGGCTCATCGACCATATCGTCCCTCAAAGGCTGTAGTACAGATTCATCTCGAAGGGATGGGGCCGGTTCCGAACGGCGATGACCTCCTTGGTCTTCTCCGCGATCCAGCTCTCCATGAGCTCCTCGTTGAATACGTCCCCGGCCATGAGGTAGTCATGGTCCCCACGCAGTGCCTCCAGGGCCTCCTCCAGGCTTGCCGGAATGGCAGCCAGGCGCTCCTTCTTCTCGTCGCTCCAGGCGAATATGTTGTCGTCGAAGGGTCCCATGCCGTTCTTCGGAGTCGGCATGATCCCCTTCTGGATCCCGTCCAGGCCCGCCATCAGAAGCGCGCTCATGGTGAAGTAGTAGTTGCAGGTCCCGTCGCTCGTTCGAAACTCGATTCGCTTGCTGTGCTCGGTCGTCGCGTAACGAGGTATGCGGATGGCGGCGCTCCTATTCGCCAGCCCGAAGAAGAGCTTGACCGGAGCCTCGAAACCCGGCAATAGCCTTTTGTAGGAGTTCGTGCTCGGGTTCGTGAAGGCGGCCAGCGAGCGGCCGTGCGCCAGGATGCCCCCGATAAAACACAGAGCATCATCGGACAGGTCGGCGTAGCCTCCCGGCCGGTAGAAGATGTTCTTGCCGCCCTTTCGGAGCTGGATGTGGAAGTGCATCCCGTTGCCGGGCTCGTCGTACAGCGGCTTCGGCATGAAAGTGGCGGTAAGCCCGTTGCGCAGGGCGGCGTTGTGAATGATGTCCTTTATGTACATCATACGGTCGACGATCAGGCGGAAGTCGAGCAGCTCGGTCTCGATCTCCTGCTGGCCTGAGAGCCCGACCTCGTGGTGGTGGTAGCGTATGGGACAGCCGGCTTGTTCTATGAGCCGGACCATTTCCTGGCGCACGTCCGCGTGCTTGTCGAAAGGAACGTCTATGTGATATCCCTTTCGATTGGCTACGGCCGTCCCGTTGATGTCCTTGTAGCCGAAGGGCAGGTCCTCCTTGTTCTCGGCGGAAGTGAACCTGTAGCCCGCGCTGAACTTGTCGTTGTGAATCTCCGCCTCGTTGAACAAGTAGAACTCGAATTCGGGTATCCACCTCGACTCATCGGCGATCCCCGTCTTTTCCAGATGGGCCTGGACGCGCCGGGCCAGGCTGCGCGGGTCCTTTGCCACCCCGGCCCTTGTCTCCGCATCGCATATATAGGACAACATTCGGAGCGTGGGGTTGCGGGTGAAGGGATCGATGATGGCGGTGGACGGATCGGGAAACAACAACATATCCCCCGACTCCACCGACCGCATGCCGGGCACGCTCGAGCCGTCAAAGGGGACCCCGTCTTTCAGCAGGGACTCCAGTCCGGCAACGGGTATGCCAAGGTGATACCAATTGCCGACCAGATCGGAGTACTTGATGTCAATACTCTCGATTTGATGAGTTTCGATCATCGCTTTCAGTTCTTCGATCTTCATTGCTCCTCCGGTCCAGCTCTGATTGCCTCTGGATGAAGACGTCCGCCCGGAGCGGACCTCAGGCCATCGCGAATGTCATCTGCCTTGGTCTCGCTTGCCTTCCCGGCGATGCGCCCCAGTATTATATACGCTGTGATGGCACCACTTCCACACTCTAATATTCCACTAATATCCCGGCGTTGCGTGCGGACGGCAACTCATGTAATATCCAGACGATCCAATCTTGTCGCGCAATTCCAAGGAGGTTAACATGAACGGCTTTCTTCGTCTGAGCATCATCGGGTTTCTAGCGACGGCATGCGCCTCACCGGTTTTCGGCCAATCGAGCGAGGGCGGCCGACGTGATCACGTGAAATACGAGAAGAGGTACCGCGATCCCGCGCTCGAAAGCATGAGACAGGAGGCCGACAGCCTCAAGGCGGTGCGGGACAGCGTTACGGCCGCGATACAAAAGGCCCACTGCGACGCAAAGAAGAAGAAAGCGGATGAGAAAAAGGTCGTTGTCTTCGACTGGACCGGCATCGTCAAGCCGGAATCCCCCGAGGCGTTCGAGGCCCCATTCCATTTTCAGCCGGTTCGCCAGTACCGCACGGGCACCTGCTGGAGCTTCTCGGCGACCTCCTTCTTCGAGTCGGAGGTCGAGCGCCTCACGGGACAGGAGATCAAGCTCTCGGAGATGTACACGGTTTACTGGGAGTACGTCGAGAAGGCGCTCGGATACATCGACAAGCGCGGATGCCAGCCCTTTTCACAGGGCTCCGAAAGCGACGCCGTCTCCATCATCTTGAAGAAATACGGCATTGTCCCCGCCTCGGCGTACCCCGGTCTCGCCCCTGGTTTGGACAAGTACGACCACGACGAGATGGCGGACGAGATGTCCGATTACCTGCGATCGAAAAAGGATCAAAACTACTGGGACCAGGCCACCATCATAAGTCAGATCAGGGTGATCCTCGACAGGTTCATGGGGCGCCCGCCCGAGGAGTTCGAGTACGAGGGTGAGCTCTACACCCCGAAACGGTTTCTCGAGGAGGTTCTCCAGCTCGACCTCGGAGACTACGTGCAGTTCATGTCGACGCTGTCGTTGCCCTTTTACACCAAGGCCGAGTACGACGTTCCGGACAACTGGCGGCCGACGGAGAATTACCACAACGTGCCGCTGAACGAGTTCTACGAGATCCTCACCCGCGCCGCGGCTGACGGATACACCGTCGTCATCGGCGGCGACGTATCGGAGCCGGGGCGATACGGCTTCGAAGACGCCGCGATCGTGCCCACGTTCGACATCCCCCAGGAGTACATAGATCAGGACTCGCGCGAGTTCCGGTTCTACAACAAGACCTCGACGGACGATCACGGCGTGCACTTGCTCGCCATGACCGAGGTCGGGGGCCGGGACTGGTTTCTCATAAAGGACTCGGCGAGCAGCGCTACCTGGGGAAAGCAGAACGGCTACTACTTCTTCCGCGACGACTTCATCAAGCTCAAGATGCTATCCTTCATGGTCCACGAGGATGTCGCTCGGTTCCTCGCGCCTAAGCTCCGGGCTGATGAGTGAAAGGAAACGCGGTAGCGTCCGACAAGCGTGACGGATAAGTGAAATGCTCATGGGCGAAGAAGCCGGCCAAGGGCGTCACCAAGTCAGGCCGGTCGCGATCCTCAGAACGCGGCGCTCAGGCCGATAGTGCCCGTACCTCGCTCATCCTCCATGTCGTAGCCGCCCTCCATGAGCAGCCTCACGTTCCGGGCGAGAAGCCTGTTCACGGTGAGCGAGGCGCTGTGATGCCTGGTGTAGGGCACAAGCGTGGCCCACGACGGGCCGGCGCCGTTCAAGGCCCCGTCCGGAGGATCCGTCTCCACGAAGTTGTACAGCCCCGTTATGATCCAGCGTCCGTCCTGTCCCTGGGGAAAGAAGTGGATCTCCGCGAAGCCCCCGCGGGTCTCGAAGTCCCCCGGGGCCGAGTCCGTGAAATAGGGATCGTCGTCCCGTCTCTCCAGGTACTGAAGGTTGAGCTGGCAGATGTCTCGGAACATCGCGCTGAGATCAGCGCCGAAGTAGTAGGTCTCGTTCTTCGCGCAGCAAGGCGGGGTGTCAGCGGCGGCCTGCTTGCCCCAGTATCCGAACACTCCTATCCTGGCGTCCTTTATGTCCTGCCCTATCTCCTCGAAGCCGCGCGCGAAACGGAGCGCCAGGTTCTTGTAATCGTCGTCGTCGAAGTTACGGTCCCCATCCGCTCCGGGGATCCCGTTTCCATTGACCACCTGAAAGACGGTCTCTATGCCGCCGGGCGCCTCGGTCCCCAGAATGACGCCCCGGTCGTAGGTCAGGTCGAGCCCGGAGAGGCCCACCTCGGCCTTGTAGATCTCGTAGTCCGCTCGCTCGAGCCGCGCCTCTCGCTTGAACATGGGATCGCTCACCTGGAACTGGCCCAGCATCAAGTCCACGGGAAGACCGAATATCGAGTTGATCTGAAGGTACGCGTCCTCCAATCCCTCGACCTCCCCTCGCTCTATGAGGAAGTAGAAATAGTATGAGATGCTCGAGGAGAGCGGTCCGCCCGATATTATCTTCCACGCCCAGGGCCACTCCACGTCCTGCTCCGCGTCCGCGTCCTCCTTGAAGGACACGAACCCTTCGAGCCTCGCCCCGATCGGAAACTCACGGCTTAGCTCGAGGATCGGATCTCCCACGTCGTACGTGGCCCTGGCTGGCTCCTGCGCGGGATCCTCGAGACGGAATCCACGACCCGCGAACTCCTCGCCGTAGGGCTTGAGCCTCGGAGCCGGGCCGTGACACGTCTTGCATGAGAACTTGTACTTTCGCGCAAAGCCGGGCATCCCCTCGGCATCCCCGGCGCTGAAGATCAGGAGCGCCGGCAGAGTCGCCGCCAGCGCCACGGCGCAAACCATCCGTCCCATCGTCGTCATTCGATCCTCCTATTCCTAGTAGTAGACCTCGAACTCCGTAGTGTGCTCGCCCACGAGCACGGGCTCGTACTCCTCCGCGGGCACCTTCAGGTAGTCGGCCACCGAGGACACCAGGCGCGAGTAGAAGACCTCGGCCCTCACAGTGACCTTCCCCTCTGGGATATCGTCCGGCAGAGTCCAGGTGAAGTCCTCGGTCTGCGCCTCCAACGGCGCCAGCCGGTAATCGGGGCCGAATGACGCCGTGTTCCACTGGGCTATCGTCATCCTGCCCTTGGGGTCGAGATATGGAAGCCTGAAGATGCGGTCCCCTTCCGGAACGAGCCCGTCACGCGGAAGGCCCTCGAAGTCGGCAATGCCCTTTATGTCCCCTATGTCCTGGTACGCCAGAGCGGAGGAGGATGCTATGGTGAAATCCTCGCCCTCAAAGCCCTTGCGATCGACGGGCAGATGATATGTGTTCCCCTCGCTGTCGGTCGCGGTGACGTGAAGCCACAGCACTCTCTCCTCGGCGGACCCGGTCGGCACCTTGTGGCCCGCCTTGGCGTTTACCAGGACCGCTCTCAGGTGAACGCGGTCGCCGGGCTCAGCCTCGGTAGCTTCGGGATGTATTCGCACCTCTATCACACCCTTGAGCTTTCCCGTATCGTGGGCTCCGTGGAACAGATGCTGGCGAACGTCGGGGTGCTCAGGCGCCATGAGCGCGCTTGCCCCGCCCGCCGGAGGCATGTGACAGTCCTGGCACACGATGCCCGCCTTGGCGTGGGGACCCTCCTTCCACTCCAGGTGCGTCGACTTCACGTACAGGCCCCAAGAGTCCTTCTCGTTGTGGCACGTGCCGCAGAACTCAGCCGTATGCAGAAACGGGTTGGCCACCGACTCATGGTACGGGCTGTCGATGTTCCCCCGTATACCCTGTTTCACGTCGCCGGGCTCGGAGATCCAATTGTAGTTGACGGGAACGTCCCCGGAGTAGCCCGTGATCGAGTGACAGACCTCACAACTTACGCCTTCGTTGGCGCGCGTCCCATCGGCCGGCGGCTTTGGCGGTATGTCGCCCGCAAGGAAGGCGAGCGGGGCGTGGCAGCCGTTGCAACCGGCCTCCACGTCGGCGACCTTGGGCTCCTTCTCGCTGTGCGGCAGCGCAAGCTCGAAGTACTCTATCTCATCCCAATGGTGCGTGTGCGATTGGGACATCATCGCCTGCTCGTGCTGTCTAGTGAAATCGACGTGACACGTGGCGCAGGCCTCGGGCTGTTCATAATCGTCGTAGGAACGCGAGCCCAGGGCATCATCCCCCGCCGGCGCCGGCGCGTCGCCGGCGAACGTACCCAAGGCGGTCAACACGAGAATCGCCGTTACAAGGACCGGCAGTTTCATCCAAAGCTCCTTTCTCCATGCGGCGGCGGTATCCATCGGGGTTATTGGCTTGATCTCGCTTCGCTTGGCGGCGGTATCGCTCATGGCTAGTAGCTCGATCTCACATTTCTCGGCGGCGGTCCGGTTCGCATTGGCCGGGCATGAGCTCAAGTATATAACGCCGGGTTTGCCCGCATCAAATGGGGGTTTGTCTCGTATTATATCAAGAGGCCACCTCCGCCGCCATGGAGGGACCTCGCCCCTCCGGGCGGGCAGGGACAAGATCGCGCCGGGATTGGCGGGGCTCAGAGCATCTGGTCGGCCATAAGGGGAGCGTTGGGGCCCCACCGGGGGTTGTAACGTGACCGTGTCGGAGAGAGCGTTAGCGGTGGTCTTGTGCCTGGCCCTGGCCTCGTAGCTTACCTCTTCTCCGACAACCTCTCGGTTTTGCTGAACCATGGCGACGGGACGTTCGCCGCGGCGGTCAACTACGGGGCCGGGGGCGAGCCCACGGGGAACCTCGATACCGCCCACGGCGACGACGTTATGCGCTCGCTTACCTCACTGAATGACAGGGGCGCCACTATCGTAATGGTCACACACTCTCCGACTTACGCAGGCCACGCAAAGCGGCTCATCAACCTCCTCGACGGGAATATCGTGGACGGGGCCGCAAGGCCGGAGGCACTTGCGTGAGCGACGTCAGACCGCGCGAGCCGCACCTCTGCCGGTGGCGGCCGGCCGAGCGGCTTGCCGCGATTCGGCACGTAACAGCCGGACGGACGGCGATTGCCTTGCTGTTCTCGAAGCCGGGGGAGCTCTTCGCAGTCGCTAGTCGTACGACCGACGCGTCTTCTCATCAGCCAATGTCGGCTGAATGATCGCTTGCCACATTGGATCGTCCCATGTTCCCAGGCGCTCGTGCATGTCGAGATACTTCTGCGGAATGGGATGAGTGCCATAGACGACCTCGAGACCATATCGCGCCTCGATGAAGTCACGTAGATAGGTGATATGAGGACACGGCGGGTAGCCCACGATGAAACCGGTAGCGAGGTGTATCGCCTCCGCACCGTTGTTCTTCATTTCCTCCACGGCATACTCGACATTGCCGCCGGGAC
This sequence comes from uncultured bacterium, assembly GCA_964531335.1. GTDB lineage: Bacteria > Eisenbacteria > RBG-16-71-46 > CAZHEV01 > CAZHEV01 > CAZHEV01. Next base: position 10,917 of record CAZHEV010000003.1, on the reverse strand, counting down.
ACCCGTCGCACGTGGTGTACCCAACGAGCTCGACCTCCTTGTCCGCATAGCGGCTGAAGGCACCTTCCCTGTTGCGCAACGAACGAAAACACTTACCGCCGGCACATGTGCGGTAGCGGTCGCAGATGATGATGCCGACCCTTGCCTTCTCCATCATATGTCCCTCCTCAAGATGCGTGCCTCGCGCAGCGGATTCCGAAGCTCAAGTCCGCCCAGTTGCTGCGAAGGCCGTTGCGGAAAGCCACAGTTGCGCAGCCCGGCCCCGTGTGCCAACCGCCTCCGCGAATGACGCGGAACTTCCCTGTTTCGGGGCCGGTCGGGTTCGAGTCGGGGGTCGCGGCGTAGTACTCGAAGCCGTAAATGTCCGAACACCACTCAGCGACATTACCGATCATGTCGAACAGCTCGTACCCGTTTGCAGCGTAGCTTCCGACGCGGCGGGGGCCGTTCGACTTCCAGTAGTTGGCGACGGTGGAGTCCAGCAAGCCGCCGTTGGGGTCATTCTGTACGGACTTCTCGTATGATTCAAGGCCTATTCCGGTTCGTCGTCCATGGCCCCCCATGCACGCGACGCCGTAAAGAACCCTCGAATCGCCGGTGGATAAGCCGAGGGCTTGGGGTTAGAATGAGGCCACGTGAAAGGACCGTGAAGCACGATGGGATTCGAATACACAAGAGAAGAGGCCGCCAGGCTCGATGCCGGGGATCGCCTGGCCGCGTTCAGAAAGCGCTTTGTCATCGACGACCCCGCCCTGATCTACCTGGACGGCAATTCACTCGGCAGACTCCCCGTCGCGGCCGCCGATGTCGTGTCCGATGCGGTGAGGGAGCAGTGGGGAAAGAGGCTGATCGAGGGCTGGAACGATGGTTGGATCGACCTGCCCAGGGCGATGGGGGCCAAGATAGCACGGATAATCGGCGCTCAAGAGGATGAGGTGATCATGACCGATTCCACCTCCGTCAACCTCTTCAAGCTCGCATCGGCCGCCCTCGGCGCGGCGCGCGGCAGGAAGGTCATCGTCAGCGACGAGTTCAATTTCCCTTCTGATCTCTACGTCCTTCGGGGTATCGCAAGGGCCGCCGGCGAAGGCTTCGCTCTCAAACTGGCGCGCTCGAGGGATGGGATTACGATCGATATCGACGATCTGTTTTCTCTGATCGACACCGACGCCGCCCTCGTGTGTCTGACCCAAGTAGCCTTCAAAAGCGGTTTCATGTACGATATCGAGTCGATCACGAAAGCGGCGCACGACGCGGGGGCTATGGTGCTATGGGATCTCAGCCATTCGGCGGGCGCGGTCCCGGTGGAGCTCAACGCCGCCGGTGCGGACCTCGCCGTCGGATGCACGTACAAGTACCTAAACGGAGGCCCGGGATCACCGGCCTACTTGTATGTGAAGAAGGATCGCCAAGAGGAGCTTTTCAGTCCAATCCAGGGCTGGTTCGCCGCGCATGAGCCCTTTGCTTTCGACCGGGACTTCAAACCCGCCCGCGGCATTTCCCGTTTTATGGCGGGAACCCCGCCGGTCCTTTCGATGCGGGCCGCGGGGCCGGGTTTGGATCTGATTCTGGAGGCCGGCATCGAGGCCATTCGGGAAAAGAGCGTGCGGCTGTCAAGCTACCTGATCGGTCTTGCCCGCAAGATCCTGGATCCCTCGCAGTTCAGTCTCGCATCTCCGGAGGACCCCGCAGTTCGGGGATCACACGTTTCCCTGAGGCACGCCGAGGCTTTTCGCATCTGCAGCGCCATGAAGAATCCGTCCGGGGGAAAGATGAAGTTGATTCCCGATTTCAGGGAGCCCGACAACATACGCCTGGGTCTCGCGCCCCTCTACAACAGCTTCGGGGAAGTGTACGCGGCCGTCCATAGAATCAGCCGAATAGTAGAGACCGGAGAATTCATGGAGCATTCCGACAAACGCGGGGATGTGACATGACAACGCGGAATGTCGCTTTCATCGATATCACCGAAGATTCCAGGGCCTTCGGGCAGGATGAAGCATGCCGGCGGCGTAGGTCTCCTTGTTGACGCCGGTCACTTGTAGTCCGTGGCTCTGTAGACCAAGGGTTCGCCGGCACCCTTGGACTCCTCCCGCAGGATCTCCCCCACGAACCACTCGTGGTCCCCGGTTACGAATGACGATATGACCTTGCACTCCATAACCGCCAAGCAGTCCGTCAAGACGGGCGCACCGGTGACTCCGATCTCGTAAGAATAGCCATCGAACTTCTCCCGGCCGAACTTCGGAGTGCGCCCGAAGTGACGCGCCACCTCCTTCTGGCCCTCCCTCAGCACGCTGATGGTGAAGACGCGCGACTCGGCGATCATCGGATGTGAGCGCCTCTCGAAGCCTATGCCGACCATGACCAGCGGAGGATCTATCGAAGCCCTGCACACCCAAGCGGCCGTCATGGCATTTATCTGGTCGTCACTCTTGCTTCCGATCACCGACACCCCGTTGGTCACGTACTTCTTCGGAACCTCGCCCAATACCGACATACGCCCCTCCTTTCGATTGACTCCTTTGAAGTCCAACCGAAAATGTTCTATCTTCAAAGTCCGGCGTTCGCTGTCCGCTTATGGCACGCCACTCGGATTGACCTCGGCACATTGTCGAGGATCGATTGACCACTATTGACCGGATGTCATGCATTATGTCTCAGATTATGACACGCAGGCCGCGCAGTTGTCAAGAGCGCGAATTGCTGGGTCTTGTATTACCTGGAGTGCCGTAGAGTTTCGATGCTTACAATTTGGCTCCCCGAACGTGACCCTCTTCGTAAACTGGCTTTTTTTGGCTGAACCTGAGGCCGCCAACAAACTCCCTGTCACAGGAGCTGCGAAAGGAACGTCCTCGCCGGAACCGTCACCGGGCTCCGTTGCCTTGCAAAGCAGTCGGCGTCGACGTAGTCGCTTTCGATAATGACTTGAAAGGCGAAGGGGGCCTTGACCTGCCCCTGAAAATGCCCGAGCGCCGCGCTGATCGATTCGTCACGATGCTTGACCTCAACTACGAACCACGGCGCTCCGTCTTTAATCACAACGAAGTCGACTTCCCTTCTCTCCTTGTCACGCAGATAGCCGAGTTCGAACGTGCCGAGCCCCATGTCGGTCCATCCCTCGACGGCCTTCAGGAGATGGCAAGCCACGAAAGTCTCGGATCTGTCGCCGGGGTCTTTGATCGAGGCCCAATCACGCAGGAACCATTTGGGCTCCTTCCGCAAGGATCTCGAGACGTTCTTATGCCAAGGTCTGACCAGGAATCCAAGATGGAGATTGCGCAACACTTCAGTCCATCTGCGAACGGTATCAACGGAGACTCGGACGGTCCTCGCAAGGTTGTCATAGACAAGTTGGTGAGCCGACCGATCGGTGAGAAGTCTTACCAACATCTCGAGCTGGTCGATTTGCTGGATCTGCGTCAAGTCACGGATGTCTTCTCGGACAAGCTGTTCGAGACGCAGTGACTGCCACCGGCGGCTGAACCGCGCATCGCGCTTAAGAAACGGCTCAGGGTAGCCTCCGTGCTGCCACAGTGCCTCGAAGTCAACCGCCTTCACCTTTTTCGGTGGTCGCACGATTCGCTTCGCGTCGGGCGGTCCCTTGTCCACGACCTCGGCAACCGAGAACGGGTGCATCCGGAAGAGGAAATAACGCCCCATCAGACTGTCGCCGCCCCGACGATAGACATCCATGCGGCTGCTCCCAGTGACAATGATCCGGACCTGATCTGAATAGGTATCGAAGAAGCCTTTTAGTAACTGCTTCCACCGGCTGTACTTGTGAAGCTCATCGAAGAGGACCACCGGTGCGGTTTCGGACAGCCTGTCCAGTCTGAGCCGCTCAACCAAGCTCTGCGGCCCCGCTAGTATCACTTCGCGGTCATCGATATTGTCCCAGTTGGCATAAGCGCTGGCATGATTCCGGCAGGTCGTGGTCTTGCCGACCTGGCGCGGCCCACTGACCAAGGCCATTTGCCGGTACATCCCCAAATGATCAGCCAACAGGCTGTCGTATAAGCGTTTAGCAGTCTTCATAGATGACCATTATACGCAGCATCGTAAATTAGTCAAGACCATTTTACGATCGGCCGCAACTTGGACGAATAGGTGCCAGTTGTCCGCGGGAACTCTGTAACGCGCTCATCCGCAAGATGTCCCTTTCCAATCCCCTCTGGGGTGCTGTCCCTTCCGCAAATCCCGTCCGCATTGGTCTGCTTGACGTTAGGGGCGTCCTGCTTCACCCGCGGGGTCTGACTACTTGCGTCGCGTGCGGCGGACGGCACTCAAACGGGTCGATTCTGATCAGCTTCCACCCGCACGGAGCTTTCGCGGAGTACCCCCGTTTTGTTCTTGCAAAATAGAAATAGACTTCTATAATACAAATCATGATACAGAGATTGGTACAAGATCAAATCCTGGAACGACTTAGAGGCTACCCTGCGGTCGGCCTGGTCGGGCCTCGCCAAAGCGGCAAGACCACGCTGGCGAAGTCCTTGGGCGGAGCCTATTTCGACCTGGAGCAGGAATCCGAGCGCCTGCGCCTGGACATCGAGTGGGAGAGGCTCATCGCCGGGAAGGAGATGCTGATTCTGGACGAGGCGCAGTCCTGGCCCGATGTCTTCCCGCGCCTACGTGGAGCCATCGACGGGGATCGCAAGCGCATGGGACGGTTCCTCCTGCTGGGTTCCGTCTCCCCCACATTGATGGTTCAGGTTTCGGAATCCTTAGCAGGGCGCTTGTCGCTGGTTGAGCTAACGCCGCTTCTCCTATCGGAGCTGGAAACAAAGGCGTCGCGTGGTCGACGCTGGTTGTGCGGAGGCTATCCAGACGGCGGCGTGTTGGAACCCAGGCAGTATCCGCAATGGCAGTTGGACTACCTCGCCCTCCTCACACAGCGCGACTTGCCGGCCTGGGGTCTACCCGTCAAGCCTCAAACCATGGGACGCCTTCTCCGCATGCTGGCCGCGCTATACGGACAAGTATGGAATGCCTCGCAGGTGGGACAGAGCTTGGGGCTGTCATATCACACGGTCAACAACTACCTGGATTACCTGGAAGGGGCATATCTAATCCGTCGGCTTCCATCCTACCAAGCCAATATCCGTAAGCGGCTGCTCAAGAGCCCCAAAGTCTACTGGCGCGACTGCGGTCTGCTGCATGCGTTGATGAACGTCTCCGACAGGCGGAGCTTACTCGCACAACCTTGGGTTGGCGCAAGCTGGGAGGGCTACGTCATCGAACAGGTGCTCGGGGATCTCTCGTCCCGAGGTCGGGACTATAGGGCTTACTACTTCAGGACCACCGACCAGTACGAACTCGATCTGGTTTTGGACTTTGGAGATGGCCCTTGGGCTGTTGAGGTAAAGTTGACGTCTTCGCCCGGACCGGACGACATGGCGAGGCTCGACAAGACCGCCGATATGATAAAGGCCACACGTCGTTTCCTCATCTCTCAAAGCAAGAAGTCCAGCGGTGACCGAGGTCGAGTTTCCTGCAACCTAGAAAGCTTCCTAGAGCACTTGTCCAAGTAGACCGCGTGTCCCTTCCGCAAATCTCGTCCGCATTGGTCCGCTTGACGTTACAGGCGATCTGCCGCATCCTTATGCGCACCATGATCACACTACTTCTATACGCGATTCTCACGACATTGAAGACTCGACACCAGCTGGCCATGGAGAACCTCGCTCTGCGGCACCAGGTGCAGGTGCTTCGGAGGTCTGGCAAGCGGCCACGGTTGACGAGGGCAGACCGGGGCTTCTGGGTCTTTCCATCCAGGATTTGGTGCGACTGGCGAAACGGTCTATGGGCACGAAGTCACAAGAACCATCCATAACCTCTGCGCCGAGCAGGTCCTGGCCGCACCTCGATCTGCATGGCAGAATCCATACCTCGAAAGGGTGATCGGCTCGATTCGCCGCGAGTGTCTCGATCATGTGATCATCCTGAACGAGAACCATCTCAGGAAGGTTCTCAACGAGTACTTTCGGTACTACACTGAGTCGAGGACTCATTTGGCACTCGGCAAGGATTGCCCTGAGCCAAGGCAGATCGAGCCCCCTCAGATGGGCAGGATCGTCGCCATCCCCCGCCTCGGCGGGCTGCATCATCGCTACACCAGGATCGCGGCCTGAGCCGTATTACCTTTCCTCCCCCACATGTAAAGCTGAGACGGGGATCCCTGGACGGGATAGGCTGGGAACGGGGAGAATCGCAGATGCCACCTTAGCTCCGATGAGAGTCTCATCCCTCGGACCACACGCTCCCTTCTTAATCCCCGAGACTGACATCAAAGGATCAGAGGCGGCCACCTGAATTCCTGTCAATTCCACCCCGGATGGAATTTTCGGGAGGGACAGGGGTTTCCGTGGACTACGGCCCGCTGAACGCACGTGTTCGACATCATCCTACTTGTGCAACACAATCGGAAGATGTCTGGCGTATGATGCAAAGTCCTTATCGGTAGTGAAGATGGCAAGCCGATGCCGGACAGCGACGGCACAGATGAGGAAATCCGTGTTTGAACCTTGGATTCCCTTGCTGCGACATACATTGAAGAACCGAGCTGCCGTCACGTGGTCCTCTGTCGTGATCGGCAAGTCAGGGAAGGCAGCCAAACGGGCCTCCAGCTCCCGGAACTGTGCCTCATGACGAATGCCTGAGAGGATCTCCTGCCGAATTGGCCCGATCATCTTCACGCGTCCATCAGAAATCAAGTTGCGGAGCTCCAGGGCCGGCGCAGATTTACTCTGGCGGCCGCGACGGAGCGCCAACGACCAAACACTGGTGTCGACCAGAACCCTCATTTTCGTGCTCGCTGCTTCTTGTAGTTGTAGCTGGAATCGTACTCAATAGCTCCAAACAGAGAACTGATCTTCTCTTGCTCCAAGTGGTTAATGTAGTCTATCAGGGCCTGGGTCACTGCTGCCTTCTTTGTGCGGTGCCTCCCGAGCCTGACAGCCTTTGTGATCAGCTTGTCATCGATCTGAAGATTTGTTGCCATGTCAATCACCTCCACACACATCATCACACATCACAGTGTGTGGCGTCAAGAGGTTTTTCGCACGATCGAACTGTGTTGTGCCTTCCCCAAATCCCGTCCGCAGTGGCACGCTTGACGTTACGGGCACCCTGCAGCACCATCACACCCACTATGATTACACTACTCATGCACATGATTCTTGCGGGATCGAAGACCCGCCACCGGCTGGCCATGGAGAACCTCGCCCTACGGCACCAGATCCAGGTACTTCAGAGGCCAGGGAAGCGGCCACGGTTGACGAGCGCAGACAGAGGGCTCTGGGTGTTCCTATCCAGAATTTGGCACGACTGGCGCGACGGCCTCTTCGTCGTCAAGCCGGACACCGTCCTCCGATGGCATCGCATGGGCTTCAAGCTCTATTGGATGTGGAAAAGCAGAAGGAGGAAAAGAGGGCGACCGGGCGTGTCATCGGAGCTTGTGTCGCTCATACGCAACATCTCCCTCGCCAATCCCCTCTGGGGTGCGCCTCGTATCCACGGAGAGCTGCTCAAGCTGGGCATTGATCCGGCACAATCCACGATCTCCAAGTATATGGCACGTCCCAGGAGACCGCCCTCTCAGACGTGGGGGACCTTCCTCCGGAATCACTTGGGAGAAACGGCCTCCATCGACTTTTTCACGGTGCCCACGGTGGCGTTCCGGGTCCTCAACGTTTTCCTCGTTCTCTCCCACAACCGGAGGCGAGTGATCCACTTCAACGTCACTGAGTGCCCGTCGCCCACATGGACCGCCCGCCAACTGATCGAGGCGTTCCCGTGGGATACTGCCCCAAGGTTCCTCTTGCGGGATAGAGACTCCATCTACCGGCACGGGGTCGTGAGGACCATCCATAACCTCTGCGCTGAGCAGGTTCTCACAGCACCTCGATCTCCTTGGCAGAATCCATACCTCGAAAGGGTGATCGGCTCGATTCGCCGCGAGTGTCTCGATCATGTGATCATCCTGAACGAGAACCATCTCAGGAAAGTTCTCAGGGAGTATTCCCGGTACTACGCCGAGTCGAGGACTCACCTGGCGCTCGGCAAGGGCTGCCCTGGAGCCGAGGGAGATGGAGCCCCCTCAGATGGGCAAGATCGTCGCCATCCCCCACCTCGGCGGGCTGCATCATCGCTACACCAGGATCGCGGCCTGAGCCGTATTACCTTTCCTCCCCCACATGTAAAGCTGAGACGGGGATCCCTGGACGGGATAGGCTGGGAACGGGGAGAATCGCAGATGCCACCTTAGCTCCGATGAGAGTCTCATCCCTCGGACCACACGCTCCCTTCTTAATCCCCGAGACTGACATCAAAGGATCAGAGGCGGCCGCCTGAATTCTTGTCAATTCCACCCCGGATGGAATTTTCGGGAGGGACACCCCTCCCGTGGGATGCCAAACGCCCACGAGACGGCTGCCGAGCAGTCGGAGCCTACAGACCAATCACAGCCGGTGCAAGTGTAGTGGCACCAGTGATTACCCAGACCCCTACACTCGTCAATCGCACCCTGCACGTCGTCATCGGGCGTATAATCTCCGCCATAGGAATACGGAATACCCCACCAGCCGATGTATCCGGGAATGCCGTTCAGGAAGTGCTCGTGCCACAGAATGTCGGAACAGTGCATCTGATAGGGCGGCAAACCGCTACAACACGGGGTCTGGTAGTTCGGATGCTCCAGATTCAAGGTGAGGCACTCGTCGTCCATCTGGGTGTTGGTCTGGAGCGTGATATCCAGAAGCTGGTTCATCCGGGACACGATGACATCGCGGTTGGCAATACCGTCTCCCATCGCAGGAGATCCGATAAGGAACATACCCACCAGGAAAAGACAGGTCGGTTTCATGCCTACCTCCCTTCAAGTGCCGTGTCCCAGCGGGAAACATGCACACCATTGTCGTCCACGAAAAGCTCGTAGAAGCTCCCGCCAGGGGCAAGACGAATGTTATAGCGGATGTCGATCGTCCGGGTGTAATCACGCTGGGGCTTGCGCGTTCGTGACAAGAGCTTCCCGTGTTCATCCCGGATCGCCCAGTAACCTCGCCACTCGCCTTGAATCTCCTCCAGTTCTGTGTGCAGAAAGTAATCTCCAGCTACTCCCAACGGCTGGCTGGTGTTCCTCACCAGCACCTTCTCGATTTGGCCATCTGCACGGACGCGCACGACGTCGCCGCCGGCGACCTCCTCACCCGATAGTGCGGTCGTACGTCGGAAGCTGAACATTATCCTTGCCCCCGACTCCATCCCCAGTCCGTAACTCTTGAGTGCACTTTGCTCCGCAGGAGCTACTGCCTCCATACCGCGCACCAGCGGATAGCAAACGCCGGTCCTGCGGGCGCAGAAATCCAGGCCATCGGCGGACACTTGAAAACTGCATTTGCTCATCCTACGTCTGCCGTGGGCGGTCCAGGTCAGAAGCGAATCGCTTGCCACTTCAATGTCCTCAACCGACTTAGCGCCGGGCCTGACGCTCAGCACACGGATGCCCCACGGCGTCTGGCCATACCAGTAGACCGCGCCCCTGTAGATAGCGAGATCATCCACAATATTGGGCTTCTGCAGCATCGGTATCATCTCTACAAAACGACCCTGCTGGTCGAAAACCTCGACTTCGTCAGGCTCGGCGTATATGTCCGCGATGTAGATCCGGCCGCTATCATCCAGAGCAAACGGACCGTACCGGTATACCTCATGCATACCCCACTCGTCTCCCGGCCACCTGAATTCGCCGGGGCCGTCTCCCCATGGAGCATCCACAACGCGAACTTCGACCGCGGGATTGTTCTCATAAGGATCACCCAGAGCCGCCATCGCCACGCAGCAAGACGCTACAGCACAGAGCAAACAAGACCACCTGCGCATAGTTTCACCTCCTTCAATCTGACACTTAGCGAAGCGCAGAGAGCCGCTCCGAAAGACAGACTCTTTCACCCGTCGTCTATTGCGACCGCCTTGTCTCCCTTCCTTGACGGGGCGACTCCTAGCCGTCGTCGCCCTTGGGCGGCACGTCGCTCCCCGGGCTCCAATACATGGCTTTAAGCTCGCCCCAGCTTAGGTGGATCGGGGGCGCCCTTCTAATTGTGGTGTCCGGTGCCGCTTCGGCACCACCAGGAAACTCGACACCTGATTGCACAGCGTCGGGCTCCAACCCGGCACCCTCTTCAAAGTGCACCTCATCGGTGTTTTCCATCTCAGGCGCCATGACGTAGTTCCCGCTGCACCCCGCCAGAACCAGCACCACCCATACCCCCAGCGCAACAATGACTCGCCGTGCCATCACACACCTCCTCGGTTGAAACACAAGCTCCACTGAACCGCCACCTTACGGATGCTCGCGGTGGCTCCCATCCCTGTCGGCTCCTTTGACGAACTTGATGGGTCAGGTGTGGGCCGGGGGCGGATGGCTCCGGTTGAAGAAAGCGCGGTAAGCGCTTCAACAAGTCTCTGTGGAGGACAGTACACCGCCTAATTACAGAACTTGGCTGGAGTAATAGAAGTAGAGAGGTCGCCGGACCTCGGACGCCAGTCGGAGGAACCAGGCAAAATGGGAATGCGATGGTAGGCCCTGAGATCTGCCTGTCAATCGTCCCGCCACGCTTTGGATTACCAGCAGCCATGTCACTTACCTCAGACGAGGTGAGAGCCCTTTGGCCGTTGGACAGGGGCAAGCGTGAAAGACATCCAACTACAATATGACGAACACCCTCAGCCGGTGTCAAGAAGAAAACGAGGTTTCACAGGAATCAACTTTGCTAAAGGCCAGTCAACTTCAGTCAACCTCCGATTTGACAAGACCGTCGGCAGATCCTCCCTAAGCCCGCTCGGACCGTCCGCGAGAGACCCGTAGTCCGCGAAAACCTCGTAACTCCCCGGTGTGGAGCAACGCCGGCCGGTTGT
>CAZHEV010000002.1:143183-268015 GCA_964531335.1 uncultured bacterium | reverse complement strand
TTTCTATTATTTGCTACGCCCTTCGCAATTTAATCACGCTTGTTTGGGGACTAGTGTGTCATCCCACCCGTCCCCGGTGCAATCCATAGAGTGTGTGCGGCGGCGCGCGGAACTCGGCCGCACCTGTCGATGAGTAGGAGTCCTGAGGTCCAGAGGTCAGGAAACCGCAAAGGAGAGGACAATGAGCGATGACAAACGGCAGGAAGCGACTACGGAGACACACAAGCCGGCTCGTCCTTTGAAGTTCTTCACGGACAAGGAGGGCTACGGTTGGCTGTGCGACAAGGACATCGATCCGGACAGGGACCTTGGCGAACAAGGGTGCTGGCGATGTGACGAAATGGCCTTTCCCGGCGGCGGCCGGTGATCTGAATGCGTGGGCGCCGCGTTCGGCGCCCACCAGCCCATCGCCGGTGACCCGCGCGCAAGGCCGTGGAAGGTCAGATCGTAGCCCCCGCCATATGACCGGAATTGACGGCATCGTACAACTTGCCGGGCGTGTCCGCGTCGCCGACAACCTCAACAATCAGGCCCGCCGCGGCAAGCTTCTTGGACAGGGGATCGAACGACTCGTTGCCGGTGGCCACGATCACGGCGCCGGGCCTGAGCGACTCGATCGCGTCCGCAGTGGCCTCCTCGTTGACCCGGACGTCGACGCCGGATCGCATGAGCTGCTCCACCAACGAGTCGAGAGGCTTCTTCATCCGCCCCTTGGCCGGCGAAAGATAGGCGAGCGCGAACTGTCCGCCGAGCTCTCCTTTCTCCAAGAGCGTCACTCGATGGCCTCGGACATGGGCCGTCAAGGCGGCCTGCATGCCGGCCGGACCGCCGCCCACGACCACCACGTGCTTCTGCCGATCGACAGGTGCCGGAGCTTCGAGCTCGCGTCCCACCAGAGGGTTGATGTTGCAGCCGATCCCCCTTCCGGCTTTCACGTTGGCAAAGCATCCCTGGAGGCAATGGCCGCAAAGCAGCACATGATCGTCCCTGTCCGCCCGCATTTTCTTGGGAAGATCCGGATCGGCGAGCAAGGGCCGCCCGACGGCCACCATGTCCACCATCTCCGTCCCAATCAATTCACGGATGCGCTCGGGGTCCCCAAGTCGCCCCGCGGCCATCACCGGCACGTTCACCTTACTCTTGACCTGGGAAGCCAGCTTCTCATTCACTCCGGCTGGAAGGGCCATGTGCTGGAAGTACCAGGGCAAGCTGTCGCAGTTCGAACCGGTCGCAACGTGCAGCATGTCCGCGCCCCAAGCATCGAGGTTCCTCGACAAGCTCACCGCGTCTTCAATCTCAAGCCCCCCGGACACCTTCTCCGACCCCGAAAGCCGCACGCCGACAGGAAACTCCGCGCCGACCGCTTCCCGCACACCTAGAAGGACCTCCCTCGCGAAGCGCATCCTGCGCTCCGGATCTCCGCCGTAGCCGTCGTCACGGAGGTTCGTGGCCGGCGACAAGAACTGTGAAACCAGATAGCCCAGACCGAACTGAAGCTCCACCCCGTCGAACCCGGCCTTTCTTGCTCGGGCAGCGGCATCCACGAAAGCGGCTGTGATATCGGCGATCCGGTTTTCCGTAAGCACCTCGGGCTCGAAGCCGGTCCTCGCGCAGGTGACCTTCGAGGGGGCCTCGGGTGGAGCGCCCGCCGCTTTTGGATTCGCCGCGCGCCCGCCGTGGTTGATATGCGCAAACACCTTGGAACCCGCGTCGTGGACCGCGACAGCAAGCTTCTGCAGCCCTTCGAGCTTGTCGTCATTGTCAATGCCGAGCTGCTTGGGGTGCTCAACTCCCCTCCTATCCACGTAGAACGGCTCGGAGATTATGAGGCCCACGCCTCCTTCCGCCCGTCTGCGGAAATAGGCCAGGAGCTTTTCCGTCACGCGGCCTTCCTTCGTGCCGTAGGCGGTCTTCATCGGAGCCATGGCTATTCGATTGGGAAGATCGACCGACCCCACTCGAATCGATTCAAAGGGTGACAACATGGGCGTCCTCCTCGGCCGAAAGGGACAAGTAAACACGAACCAGGGCGTCTTTGCCCGTGCCGATGATAATGCTCACCAATCGCATGGTTTCAAAGAACTCGGTCGGCTCGAACCGCTCCCACACACGCGTCCAGATCGCCTCCTCCAGGGCGTTGAACGCGGTCTGCACCTCGCAGAGATCGAATCCGGAAGAGAAACGCTCGCGAGCGACGTTTTCGGCGTGCCGGATCATGGCGACCGTGTTCCTGCTCTCCAGGCAGCGTAACGTCACGTCGTAGAGCGACTCCAAGCACAGCCGGGTCCTGTCCGCCCCGAGGGATTCGTAATGTCTTAAGCGGGCGCTCTCCAGCGCATGCAGCGACCTTTCGACGATTTCAGCGGGCCGGTGCCTCAAGCCTCCGATGGTCTCCATGCCAATCACCTCGCGTTCAGTACTGATCGTTTCATCCATTGTTCGGGGGCACCTTCAAAAACCGCACCCGACCGGTATACTCGACCTCGACCAAATCGCCGGCTCTGAGCATCGCGTCCACCGTCCCGGGCTCCGATAGCTCGCCCTCGATTTCCAGGGCCTGCTCCAAGCGCAACGGATGGCGCGAGCAGATTTGCTTTATCGCCTCCCTGGCGCCATCGGTTCCGGCGCACTCGAACTCGCCGGACTCCGGTCCCTCGATCGACGTGGCGTTCTCGATGAGCCGCCGGGCGGCGTCAAGCTCCGCCCTCCGGGGCCCCTGGACCCACGCCTCGGCCGGGGGGCGAATGGGTGTGAGGATTTGTGTCTTGTGAGGCCGGATCTCTCGCAACATGTCGCCGATAGCCCTCATCGAGGCTTCCGAGTCATTGACGCCCCTTACGAGCATGGTCTCGATCCAGAGTCGCCCGGAGCACTCCCGTCGAAATTCGACAAGCCCCCGGACGACCCGACCGAAGTCAAGGGTCCCGTGCGGCCGGTTGATCTTCCAGAACGTATGCTCGTCGCCCGCATCCAAGGAGGCGATTGTGACGTCGCAGTGCTCTAGATCCTGTCTGACATCTTTCCTGTACAATAGAGACCCGTTCGTGATCACAGCCGCGGGCGTGTTGCCCTCCGCCTTTGCATGCCGAATGAGCCAGCCAAGATCCCTGGACAAGGTCGGCTCCCCATCGCCGCAGAAAGTGACGAAATCGGGCGCCGTCACCTTGAGCTGCTCCAGGATTTCGTGCAGGATAGCTTCCTTCGAGAAGAAGCTCTCCCTGTGGGCCTGCAGGCGATTCGTCCTTCCGAGTTGACAGTAGACGCAGGAATAGGTGCAAGTCTTCGAGGGGGTAAGGCTGACCCCCAGTGATCGTCCCAGTCTTCGGGACGGAACGGGGCCGTACACGTGCATCCTGATCTCCTTCGAACCGCCGGTAACCGCACCGGGACCTGACCGCCCTCCGCGCCACAGGCCCGAAACCGCGCCCCGCCCCGCAGGGCCGGGCACCGCCACGTCCATTTCGCTCGTAGGTTCAAGACCCGTACCAGCCCGTGAACCTAAACGGACTGTGTGCGGTGACGGAGGTATCGATCCGCGGGCGGTCACGGCTCATTGCGGATCTTGTTGCAAGAATTGCGATTAGCTGTGATGAGCGCCCCGGAAGCCTTGCGGCGTGGGTAGGTGGGCGCGACGGCGGTGACGGATGTGAACGGGGCAGAGCACCGTCGCGAAAGATATCGGATCGATGGAGCCTTTCAGATTGAAAAGATCTACGCCCCATATCTAAGGTCGATCGGGCTCCCGCCGGTTCTTCAGCTTCCGCCAGAGCGTAGTCTGGCCGATGTCGAGTATCTTGGCGGCCACGGTCCGGTTTCCCTCAGCCGATCGTAGAACCGCGTCGATGTACTCCATCTCCACTTGCGCCAGGGTCTTGGTGGTCGAGCCGGCGCTGAAGGCCGACCCGGTCCCTTTATCGAGAAGTGGCCGCGGTAGATTCTCCGGCAGAATCACACCGCGCTTGCTCATGATCGCCGCGCGTTCGAGCACGTTCTCCAGCTCCCGCACGTTTCCGGGCCAAGAATACGAGAGAAGATAGTCGATAGTGGTCGCGTCCAGGCGAAGTCTTGGGATATTGAGCCGCTTCGACAGCTTCTCGGCGATGAAACGGGCCAGAGGCAGCACATCGGCTTCTCTTCTTCTGAGCGGCGGTATGTTGATCTCTACCACCTTCAGTCTATACAGCAGGTCTTCCCTGAATTCGCGTTCTCTGACCGCCTTCTCCAGCTCCTTGTTGGTGGCGGCCACGATGCGAACGTCGATCTTCCGGGGTTGGTTCTCGCCCACCCGGACGATCTCGTGTTCCTGAAGGACCCGCAAGATCTTCACCTGCATGGCCTGGCCGATATCGCCTATCTCGTCCAGGAATATCGTGCCTCCCGCGGCGTGCTCGAATAGGCCGACCCGGTCATGGAACGCCCCGGTGAAGGACCCCTTCTTGTGACCGAAGAGCTCGCTTTCGAGTATGGTCTCCGGCAAGGCGCCGCAGTTCACAGTGACGAACGGCCCCTTTGAACGGTGGGATACGGAATGGAGAAGACGGGCTACGACCTCCTTGCCGACCCCCGTCTCGCCCGTGATGAGCACCGACGAGTCGAACGCGGCGACCCTGTTTGCAAGCATGATCACCTCCTGCCACTCCCTGCTGCGCCCCTCGATCATGAAAGGCGGCCTGGGCCGGTCCATCATGCTAATTCTCTCCTGCTGCCGGGCGAGCTCTTCGGTCTTCTCCCGCAGCTCCCGCGAAACCTGCTCGACTTTCCCCTTTATGTCCTCGGCCTCGAAGTAGTGCAGCAAGGGCTCTATCTCATCGCCCCAGGAATCTCGGTCCTTTCCCACCGCGAAGCAATGAGGGTCGCCCTTGGTGATGCACTCCCGCTCAATGAAGAAGATGTCCGCGCCCGTGCTGTAGGTAGCGCAGCCGCTTGCGTGCCCCACCAGCTCCCAGCACGCCGGGTCGTGGGAATAGCCGAGCTCGGTAAGGTGCTCCTCCGACTCCCCCGACTCGGGCCAAAGAAGCTCGAAATGGTAGCGGCCGGAATCGGGATCGGCCTCGATCACCTTCAATTCGGGTTTGGCCCTTCCCTCGAGAAGCTGCATTCTAAAGGCCGCCTGCATGAGTTGGATGGGATCCTCCCACTTCAGAATGCGCTTCATGGCGGCGGCGTCGGTCTCACCCCAGAAAAATCCGAACCTGGTAATGACTCTGCGCGCGTCCTCCGCTCCCAGCATGCCGACGAGGTCCTTCCTGAAATGCCCGAATGCGTGGACAGAGTGAAGGACCAATCGCCTCCCGTGTAGGTGGATCCTCCCTTCCTCGAAAGTGACGAGCTCGTTGAGTTTCAAGTCCTCGACCCTCATATGAAAGCCTTTCATTTTGAAAGCCTGTATTTCATTATAAACTAATCTTTTCATTTTGTCAAGCAGATGTGCCTACCCGGGTCCAAGCGTCCGAACGCCATAGCTTTCAGCAAGGGAAACTCGACTCGAAGGACTTTCTCTTCGGGGGACTCAGTATCGGCGCGATCGGACCGCTATTCGCCGTTCGGTGGTGTTTTCCGGTCTTCTGAAGCAGCATCGGCCGGCCACGACGGCCTCAGGACGACCCGTTCAGCCTTCTCAGGAGCTTTATGAAGAAGCTGCTCCTGAGCTTATTCCCGTAGAAGTACGCCGACGGGCGCTTGACCACGTCGCCATAGGGGGGATAGAAGTGGATCATGTCCGTGATCTTGTCGAAGCCCATTCCCGCGGTCTTGGCCATCAGGACTTCATGTAGGACGTCCGCGGCGCTCCGTAGAGCGACTGCATTGCAAGCTACTATACGGGGGGGCTCCGGCGTCCAGCCTTTCACAATGCCGTCAAGAGATAATCCCGACGATCTTGAGCACGGCTTGCAGGATTCCACCTATGCCTTCGCCCACGATGCAGGCCACGGCGATCGTGCCCAGAGTGATGTCACGCAGGCTGAATCCCCGCCTCAGGACGTAGAACATCGTCAGGCTGCCGCAGAAAAAGGCCAAGTCATATACGACGGGCAGAATGAGAGCCAACCCGAATCCTATCGACCCGGGAAGCAGCTTCCTATAGGCGGCCTTGTTCTCAAGCAACGCCCATACGATCCCGGCCGCGCCGGCGATCCACATGGACTCCACGGCGAACGGCGGCAGATCCTGCGCGGACTGGGGGTCGAAGAGCAGCCCGATCGCCGCCCATATCTTCGCTATAGGCGCCGGAAGCTCGCCCCCCTCGAGCGCCAGCGGGGTGCTGAGGTGTATGACGTGAAAAACCGCGGCTGACACAAGAGAGCACGCCACCACCGTGCTGGCCTGTGTCCAGAACTGCCATCTCGAGAATACGCCGTACCACCGGCCGTAGGCCATGTCACCGGTCAGATTGCCTCCCTGCGCGCCGCTTCCCGCAACGAAGCCCGCGCCCACCAGATTGGTGCCGACGCTCGCGCCGCCGAGCAGCGCGCAGACACCCTGAAGCAATATCCCCATCACCCTGGCGGGATTGAAATAGGTCTGAGCGGCGGCCCGGGTGGCGATGAGATTCAGAACAATGCCGCCTATGACTATCATGGCGGCTATGATAAGAAGGCTGAGCCCGAAGTACAGTCGAAGGACCAAGATCGAGATCGCGAGCCCGGCGATGATGAATACCGCCGTTCCGGTCTTGCCCATGATCGGGTCGTCGTCGCCGCCGCCGATGCGGGTGAAGAGGGACCTGAAGGCGTCGACTATAACTTTCCACCTGATCAGCAAGGCGGTCATCCCCGACGTGACAAGGAACATTATCCCCGGCCAAACGTAAGTATGGGGCGCCGAGGGATCGGGCAGGTGCGGGGCCATAACGAGGAGGGCGACGCCTCCGGCGAAGAATCCCACGCAGGTGCGCAGGCCTATCAGGAAGGAGCCGGCCCAGACAAACGGGGAGAAGGCGACTCCGGCGCCGTAGGCTGACAAACCGAGGACGCCTATCATGACTTCAGTGGGAAACCAGCCCACCCCGTCCTTGTTGAATATGATATAGAGAATGGAGGCGCAGGTGAAGATTATCAGGTACAGCGGCTGCCTCGACGTGGTGGTGGAAACGAGGGGATCGATTATGCCTTTGACCGCCCTGGCGCCCACCCACGGAAGGCGCTGATCCTCGGGTAGCTTCTCGTCCTGGACTATCAGGAGCTGTCTGAGCACTATGACCGCGATCAGCCCTATTATGCTCGACACGATAGCGAAAAGCGTCATCGCGGGAATGCTGTACGGCTCTCCGGTGGCCATGACCTTGGCCGCGAAGAAGTTCGATATGAAACCGAGCGAGCCTCCCGCGCTTCCCATGGTGGCGACTATCACCATCTCGGTGGATGTGATCTTGTTGCGCGACTTGAAGAAAAAGGCGAAGAAGAACAACGCGGCGATAGCCGGGCCTTCTTCTATGATGCCGAAGCTGAGCGTAAGGTAAGAGTTGACGCCGCACAAAACCACGGCGAAGATCGATCCGAGAACGAAGCTCCTCGCGGTGAGCCTTCCATCGTTCTGCGGTCCCGCGTTTACCGTATTGGCCTGCCGTTGCACCATGTGGCGTCCCTCCGTCGTCGTCCTCCCACCGCGGGGTCTCGAATCGATCTCCGTCCTATTCCCTGATCAACCCAGCGCCTTGAGGATATCCTTCTTTGCGACGAGCCTCACGCCGCGGTTCTTCTCTACGCCGGTGGCGCGGAGCCAGCGCCGGCGCACATCGGATTCCATGCCCTTTTTCGCCGAATCGAGCCGGCTCACGTCGATGTGCCCGCCGGCGCGATGCTCGTGTCCGCCCCATGAGGCCGACTCGAGATCGTTCAACGTCTTGTCAAGAAGCTCCGTCGCGTTGCCCCCGCGGGGCGTGGTCCTGGCGGAGATGACGATCCGCTCGCCCACCAGCGCGGCGCATAGGACGTGATCGATGTCACGGCAACGTATCAACAGGTCCGCTATTTCACCGACCACCTCCGCCCCACTCGCACGGGGCAGGAAGCACACACCGACGCCGTCGTAGGTGAAGCTGCTCTCCAAAGCCAGGAGCATGTCCTCGTAGTACTCCTTGGGCAGGGTAGCGTACTCGATCATTTTCAGGATCTCCGGATCCAGGAACTGCGAGAGCCAGGCCAGTGCCACGCGGTCGGTCCGCGAGAACCTGTTCCCGTAGCCCACCGCGTCCGAGTACACCCCGTACGTAAGCGCGGTGGCCAGAGACGGAGACGGATCTATGTCCTGTTCCCTCAGGTAGCCGGTCACTATTGAGGAAGTGGCCAGCACGCTCGTTCGCACGTCACGAAAGCGGAAGGACAGCCCCCTGCCGGAGCCCTTCCCGGCCGTATGGTGGTCGATCACAGCCGCCGGCGGGTGCTTCGCGGGCAAGTGAAGAAACCTCGGCGGCGAATGCGTGTCCACCAGCACCAGCGCCGTTTCCTCGGAGGGCCGCCAGTAGCGGGTCATCTCCAGGGGGGGCTTGAGGACGTCCACCAGCGTACGATTCTCCGCCCTTGTTATCACACCTCCGGCCAGGAGCTTTGTAGGAAGCTTCAACGTTCTCTCCACGAGAGCGCACACCCCCCAGCCGGAGGCGATGGCGTCCGGGTCGGGACTGTCATGCGTCACGACCACTACCTGGCCGGCGTTCTTCAAACTATCGAGCAGCCTCCGCGACCGAGTCCTTCTCGGCGCCTTCTCGATTGCGTCGCTCAAGAGTCACTCCTTCCCCGGCGGTTCCGGGCGCCCGGGGCCCTCCACACGGCCCGCTGTATTTTCATCCTGTGGGGTCGAGCCCTGAGATCCCCGGGATCATGATTGAAGACCACCGAGGAGTGCTCCCGAGCCTTCAGCTTGTCCGTGAAGTCCCCCGGCACGTGGACCTGTCTCCCGTATCTCGACACCTGCTCGGGGTCGCCGACTCCGGCGACGCCACAGCGCATCGAGGCCGGCTCCGCGTCGTTCGCTCTCAAGGCGGAGCCGGTGTCGGCCGGGACGCGGGCGAGCGTCACCATGGCCCCGATCGAGGTCCGCCACGCCTCACCTGTTCAGGGCGGCCGTTCTCCTCAGGGTGGAGCCGAACGCGATCCAGCCTATCGCAAGACCGGCCGCGAAGACGGGCCAATTGAAGGCGCCGTGCTCGCCTGTCCTAATAACAAGGATAAAGTCCATGGTAAAGCTAATAATCACTATCAGCGCGCCTGCGACGGCGCCCGCCCACTCCCGGGGTTTCACGGAGTAAGGCATGCCTGCGCCCTCGAAGCGAAGCACGATCAGTCCCCCCGCTATCAGACAGAGGGATACGATCATCGGCGCTATCACCGGTCCCACCCACGGAACCGGTATGAGGAATAGAATGTCCCAGGTCAAAAGAGAAGGGGGCCAGTCCAGGACCGCCTTGAGGGAGATGTAGTATACGATGTCCCAGATCCCGAACATCAGAGAGAATGCGGCCAGGCGGCCTATGAAACGGCGATACGCCAGACACGCGGGCGCCGCGAGCATTATCAGCGTCGCGAGCTCCCTCAGTATCTCCACGGCCGCGATCTTGTCGGTGATTATGGTTATGGGAAAGTGAAAGCCGTTCTGGTAGTAGATCTCGCGCAGATAGACGACCACCGCCGCCTCCAGGTATCCCATGGCGACGGCGAAGGCGACGAGGTATAGCACATTCTTCATTGCGAGGAACATCCGGGTCTGAAGTCAGGGGAACAGGGGCTCCCCGCGCGCGACTCCGGGCGCGAGGAACCCCGACGCGGATTACGCGATCAACCGCTCTCCAGCCTGAACTCGTCCATGTCAAACCATACGCCGAGCCCTTTGACCGAGCTTATCTCCGCCTCCACTATGGCCTGGTGGCCGACTTCTATCTCCAGAAAGCGCTTGAAGAGCTTCTTCTCTTCGCCCGGAATCTCCTCGACCAGCTTCCTGTAGTAATCGCTGGTCTTCCGCTCTATCTCCAGGGCTTGATTGAGCAGCTCTAGCTCCAGGTCCATGGGCTTTCTGGGCACATCCGTCTTCAGCTCCGATGCGGCCTTATCTATGGAAGTCTTGGATGGAATCGCGGTTTTCAGCCCTCCGATGTCGATCTTGCCGTCCCTTTGCCACTGCTCCAGCCTGCTCTGCAGATAGGCGACGTGCCCTTCTTCCTCGAGGGCGAGCAGGCGGAACACTCTCTGGCCCACCGGATCCTCTATCTTGTCCCGAGCGTCCCGATAGACATCGGTCACTCTGTTCTCGTACTCTATAGCGGTCTTGAGAGCCTCTTCAACCGTCATCGCAGTGTCTCCCTTCCATTATCGCGAACCATCTATGCGTCTTCGGATGCGGCGGGGGGTGTGAATACCCTTCCGGCCAGCTCTTTGTCCAACATGAACATGCCCCCGCCTGTCTCGCCGGCGAGCTTGAGCCTGTCCACTATCTCCCCCACGGAAGCCTCCTCCTCCACCTGCTCCGCCACGAACCACTGAAGGAAGTTCTCTGTGGAATGGTCCTTCTCCTGCCGGGCCATTTCCACGAGCTTGCCTATCCTTGCGGTGACCTTCTCTTCGTGCTTCAAAGCATCCTGGAATACCGCCAGGTTGGTTTTCCAGGTGGCCTGAGGCTTGGCGATCTCCGCGAGCACGACCTTGCCTCCGCGCTCGTTGATATAGTTGAAGAATCGGTCAACGTGAGTGAGCTCCTCATGGTACTGCACGCGCATCCAATTGGCCGCCCCTTTGAGCCCCTTGGAGTCGAAGAAAGCCGACATGGACAGGTAGATGTAGCCGGAGTAGTACTCGAAGTTGAGCTGCTCGTTCAACGCCTTCTGCATCTTAGCACTTAACATTTTCTCTCCTTTACACTAGGTCCGCGACCGCCTCGGCCGTTCCCTCGTGCAAGGGCTATGAGCCCTTGCGCCTCTTTCTCGAAGCCCGCTTGCGGGAGCTCCCAGGCCTATTATCTTTAGACGCCTCCGAAGAGCCGGGGATCTCGGTCATCCGACGAATGTCCATGATTTCCCTGAGCTCGGCCTCGTCGAGGATCTTCTTCTTCGAGACCAGGTCACGGATCAGAACGTCCTTCTCCAGGGCCTCCTGCGCCAGCTCCGCGGCCTTTGAATAGCCGATCTGTGGGCTCAAGGCGGTCGCCAGCGCGGGGCTTCGCTCCGCGTTGAGCTCGCACACTTCCACCTCGGCATCTATGCCGTCCACGCAGCGCTCGGCCAGAGCGCGCATGCCTCCCTCCAGTATCTCGATCTCCTGGAGCAGATTGTACGCGATCACCGGCATCATGACATTCAGCTCCAGCTGCCCCGCCTGCGCGGCCGAGGTGATCGCGGCGTCGCAGCCGAGCGCGTGGAAGCAAACCATGCTCATCATCTCCGGGAGCACCGGGTTCACCTTGCCGGGCATGATCGAGGAGCCGGGCTGAACCGCCGGCAGCCGGATCTCATGCAGCCCGGTGCGAGGTCCCGAGCTCAGGAGGATAAGATCGCCGCTGATTTTGCGGAGGCTCGTGACGAGCGCCCGCAAGGCGCCCGCGACCTCCACCACCGCGTCCATGCCCTGCATCGCTTCGAAAAGATCAGAGGCGCCCTTGAACTCGTAGCCCGTCTCGCCGACGATGTGGGCCAGGACGCGCTGTCTATAACCGGCATGCGTGTTGAGCCCGGTCCCAACAGCGGTTCCGCCGATGCCCAGCTCCAGCAGGGCGTCCGCGGCCAGGCCCACCCGGCGGCGGCCCCCCGCTATCATCGAGGCATACGCGCCGAACTCTTGGCCGAGTGTCACCGGAACGGCGTCCTGCATGTGAGTGCGCCCGGACTTGACTACCTTCGAGAACCGTCTCGCCTTGCTTCTCAGCGCCTTCTCTAGAAGGCCCGCGGCGGGAAGCAGGCGCTCTTCTATCTCGGTGTAAGCTGAAATGTGTATGGCCGTGTGAATAGTGTCGTTGGTGGACTGGCACATATTCGCATGGTCGTTCGGGTGAACCCGCGAGTAGTCCCCCAGCTTGCCGCCAAGCATCTCCGATGCCCTGTTCGCCAGAACCTCATTGATGTTCATGTTCTGCGAGGTCCCGGCGCCCGCCTGAAAGACATCCACCACGAAGTGGTCCCCGAAGCGCCCGGCCATCACCTCATCCGCCGCCTTGGTCAGAGCCCGCCCCACCTTCGCATCGAGCCGGCCTGACTCCATGTTGGCCAGGGCCGCCGACTTCTTTATCACCGCCTGGGCCCGCACGAAGCTCGGCTGGAGCCTAAGCCCGCTGACCGGAAAATTCTCGACCGCGCGCTGGGTCTGAGCGCCGTAGTAGCGATCTCCGGGAACCTTCACCTTCCCCAGCGTGTCCTTCTCGACTCGATGCTTCATTTGGCCTTCCCGATCGTCCTCAACCCGCGCAGGGCTCCAGTCACCTGGAATCAGCTCGAGCGCAAAGTGCCAACCGGCTGTGAATTAAACAGTTACTCTTTCTTTGGCGGCATGATATGAATGGGCTCGCCCGCCGCCACCTCAGCCGCCTCCATCATGGCCTCGGAGAGCGTCGGGTGCGGGTGAATGGTGACCTGCAGATCCTCCAGCGTAGCGCCCATTTCTATGGCGAGAGTGCCTTCGGCTATGAGCTCGGAGACATTGGCCCCCACAAGCCCCACTCCCAGGACGGTCCCGCTCTCCGCGTCGGAGATGATCTTCGCAAGGCCCTCCGTCCGCCCGAGGGTCCTGGCGCGTCCCAGCGCCCTCAGCGGAAAACGGCCCACTCTTACGTTGAGCCCTTGGTCGCGCGCCTCCTGCTCCGTCAAGCCCGCCCAAGCTATCTCCGGATCGGTGAAGACCACCGCGGGTATCGCACGGTTGTCGAAGGCGGATTCGTGCCGCGCGATCACCTCGGCCGCGACCTTCCCCTCGCGGCTCGCCTTGTGTGCGAGCATCGGGCCCGGAGTCACGTCTCCTATTGCGTAGATCCGATCTTCCGCCGTCTTGCGCCTCTCGTCGATCTCAATGAAGCCCTTGTCGTTGGTGGCCACCTTCGTGTTGTCCAGGCCCAGATCGTCCGTGTTAGGCACCCTGCCCACCGCCGCCAGAACCTGGCTGTACTCCTCCTTGTTGGTCTCCCCCCCGCGTTCGATCGATACCGCGAACCCCCCGTCGGTCTTCTCTATTCCCACGACTTTGGACTCGACGAGAATCGACTCGAACCTCTTCTCGCAACTCTTCACGACCACTTCGACCAGGTCCCGATCCGGTCCCGTGAGAAGATGAGGCAGGAACTCCACCACGGTTATTTTGCTCCCGAGGCCGGCATAGACCAGTCCGAGCTCGAGGCCTATGTAACCTCCGCCCACTATCAGAAGAGTCTCTGGGATCTCGGAAAGCTCCAGCGCCTCTTTCGACGTCCATACCGGGACGTCCTTTGCTGCCGGCAGCTCAGCCGCCCTGGACCCGGTCGCTATGATGCAGTGCTTGAACTCGATACCGGTAACGTCCTCTCCCTCGATGGAGAGCGTCTTGCCGTCCCTGAACCGGGCCCTTCCTTTCACCACCTCAACGCCGCGCTTCTTGAGCAGGCTGTCGACGCCTTTCGTCAGCCCGCCCACCACACGGTCGGTCCATTTGCGAAGGCCCGCCGGATCGACGGAGAGATCCTTGTAGGTCAACCCCATCTTCTCGGCTTCCCGGGCTGAGTACATTATCTCGACGGCGGTGATGAGCGCCTTCGAGGGTATGCACCCTTCGAGGAGGCACACGCCTCCGAGGCTATCCCTCTCCTCTATCAGGACGACCTCCTTGCCGAGGTCGGCGGCCCTGATGGCGGCCACGTAGCCTCCCGGTCCTCCCCCGATTATCGCTACCTCCGCCTCCTGATTAAGACTGCCCATCACCATTTCTCTGACCCCTCTCGCTCTATGAGGTCCAACCCGCCCGGAGCCCGCCTGCTCCTAGGTCTCCAGAAGCAGCAAGTTTGGATCGGACAGATGTCGCACTACCTCGCTCACAAACCTGGCCGCGTCGGCTCCATCGGCGATCCTGTGATCGAAGGAGAGCGCGAGCGGCAGCAGACTTCGGATTACTATCTCTCCATCGCGGACCACTGGTTTTTGCTGGACTTTCCCCATGCCCAGAATGGCCGACTCGGGGTAGTTGATCGTCGGCACGAGAGCCGTGCCCCCGAGAGGCCCGACGTTCGTGATGGAGAACGTGCCCCCTCTCAAGTCCGGCACCTCCAACTCGCCGTCTCTCGCGGCCTTGCTTAGCTTCGAGATGTCCTCGGATATCTGCAGTATGCTCTTGCAGTCGGCCTGCTTCACAACGGGAACCACCAGCCCCTTTCCCGTGTCCACCGCGATGCCTATGTTATAGAATTTCTTGTAGATCACCTCTTCGTTGAACGGATCGATGCTCGCGTTGAAGGCCGGTGCCGCCCTGAGCCCCGCCGCCACCGCCTTGACGACGAACGCCAGAAGGGTCAGGTGCTCGCCGGGCCCCCCTTCATGCCGCTTCTTTTCCTTCTTGCGAAACTCCTCCAGCTCCGTCACGTCCGCCTCATCCATATGGGTGACGTGTGGTATGAGCACCATCGAGGTGACCATCTTACGGGCCACCTTGCGGCGGATAGAGCGCAAAGGCACTTTCTCGACCTTTCCCCACTCGGTGAAGTCGGGCAGCGGCTCTATGTCCAGGAACGGAATCGCCGAGGTCGCGCGCGCCGCGTACTCCGCTTCTGTCTTGCGGCCCTCTTCCGGCTTCTGAGGGGCCTTCTCTTTTTCAACCTCCTCCCTGCCGGAAGCCGCCTTCTGGACGTCCTCAGAGGTCACACGACCTCCCGGCCCGCTCGGTTTCACCTTCTTGAGGTCGACGCCCAGCTCTCTGGCGAGTCTCCTGGTGGCAGGCGCGGCCGGTATGGGCCTCTCGCGCTTCTCCTCTTTCTCCGGCTTCTCTTCTTTCTCCGGCTTCTCTTCTTTCTCCGGCTTCTCTTCTTCTTCCTTGGGCTCCTTTTCAGCCTTCTCCTTCTTCTCTTCCTCCAGCGTGCCTTCTATCTTCTCGGGCTCCGCCTCTTCTTTCTCGGGCTCGCCCTTCTTGGGTTTCTTCTCCTCCTTCTCCGGCTTCTCCTCTTTCTTGGGTTTCTCTTCCTTCTCCTTCTTCTCCTTCTTTTCGGGCTCCTTCTTCTCCGGCTCCTTCTTCTCCGGCTCCGCCTCAGCCTCGCCGCCCTCGTCGATAACCACTATCACGTCGCCCACGTTCACGGTGTCGCCGACATCTCCCGAAAGTGACGCGATCTTTCCCGACTTAGGCGACGGTATCGTCACCGCCGCTTTGTCGGTCTCTATCTCGACGAGCGGGTCATCCTCCTTTATAGTGTCACCCTTCTCCACGTACCATTTCAGGATCTCGCCTTCGTGTATGCCTTCACCAAGATCGGGCAACTTAAACTCGAACACGGCTGACCTCCTTTATCGACCAGCACTCCCGGGGACCGTGAAGACCTAACCCGGGGGGCTGTGGAGAGCACAAGTACGCTCGTCGCCGCCCTCCTAGAAATCCAGCGTTTTGAGTATCTCCCTCTTTATTCGCGCGGTACTCGGGATATAGTTCATCTCGCGACCGAAGTACGGCGTGACCACGTCGTACCCCGAAACCCGCTTCACCGGCGCTTCCAGATATAGCAAAACCCTGTCGTTTATCGCGGCCACCACCTCGGAGGAAATGCTTATCGATCGAGGCGCCTCCTGGACGACGACGCATCTGCCCGTCTTCTTCACGGATTCCGCGATCGTCTTCGCGTCCATGGGAGACATTGTCAACAGGTCTATCACCTCCACGCTCGCCTCGCGCTCCTCCCCCAGCTCCGCGACGGCGGAGAGCGCGCCCCTCATCATGGCGCCCCAAGAAATGACAGTGATGTCGGTGCCCTCCTGGACCAACTGGGCCTTCCCGATCTCCAGCACCTCCTCTTCCTCGGGAACTTCCTCCTTGAAAGCTCGATATGATCTCTTCGGCTCCATGAATATGACCGGATCGGGATCGCGTATCGCGGCGACGAGAAGCGCTCTGGCGTTTCTCGGAGACGAGGGGATGACCACCTTCACCCCCGGCAGATGGGCGTAGCTCGCCTCGCGGCTCTCCGAATGATGCTCCAGCGCCCTTACGCCGCCCCCATATGGCATCCGGACGACCAGCGGGCAGCCCCGCTGTCCCTGAGTCCTCGAACGGTACCTGGAGGCATGACACTCGAGCTGGCCGAACATGAGATATGAGAATCCCGAGAACTGCATCTCCGCGACTGGCCTCAGGCCCGCCAGGGCCATCCCAATGGCCGTTCCCAGAATGCCCGCCTCGGCCAACGGAGTGTCCATGACCCGATCCTCTCCGTACTTCCCGAAAAGGTTGTCCGTAACCCTGAACACGCCTCCGTCGAGACCGACGTCCTCTCCCATCACGATGACGCTGTCGTCCCCGGACATCTCCTGGTCGAGCGCCAGGTTCAAGGCCTGGACCATATTGCGCTTAGGCATCGCCGGCCTCCTTCTCCAGATTGTCCAGGAACTCGGCCCGCTGCTCTTCAATTACCTCGTGACTCGTCGCGTACACATGGTCGAAGCAAGCATCCGGTTTGAACCCGCCCATCGACTCGAATTTCTTCACCTCCGCGTCGATCTCCTCTTTTATCTCCTTTTCCATAGATGACTGCTTGTCGTCGTCCCATATACCTTTGTTCTCGAGGTAGAGCTTCATCCTCTTCAAGGGCTCCTTCTCCCACCACTCCTGCACCTCTTCCTCGGATCGGTATTTCTTTGGATCATCAGCCGTGGTGTGCATCATGAGCCTGTAGGTCACCGCCTCTATGAACGTCGGGCCCTCCCCGGAGCGGGCCCGCTCCAACGCCTCCGCCGTCGCCTTGTAGACGGCGAGCGCGTCGTTTCCGTCAACTTGCACCCCCGGCATGTTGTACGCTATGGCCTTCTGGGCCAGGGTCTCAGACGCGGTTTGTTTCTTGAGCGGGACCGATATGGCCCATTGATTGTTCTGACAGATAAAAACGACCGGCGCCTTCCAGACCGCGGCGAAGTTCATGGCTTCATGGAAGTCGCCCTGCGAGGTGGCGCCGTCTCCGAAATACGTCACGGCCGCTGAGTCCTTCTCTCCTTTGTACTTCATGGCATAGCCGATGCCCGCCGCGTGAAGAAGCTGAGCCCCGACCACTATGGATATGGGGAGCGTGCGGCCCACTTTCTCCACCCTGTTCCCTTCTTCGAAGCCGTTGTGAAAGAGGTAGATCCTGCTGATAGGCACACCACGGGCTATGTAACCGCCGAACTCCCTGAAGGCCGGCACGAACCAGTCCTTCTCGGTCATCGCCAGCACGGACGCGCAGACGCATGCCTCTTGACCGGTGGACGGCCCGAAGGTGCCCACCCGGCCCTGACGCTGGAGCCTCAGCATTCGCTGGTCGGCCTCCCGAGACAGGAACATTGTGCGGTATAGTTGGACCAGCTGATCGTCGCTGAGATCGGGCTCCAACTCCTCATCGACCTTCCCCGCCTCATCCATCACCTGCAGGTAGGACGCGGTGAACGGTCCAATCTCTCTGGAGGGCATCTTGATGTCCTTTCTATCGACGGATAGTACTTGTGACAAGCCGGATTCGTGACGCGCCCAGTTGACGATATAGTAGAGTGAGCATAGAAGAGCGCGGCGCGGGATGCAAGCTGGAATCGACCGGTAGACCCCGCTGGAGCGCTCTTGCGGCGGATACGCCATAAGGGATTCCCCGACGCGCGGCCGCGCCCGGAGCATACGCGGCAAGATGTACAGGGGATCGACTTGCGTTCGCAGGGTTGAAGAACGGCCCGCGTCACTTACGGTACATGGACTTCAGGCGTCCCCAAGTGGTCTCCTCGCCGTTTCCCTTCAAGCCGCAGGGATTGTAACCCGCCTGTCCGAAACCCACCGATCCGAAGTAACGGGAGTCGGAGATCGTATTGCATATGGGAGAAGGGCTGGAACCGTCGCACCACTCTCCGGTTCCGGTCCTCGGGTCGGTGCAGGTGGCGAGCCTCGACGTTCCGTAAACGTACACGTCGAGGACCCCGGCGGTCACGTGCGGTCCCGGCTGCTCGAAGCTCCAGGTCTGCGCGTTGCCGGTCCCGCACCCCGGCCATCCCGCCTCCGGAATCTCGAGGACCGAACAGCTCGTCCAGCCGTAGAAGAAGAAGGAGCCCTCGCAGCACAAGCCGTACCTGGTCGCGCTGATCCCGCTTACTTCAATGGCGACCACGAAGATGTCATAGCGGCCCACTCCCCCGGGCCCCCTGGTCACCATGGTCCCATCGGAGCAATCGTCGAGATGGAGGGCGCAGGTGTTATCCTGAGGGTTGTGATCTCCAGCGAAGTGCAGCGCCCACTTGGCGTCGGTGTTTTCCGAGGCATCTGATGAAGCCACCGCGCAGAACAAGACCAGGACAAAGATCGCGCATAGCCGCCCAGGATTCATGGCCGCAGCTCCTTATTCAGGGATCCCCAGCTCGTCCAGTAGAAAACCGGCGCCCGCATGCCTCTCAGTAACGAACAGGACATAGCGGATGTCAACACAGATTTCCCTGCTCAACGCCGGTTCGAACTTCCAATCGCCCAGCCTGGCCTCCAGGACGCCGTCGAACGCTATGCCTATCATGTGCCCCTCGGCGTTCAGTACGGGGCTGCCGCTGCTTCCGCCGGTGCCGTCGCAGTCAACGAGAAAGGCGACGGGCACGTCTCCCAGCTCGGGATCAGCCCAGCGGCCGAAGTCCTTGGTCTCGTAAAGCTCCTTCAACTTCCCGGGAGCGTCGAAAGGCGGTTCGCCTGTGTCCTTATCAATAACTCCGCTCAGGCTGGTGAACGGCAGGTAGCTGACCGCGTCCCCGGGACGATAGCCCTTGATGGATCCGTGGGAGAATCTCAAAGTGCGATTGGCGTCCGGATACAGCACCCCGCCCTTCCACAGAAGCAGCGCCTCATTGTATTTCCTCCGCAACTCGGTGATCCTCGCGCCGAACTTCTCGTCCCTTTCCCTCATCTCGTCCGTCTCGGGATAGAGCGCAAGGGCCAGATCCAATAGCGGGTCATCGAGCCCCTCCAGCTCGCGAGGGGTCATCTCGAACAGAGACTCGGCGAACTCGACGTCGGCGAGACGCGTGCCCTCGAGGATGCTATCCACCCATTCGTCTATACCCTTCGTCGAATCCTCCAGAATGTAGTCCAGTCCCGCGATGCGGCGACCGTCCGGAAGGGCGTCGGCCTTCTCCAGCGAGTACTCCAGCCCCCACCTCTCCATGGGCTCGTAGTAGGTCATGTATCTGGACTCCAACCGGAACACCGCTCTTTCGACGTCGCTTTCGGAGAACTGAGGGTCTCGATCCTCCTCCGGCTTCTCCCGTTCCATGGCGGCATAGACCGCGTAGGAGGCGACGTCCGCCGCAAGGCCCGCGGAAGAGTCGAAAAGCCCCAGGGCGTCGTCGCGGTCTTTCAAATCGCGGCGCCGGTCGTAGAGGTCGGCTATACTCTCGAGAACGTCTCCGTATTTCTCCGCCCGCCCCTCGTCGGCTTCGATGAACTCCATCAACTCCTTCTCCTGCCGTCTTTTCTCATCGACGAAATCGGTCCGCTCCATGGCCTCGAGCATTCCGCCCCAGTTCTTCTGGACGTTGGCGATGCCCTTTTTCCTGCCGGCCACTTTCATCTGCGCCGTGGGATCCGCCCCGGCCGCCTCGTCCAGGGCGGCGAGGATGTCATCGAAGAGCCTGAGCCTGTCGGGCAGATACAGCTCCTTCCAGTAAGAGGCGGAGTGAGAGGTCCTGAAGCGGGACGTGCGACCCGGAAACCCGAGGGTGAAAGCGAAGTCCCCCTCGTCGAGATCGCCCGCGGACACTTGCAGCCACGTCTCGGGCGCGTAGGGCACGTTGTCCGGGTGGTACTTGCGCCCCACTCCGCCGGGAGATACGTAGGCCCTCGCGAAGGCGAAGTCGCCGGTATGCCGCGGCCACATCCAGTTGTCCACGTCCCCGCCGTAGTTGCCTATAGCCAGAGGCGGCATGTACACGATCCGGACGTCATCGAACCTCTTGTAAATGTAAAGTACGTACTTCGCTCCGTAGTACATGGCCGCGATGCGCGCGGACACGTCCTCTCCGCCCTCTTCTATCTCCTCCGTCATCTCTCTGATCTTGCCGTCTATCTTCCGCTGCCGCTCGACCGCGTCCTCGATCCCCCGAGCGGCGGCGAGCACTCCCTCCGTGACATCCCTGGTCTCGACTATCATCTCCGCGCTGACTCCTGGCGCTTGTATCTCCTCCCCATGGGACCGCGCCAGGAACCCGTCGGTGAGATAGTCCACTCCCCGCGTGGACGCTCGCTGCACCGCGCCGTAGGCCACGTGATGATTGGTGAGCATGAGGCCGGTCGGCGAAACGAACGCGGAGGTGCCGCCCCCGAGGAGCACCGAGGCGTCCGCCAGACACTTACCGTTCGGGTCGTAGATCTCGCTCGCGTCTATCTCCAGGCCCTCCCGCCCGAGATCGAGTCGCGCCAACTGGTCGAGCGTCCACATTCCCTCCTCGGCGGCGGCCGTCGAGGAAATCGCAATCATCAAGAGGCAGAACAGGGTTCTTTTCATCTACCAGCTCCTATTCTCTATTGGACCGAGCCACGGGGCGGTGCACGATCAACGGGGCATCTTCAAGTGTACCGGTCAGCGGTTCCCCGGCCAAGCGCTTCCGCGCCCTCGCCGTGTGTGACGCGGCTCGACCCGGCGGGCGTCGGCCATAGTGCCCGACCACGGCCGCCGCGCCTCGCACGCCGCAATAGTCAGCCGCGAGCTGCGGACTCCATGATACTCAAGGAGCTCCTCGACGAGCGCAACGAGACTGTGAAACGGATGATCCGGAACTTGATAGAGGCGGCGCACGAGAAGAACTCGAAGGTTGGGATCTGCGGGCAGGCCCCGAGCGACTATCCCGAGTTCGCGGAATTCCCGGCCGGAGCGGGAATCGATTCCATGTCTCTGAACCCGGACAGCGTCGTTCAGGTGAAGCAACGTCTCTCGGGGGAATAGATGGCCTTACGCGTAACGCCCACCCTCCGGCGGGGGGAATCCCCCTAAGGATTTGAGAGAAAACCCGGATACTTACGCCTCGGGAGGGCAAATACAATCACAGGTGGCCGTCCGGGACCGCCCCGAGGGGCTGTCGGCGCGTTGAGACATCAACCAAGGGGGGCGAGAGCAAAGTGCCCAAAGAGAATATCGACCTGAGCTGCAATGTCGAGTACTTCTCG
Source organism: uncultured bacterium (assembly GCA_964531335.1). Taxonomy (GTDB): domain Bacteria; phylum Eisenbacteria; class RBG-16-71-46; order CAZHEV01; family CAZHEV01; genus CAZHEV01. The sequence continues at coordinate 246,725 of CAZHEV010000002.1, read as the reverse complement.
GTCCTGGACGAGGAGGGCGTCCTGGACGAGGACCTGGTGGTTCTCGGCGAGGACGTGGGCGTGGACGGAGGGATCTTCCGAGTCACCGAGGGCCTCCTCGACGAGTACGGGGAGGACCGCGTGCTGGACACTCCCCTGGCGGAATCGGTCATAGTCGGAGCCTCGCTGGGAATGGCCGTCTACGGTCTCAGACCGGTATGCGAGATTCAGTTCTCCGGGTTCAGCTACTTCGCCATGCACCAGATAGAGTCGCACGTCGCCAGAATGCGATGGCGCTCCCGGGGTCGGTTCACGGCGCCCATGGTAATTCGCATGCTCTTCGGCGCCGGGGTCAGAGCCCTCGAGCATCATTCCGAGAGCAAAGAGGCTTACTTCGCGCATACGCCGGGGCTGAAAACGACTCCATCCGCAAGACAGGACGCGCGGTGATAGTGCACGAGGCCCACAGGAGCTTCGGGCCGGGGGCGGAGCTCATGGCGAGGATCGCGGAGGAATCGTTCCTTTACATGGAAGCGCCCATCGAACGAGTGAGCGGCTACGACGTGATCGTGCCCTTCTTCGCGCGCGAGCAGGAGTACCTGCCCGACGAGGACAGGATCATCGGGGCGGCACGAAGATCTCTGGACTTTTAGCGGCGCCGATCCGGAGCCCTTACCCGGCCCCGGGTCACGAGCGCGGCTTTGGAGTGAAACGAAAATGAGCGGAAAGTTGAACGAGACGAGAGCGGTAGTGACGGGGGCCGGCAGGGGGATCGGCCGGGCCATCGCCGTACGCCTCGCGGCCGAGGGCGCGCGCGTGGCTCTCGTGGCCCGCACAGAGCCCGAGCTTCGCGAGACACAGAAGATCATAGAGAACGAGGGAGGAAGCGCCGCCGTGATTCCGGCGGATGTCTCGAAGCCGAAGGAGGTGGAGATCCTGGCCGAGCGCGCGCGCTCGGAGATGGGCGGCGCGGACCTCCTGGTAAACGACGCCGGGCGACTTGGGTCCCTGGGGCCGGCATGGAGCGCTGATCCGGTGAACTGGTGGGCCGACGTCACCGTGAACCTCTACGGGGTGTTTCTCACCTGCCGGGCCTTCCTGCCGGACATGATCGAGCGCGACAATGGGCGGATCGTGAACATGGTGGGCGGGGGCACAGCCTCGCCTTTCCCGTTCGCCTCCGCCTATGCCTCGAGCAAGGCCGCCGTCATGCGCTTCACCGAGAACCTGGCGGTCGAGCTGGAGGAGACGGGATCGTCCGTCAGGGTCATCGCCCTGAGCCCGGGGTTCGTGAAGACCGAGATGACGAAGCAGTTCAAGGAAACCGAGGCGGGCAGGAAATGGATGGGAGACATGGCCCGCAGGCTGGAGCAGGACGAAGACGTGCCGCCCGACTTGGCGGCGGGTCTGGTGGCCGAGATAGCAACGGGCGGCCTCGACCGCCTGCACGGTCGATACCTGCACAGCGACGAGGACGCGAGGCGGATCGAGCGCCTGCGGGAGGAGACCGACGAGATCATCGATAAGGACCTACGGACTCTGCGCGTCCACATGTAGCGGAATCGCCGTCAGCGGCGGCCTCGATAGGCACGATATGCAAAGATCCCAATGAGGAGGTAGACGATGAAGAAAGCAAACAAGTCCACCGCCGCCTTCCTGTTTGTGGCGGCCATGACGACGCTGGTCCTCTTCGCCGGCTGCGATGACGACGGCCCGACGCGCCCCCGGGTAACCACGCCGGCCGATTTCGAAGGCATATGGATCTTCAGAACCTACGAGCTCACCTCCACCGACGAGCCGGACCTTTCGTTCGAGCTCATCGACGTCGGCGGCACCATAACCTTCGAGGTCGATCGAAACGGGACATTCATGGGAAACGCGTTCGTCCCGGAGGAAGTGGGCGGTCCGGAGCATGTCGATTTCAACGGCGAGATCGAGTTGGTCAATCAGGATTCGCTCGCCATAGAGTTCAACCGCGAGATACCGCTCTTCTTGAAGGATTTCCTGGGAGCGTTTACCCTGGACGCGGACACGCTGATCATCGTCAACGACGAAGCCTCATTCGACTTCGATTTCGACGGCACCGAGGAGCCGGCCGAGCTGGAGGCAAGGATAGTGCGAACCGTAGACCCCTTCGATCCCACCGGGCTGTTCATGGGCTGCCTGCCGGGCGGGGCGCGCGAGCAAGGGGCGGTGCCCGGGACCGGCCTTCGCCCCGCGGGCCCGGGGCCGGGCCGAGGCCCATCGATCTAGGCGACCGCGCCGGGGGGCCATCAGGCCGCCCTCGGCACGGAGTCGTTCCCCTGGAGCGGGAGACGCCGGAAGAGGTGACGGCTATACGCAAGGGCGGTAATGGCTGAGATATCCATCAGAAACCTGACAAAACGCTTCGATTCCGAGAACGTCCTGCATAACGTCGAGCTCGACATAGAAGACGGCGAGTTCTTCGTCTTCGTCGGCCCCTCGGGCTGTGGAAAATCTACGTTGCTTCGAACCATCGCCGGACTGATCCCCCCGACCTCGGGCGATATCCGGTTTGACGGCGAGTCCGTCCTGAACCTCGAGCCCAGGGAACGGAACGTGGCGATGGTCTTTCAGAGCTACGCCCTTTATCCGCACAAGACCGTCTATGACAACATCGCCTTCGGCCTCAAGGCCCGAAAGATGGATAAAGGGGAAATAGACAAGCGCGTCAACGAAATAGCCCGCACCCTGGGCATCTCACAGTTCCTGAAGAGATGGCCCCGCGAGCTTTCCGGCGGAGAGTCCCAGCGCGTGGCGATAGGCCGGGCCGTGGTCAGGGATCCCAAGGTCTACCTGCTCGACGAGCCTCTGTCCAACCTGGACGCGCAGCTTCGGATCGACATGCGGGGCGAGCTTGCGAAGATCCATGAGCGGGTCAAGACCACGTTCGTCTACGTCACCCACGACCAGGTGGAGGCGATGACCCTGGGCGACAGGATAGCCGTCATGAAAGAAGGCCGTATCCAGCAGGTGGACAGCCCCGCGGCCCTTTACGATTACCCCGCCACGAGGTTCGTGGCGGAGTTCATAGGGTCTCCCTCCATGAACATGATCGAAGGAGAGTACAAGCGCGGCGCGAAAGGGGGTGGCCCGGCCGTAACAAAGGGCGACCACACTTTCCCCCTCGGCGGCGAAGAGCTGGGCCAGCCCGACCTGGAGGAAGGCCGTGAGGTCCACGTGGGCTTCCGCCCCGAGGCGATACGAATCGACCCCGATTCCGGGAACCCGGTCTCGGTTGAAGTGTCTCGTCTGGAGCCAATCGGGCACGAGGGGTTCCTCTATTTCGAGTTGTTCGACAGGGAGATGGTGGCGCGGGTGGACGACTGGCAGAAGCTGGAGGACAAGAAGCAGGTCGACGTCGCCGTACCAGGGGGCCACGTCTATCTGTTCGACCCCGATAGCGGCAGGTGCCTGTGGGCCAAGAGGGAGAAGATGCAAGACCGGAAGGAGAACGGATAGTCATGCGCTCAAGAACGTTCCTAGGCCCGGTAATGGCCATGTTGATCCTTTTCGGCGCTGGGAGCGCGTTCTGGGGCTGCGGGGGCGGCGAGAGCGGAGCCACGACGATCACCGTTATCAATCAGCCCCGGTGGTCCAAGAACATTCAAGACGCGGTCGCCGAATGGAACTCCGCCAACCCGGACCGGAAGGTCCGGCTCAATCAACTCATAATCGGATATCCCCAGCTCAAGAACAAGCTCATGACGGCCGCGGGCGCGGGCCGCCCGCCCGATATATCGCTGATAGACTACGTATGGCTGGCCTCTTTCGTTGACACGGGCCACCTCGCGCCCCTGGACTCCCTAGATCACGAATGGTTCGTCAAAGACTACAAGGAGGACTTCTACCAGGTATTCCAGGAAGGCGAGGTCATCGACGGGCGGCTCTGGGGCGTAAGAACGCAGACGGACATGGCGTTGCTATGGTATCGCAGGGACTGGTTCGAGGACGAAGGGCTCGACCCCCCCGCCACCTGGGACAAGCTGGTCGAGGCGGGCAAGCACTTCAAGAAGAAAGGGGTTCGCGAGAAATACGGCATAAGCGACTTCCCCCTGGCCGTGCCCCTGGGACGCAAGGCCAGGGAGACGCTTGTCTACGAGCTCCTGCCTCTTTTTTGGTCGAACGGAGGCGGCATATTCAAGGGCGATTCCCTGGCGATAGACTCCCCCGCCAACGTTGAAACGCTGGAGTTCATCCGCAGCCTCGTCGAGGAGCACGAGCTGATAAGCGGCGAGGCGATCTCTTTCGAATGGAACAGGCCCGCGCAGCTTTTCGCAACCGACAAGGTCCCGATGGCCTTCGGAGGCAGCTATGAGAAACGCATGATCCAGGAGATCGCCGGATGGTCGAACGACGAGTTCATGAGGCACGCGGGGTTCAGCCCGATGCCGGCTCCTTCCGGAGGCGAGCGGTCCACGACGGCGGGAGGCATGTGCTACGCGATCTACGCGCTCTCGGACCACAAGGACCTGGCGATGGAGATCGTCAAGCTGGCGGTGAGCCCCGAGATACAGAAGGACTTTCTCCTTTCCTCTTACCAGCATCCGCCGCGCAAGTCCGTGGCGGCGTCAATAGATGAAGAGAAATACCCCTTCATAGCCGCGACCACCCGATACCTGTACCAGGCCAGAGCGAGGCCGAGCTTTCCCGAATACTCCGAGCTCTCCGACTTGATCCAGGAGATGATAGAGCGCGTGGCTACCGGCGACGCCGAGCCCGGAGCCGCGGCGGCCGAGGCGGCCCGCGCCGCGCGCGACCTGATGCCCGAGGGAAAGAGCTGAGCCGGCCGGCGGAGCAACTCCGTCGAGCCGGGCCCCGGCCGTCGTGCCCGGCACGCGGGCCGGCGCATAGGGGCCAGGAGCCTGCCATGAAGAAATACCTATACCTGCTGCCCGCCACCGTCCTGCTGGGAACGTTCGCGGTGTATCCGGTGTTTCAGGCCCTCTGGATGAGCTTTACCGACATGAGCCTGCTCGAGCAGGGATTCGACTGGGTGGGCCTGGATAATTTCAGAAGGCTGTTCTCCGACCCGGTGCTCTATACGTCGCTCAAGGCAACGGTATTCTTCGCGGGCGGCAGCGTTCTGCTTCAATACGTGATGGGAATGACGGGCGCGCTCATCCTGAACAGCAGCAGGTTCCGCGGGGTCAGGTATTTCCGCAGCGCCATAATCCTGCCTTTCGCGTTCTCCGAGCTGGTCGTGGGAATACTGTGGACGAGGATACTGGACTCCGAGTTCGGCGTCGCAAACGCCATCCTCACCCTCTTCGGAGCGGAGCCGCAGGCGTGGCTGCTGGACTGGGCGATGCCCGCCGTGATAGTGGTCAATGTCTGGTGGGGCAGCACCTTCAGCCTGCTGCTTTTCGAGGCCTCGCTGAAGAGCATCCCGGAGGAGTGGTACGAGTCCGGGCGCGTCGACGGGGGCAGCAAGTGGTTCCTGTTCCGCCACATCACCATGCCTTCTCTGAAGTACGTCACTTTCCTGGATCTGGTGTACATAACTCTGTTCACCATCAACACGTTCGGGATAATCTTCGTTCTCACGTTCGGAGGCCCCTCCCACTCCACCGAGGTGCTCGGGCTTCTGATGTGGAAGCAGGCCTTCCGCGACTACAGCCTCGGGTACGGATCGGCGATTTCCGTGCTGCTGTTCGCGATAAACATAGTCCTTACGATCGGCTACCTGCGCCTGTTCGGGCGCGGCGTCCTGGGCCAACAGAGATACTGACATGGAGCACAAGATCCGACACAGATACTTGGTATTCCTCGTACTTTTCACCGCGTGGGCGACTCTTCCGCTGATATGGCTGGTTCTGGTGTCGTTTCGCCCGGCGGAGTATCTGTACACCTTCCCGCCCCCGGTCTGGGTAAGCCCCACGATAGATCACTACGTGTTCGCGGTCGAAGACCTGAGCATACTGCGGTCCATCGGCAACAGCCTGGTGATCGCCGCCACATCGCTCGCCGTGAACTTCATCGTGGGGGTGCCGGCGGCTTATGCGATAGCGAAGCTGCGGATCCGCTTCACCGCCATGATCATGCTGGGCTTTCTCGCCACCCAGATGATTCCCGGAATGGCCGCGCTCGTTCCCCTGTTTCAGATCACGAAGTACCTCGGGCTGATCGACACGCGTCTGGGAGTAGGGCTCATACTGGCGGCGCGCACCACGCCGCTCACAATATGGATCTTGAAAGGTTTCTTCGAGAGGATTCCCCAGGACATTATCGACTCGGCCCGCGTGGACGGGCTGCGTTCCCGTCAGATCATTTACAGCATCGTTCTGCCCCTCGCCTGGCCGGGGCTCATAGCCTCCGGGCTCTTCGTCTTCATGTTCTCCTGGATCGAGTTTCTGGTACCGCTCACCCTGATGTTCGAGCCGGCGAAGATGCCCTTCACGGTGGCCCTTTTCCAGGTCGTCGGAGATCCTCTCTCGGGGACCAACTACGGAGCGCTTTTCGCGGCATCCTTGCTGGGATCGCTGCCGGTCGTGGTACTGTTCCTGCTGTTCCAGAGGTATTTCGTCCACGGCTTGACCGCCGGAGCGGTGAAGGCATAGAGCTTCGGCCTCACATCACCTCGACGGGCGCCGGGAAACTCCCGCCCGCCGACAAAGGGCGTCGGAGGATCGCGGCGTTGGCCCTGAGCGCCTCATCCGGTTTCGGCGCGAGCGCGCGCAGGGCGAGAGAAAGGAATTGAAATGTACACATTCCTTCTGCTGGCTCTCCTGGCCGCGGCGGCCGGCCTCATCATCTCGGGCGCCTTGAGACGCAGCGCAACCAGAGGGATAGCGGGGGCGCTCGTCGCGGCGGGCACCATCTTCTTCTTCTGGCTGCTCGGCTTCTGGGGCGAGATGCTGTGGTTCGAGGCCATAGGCTACGCAAATCGTTTCTGGACGGTCTTCTGGGCGGAGGCGCTCCTTGCGGCCGGTGGCGCGCTGGCCGGATTGGTGGTGCCGCGCCTGTACGCCATCGGGGCCCCGAAGGGCGGCACTCTGGGGCGCGTCCTGCCGAGCCTCGTCGGGGCGGCCATAGGAGGCCTTTGGGGCGCCGCCAACTGGGACACGGTCCTCCTCTTCTGGAACAGAGTCTCCGCCGGAGTCCAGGACCCGGTGCTGGGCAGGGACGTCGGGTTCTACTTCTTCACGTTGCCTTTCCTGGACGCGGTATGGACGCTGCTTTTCCTCCTCGCCTTGATCGGGCTCGCATCCGTCTTCGCCCGCGCGTTCGTAAGGGTGCGCGGCGGGGAGATAACCCTCAGGAAGAAGGAGGACAGAGCCGGCTCCTCCGGACGGGGCGGAGACGGCGAGGAGGCGCGCCGGCTCTACTCGGCGCTCTACGCCTCGGCCGGCGTCTTCCTGTTGATTCTGTCCGCCGGCGCCTACCTGCGCCGGTTTCACGTCATGTACTCGACTTGGGGCGTGGTCACGGGGCCTGGCTGGACGGACATTCACATCAGGCTTCCCGCGTTCACAATAGTGGCGGTCCTGACTGCTCTCCTGGCCGTATCGTTTCTCGTCCCCTCGCTGAGGTCCCTCCCATCGCGCTTGCCGGCCGGGCGCGGCATGAGCAAGCCGAGGTATCATCTTCGGGCAATGGCCTCGGGGGCGGTTATCGTACTGGCGCTGTGGCTCGTCTCGCTGGCGATAATACCGGGTCTTCTCCAGTGGCTGGTGGTCGAGCCCAACGAGATAACCTACGAGAAACCGTACATAGCGCACAACATCGAGCAAACCCGCCGGGCCTTCGGACTAGAGGACGTCGAGGAGAGGGAGTTCCCCGCATCCGAAGAGTTCACCTCCGAGATCGTGGAACAGAACAGTCTCATCTTCGAGAACATCCGTCTGTGGGATTGGCGGGCCCTCACGGACGTCTACAAGCAGTTCCAAGAGATACGCCTGTACTACGAGTTCGCCGACGTCGACATCGACCGCTACACCATAGACGGCGCTTACAGGCAGGTGATGGTCTCCGCGCGGGAGATGGAGCTGTCCAACCTTCCCGAGCAGAGCCAGACCTTCGTGAACCGGCGTTTCAAGTACACACACGGATACGGCATCACCATGACCACGGTGAGCGATTTCACCCCGGAGGGCCTGCCAAACCTGCTCATCAAGGACATACCCCCCGTCAGCCGTTATGCCGGCCTGGAGGTAACCCGGCCCCAGATTTACTACGGGGAGCTCACACGGAGCCACGTAATCGCGAACAGCGGCACGGAGGAGTTCGACTATCCCACCGGCGAGCAAAACGCGTACATAAAGTATCCCGGAAGCGGAGGCGTGCGGATAAGCAATCTCTGGCGGAAGTTCCTCTTCGGCCGCAAGTTCGACGGCACCCGGCTCTTGCTCTCCAGCTATGCGACCTCGGACAGCAGGATACTGTTTCACCGGCGGGTGAGAGAGCGCGTCCATACCGTGGCCCCCTTCCTTCAGCTCGACGACGACCCCTACATTGTCCTCCTCGACGGGAGGCTCTACTGGATAGTGGACTGCTATGTAACGTCGCGCCACTACCCTTACAGCGAGCGCTTCTCATCGACCGAGGTGATAGATTTCAAGGAGTCCAACCGCACCCGGGAGCTCGTGGTGCAGGCGGCGGGATACCTGGACGGAAGCAACTACGTGCGCAATTCCGTGAAAGCCGTGGTGGACGCCTTCGACGGCACCGTGGACCTGTACGTGTTCGAGCCGGACGATCCGATAATCCGGGCCTGGTCGAAGATCTTCCCGGGCCTGTTCAAGCCCGAGAGCAGCATGCCGGCGGGCTTGAGAGACCACGTGCGCTACCCCGCGGACATACTCCTGGTCCAGGGGCTGGTCTACGCCAAGTATCATATGACCGATCCCACCGTCTTCTACAACCAGGAGGACCTCTGGATACGGGCGACGGAGAAGTATTACGACGAGGTCCAGCCGGTTAGCCCTTACTACGTGATCTGGAAGCCGCCGGAGTCGGACGAGCCGGAGTTCGTGATCATGCTGCCGTTCACGCCCAAGAACCGCCAGGTCCTGATCGGGTGGATAGCGGGTATGTGCGACGGCGAGAATTACGGCCGCTTCCTGGCGTACAAGTTCCCCAAGGAGAAACGCGTTCTAGGCACCCAGCAGGTGGAGACAAAGATCGACCAGGACAGCTATCTCTCCGGACAGCTCTCCCTCTGGGACCAGCGCGGCTCCAACGTGATACGCGGAAACGTACTGGCGATACCCGTGGCCAAGACGCTGATATACGTCGAGCCCATATACCTGCAGGCCGAGACGGCGGCCTACCCCGAGCTGCGCCTGGTGGCGGTGATGCACAACGACAATCTGAGCTACGCGGAGACCTTCGACGAAGCCCTACGAGGGCTGCTGGAGGCCGGAGCGGCGGCCGGAAGGCCCGTCCCCCGGCCCTCCCGGGAGCTAATGGTAGAGGAGCTCATACAGAAGGCGGCCGAAGCCTTTGATTTATATCTCAAGCTTCAGAGCGAGAAGCGTTTCGACGAGGCCGCCTCGGAGCTGAAGAAGTTGCAGCAGGCCCTGGAGGAGCTCTCCGATCGGGCCGATTTGGGCGAAGGCCCGGAATAAGCCCGACCTCCGGACGCTTTACGCCCATGTCCCCGCCAGGGCATTCCCTGGTGCCACTATAGGAGCCGCCCCGGTTCAACGGCGTCTCCGGCCCCCTCTACGTTTAATAGACGCACATAGAGGACGCGCGCGGGAACGGCTCCGGCGGCTGCGACGCCGGCCTTTCCCCACGCTGTTGGACTGTCCCCGCACGGGACGCAGGCGCGATAGGAGGTAGAGATGCTCAAAGTCGGAATCAACGGTCTGGGCCGCATAGGACGGTGCGCGCTGAAGATCCTGATGGACTCGGACCAGCTCGAGGTGATCGCAGCCAACGATCTGGTTCCGGCCGATCAATTGGCCTATCTGATCAAGCACGACACCGTTTACGGCACCTATGGAGGACTGGTGGAAGCCGCCTCGGACGCGATCGTAATCGAGGACAACCGCTGCAAGCTCTTCAGCAAGAAGGACCCCTCCTCCATCCCATGGGGCGATCTCAACGTGGACATAGTGTTCGAGTGCACCGGCGTCTTTCGCACAAAAGATGACATGAAAAAGCACCTCGAGGCCGGAGCGAAGGCCGTGATCCTCTCCGCCCCCGCGAAGGACGAGGACGTTGCGACGGTGGTCTACGGCGTCAACAAGAGCGGCGAGGACGTGAGGATGCTGTCCTGCGCGAGCTGCACCACCAACGCGATCACCCCGGTGGCGGAGGTAATGTCGCGCCGGGTCGGGGTCAAGAGGGCGATCATGACCACCGTCCACGGATACACCTCCTCGCAGGGGCTCGTGGACATGCCCAACAAGAGTATGCGCCGGGGGCGAGCGGCCGCCATGAACATGGTGCCCACGAGCACCGGCGCGGCTAAGGCGACGGCGCTGGCGCTGCCCCAGTACAAGAACAAGTTCGACGGGGTCGCGGTGCGGACGCCCGTGATCACAGGCTCAATAGCGGACGTGGCCTTCGTTACCGAGCGGAAGACCTCCGTCGAGGAGATCAACGAGATCTTCACCGAGGAGGCATGCACGGACCGCTACCGGGAAGTCCTTGGCGTTACCACCGAGCCCCTCGTCTCGAGCGATATCATAAAGGACCCCCGGGCCTCCATCGTGGACCTGGAGATGACCAGGGTCGTGGACGGCGACCTGGTCAAGGTGATGGCCTGGTACGACAACGAATGGGGATACGCCTCGCAGATGGTCCGGGAGGCCGAGCGAATCGCGGCGGAGAGGACCGGCTGACAGCCTGCCAGGAAGACCGGGAGGTTCCTTGCCTGACTCAGAGGAAAAGAAAGGACAAGAGCGCGCCGGCGGCGATGAGGGTCGAAGCGGCCACCAGGGTCGCGGTGACCGGGAGGCCGGAAGCGACCACGGGGGCGAAAACGGCCATGACGGTCATGGCGACCACCACAAGCAGATGGTCGCGGATTTTCGCAGGCGGTTCTGGATATCCGCGGCGCTGACCGTACCTGTCCTCGTCCTGGCCCCCTTGATACAGGATCTCCTGGGAGTCCGCGAGGCCCTGAGCTTCCCCGGAGACTCCTTCGTCCAGTGGGCGCTCGCGTCGATCATCTTCGTCTACGGCGGCCGGCCGTTCTTGAAGGGCCTGGTCGATGAGATCGGGGACAAGAGCCCGGGCATGATGACCTTGATCGGTCTGGCCATCTCGGTGGCGTACGGATACAGCTCCCTCGTCGTGTTCGGGCTGCCCGGCAAGGTCTTCTTCTGGGAGCTGGCGACTCTTGTCGACGTAATGCTCCTGGGGCACTGGATCGAGATGCGCGCCGTGATGGGCGCCTCCAGCGCGCAAGGAACGTCAACGCGATGTTGTTCGACAAGACGGGCACGCTGACCAAGGGCGAGTTCGGCGTCACGGACATCGTGCCGCTCTCGGACATGGACGAGAAGGAGCTAATGAAGATCGCCGCCTCCCTGGAGAGCCGGTCGGAGCACCCCATAGCCCAGGGGATAGTCGAGGGCGCGAAGGAGCGCGACATCGAGACGGCCTCCCCCAAGGACTTCGAGGCCATCCCCGGCAAAGGGGCGAAGGGGACCGTGGACGGCGTGGACGTGAAGGTGGTCAGTCCCGGTTACCTGAAGGAGAACGATCTTCGGGCCGACGACGAGAAGATCGGCGAGTTGAAGGAGCAAGGCAAGACGCTCGTGTACGTGCTGGTCGACGAATCCGTCCAGGGCGCTATCGCGCTGGCCGACATCGTGCGCGAGGAATCTCGCGAGGCCTTGAAGAGCCTCAAGGAGATGGACATAAAGACCATGATGATAACCGGCGACGGCGAGGCCGTGGCCGAGTGGGTGGCCCGCGAGCTCGACCTGGACGACTACTTCGCGGAGGTTCTGCCGGACAAGAAGGCGGACAAGGTAAAGGAGATCCAGGACCGAGGGCTCGTGGTCGCCATGACGGGAGACGGCGTAAACGACGCCCCGGCCCTGACCCAGGCGGACGTGGGCATAGCCATCGGCGCCGGCACCGAGGTGGCGATCGAGTCGGCGGACATAGTGCTGGTCCGATCCGACCCGAGAGACGCCACTACCATCATGCGCCTTTCGCGCGCCACCTATTCGAAGATGGTGCAAAACCTCTTCTGGGCCGCGGGCTACAACGTCGTCGCAATCCCGCTGGCGGCCGGGGTGCTGTATGGGGCGGGCGTAATCCTGTCGCCCGCGGCGGGGGCCGCTTTGATGGCGGTCTCCACCGTGATCGTGGCGATCAACGCGCGCCTGCTTCACCTGAAGCGCAACGGGGAGGCGGATTCGGACGGCGAAGGGGGTGGATCGAAGGACGATAAGGGCTAGCGGTAGGCCGGCCGTTCTCCCCCGGCGAAGGCGCCGCCTCGAGGGCGGGAACCGGCCGAAGGCTTCGAGTAACCGGGACTCAACCGACGCGCGGGGCCCGGTGGCGGGGCCCGCGGGCGTTGAGGATAGAGGGTGGCGGCGGACAGGCCGCCGCGCCCGAGCGGTGTCTCCCTATTTGAGCAAAGGAGGAATTCGCTGATGAGCAAGAAATGGAGACCATCTGATAATAGAAGACGAAAGCGGATGTGGCCGGGGGCCTTGTTCTGGATCCTGCCGGTTGTTCTGATGCTGGCAATGGCGAGCGGGGTGCTGTGGGCGCAAAAAGAAGAGGACTACGGGAAACATACGTACATGAAGGTCATGCCGGACATGACCTTCGACGAGATCATGAAGATGGACTCGCAGGCCAAGCCGGAGGTGGACGCCCGCCAGCGAATGCTGCTGGAGGCGCGCTATGACTTGAGCGATAACCCGTCTCCGATCCTGATGTCGGCCCACCGAAAGGCGGTGCAGCAGGGAGTCAGGGTAAAGCTCCCCGACGGGGTGACCTGGGACGAGCTCGCGGACATGTCTCCAGCCGAGATAAAGAGGAAGAACCTCTTCCCCATGGGCTTTCGCCCGCTGCCCCACGCAAAGCACGAGACGGGCGGCCAGGTGTTCCCGCGGAACCAAATCGACGCGATGATGGACCTGGAGCACAGGGACCTGGAGAGATTCGACGTCAGCTTCGATCTTCCCGATCACCTGACGCCGGAGTTTCCGCCGCCCATCTACCTTACCTCGCGGCCGGACCTAGGGGACGTATCGCAGGGCAAGGTGCTCAGTATCAAGAACTACTACGAGATCTTCAACGGGGTACTGACGCCGGTTCAAATGGAAGGCATGCGTCTGTTGCTCACCCCGTTCCCCCAGCAGCAGTTCAACCAGACCGAGGATCGCAAGGTCGCCGAGCCGAGCCTGGGCGTGAGCTGCCTGGACTGTCATGTGAACGGGCACACCAACGCCGCCTTTCACCTCAATCCGGACACCAGGCCGCAGGCCACCCGTCTGCGCCTGGACACGGTGAGCCTGCGCGGGCTGTTCAACCAGCAGATCCACGGGTCCAAGCGCTCGCTGCGCTCGGTCGAGGACTTCACCGAGTTCGAGCAGCGCACGGCCTACTTCGACGGAGACCATGTGACCGCGGCGAAGAAGGGCGTCAACCTGCCGGACAGGGCGAGCCAGGTCGCCATGATGGCCCAGATGCAAAACATGCTCGACTTCCCTCCGGCGCCCAAGCTGAACGCCCTCGGGGTGCTGGATCCGGCGATGGCCACCAAGGAGGAGATGAACGGCCAGAAGGTCTTCTTCGGAAAGGGACGTTGCGCGGAGTGCCACCCCGCCCCCTTCTATCTGGACGACAAGATGCACGATCTGCACTTGGAGCGGTTCTACGAGCCGGAGATGATAAACGACCACTACAGCATACCGGACGGCCCTATCAAGACCTTCACGCTGAGGGGCATAAAGGACTCGCCTCCCTACCACCACGACGGCAGGCTCATGACCCTCGAGGACACGGTGGAGTTCTTCAACCTGGTTCTGGGGCTGGACCTGAGCGTGAAAGAGAAGCAGCAGCTCACGGCGTTCATGAGGACACTGTAGAAGGTCCGCTCTCCCGACCGCGGGGGCCTGGAGATTGGCCCCCGCGGCGGAGCAAAGGATTACCGCGGCGAACGCCAATATCGCTTTCTTCATCAAAGTAGAGCCCTCCTTCCTCTTAGCTCATGGCTGAGATCGCCGCCTTTATGAGAGGCTGTTCGCGCCCCGGTACGCGAGTCAAGGGCAGTCGCCGCCCGGCTTGCAATTCACGCCAAATAGAGGAACTCCCCCAAGGACCGCTGAGGGATTCCCTTATTGTGAGGCGGCGCGCCCTGCCTATAGCGTGGAATGATCGTCGGCCGCGCGCAGAGAGAAGGGTCCCGTCGCCCTGCGGCAGGCCGGTGCCGGCAATCATCCGACACTACAACAGGAGGTAACCACCATGAGAAAACCTCTGCTCTTGGCACTCGTCCTCTCGCTGGTCGTCTGCTTTGCGCTCGTCGCGAACAGACCCGCGTCGAGCGAACAGCACATGGCCTTCGGAGGAGACGAAGACGTCCAGTTCGCGAAGGACCTTTGGAAGGCCATCGACGGCTATATGGACTGGCCCATGGGCTCCGGCGTGTACGAGGGCGTCTCGCCGCATGGGAAGTTCCTGCGCCTGTACTACAACGTGGTCAACGTGGGCGACGACTACTACCACGTCATAGTCAAGGACAACTTCGGTGGAGAAGGCGCCACGATGAAATCCGTGTCCTCCGATCCCGGCAAGTATCTCGCCGCCGTGACCGTGATGGTCCAGATGGAGAAGGGTTACGATCCGGAGAACGAGGATTGGTACTACGTCAAGTACATGGCCGACGGGTCCATCGACGAGAACCCTCAGGGCATGGCGATGGCCGGCCGCGTCGCAAAGGGCACGGACAAAGGTTGTATCGCGTGCCACGCCAAGGCGAAGGGCGGCGACTACGTGTTCACCAACGACGAGTGATCGCCGGGAGACCGGCCGATGCCGCGCGGCGTGAAACCCGCGCCGCAAGCACGGGGAAAGGAAAGCCTCTTGACGATACTGCTCCGCGAGGCCCGATTGGCGGCCCTGGTCGCGCTGTTGTCTCTGGCGGCGCCCGCGGCCTGGACGTTGGCGGCCAGCCCGGCGCGCGCGCAGGAAAAGGGCGCCGTACGGGTCATCGAGGTCAAGCTCGACGACTATTCCATAGCCATGCCCGGGACATTGTCCGCCGGCCCCACGATGCTGAAGGTGATAAACGTCGGCCAGGCCGATCACAACGTGGAGTTCGAGGGAGGCGGAATCGAGAGGAAGCTCCCCCGTGACATCGCCCCCGGCGAGAGCGACACCTTGCTCATCGACTTTCGCCCGGGCTCCTACTACGTCTACTGCCCCGTGGGACATCACGAGAACTACGGCATGCACATGGAGCTGACCGTGACCGGAGGCGGCGCCGGCCCGACCGCGGAAGCGGTCGAAGCGCCGCAGACCGCCGAGCATCCCGAGGCAGCCGAGCTTCCGAAGCTGCTACGCTGGCTCGGGCGCTTCCATCCGCCGTCCGTGAACTTTCCCATAGCCCTCATTGTGGCCGCGGCCCTGGCCGAGACGCTGCGCAGGCGCACGAAGAACCCCTCGTTCGATACGTCCATGCGCTTTTGTCTGTGGCTCGGGGTCATGGGGGCTGTGGGAGGCGGGATGCTCGGCTGGTTCTTCGCCGGCTTCAGCTTGACGGACGATTCATGGCTGATGACCGTTCACCGTTGGATGGGCACGGCGACGGTCGCGGTGGCTCTGATAACGCTCGTGGTGAACGAGGCGGATCGCGGCAGTCCAGGCTCGGGCCCTCCCCCCTGGCGCACGCTCCTCCTGTTCCTGGCCGCGGTGATGGTACTGGTGACCGGGTTCTTCGGGGGCGCCATGGTCTATGGGCTCGACCACTACGCCTGGCCGGGGGGATAGAGAGCAGGCGTCCTCTCAGTCACTTCTCGCAAGCGGGTCGAACGAACCAAGACGCCCGACTTAGGGTCGGGCGTCTCGATTGTGAGCCAAGCCCCAGGGCTCGTAGCCGCTCCCTACGGTCACCAAGGCTGCAGGAAAGATCCGCCGGCGGCGTTGAGAAGCAGCCGCAGAGGGTCGTTGTAAGCCATTAACATTAAAGGTCTTGGCGGGGTCGACGAGACTCGAACTCGCGACCTCTGGCGTGACAGGCCAGCGTTCTAACCAAACTGAACTACGACCCCGCTCAAGGTAGGCATTCGTTGGTTGCCAGATCAATTTAGCATCTTGCCCTTTCTATGTCAATGGGCAAGACGCCGGGGGCTCGCCCGGACCCGAAAAGAGCTTCTCCGAGCGCCCTCAGGCACTCCGGCCAGAAGCCGTAAGTGGCAAACCCCGGGGTCCCGCGCGGGAAAAGCCGGGCCATGTCGTACGGATCGAGCAAAGCCACAGCCCCGGCGAGCGATTCCGTGTCCAGGGCGGCCTCGACCAGGCGCCTTTGTCCTACGGGGCCCGGCCCCCTGGACAGCGTGCACAGGACGGTAGCACACCCAGGGCGCAGTTCCGAGATTACCCGGGCGATGTTGTCGTCGGAGGGATCGAACGGGTACTTGAGCACGCGCCACCTGTCGGCGGCGCCGGATGAGCCTATCTCCTCCTCCAGAGTCCTCGTGTCCACCTGGCCGTAGCCCGGCAGACCGTCCGGGACCACCAGGTATCCCCCGCGCGCCGAGGCGACGCGCGACTTCAGCTCTTCCGGAGAGGAGCCCACGGAGGTAATCGACGCCGCGTAGCACTCACGCAACGCGGCCGAGTCCGCTGTGGCGTGCGTCTGGGCCCGGCCGATCCGCTCTTTCAGCGATAGCACATTCCTGAAGGCCCCGTCGAGGATATCCGCGTCGATCTCGCCGGCATCGAGGGCCTTCTCAACGCGCTCCGCGCACGCTCGCGCGAGCTCAGAATCCACGCAGATGAAGAGGTCAACCCCCGCTTTGAGAGCCTCCACGCACGCATCCCCGGGGGCGAGATAGTCGGTCAGCCCCTTCATCTCCATCGAGTCGCTTATCAATGCGCCCTCGAAGCGCAGCTCTTCTCTGAGGATATCCGTTTGGATGCGCTTCGAGAGTGTGGAAGGCAGGCCTTGTCCACCGTCCAGGTCGGGGTAGCCGACGTGCGCCGTCATGATCGAATCGACACCGCCCGCGCACGCCTCTCGGAATGGGACAAGGTCGCTCGAGAACATCTCCGCCGCCCCGGCTCCGACAGACGGCAGTGTCTTGTGCGAGTCCTTCGACGCGCGACCGTGACCGGGGAAGTGCTTCCCGCAACAGGCAAGGCCTGCCGTGCGAAAGCCCTCTATTGCCGCCTTTCCGTAATCGGACACCATTCGCGGGTCGTCGCCGAAGGACCTCGTGCCGATCACGGGGTTTTCGGGCTCGACGTTGACGTCCAGCACCGGAGCCAGCACTAGGTCCAGCCCCGCGCCGGCGAGCCCCGCGCCCACGTGCTCGGCGGCTCTGCGGGCCCTGTCGAGCGAACCACCCGCGGCAAGAGCCATCGGGGACGGCGCTCGACCCGCCATAGCCCCCAAGGGTGAGATAAGGCCGCCTTCCTCGTCGGCGGCGAATAGCGCCCCGGGAAGCCCCAGCGATCGCGCGAGGTCCTTCGCGGCGGATGTCATATCCGCAAGGCCCGCGGCGTCGCGCGCGTTGCCCTCGAACAGGATGAAGGACGTGAGCCCGCGCTCTTCGATCAGCGACTCGAGCTCACCCGAGGCCGTGGCCCCCGCGAACCCGACCATGAAGAGCTGGGCTATCCTCTCCGCCTTTGAAAGTCGCCTTGTGGTATCGCTCATGCCCGCCGCCCGTACATCTTCACGATGTCTGTCCTGGTGTAATAGTGCCTCAATATGTCCTTGTAGCCGTAGCCCCTGTCGGCCATCCCTATCGCCCCCCACTGGCACATGCCGACCCCGTGGCCCCATCCTCTCCCTTCCGCCACGAGCTTTCGCACCTGGCCCCTTCGCTTTTCCAGCTTCAACTCGAAGAAAGTGCTCCGCAAGGGTCCCCCGTCGGGCCTGCGAAGCGCCCATCGGATCTTGTCCGCTCGGACCCTGAACTTGCCCGCCTCCGTCTCTATCTCTATCGCTCCGGCGCGCCCCGCCTCGTTTCGCGACTTGACCGCGATATCGGTCACACTGCCCTCGATGCGCCGCCCCTCGGAGTCTCCGCCGATGTAGTAGGAAGAGAGTATGGAAGTCAGCTCCTCCGCGTCCCACTCCTCACGCCAGCGATAATACTTGGACCCCTCGCATAGCCCGCCCCCTCTGCGGCCCGCCACGTCCCTTATCGACCTGAGGTACGGGAGAGGCTCCTCGTCCGGCCAGGCGTCCTCGTTGTCCGAGGTGACGCCCCCGCAGGTGGAGGAGAAGTTGGCCCTTATGGGCTCGCCCTCATGGACGGCGACTTCCCCCGTCGTCTCCGCCACGGCCCGGTCGGTCACCGCCCGCTCTCCGGAGACCCCCATGTACACCTGGTCGCCTATCCCGGAGACGACGTCGTATGCCCTTTTACGCGATCCGGCCATCCTGTGCAGCGTGTAACTTCGAGACGCCACGGCCTGGGCCTTCATCGCCGCCATTCTCTCCTCGGACAGGGCACCTATCTCGCTCGGCAGGACTCCTCTGAGATATGATTCAAGGCCGACGAGATTGACCGCGGTCAAGGTGCCGTCGGGCATGGGAACGATCCTCATCGCGCCCCGGTAAGAACGACCCTCGAGGGCGAGCATGCCCGTGGACGACCTTATCTCGGCCGGACCTTCCGCCTCTATTATCGTGCCGTCGGGCCCCTCGACGGCCACGGACCCGCCCGCAATGTAGGCGCGGCAATCGCCGCCGCCGGGCCAGGTCTTGCTGCCCCCGGCCACGCTGCCCACGGTCAGCGCGCCCTCGGATCTCAGGCTCGCGCTCCTGATGCCTGTAAGCAGAGCCACTCTCACGATGGGCTCCGCGCTCACGACGCCGGAAGGCCTCGGGCCGGGCGCGGGCTTCGGGGCCTTTCCGCAGGAGCACAGCGCGCACAGGGCGAAAACGGGTATCAGCGCCCGAACAATTCCGGACATGTTCATTCCCATGGGACTATCTTCCCTAGAA
This sequence comes from uncultured bacterium, assembly GCA_964531335.1. Classification (GTDB taxonomy): domain Bacteria; phylum Eisenbacteria; class RBG-16-71-46; order CAZHEV01; family CAZHEV01; genus CAZHEV01. The sequence continues at coordinate 227,623 of CAZHEV010000002.1, read as the reverse complement.
CCGCCGCCCTTTCGGCCCCGGTAACGGAAGTAAGGTTGCCGGGGTTCCCGCTTACCGTCTCGTTGGCGAGAACCGCGAAGGCGACCGCCTCCTTGGCGTCCGCGGGCACCCCCAGGTCGTCCGAGGATACGACTCTGGCCGGCGCGAGCGAGGAGCGCAGCGCGTTCATGAGGGCCTCGTTGCGCACGCCGCCGCCGCTTGCTACGACCTCGTCCGCCGGCGCGCCGCTTGTGAGATGCTCGCGACAAGCAAGGGCCACGGCCTCGGTCGTGAGGCCGACCGCGGTCGCCATTATCTCCGCCTCGCTCAATCCAAGGCGGCCGCCCTGTCGCAGGATCTTCGCCGCGAACTTCTCTCCGAACTCCTCCCTGCCCGTCGACTTAGGTGGCGCCAGCTTGAAGTAGGGGTGAGCGAGGAGCTTGCCGAGCAGAGCCCCGTGCGGCTTGCCGGACAGCGCGAGCGCCCCTCCCTCGTCGAACCGCCTCTCGCCGCCCGAGAACGTATGGGCGAGCGAGTCCAGAACCATGTTCCCCGGCCCGGTGTCGAAGGCGAGCACTTCTTCGCGCGCGCAGCCTCTGGGTAGCCAGGTGATATTCGCGATGCCGCCGAGATTTAGCATGCAGCGCGACTTTTCGTCCGAGCGAAAGAGTATGTAATCCACGAGAGGCACCAGCGGGGCCCCCTGCCCTCCCGCCGCCATGTCCCGGGGCCGGAAGTCGGCCACGGTGGTAACGCCCGTCCTTTCGGCGATAACGCATGGCTCGCCCAACTGGAGCGTGCAAGGCGTGGCGTCCGGCTCACGGCCGGGCGGGCGATGGAAGACAGTCTGTCCGTGGGATCCGATCAGGTCCACCTCCGAGGGATCCGCTCCGACCCTCCCGCATATCTCGACGGCCGCGTCGGCGAATACGCGCGCGAGCCTGAAGCTGAGCTCAGCCACGCGCCCGGCGTCGGAGCGCGCACCCGAGGACACGGCGAGCACTTCGTCCCGCAGCTCGGGGGGATACGGCGTCGTCGCCCATCCCAGCACCTCGACGCGGGATCGCTCGCCGGCGCCGTCTATACGCGCCAGGACCGAGTCCACTCCGTCGGCCGAGGTCCCCGACATGAGCCCTATTACGAGGCGGCTGCGCTTGGCCGCGATTTCCAAGAGAGATCTCATAGGTACGCCTGTTCTTTGGGACCCGCCTCGAGCCTCCCGCCGCGCGGCCGCGGCGGCGGCCCTCCTACCGGCTCCATCCGGATATGATCCCCCGGATTATCTGTCTCTGGAAGGCCACGAATACAAGGACCACCGGCAGCGCCGCCATAGTGGAGCCGGCCATTAGATGCCCCCAGTCCACGCTGTGCTCGCCCTGGGAGTACAGCGCGAGCCCGACGGGCAGCGTGCGCATCGACTGGCTGCTCGTCAGGATGAGGGGATACAGGAACGAGTTCCAGTTTATGACAAAGGTGTTTATCGCCACCACGGCCAGCACCGGCCTGGAAAGTGGCATGATCACCCTGAAGAATACGGTCAACTCCCCGGCCCCGTCCACCCTGGCGGCGTTCTCCAGCTCGCGCGGCAGCGCCATAACGTACTGCGTGACCAGGAAGACGGAGAACGGATCGACCAGGAAAGGCAGGGTCAGCGCGCCGTATGTGTCGATCAGCCCGAACCACGACATCATTATATAGATGGGGATCATTGTCACCTGCCTGGGCAGCATCAGAACCCCCACCACCGATATGAGAAGGAGCGTCTTGCCCCTGCCCCGCCATCTCGCCAGTCCGTAACCGGCCATTGCGCCCAGGAGCACGTTGCCTCCGACTACCACGGTTGCGACGATGGCGCTGTTGAGCACGTACCTGGGGAAAGGGCCGGCCTCCCACACCTCGCGGTAGTTCCTAAAGGTGAGCCCGCGCTCGACCAGCCCCCGGAGCCCTTCGCCCGCCGTTCCCTCCCCGGCGAAGGAGACGACGACCATCCATAGTATAGGCAGAAGAACGCAACCGAGGGCCAGGGCCAGCAGGGCGGTGATCAGCACCGCCTCTCTCGACCTCAACGCGGCGCCCATAGCTAAGCTCCCCCCGGCGACGAGCCCGCCCTCAGCCGCTTCATCTGCAACAGGGTCACGACGAGTATGGCGGCGAAAAGCAGGTAGGCGACGGCGCTCGCGTAGCCCATGTCCAGACGGTGAAAGGCCCGGTCGTAAACGTAGTAGACGGCGGTGAGCGTCGAGTTCAAGGGACCGCCCTGCGTCATCACGAACACTTCAATGAAAACTTGCAGGGACTTGATTGTGTTTATGACGATCACGAACAGCAGAACCGGGCGCAGCATCGGCACCGTGACGTAACGCAGCCTCGCCCACCACCCGGCGCCGTCCACGACCGCCGCGTCGTGCACCTCCTCCGGTATTGCCTGGAGCCCCGCCAGGATTATCACCGTGTAGTATCCGATGCTCGCCCAAACGTCCATCGCCATGATCGCCGGCAGAGCGAACCTGGTGTCCTGGAGCCAGGAGGGCCCGCTCACCCCGAAGAGATCCAGGAACTGGTTTATGGGGCCGTAAGGCGTGTAGAGGTACTTGAAGACCAGGGCGACCACGACCAGGGACACCACGAACGGAAGGAAAAAGCCCGCCCTGAACAACCCCTTCCCCCTCACCGGGCCGTTCAACAAGACGGCGAGAAGCAGAGAGATGCCCACAGTGAAAGGAATCGTGCCCGCGGCAAAGAAGAGCGTGTTCCCCATGGCTTTCCAGAACAGAGGGTCCCCAAGAGCCCGGGAGTAGTTGTCCAGGCCCACCCACTCACCCCTTTCGGGATCCAGGGGGCTCCAACGGGTCAGGCTCAACCATGCCGAGTAGAGGATCGGGAAGGCGTGGAACAGGCCCAGGGTGATAAGCCAGGGGCTGGTGAAGAAAAGGTCTCTGGATCTCAATGACATCCATTTCTCCGGGCGGCGCGCGCTGGCTTCCCGCGAGGGCGGCGCGCGCCGGCTTCCCGCGGGGGCGGCGCGACCGGCGCCCAAGGCGAAAGCCGGGTCCTATCTCTTCCCGGACAGGATCTCGCTCAGGCGGCGGTCCGCCCTCTCGAGAGCCTCCTCAGGCGACATCTTGCGGTGTATGGCCCGCTCGACCGCCTCGTCTATTACCTCCTCCATCTCCAGCCACTCCGGAATGGCGGGCGGAGAAACGGCCGTTTCGAGCTGGCGGACGAAGACCCGGTCGTGAGGGTGGAACTCGTAGAACGGATCGTTCTCCGCGCCCACGAAGGATGGCTGCACGCTGCGGACCTCCCTGCAAAGCGCAATCGAGTTCCGGGGAGAGATCAGAAAGCGCGCGAGGCGACCGGCGAGGCCCTTCTTCTTCGAGCTGGAAAACACGACGAGCACCTCGCCGCCCCCGAACGAAGCGTGCCCGCCTTCACCGGCCGCGGGCCGAGGCACCAGGGCCACCCCGTATCTGAGCGCCGGCGCCTCCTGAGGAAAGCGTTTCAGGTTCCAGCCGCCGCTTATCATCAGTCCGACCCGCCCGTCCTTGAAAGCCTGGTCTATCATGTCCTGTCTTTCGATGATCGAATACGGTAAGAGCCCGACGTAGAACTCCAGGGCCTGCCTGTTCCCGGGCGAGTCGAACTCCGAGCGCTCGAGATCATCGGACAGGATGCGGCCGCCGTTTCCCCAGGCCAGCGCCATGAACTTCTTGTACGTGACATACCGCTCGCCGGCGTTGAGGCCGAATCCGTAGACGCCCTCCCCCAGCGAGTGTACGCCGCGGGCCGCCTCGAGCAGCTCGGCCCAGGTCTCCGGCGGCTCCTCGGGATCGAGTCCCGCCCGCTCGAGAAGATCCAGGTTGTAGAAAAGGACGCGGGTGCCTAGAACCCAGGGCCAACCGTAAACGCGGCCGCCGTAGGTCGCTATCTCCCACATCCTGTAGTCGTCCACTATCGCCTCGACCTCGCCCGTCACGTCCGCCACCGCCCCGTCCGACGCGAATCGCGGCACCCAGGTGGAACCGAGCTCGCACAGGTCCGGCGGGTTCCCGGCCGCCGCCGCGGCGACTATCTTCTCGAAGCCGCTGCCCCAGGTGAGCTGCTGCATCTTGACCTCGACCCCGGGGTTCTCCGACTCGAAGGCTTCGACGATCGGCTCTATGTGGCGCGACGGCCAGAACTGCCAGAAAGTTATTACCTCACGGCCGTCGTTCTCACCGCCGCAGGAGACCAGCAGGGCCGCGATGAGACAGGCGGCCGGCAGGAATCTGAGATGATCTATGGGCCTCATCGCGCGGTCACCTCCCACCTTTGCCGGCGTCTTGAAGCTCTATCGCCGCGCGCACGCTGCCTCCGGCCTCATCCAGCAGCTTGTCCGCGCCGGAGCGGTCCGTCCCCGTCCGCAGCATTACTATCGCCCGCTTCACGCTCCCGCCCGCCGCCGAAAGCGCCTCGCAAGCCCGCTCGTAGTCGATCCCGGCCGCCAGCATGAGCGTACGTCTCGATCGCTCCTTGAGCTTTCTGCTCGTGGACATCAGGTCCACCATCATGTTCTCGTACACCTTGCCCAGGCGTATCATCGAGCACGTGGTAATCATGTTCAGTACGAGCTTGGTCGCGGTGCCCGCCTTCATGCGCGTGGAGCCCATTATCACCTCGGGACCCACGACGGGACATATCGAGACATCCACGGGAAGCGAGATCTCGGCCCTCGGCGTGCAAGTCAGATAGATCGCCCTCGCCCCCGCCGAGAGCGCCTCCTCGAGCGCCGCCACGACGAAGGGGGTCCTCCGGCTGGCGGCTATCCCCATCACGGCGTCCTTGGGGCCCACGCCGAGCTCGGACATCTCCCGGCGGCCGGCCTCCCCGTCGTCTTCAGCCCCCTCGACCGCGCGCACCAGCGCTTTTCTTCCCCCCGCGATCACTCCGAGGACCGTTCCGGGATCGGTTCCGAAAGTCGGAGGGCACTCCGCCGCGTCCAGAACTCCGAGCCTGCCGCTGGTACCTGCGCCGACGTATATCAAACGGCCTCCCCGGCCGATCGCGGAGACGACCAGCTCGACGGCGCGGGCGATGTGCGGAATCTCCTCCCGCACGGCGGCGGGAACGGCCGTGTCCTCGTAGTTGATTATTCTGAGCGCTTCTTCTATCGGCAGCGCGTCTATGCGCTCGCTGCGGGGGTTTCGGGCCTCGGTGACGAGAGAGGCGATCTCATCGAAGATGTCGCGGTCTTCGGCCAAGTCCGACACCTTTCACGCGCTGTGCACCGCGGCCTATGAAAGCGGCGGCGTGATCCGGGGCTCTACACGCCCCGACCGCCCGGGCGCGGAAGGCAAGGGACGCGGCGAGCGCCGGCGGAGCGACGAAGCGCCCCATACCGTACGTCGGCGGACTGAAAGAGATGCTCCAACGAAGGGATGCTAGAGGCTCGAGGCGTAAGGGTCAAGCGTTGAACGATCCGGACGGCGTCCGAAGCCCGTGCGCGAAGGGCCGCCTGTGCCGCGCGATAGCGCGGGACATTGGCCGCGGCACCAGGCGCCGCCGTTGACACGCGGCCGCGGGCCCGAGCCCTCCGTCGGGCCCAGGGCGGGCTCTCGGGATGAGTGCCGCGCCGGTCAAGGCGGCCTATGCCGCCTGCGCGTCCCGCCTGGAGATCTCGAACTTGACGATGACCGCTCCAAGCCTTATCAAGTCCCCGTTTCTGAGCACGGTTCTCGTGTGCACCCTGGTGCCGTTCAAGAAAGTCCCGTTGCTGCTGGAAAGGTCCTCGATGTAGAACTTCCCGTCCGAGAACATCAGCTTGGCGTGCTTCTTGGAGATGGCTTCGTTGGCTATTACGACCTGGTTCACGTCCTCGCGGCCTATGTAGGACACCCTGCTCGAAACGGGGTAGCGCTTTGCCTCGCCCGATGCGTTCATGTTCACCAGGTAGGCCGCCGGCATGCCCATGAAGTGCAGCTTCGCGCCGCACTCGGAGCAGAAGAAGCTGCCCTCCCTGTTCTCGTTCCCACAAATAGCACATTTCAACGTCATCTCGCCCCCCGTCCGCTACGCGGCCTTCACGTCTCCCGTCTTCCGGTCATCGCTCCGCGACCTGCCCGAATCGTATTTCTCGATAAGGTCCTTGGCCTCTTCGTTCATGGGGTCGAGGTCCAGGGCCGCCTTCCAGGAAGCTATTGCTCTGTCCTTCTTGCCGTTCTGAAGATAAACGAGACCCAGGCGAACATGCACCATAGTGGAATCGTAGACCCTCTTGGTTGCGGTGCAGTTCTCTTCAAACGCCCCGGCACGCGCCAGCCTGTGACCGCACTTGATACAGTACCTGTCGTCTTCAAGACAATCGTCGAACTGGCAGTTAGGACAGCTTACGCTCATCGCTCGCCTCCACTAGTTCCTCGGTCTCCTCGTAACGACCTTCGACGCCGGACTTCTCCCCGCTGCCCCACCTGTCACCTCCGGCCCTCACAATGTCATCGAACGCGGACTCAAATGCCTCGACCACCTTGGGGTCGAACTGTCCACCGGAGTGTTTCCTTATCTCATCGAGCGCCTCCCGCGCCTTCCTGGGATCCCTGTAGGGTCTCTGGGAAGTGATCGCGTCGAAGGCGTCTGCCACGGCGAGTATCCTGGCGATCAGAGGAATCCTCTCGGCGGAGATCCCGTCCGGGTATCCCCGGCCGTCGAAGCGCTCGTGGTGCCACTTGACGCCCGGCAGCACCGATGTCAGGAAAGGTATCGGACTTGCGATGTGTTCGCCGCACAGAGGATGCTGCTTCATCTCCGCCATCTCGGGCGTTGTCAGGGCGGCCTTCTTTCGAATTATCGCCTCCGAGACGCCGATCTTGCCGATGTCGTGTATCAATCCGGCGTTCTTGAGGTCCTCCAGGGACTTGCCCCGCAGGCCCAGTTTCCTACCGATGGCGACGGAGTACACGGCCACCCTGGACGAATGTCCCTCCGTGTATGGGTCCTTCGCTTCGAGCGCCGCGGAGAACGAAACCATGACCCCCATCAACACCATCTTCAGGTTCTGATACAGCTTCGCGTTGACTATGGCGATGGCCGCTTGCGCGCCGAACGTTGACAGCAGGAGGACGTGGTCGTCGGTGAAGGAGCGCACCCTGGTGCTGTTCAGCACCAGCATGCCCACCTCTTCCTTGCGGGTCTTCAGCGGAACCGCCACCGCGGAGGCCATCCGCGGGTCCAGCTTGAACACCGACAGGCTGTCGCCGGTCTCCAAGTCCGGTATCACTATCGGCTCGTTCTTCTTGAGCGCGGCCCTGTAGGCGACCTCCACGTCCAGGGCGAACGGCCGTCCCACGCAGTTGTCGGGCAGCCCGCGAACGTGGGTGATCTCGAGCTCGTCGCGGTCGTTGTTCAGGGCGATCAACGCGGCGTCGACCTCGATAAGCTCGCATATCTTCGTGAGAATGACCTCGAGAAGCTCGTCCAGGCCCAGGACCGAGGTCAACGCCTTGCCGATGTTGTTCAGGCTTATCAGCTCGAAGACTTTGCGCTCGAGTATGCTGATCTTGTCTCTCAGCTCGCTGTAGGCCGCGTCCGTCTCTCTCTGTGATATCTCAAGAGCCTGGGCCAGGCCCTCGTAGGCTTTCTCGAGCTCGTCAAGCAGGCCTTCTTTTCCGTCGCTGAAATCCTCGACGGCCAGGGCAAGGTTGCCCCGAATCGCTCCGCCGGCGCTCTTGTCCTCCGGCGGAGGCCCTCCCCTTCTCGATTTCATCTACTCCTAAGCCTCCTGCGCCCACAGTGACCCGATGGTTCCAGCGCGGAGGCCGACGGCTCCGAAAGGCCTTGCCCGCGCCGCCCGCTGTGTACACTTGGGGGCCGACTGAAAAACACGGCTACCGCGTTACGCCCTCCTCGCGCTCTACAGGTTCGAAGCAATAAACGACCATCTATCAGCTCTGAGCCGCTTCCGCCGCGAGAAGACTTTCCAGCTCGGCTATGTTCTCCTCCGCTTTCAGGCTCTTGAATATCCCGAGCGCGGCGTTGAGGGCCTCAGTGGAACCATCGAGGTCCCCCTTGGCTCTCAGCATGACTCCGAGCTCCCGCCAACCTTCCGCCTGTTGAAGCTGATTGCTCAGCTCTTTGGCTATCTTTATCCCTTCGCGAAAGAGGCCGTCGGCCTCGTCGAAACGTCCCTGCTTGGCCCGCACCAGCCCGAGGATCTTGTATCCGTCGGAGAGCGAAAGCTTGTCGTCCCTCGTGCGCACCGCCGCCAGGGCGCGCTCGCAGAGATCCTCCCCCTCCTCCAGCTTTTCCATGCGCACGTTGGCCTCGGCGAGCCCGAGCACGGCCAGGTAATGAAGACCCTTATCGTTGAGCTCCTCCGCCGACTCGGCGGCTTTCTTGAAGAAGCTCGACGCCTCCGACCAGTTCTTCAGCTCGGAGTAGGTCAGGCCGATGTTGTGGTAGGCCCGCGCTTTCCCGATCCTGTCCTCCAGGTCGGCGCTGGTCTCCAGGCACTTCTGGTAGTACTCGATCGCGCGGTGCCTCTCGCCGGAGACGTTGAAGGCGGTGCCCAGGTTGTTCGACGACCTTGCGATCAGTCCCTTGTCGCCGAGAGCTTCCCCTATCTCCAGGGCCTTGGAGAAGAGATCGGACACTTCCTCCATGCGCCCCAGCTCGAAGGCCACCGACCCCAGGTTCAGATAAAGCTCGCCCATCTCCTCGATCCGCCCGTCGTTCGCGTATATGCTCATCGCTTCCGAGAACCTGGACTGGGCCTCGTCCCAGTTTTGGCGGCTGAACTCGGCCTTGCCCATGAGCCTGGTCAATCTCGCGTACTCGGACAGCCGCCCTTTCATAGAGCAGATTCCCCGGGCTTCCTCGTATCTGGTCAGGGCTCTCTTCCAGTCTCCCAGCGCCGCGGCCTCGGCGCCGGCGTCCTCCAGAAGCGTCAGTCTCTTGTCCAGATTCTCATCGGAGGAATCCATGTGGCCGAGCGCTTCCAGCGCCTTCTCCAAATGCACGAGGGCCTCCGAATGGGCATGAAGGTCCTTGGCCCTCTTGACGGACTCCTCGAGATAGGGCAGCGCCTTCCGGTAATCGCAACCTTTGAAGTAGTGATTGGCCAGGGAGAAAAGGGCCGAGGCGTTCTTGGGCTTGGACTTCGTCTCCAGGTACTTGGCTATGAGCAGGTGATACTCCTGCTTCAGCTCCTGCGCCAGTGCGTCGTAGGAGCACTCCCATAGCAGGGGATGCTCGAAAGTGTAGGCGCCGTTCTGGAAGCGCACGATCTCGTATTTCTTCTCGAGCTCATTGAGTATGGTTAGAGCCTCGATGCGTTCCATGCTCACAACGGAGGCCAATACGTCCGAGGTAAACGTGCATCCCTGGACGCTCGCGCACGCCAGCAGCCTTCTCTCCTCGCGGCCCAGAGATTCCAGCCTTCTTTCCACCACGTCTTTCGCCCTCTTGGGGACGCTTATCCGGGGGATACTCTCCACGCACTGCCAGTGACCGTCAAGCCACTTGATGGTGCCGTCCTCCCGCAAGGATTTGAGACACTCCAGGACGAAGACCGGGTTGCCCAGAGTGTGATCATATATCTCGTTCTTGAACTCCTCGGTGAACCTCGTGTTGCGAAGGGCCCTGCGCAGAAGCTCATAGGTATCCGCTTTCGACAGCCTGTCCAGCTGCATCTGGACCAGCTTTCCTTCCGCGTCCATTCTGGAAAGGGTCTCCAGCACGGGGTGCGTCTTGTGTCCGGGCTCTCGTTGCAGGTCCTCCGGCCTGTAGGCCGCCACCACCATCATCTTGGAGCGACCGCTGCGGCTGCCGAGATAGTGAAACAGTTGCAGGGACGACCTGTCCACCCACTGGAAGTCGTCCAGCGTCAGCAACACCGGCCGGAAGCCGGCCGCGGTGGCGAAAAGCCTGCCCAGCGCCGCGAAGATCCTGGAAGGGTCCGGGTTGCTCCGCTCCCGGCCTGCGGCGCTCAGTCTCCCGGTATCGCCGCGATGCAGGACCGTCTCGAGGTAAGGAAGGAAAAGCCGAAGCTCCGTGACTCCCTCCTCTATCAGATCTCTCATTTCCTCCTTCTCGCACCTGGTGATGCCCTGGTCGGAAGGGGCCTCGAGGAGCGCCCGGATGGCGCTGATGTAAGGAAAGAAGGGAACGGGCATGTCCTGGTACAGACATCGTCCCCTTAGGACGAGAAAACCCGACCGTTCGGCCTGCGAGCACGTTTCGTTGATAACCGCCGTCTTTCCGACTCCGGTCTCCCCGCTCAATACGACGGCCTTTCCCGATCCGACCTTGGCCCCGGCCATTATGTCGGCCAGTTGGTTTATCGTCTTCTCTCTGCCGACCAGATCGAGCCCAACGGCGGCGGCGCGCTCTCCGCCGGCGAAGCAGGTCCCACCGGGCTCCGAAGCGAAATCGAAGGAGGGTGGAGCGCAGGCCAGTATCGCCTGTTTCATCTCATCGGCGCTGGAAAAGCGCAGCTCGGGGTCGTTCTCGAGAGCCTTCATCACCAGGCTCTCCAATCGCCCGGGCAGAGAGAAGCCTATGTCGCTCGGCAGGGGGGCGACTTCGCGTATCTTCTTTTCGAGCAGGTCCTCCACCGTATCGGCCTCGTGGGGCAGCCGGCCGGTCAGCAGCTCGTACATCACCACTCCAAGAGAGTACAGATCGGTTCGCTCGTCCAGCGGGCTGGAGGTCACCTGCTCCGGAGACATGTAGCCGGCGGTCCCTATCGGGCCGGGGCCTTCGTCCCGTCCCTCCCCGCGCTTCGGGAGCATGGCGATGCCGAAGTCCATCACTTTCGCCGCTCCCGACTCCGTTATGATTATGTTCTCCGGCTTTATGTCCTTATGGAGGACATGCACCGCGTGCGCGGAGGCCAGCGCGTCGCATACCTGCAAGGCTATACGGACGACCTCCGGAACGGTAAACGAGTCACGCCGCCGTAGCTCCTGTCTCAGGTTTTTGCCCTCGACGAACTCCATCACGATGAAGGGCGGATCCGAGTTCTCGCTGACCTGGTGGATCGTGACCACGTTCGAGCAGTTGATCTTCGCGGCGGCCTGAGCCTCCAGCTTGAGGCGTTCGGACCACTCCCCGCCCCCCCAGCTTCCGCTCTCGGACAAGATCTTCAGCGCGACATGCCTGTCCAGTGAGAGGTCGAGCGCCTTGTACACGGTGCCCATCCCACCGGAGCCGATCTCCTCCAAGATCTCGTACTGGTCTACTCTCTCTCCGATCACCCTGTTACCCCGCTGGCCCAGGTCCTTCGGCGGACATTGCAGATTGCGTGCTTTTTCGCATTTCACGGCACCACCCGCGAAAACGCGAACCGCGCGCGCGCACGGCCTCAAGGTCCTTGTCGGCGTGGGGTGGGGCCCGGCTTGAAACGTCTGGTTCCCGCCGGACGCGCGCCCTTTTGTCCGCTGATATTGATATGCAACCCTCGTGCCTCGTCCGCGTCCTTGTGCGTGCGGCCACGCGCCGAATAAGGGGAGGGCCCGCGGAGGCCTCACCGGCGCCTTGCCCGCGGCCCGACCTTGTCTTAGACTCGTTCCCATGAAAAGTCACCCGACGCGTCCTCCCGAGATATCCCCTCGATATCAAGACCTGGAGCCGCTGGGTTCGGGCGCCATGGGCTCCGTCTTCAGAGGCTCCGACAAGCTCCTCGGCAAGTCCGTGGCGGTAAAAGTGCTCCCGGCGCTCATGGCCTCCCCGGACGAGGTGGAGTACTTCAAGCGCGAGTTTCAGACCGTCGCCGAGCTCAAGCACCCGAATTTGGTCGAGGTCTACGACTTCGGCCAGGCCGCTTCCGGGGAGTTGTTCTACTCCATGGAGCTGATGGAGGGCGGCGCGCTCGATTCCCTCCCTCTCCCGGCCGACCAGGAGACCGTACTGCATGCCGCCGTCCAATTGTGCCGCGCCCTCCAGTACATACATTCGAGAGGCATCGTCCACCGCGATCTCAAGCCGGCGAACGTCATGCTGTCGAGGCCGGCGCGAGCCGGCCGGATATATCTGAAGCTGGCCGACTTCGGGCTCGCTTCCTTTCAGGAGAACAAGACGTCGGGCTCACCGGCCGGGGGCACAGCCGCCTACGCCGCGCCGGAGGTGCTCGCGCAGGGCGCCGCGGACCTGAAGGCCGACCTCTTCAGCCTCGGGGTGATGTTGTACGAGCTGTGCACCGGCCGGCTTCCGTTCTCGTGGAGAAACGGAGCCGCCGGCCGCCTGCCCGCCCCCAGCAGCATCAATGAAGGTCTTTCCAGAGAGCTCGACATTTTGATCCTCAAGCTGTTGGCGCTCGACCCCTCCAACAGGTACAGGGAGGCGAACGCCGTCATCGAGGCGGTGAACCAGCTTTTCCGGAGAAACTTCGCCACGGAGACCGAGAAGACGGGTGCGAGCTATGTCCTGACCCCCGCCCTCGTGGGCAGGGAAGGGGAGCTCGCGGTGTTGAAGAGAGAGCTTTCGGCGCTGGCGGGTCTTCCCGTCGCCGAGGGCGAGGACGTTTTCGGCGAGTCCGCCCCCGAGCCGCAAGCCGGCGTCATCCTACTATCCGGACAAACGGGCATAGGCAAGACCAGGCTCGCACAAGAGGCGAAGCAGTTCTGCCAGCTCAATGGGATCGCCTACTGCCAGGGACAATCAGTGAGCGGGTCTCTCATGCCCGGCGCGCCGATCGTCGAAGCCGTTCGGTCGCTTCTCGCGAGCGTGCCGGCCGGGCGCAGGTCGAGGCTCTCCCCCGCTCTGGCCGACCTGGTGAAGTCGGGCCGGGGACGGCGCTCTCCCGGGTTCGCCGATTCGCACTCCTTCGCCGAGTCCGTTTACCAGCTTCTCTCCTCGATAGCGGAAGCCGTCCCGGTCGTCCTTTGTATCGAGGACATTCACGACGCCGATCCCGTCACGGTGAGCACCATCGGGCACCTGGCCAGGGGCTTTTTCCTGACGGCTCTGGATGAGCCCTCATACGAAGTCCGCATCCGCATGTTCGCTACCGTGGATGACACCGGCGCCATATCCAGGGAGCACAGGGCCCTGCTGAAGGAGCTCCGCGGTGCGCCCTACACGGCGACGCTCAGCCCATCCAACCTCACGGAGGGCGAGGTAGGACTGGTGGTGGACTCGATGTTCGGCCCCAAGGCCGCGCCCGCGGGTGCTTGCCGGCGATTCCACGCGGCTACTTCCGGCCTTCCACTTTTCCTGAGACAGCTCATGGCGCAACTGGTCCAGTCAGGGGTCATCGCACGCGAGCAGGGTTACTGGAAGCTGGAGCTGTCGGAGCTCGACTCCCTGCCGATTCCCAGGGGGACGGAGGAGAGGACGGAGACGATTCTCGAGGGATTCGTCTCCGAGGAAAGCCTGGTTCTGGAGGCCCTTTCCGTATTGACGTCGCCGGCCGGCCCCGGAGAGATAGCGTCGTTGACCGGGCTTCCATACCCGGAAGCCCTGGAGATGGCGAGCGACCTGTCGCGCAGAGCGTTCCTGGCGCGAAAGAAGGACAAGTTCTCGCTGCCGCCGGGTCCGTTGCGACATAGAGTATACAACTCGCTACACTGGAGCAGGCGGAGAAAGCTGCACATGGAGGCCGCCAAGCTCATAGAAGCCGGGGAGTTGCCTCGGAGGCCCCGGATCCACGCCCTGGCGCATCACTATCTCGCGGCAAAGGACAAAGACGGCTCTCTCGAGTGGGGATTGGCCGCCGCGCGCGACAGCGCGCGGACTCAGGCCAACGTCGAGGCGGCGGCCTACTACAAGCGGCTCCTGAGCCTGGACCCGGACGCCTCAGTGAAACCGGAGATCCTTCTCGAGTACGGGCAGAGCCTGGCGTCGCTGGACAGGACCGGCGAGGCCGCGCGCGCCTACAGGGAGGCCTACGACCTGAGCGCAAGAGACCAGGAACGCATCAGGGCGAAGCTCCAGAGGTTGCTTGGAGAGACCTTCGCGGATAGAGGCGAGCTGCGCGGCGCGAGGCGGTGGCTGCGGAAGGCGGCGGAGGGCTGGAAGTGCCACCCGGAGAACGCAGTGCTTGCGTGCGCGAGGCTGGCGTCCCTGGAACAGAGCGCCGGCAGACCCGCTCGGGCCGACAGCTTCCTGGAGAGAGCCAGGAGATGCGCCGAGGGGGCCGGGTCCGGGGGGGCATTGAACAGCAGGCTGGAAAGGACCACTGGTATGATCCTTGCCGAAAGAGGCGAGCCCGAAGAAGCGCTGAGTCACTTCGAGAGCGCTCTCGCTCACGCGCGAGACGCCGGCGACCTCGAGGCCGAGCGCGCGGCCCTCACCGCTTTCGGCGTGATCTATCACAGGCTCTGCCGGCACGGCCGCTCGCTGAGAGCAACCCGGGCGGCGCTCGCGATCGCCAGGAGAATGTCGAGCCCGGCGGCCGTCGCCTTGCAGCTCATGAACGTCGGGGCCGTGCACTTTCACAAGGGCGAGTACCTGGCGCTGAGCCGGGACCTCGCTGAGGCCTCCTCCCTGTTTAGAAGGACCGGCTCGCTCAACCTCTACAACGAGTGCCTGCTCAACATAGCCCTTACCCAGATCGAGCTCGGCCGGTACGAGATGGCATTCCAGTCGCTCGCCAGGGCCTCGGCGATCCAGGCCGAGCACAAGCTCGAAGTGGGTGCGGTCACATGCAGGTCGGTAATGGTCACGGGGCTTATCCACACCGGGCGAATAGACGAGGCTCATGATCTCGCGGTCCGGAACCTGGCCCAGGCGGAGAAGGCGGGTATATCGCGCCTCATCTACATGGCCTTGAAGGACCTCGGCGACACGCTCGCGCTCAAGGGGCTCTCGGAGGAGGCGGCGGCCAGGTACAGGCGATCCCTCGACGGCTTCGACAGCGTAGGCGAGATAGACGAGGTCTGCGAGTGCCTCGCGAGACTGGCGGCGCTGGAGGAGGCCTCGGGCGATGAGGAGAGGTCGGCGGCTCTCGCGGCGCAGGCAAGAGAGATGGCCCGGACTCTCGGGTCGAGGCCGGCGGAGCTCAAGGCCGCGGTCTGCACGACCCCGGGCTATGCAAGAGAGGTAAAGAGGATCCGCCGGCTCGCCTCTCTTGTAGAGAGCCCGGAGCTAAGGTGGAGATCGCATGCCGCCTGCGCCGGGTACTTCCTCCGGAGAGACAATTGGGAACAGGCCATAGCGGAATACGATAACTGCCTGGCTGTCTTCAGGTCCGTCACTGCCGACATCATGGACCCGGGGCTGAGAAGCTCATATCTCAAGCATCCGGAAAGAGAGAGGGTGCTCGCTGCCATCAGGGGAATCGGGGAGAGGGCACGATAGACGTCGCAAGGCCCGGAGGCGCCTCGGCCGGGCGTACCAAGCAGAAGCGGCTTGGCGCTCCCATCAGCGCCAAGCCGCGGGCGAGGGGCTCCCAATTCTTATTGAGGCCACCTAACCACCCCAACCGGCGGTGTACTTGGAGAAGTGCTCGAGCTGAGCCTCCATCTTGTCGCCTTCGGCGTCCAGGTTGTCACCCACACCTTCCCAGCAACCCGTTCCCTGGTTGTACCAATAGACGCCGAGCGCCGGCATCGAGGCCTCCTCGTCCTCCGCAACGCTCCCGCCGTAGTCGATCCGCAAGGTGACGGGCACGTTGAACTGCAGACCATGCGGCTGCAACTCGCACATGATCAGATGAGGATTCGGCTGGTCGACGCTTATCACCGTATCCTCGGAGAGCGCCCCCGGTGGAAACTCGAGGCTGAACCTGCCCCAGGAGACAATCCCGCCCTCATCGGCGGACACCAGCACGGCCGTTCCCCTTCCCTCATCGTCGCCCTCGTCACTCAGCACGGCCATGCCGTCCGGATCCGCCAGGATATTGATGTCTTGACTGCGGTCAGGCCCATCTTCCGGGACGTCTCCCGGCATTCCGGTAGAACCAGGACCCATGATGTCGTCGGCGCTACAGCCCAATGAGAAGGCGATGATCCCTACTATCAGACAAAGCCCCAGTTCCTTTGCGCCTCTCCTTGCTTTCCTTTCGGCTGACACTCTCGGCACCCCCTCTCGCTGTCCGTATCGCCAACCTTCCGACGCGCCGCTACCGCGGCCTTTCGATTGGGGGTATCGCAACTCCGATGCCAAGCTCGGGAAACTTGTAGAACATGATGACTATCTCGACCCGATCGCGCGCCCAGGGAATAAATGTCAACTGGTATATCGTTTGCGCTATTTCTCTTGCGGGGTCATGTGGCAAAATGCAATGCGGATGAAATGTGAATCTCAAGTCATGGGATCGCGGTCGAGTCGACGAACGCTTCGTGGAAAAGTTCTCGGAAGTGGGTGAAAATGAGGACCCGCCGTCGGGGTATCGACATCCTAGTCGCTGTCCGACAAGTAGTTATGCTCGGCGGCTCCAACGAGCCACTCTGATGTTTTTCCCCCATCGGCCCCGCGTTCGGAAACGTTTATGCCGTAGCGCTTTATCAGCGTTCTAAGCTTACCCCGGCCCACTCTCAACAACCTCGCGGCTTCGGTTACGTTCCCGTCCGAGCTCTCCAGGGCCGCCTGCACCAGCTTCCTCTCGACGAGCGAGAGGGCTATCCCTTCGGGAGGAATAGTGAGTCGCAGCTCCGTCAGCAGCTCCAGGTCGAATTCGGAGTCTCTGGTTCCGTCGGCGATGGGGATATCCCTGGGCTCTATCATCCCCTTGGTGTCCAGAAGAACCGCGCGCTCCATTACGTTCTGAAGCTCCCTGACGTTGCCGGGCCACTGGTAGGACTCGAGGAGCCTGAAGACCTGGGCGCTGATGGCCACGGGACCCTTGTTGAACTTCACAGCGAACCGGTCCGCGAAGTACTCCGCAAGAAGCGCTATGTCCCCCCTCCTCTTCCGCAATGGAGGGACATTCAATTGGACCACGTTGAGCCTGTAGTAGAGGTCTTGCCGGAACCGTCCCTGTCTCGTGAGGCTGAAGAGATCGCGATTGGTCGCGGCGGCTATCCTGGCGTCTACGTCGATAGTCTCCCGGCCGGAAACCCTGCGGAGCTTCTTGCTGTCGAGGAACTTAAGCAGCTTCGCTTGGAGATAGCCGCTCATCTCTCCTATCTCGTCGAGGAATATCGTGCCGCCGTCGGCCATCTGAAAGAGGCCTATCTTCTGACGGCTGGCGTCGGTGAACGCGCCCTTTTCGTGCCCGAAGAGCTCGCTCTCCAAGAGCTCCGAGGGAATGGCGGCACAGTTGACCTCCACGAACGGCCCGCCTTTGCGCCTGCTGTCCGAATGGATGGCCCTTGCGATCAGCTCCTTTCCCGTCCCGCTCTCCCCCAGTATGAGCACGGAGGTGGCGTCGCTCGCGGCGACCCGGCGGGCGGTCCGGATGACCTCCATGAACGACTCGTCCTCGCTGACGATCTTGTCAAAGGTGTGGATCTCTTCCTGCGCCCTGGAGATGGCCTCACCCACCTCCCTGCGGCGCACCGAGCGCGCGATGTTCGAGAGAACCTCGCCGAGATAGGCCTTGTCCAGCGGCTTGGGGATTGCGGTCCTGACCCTGAGATCCCTGGCCGGCCCGTCCGACTCCCCGAGCGACCGCGCTCCCAGAGCCAGGACCTGCATCCTTTCATGGCGGGCCTTGCTCCGGACGATCCCCTCGATCCAGCCGGAGGACGCGAAGTTGTCGAGATCGAGCACGGCGGCGTCGGCGGGCGGTGCCTCACGGAGCTCCTCGGGGCTGGAGGGACAGATCGGCCAGTGCCCGAGGGAGCTCACGAGGTCGGCCAGCCGGTCGCGGTCGTTCTTGGACTCCGTGACGATGAGTACTCCGATGGCCATGACAATACCTTTCGGTTGGCGCTTGAGCTCACCTCAAGTATCGGCAGGCCGCGACGAGCCATTCAGCAGGTTTCGACATGGATCCCCGGCGGCTCTCCAGGGCCCGTCCTCCACGCGGCGGAGCGGGCGAGGGGCCTCCGGGGAGGCGGCCGGAGGCCTCCCCGCCCAAAAAAGAAACCGGGGGGACCGCGGCGGGCCCCCCCGGATACGGCGCGATATATCTCGCGTACTAGTACATACCGCCCATCTCACCGCCCGGAGGCATGGGCATGGGCTTTTCCTTCTCGGGGATCTCGGCGACCAGCGCCTCCGTCGTCAGCATGAGACCGGCGATGCTGCCCGCGTTCTGGAGGGCTATTCTAGTCACCTTGGTAGGATCGACGACGCCCGCCTCGAACATGTCCTCGAACTCCAGCGTCTCGGCGTTGAAGCCGACCAGCTTCTTCTCCTTCTTGACCTGCTCCACTATTACCGACCCTTCCATGCCGGCGTTCATAGCGATCTGCTTCATGGGCTCCGTGAGCGCGCGCTTGACGATGTTGATGCCCAGCCTCTCGTCCTCGGTGAGATCCTCGGCCTTGTACAGCTTCTCGAGGCTCGCGATGGACCGAACCAGAGCCAGGCCGCCGCCCGGGATTATGCCCTCTTCGACCGCGGCGCGGGTGGCGTGAAGCGCGTCCTCCACTCTCGCCTTCTTCTCCTTCATCTCCGTCTCGGTGGCCGCGCCCACGTTGATCACGGCAACGCCGCCCGCGAGCTTCGCCAGGCGCTCATGGAGCTTCTCCTGGTCGTAGTCGGAGGTGGACTCTTCCTTCAGCTTCTTTATCTGGGCGATTCTGCCCTGGATGTCGGTGGCCTTTCCGGCGCCCTCTATGATCGTGGTGTTGTCCTTGTCCACGACCACTCTCTTCGCGCGGCCGAGATCCTGGAGCTGCATGTTCTCCAGCTTGATCCCGAGGTCCTCGGAGATGGCCTTTCCGCCCGTCAGGACCGCTATGTCCTCAAGCATGGCCTTGCGGCGGTCGCCGAAGCCGGGCGCCTTGACGGCCGCGCACTGCAGCGTGCCTCGCAGCTTGTTGACGACCAGCGTGGCGAGGGCCTCGCCCTCGACGTCCTCGGCGATGATCAACAGCGGCTTGCCGCTCTGAGCGACCTTCTCGAGCAGGGGAAGAAGATCCTTCATGTTGGATATCTTCTTCTCGTGGATGAGCAGGAAGCAATCCTCCAGGGCCACCTCCATGCTCTCCTTGTTGGTGATGAAGTAGGGAGAGAGGTAGCCCTTGTCGAACTGCATGCCCTCGACCACGTCCAGGGTGGTCTCCATGCTCTTCGCTTCCTCGACGGTGATCGTGCCCTCTTTGCCCACCTTGTCCATGGCGTCGGCTATGATCTCGCCTATGGTCACGTCGCCGTTCGCGGATATGCAGCCGACCTGGGAGATCTCTCTTCTCTCTTTCACGTTCCTGCTCAGCTTCTTGAGATCCTTGACGACCGAATTCACGGCCTTCTCGATCCCCCTCTTTATGCCCATGGGATTGGCGCCCGCGGTCACGTTTCTCAGGCCTTCCCTGAAGATCGCCTCAGCGAGCACCGTGGCCGTCGTGGTTCCGTCACCGGCCACGTCGCTGGTCTTGGAGGCCACTTCACGGACCATCTGCGCTCCCATGTTCTCATAGGGATTCTCCAGCTCGATCTCTTTGGCGACGGTGACGCCGTCCTTCGTGATCGTGGGGGAGCCCCACTTCTTCTCCAAGACTACGTTCCTTCCCTTCGGCCCCAGGGTGACCTTGACGGCTCTGCTCAATTGCTCGACTCCGTCGAGGATCGCCTGGCGCGCGTCTTCTCTGAACTTGAGCTGCTTCGCTGGCATATTCACTCACTCCTTTATCAAGACCGGCGGTCCGGCCTTCCCACCGTCCCCCATCTACTTGATGATCGCCAGGACGTCTTCCTCTCTCATGATCACGTACTCGTCGCCTTGGATCTTGACGTCGGTACCCGAGTACTTGCCCATGAGGATCTTGTCACCTTTCTTGAGCTCGAGAGGAATGTGCTTGCCCTCTTCGGTAAGGCGGCCTTTGCCCACGCTGACGACCTCCGCCTCCTGGGGCTTCTCCTTTGCGGTATCCGGGATAATGATGCCGCCCTTCTTCGTCTCCTCTTCCTCGATCCTCTTGACCAGAATCCTGTCGGCCAATGGCTGGACCTTCATCACTGTGCACCCCTTTCCTCAGATGAAAGCCTGAAGTTACAGACAACGCTGTTGAGTCTGTTATTGGAACTGAGTCCCCCGACCCGTGTGGAGCTTAATTGCAAGATGCACTTTGTGTGCCAAGCGGGGGCAAATGCCGGAGGGACTCGATAAGCACTTGCCGGAAAAGCTGTTACGGGGCCAGTTGTCAACCGTAGACCAAGCCCTGACGGCCTCGATCCCGCTATTCTTGCCAAAATGACAAGAAGTGAGATCATCGCCTGTCACTGAAAGGGCACAGGGCGCGCCCAGACAGCCTTCATTGCCACTTAGGCAAAGTCGGCCCGAGGCCCGGAAGGGCTGCCGACGAGGGCCTCAGTCTATCTCGTACTCCTTTATCTTCCTGTACAGCGTCCTCAGGCCGATCCCCAGCATTTCGGCGGCTTTCTGCTTGTCGTAGCCCACGTGCTTCAGGGTCTCCCCAATCGCGTTTCTCTCGATCTCGTTCATGGTCATCCCGACCCGGGCCGGGACAAAGGGGAGGCGGGCGTTCTGCCGACGTAGATGGTGCGGCAGATCCCCGACCTCCAACAGCCTCCTCGTGGAGCAGAAGACGATCATGCCCTCTATCACGTTCCTGAGCTCCCTCACGTTGCCCGGCCAGTCGTATTGGAGCAGGCAATCCGTCGCGCCGCGCGTGATTCCCGTCACGTTCCTGTCATTCGACTTGTTGAACTCCTTGATGAACGCCTCCACGAGCAAGGGGATGTCTTGCTTTCTGTCTCTGAGCGGCGGCAGCTCGATCTTCGCGACGTTCAGCCTATAGTAGAGCGTCTCCCGGTACCTTCCCTGCTCCACCAGCTCAGCCAGGTCCCTGTTGGTAGCGGCGATTACCCTGACATCGACCCTTATGGTCTTGTTGCCGCCCACCCTCTCGAACTCCCGCTCCTGGAGCACCCGCAGGAGCTTGGCCTGGGTGGACATGGGCATCTCCCCCACCTCGTCCAAGAACAAGGTGCCTCCGGCGGCTATCTCGAACCGCCCCCTGCGCTCGGTGAGCGCCCCGGTGAAGGCTCCCTTTTCGTGCCCGAAAAGCTCGCTCTCGATCACTCCCTCGGCCAGCGCGGCGCAGTTCAGCATCACGAACGGACTACCCTTGCGGGGGCTGTGACGGTGAATCGCCTTGGCGACGAGCTCCTTGCCGGTGCCGGTCTCGCCCGTTATCAAGACCGTCGCCCTGGTGTCCGCCACCTGCTTGATCTTGTCGAAAACCGCGATCATGCCCGGCGATCCGCCTATGATGTCATCCAGGCCGTGCCCGCGATCCATTCTCTTCTTGAGCTCGGTGAGCTCCACCGCCAGCTTCTGATGCGATAGTCCGCGCTGGATCACGGCCTTGACGCGCTCGACGTTCAGCGGCTTCGTCTGAAAGTCGTACGCACCTTCGCGCATGGCCTCCGTGGCCAGCTCCATCTCCGGCTCCCTGGCGATCATGATCACGCAGATCCCAGGATGTCTCTTTTTTGATATCTGAAGGAGTCTCATCCCGTCTATGTGGTGGGCGTTGAGCTCGGTGATCATCACGTTGAGCGGATCGTCGGAGTCGAGCACGTTGTAGCCCACCTCACCGTCCCGGGCCCAGAC
Organism: uncultured bacterium; assembly: GCA_964531335.1. Classification (GTDB taxonomy): domain Bacteria; phylum Eisenbacteria; class RBG-16-71-46; order CAZHEV01; family CAZHEV01; genus CAZHEV01. The sequence continues at coordinate 206,043 of CAZHEV010000002.1, read as the reverse complement.
GACCTCGTGGCCGGCCTCTTTCAAGCCGGCGACGAGGCCCTTGGCGCTGCGCTCGTCTCCGTCCACGACCAGGATGTTCGCCCTGAAGTCGCCGTTTCCGTTGGGATCCATGGGATGGGAATCGGTGGACATAACTCGAAAGCTCCTCTCGTCATATGATTATCCCGCTTATGACACGGCAAGTCAACGGAAGGAGGCCGCCGCGCGTCTCGGCCGCCACCGCCGCGCCCTGCGCCAAGGCGTTCGCACACGCCTCCGAGGGCGGCGCGGGTTATCGATGGGGCAAGGCGGGCCTCAACCCACCGGGCCTCCGGCGGAGCCGTCCCTGCGCGGATCGGCCACGCCGATGAAACCGGATCGCTCGCGCATCGCGAGTTGCACGCAGCCCATGTAGAAGGAGAAAGAGTCGCGCCTGTCGACTTCGTAACCGCGGCGCTCCAGCTCTCGCGGGATGTCGTCTCTGAACCGCGGCGCTTCCAATGAAACCCTGCCCTCGACGGAGCAGTGCAGCCTGGGGGCCGCGACGGCCTCATAGGGAGTGGACGATCTCAGCCTCAGCAGCACCTGCAAGATAGCGGACACTATGCGGTCGCTTCCCGGCGATCCGAGGGCCAACCAGGGCCTGCGGCCCGCGAAGACGATGGTTGGGGCGACGCTGGCCCAGGGCACGGCGTTGGGCCTCAGATAATATGGATGGGATATATCTTTGTACTCGAAGGCGTTCATGTAGTTGTTGTACAAGAACCCGAGCTCGGGCGTGGCGACGCAGGCCCCGAAGACGCCCTCGATAGACTGGGTGAGGGCCACAACGTTGTCCCGGCGGTCCATGACCGATAGGTGGGTGGTCTCTCCTTGAGCGCGAAGCCTCTTTCGAATGCCCGCCGCCGCGCTCTTGGCGTAATCCCGGTCGAGCATGCGCCTGTCGTCGGCCTGCTGGTGGAGGTTCGGGTCGCGCGGGCGATCCCTGCGGTCGAGCGCCCCCTTCCTCATGACCTCCGTGAGCAGAAGCGCCCCTTCCAGCGTGTCCGGATCCCACCGGCCGGACGGAAAGCGCTCCATGATGTGGAGCATTTCTATCAGCACCCTGCCGGCGCCCGGCGGGGGGAACGACAGGACCCTGTGGCCGTCGAACCTCGTGGCGAGCGGTCGCCTCTCTATGGGCCACGGTATCTGCGCAAGGTCGTCGTCGCGGATCAGTCCGTCGTTGGCGGCCATGTCCCGGCATATGGCGCGCGAGATGTCCCCGGTGTAGAAGTCCTCGACGCCCGCCGCGCCGATCCGATTCATCGTGGCACCCAACCCGGGCTGGCGGAGGACCGAACCCACCGCGCGGGGCCGCCTTCCGTCCTTGAGATATAGGTCACCCGCGTTTCCCCGGCGCAACTTCTTGGACTCGCGGCGGGCCAGCGCCCTCTGGAGCTCGCTGATCTGGTAGCCTTCCAGCGCCAACTTCACGGAAGGCGCCAGGACCTCGGGCAGGCCGAACGTCCCGTATCTGGCCAGCGCGTACCCAAGCACAGCCGGCGTGCTGGGCACCGTTGTAGCCCTGTAGCCGTGCTTCCGCCGCGAGCCGCCGACCCTGGAAACAGTCGCCCTGTTCGGCGCCCGGGAGGATCCGTCCAGAGCTATGCTGCGCCTCGCGCTGGAAAGGTGGATGAGCATCATGGTCTGCCCGCCCAGACCGGACGCCTGGGGCTCGCAAACACAGAGCGCGAAGGCCGCGGCGACGGCGGCGTCCACTGCGTTACCTCCCGCCTCCAGGATCCGGGCTCCCGCCTCGGTGGCCTCGTAGTGAGCGGTGGAGACGATCCCTTCTGTGGAAAAGGCTATCCGCTGCGGCACGACCGGCGGACGGTCTCGAGGCTCTATGAGATCTGTGTCCGGGGGCTCCACCGGTGGTCTTCTCAAGCGCGGCTATCCTCTTCACCCGGCCTGCTGCAGGTAGGCCGCAAGCAACAGAGTTCGTTGTACCAGGCTGATCCGAGACACAGCCTCGCGAGGGGTATAAAGGTCCCGCGATTGCGGGCCCAGCCCACAGATGACCCCCGACGAGCTGGGGCTCAGACCGGCGACGGACGGCCATATCGCGGAGTCTCCCTCAAAAGGGATGTCCCATCTTGACGCGACCTCGATCATCGCCTTCTGCAAACGCCGGTTGGCCGCGCGGTCCAACATGGGAGGCCGGTCGGATACCAGCTCGAAGCGGCACTTGATCGGGCCTGATTCGAGTATGGCCCTGATCTCCTGCTCCAGCGCGTCGGCCTTTGTCTTCCTGTGATAGGTGACCAGCACCTCGGCCCTTACCTTGTGCGGGAGCAACATCGGAAAAGATTCGGTCCTCACGGAGGCGATCGAAGCGGAAATCCGCTCCTTGCGGGAGGAAAGAGATGCTATCCTCCCCACCTTCTCCGCGAACCACGGCAGAACGTCTCGCTTGCTCCGGGGGCGTCCCGGCCTTGTGGACTCGCCCTCGACGGTCAGCCTGTAACGCCTAAGGCCCCTGCGCTCCTTGCGGTAGCGCCCGTCGGGGCTTCCAGGGCGCAACACGAGCACGCGCTTCGCCGACGCCATGGCGGCCCGCAGGATATCCGCGCTGTATCTGCAATCCCGCCCTTCGTCCATGTAGAAAGTGACCCCTATGCGCCTCGACCTCAGCAGCCGGTTGTGTCTCAAGGCGCGAAGCGCGAACTCGACGATCACCAGCGGGGCGCGCGAGGTGCCTACTCCCTCGCCGTAAAGCCACTCGGGCTCGCGCCTGAAGGGCTCGCCGGGAACCTCCGGGTCCCAGGGGACGTCCAGGTTCAGGACCAGCAGCGTCCCGTCCATCATCCCGGCCTTTGTCTCCCAGGTCGCGACGGAGCTCGAGTCGGTCAGGTCCGGCACCGGCCTCATGGCCAGCTCGTTCATCGTCCTCTCCACCTCCGCGGAGGCGCGACTGAGTCCAACCGGGTCGGACGTTCGCCCCGGCATCCGCACCCATTCCCTGAGCCTCTTCTCCATCTTGTCGCGGCTTCTCGATATGAACGAGAACACAGCCGCCTCCGGGTCCTTTGGAACCCCGCTCGCCTGCGGAGGACTGGGAGTGCCGAAATACCTCGCGCTTGCGACTTCTACAAGCCGATTGACCAGCGCCGGGTAGTCCAGTCCCGCGGTCTCTGCCGCGCGTACGAACGACCCGCGCCGGCCGAGGCTGGGCAGGCTGTTGATCTCAAGAACGTAGAGCCTGCCCTGCCCGTCGATTCTCATGTCAACCCGGGCGCAATCGCAGCACCCGATCACGGAGAAAGCCCTGACCGCCAGCTTCCGCGCCTCTTCGCTCAGGCCCTTCTCGACCGGTGCCGGACAGACCAGCTCGATGGCTCGCCCGGATTTGCCTGTCTTGTCCTCGTAGCTGTATATCCGCTCTCCCATGGAGTCGAACTGGAGCTCCACGGGCGGAAGGGCCTCGGGCGGGTTGTTGCCGAGCAGGCCTACGTTGATCTCCCGTCCCTCGATGAACTCCTCGACCAGCACGGCCTGCGAGTAGGTATCGAATATATGCCTCGCCGCGCCGAGCAGCTCGGCCTCACTGCGGACCACCCTCGTCCCGAAAGAGACCGCCTCGTTCTTCGGTTTGACTATCAGAGGGAATTCGATCCCCGGAGGCTCGGAGTCCATCGACTCCATCACGGCGAAACGCGGCGTCGGAAGCCCGTTTTGCGCGAGAATCATCTTGGTAACCACTTTGTCCAGAGCTATGGAGTGGGCGAGCGGTCCGGAGCCCACGTAGGGAATCCCGAGCATCTCCAGTATGCCGGGAACATGAGTGTACCTGGCCTGCCCTTGTATGCCGTACGATATATTGAATACCATCCCCGGGAGCTCGCCCTTCATCACGCGGGGCATGAACTCCTCCAGCTTGTCTATCAGGTCCTTGTCGGCCTCGAGCGCCACGGTCCGATGCCGGTGCTTCTTCAGGGAGTCCACTATCCCCTGGATGGATTTGAGCCCTATTCTCTCCCGGCTGGGTATTCCGAAGAGGTTTATCACGTTCCGGCTGTCTCTATTGTAAACGACCGCTATCTTCATCCGGGCCTCCCAAGTCCGGCCGCGCACGCCGGGGATCCCCCGAAGGAGCGAGGTGTTTCCCAGCCTTCGCTCCCGGATGTTTTGAGAGCCATCGCTCACAGCTCCATGTTCTCGAGATGCCGGCACAGATGAGAGATCGTCCTGAACCTCCTGAGTATCAGGCTGCGCTTCAAGCCGCAGACTATGAACTTCACGGCGTGCGGCTGGCGCGCGTAGTGCTTCGCGCCGCCCAAGGCGTCGTAGAAGAGCCTGATCAGGTCGCAGATGTCTCCCCTTCTGTTCTCGGCCTTCGTCGCCTGGATGTGGAACATGTCAACCAGCTTGAGCTCGAACTCCAGCCCCAGCCGGTTGACTATTATATTGTCCACGTGGATGTCGCCGTGATACTCGTTGGCCCCGTGCACCATCTCTATCCCCTTGGCGAGAGAGTACAGCAGGTGCAACCCCATGAAGGCAGTCACCCTGTTACCCGGCATCCCTCTGAGGAAGCAGGAGAGAATGTCTCCCTTGACGTATTCCGAGATGAGCACGGTTATGGGCGTGCCCCGGAACACGATGAGCTCTTCCGTGTGGTATTGGATGAGAAGCGGACAGTGCCTAAGCCTGTGCAGTCTCTTCGCGTAGAGCCTGGAGGTGCGGCCGCCTATGTTGCGGTGAGGGTAGAAGAGCTTCGCCGCCCTCTCTATGCCCGTCCTGCTCTCAAGAACTCTGTAAACCTCGCCTTCCCAGCCTGCGCCCAGCTTGGAGACGACGAGGTACTTGCGGGCGATCGTTCTGCCCGCCGGAAAATTGAAGGATTCTATCTTCTTCATGGCTCACAAGCGGCGGCCGAAGCCTCAAAAGCGTCCCCCCCGGTTCCAGAACCAATGGGCGGGCCCGGATCGCACCCGGGGCCGAGGGCCCCCGAGCTTCTTCCCGCACCCGGCAGGCGTACGACCGAGATTATACTAATCCAGGGACGGACTTCGCGTGGAAAAAGAGCTTTTTACCACCCCGCGCCGGGCCCCCGGGAGGCCGCGCCGGCGGAAATGGGGGTCTTGACACCACTGGGCTATGGGGTAGAATTAAAAATCCGGCGAAGCTGGTCGTCCAGGGTCGGTCCCCATCCCGGGGGATCGGTCCTTTCCGAAGAGAACAGAGGATTCATGCGGAGGTCGATGGGATGATCGAGGTCGCAAACCTCACAAAGCGTTACGGCCCTGTCACGGCCATCGAGGACGTCACCTTCTCCGTCAAGAAGGGAGAGGTGCTCGGCTTCCTGGGGCCGAACGGCGCGGGAAAAACTACGACCATGCGGATCCTCACGTGCTTCCATCCGGCCACCAGCGGCACCGCGGTGGTGGCGGGCTACGACGTCTTCAAGAAACCGCTGGAGGTCCGCGAGAGGATCGGCTACGTCCCCGAAAACGTCCCCCTCTACGGGGAGATGTCCGTGGAGTCGTACCTGGGCTTCGTGGCCGAGGTCAAGGGAGTGCCGAGCGGCTCCAAGGCGGCGAGGATTCAAGACGTGCTCGGCAGCTGCGCCCTGGAGAGCGTGAAAGGCCGCCTCATAGGCAAGCTCTCGAAGGGTTACCGCCAGAGGGTCGGGCTTGCGCAGGCACTCATACACGAGCCCGAGGTCCTCGTGCTCGACGAGCCGACCGAGGGGCTGGACCCCAAACAGATAATAGAAGTGAGGGAGCTCATAAAGAACCTTCGCGGCCGGAGGACCATCATCCTGAGCAGCCACATCCTCCCCGAGGTGAGTCAGACCTGCGAGAGGGTGGTCATCATCAACAACGGCCGCGTCGTGGCCACGGACACGCCGGAGAGGTTGGAGGCCAGGGTCCGCGGCGCCCACGAGATCCGCGTGACCATCCGGGGGGCGGCGGACAACGTGGTGGCCGGGCTGCGCGAGGTTCCGGGCGTGGTGAACGTGTCTCTTTCCAACGCCGGAGACGGGGCTTCGACCTGGATTGTCACGAGCGCATTGGAACACGACATACGGGAGGCCGTATCGGCGAAGGTGATCGAGAAAGGCTGGGGCCTGCTCGAGCTCGCCCCGGTGGGAATGAGCCTCGAGCAGATATTCCTCGAGCTCACGACGCAGGAGCCGGCCGTGTCGGGCGGGAGGGGAGCCGCATGAGAAAGAGCCTCGCCATTTTCAAGAAGGAGCTGCGCTCGTACTTCGTATCTCCCATCGCCTACGTCGTTCTGGCGGTGTTCCTCGGCCTGGCCGGGTACTTCTTCTACAGCCAGCTCGCCACCTTCATAAGGGCGAGTCTCATCTACACGCAACAGGCGATGCAGTTTCGCATGTCAATGCCCGCGATGAACGTGAACGAGTGGGTAATAAGGCCGTTCTTCTACAATCTGAGCATAATCACGCTGTTCTTGATACCCATGATCACGATGAGGCTCGTAGCCGAAGAGAAAAAGAGCGGCACCATAGAGCTTCTCCTCACGTCGCCGGTCACCGATTTTCAGTTCACCATGGGCAAGTTCCTGGCGGGATTCGGGCTGTATGCGATCATGATCGGCTCGACGGTTTTCCATTTCTTCATACTCTTCTGGTTCGGCACGCCCGACGTCGGCCCCATCGTCACCGGGTACATCGGGCTCCTGCTCTCGGGAGCCGCGCTGCTCGCGCTGGGCCTCATGATCTCCTCCTTCACCGAGAACCAAATAGTAGCGGCGGCGGTGAGTTTCGGAGTCTTTCTCCTGCTGTGGATAATAGGGTGGGCGGCGGACTTCGCCGGCCCGCTGCTGGGCGGCTTTCTCGGTTACATCTCGATAATCAGCCACTTTGAGGATTTCTCCAAAGGAGTCATCGATACCGCGGACCTGGTCTTCTATATCGGCTTCGCCGCCGGGGGCCTTCTGCTCACGATGAAGTCCGTGGAGGCAAGGAAGTGGAGGGACTAGAGCTAAGATGAGGAGCACCGTTTTTTCGATACTGGGCCTTGTGGGGCTGGCCGCGCTGGGCGCGGGGCTGATCCTGGCGTCCGCGTCGGGGAGTTGGGTAACGTCCTCGAAGGTTCTGACAATCGCCGGAGCGGTTCTCATGGCCGTCTTCACCGGCGGCAACTGGAGCGGGGTCAAGGCGACCCTGACCAGCAGAACGACGGCCTATGGAGCCAATATAGCTGTGGTATTCGTCCTTCTGGTGGCGATCCTGACCCTGGTCAACTTCCTCGCATCGAGGCATCACCGCCGTTTCGATCTGACCCATTCGGGCATGTACAGCCTGTCGAGTCAGACGGTGAAGCTGCTCGAGGGACTGGACAAGGAGGTGAAGGCGCTGGCCTTCTTCCAGGAGAACAGCGGGGACAGGAGCCACGTGGAAGACCTCCTGGACGAGTACAGGTACGTGTCCAACAAGTTCGAGGTCGAGTTCATAGATCCGGACAAGAACCCCGGCGTCACGAACAGATACGGGGTGACCGAGTACGGCACCATAGTGCTCGAGGCCGAAGACAAAGTGGAGCGGATCACGCAGGGTGGTAGCACCGAAGAGGAGCACGTTACAAACGCGCTGCTGAAGGTGGTTCGCGAGGGCAGGAAGAAGATCTGCTTCGTGGAAGGCCACGGCGAGGCGGACATAGAGGACGTGGGCAGGACCGGATACAGCCAGGCCGCCGCCTCGCTCGAGAGCCAAAACTATGTGGTCGAAAAGCTCTTCTTGATGAGGCAGGAGGAGGTTCCCGAGGACTGCTCGGCCCTGGTTATCCCGGGCCCCGAGACCGACCTGCTCGAGTCCGAACTGGCCGCCATAGAGCGCTACCTCGCCAGGGCAGGCAAGGTCTTGTTCATGTTGGATCCCACGCCCTCGGCCGGCATGGCCGGGTTCTTCGAGGACTGGGAGGTCGTGGTCGGCGAGGACGTCATCGTGGACGTGAGCCCGGCGGGGCGCCTCTTCGGCGTCGACGAGTTCATGCCCATGGTCATGAGCTATCCCAGCCACCCGGTGACGGAGGGCTTCAACATGGCGACGCTTTTCCCGTACGCGCGCTCGATCGCCGCGGGCGGCGCGAAGGCGGGTATAACGTCGGAGACCATACTGGAGACAGGCGCTCAGAGCTGGGCCGAGACGGGCCCTTTGACGGGCGAGGTCGAGTTTGATCCGGACGAGGACAGGAGAGGCCCCATTTCCATAGGAGTGGCGGTCACGGCCGAGGCCGAGGCCGCGCCCGCCGACACCTCGGTGGTCCCTTCCGAGACCGGGGACGAGGGCGAGCCGCCGAAGGCGAGAATGGTCGTCATAGGCGACTCGGAGTTCGCGAACAACTCGTTCCTGAACTTCTCGGGCGATGAGGACTTCTTTCTGAACGTGATAAGCTGGCTCGCCGAGGAGGAGGACCTCATCTCGATCAGGCCCAAGAATCCTGAGGAAAGGCGGGTCAACCTCACCGCCAAGCAGACCAGGATTGTGATGTACCTCAGCCTCATGGTGCTCCCTCTCTCGGTTCTGGGCGTAGGCATCGGCGTCTGGCTCAGAAGGAGATAGCATCGCGCCCGCCTTGAAGCAGCGACCTGAGCACCGGCTTTACAATGAGGAGGTAGAGGCAATTGGGCTTCAGGACTACCATCGTCCTTCTGCTTATCTTCTTGGCCCTGGGATCCTACTACGTGTTCGTGGAGCGCGAGAGGCCGACCGAGCGGGAACTGGAGAGGCAGGAGAAGACGGTTCTGCAATTCGATCGCATGGCCATGGAGTCCCTCGAGATCCAAAGAGAGGGAGAGAGGATCCGGTGCGTCAAGACCGACGAAGGCTGGGAGATGACCAGCCCGGTCGGCGCGAAGTGCGACGAGACGGCCGTGGCATCCGTGCTGGCCTCCCTCTCGTCGCTTCAGGCGACACGGTTCCTGAGCCCTGACACCACCGCTCTCGGCCAGTTCGGGCTCGAGGACCCGCGGATTAGGCTCTCCGTGGCCTCTTCGTCCCCTCCGGACTCGCATTGGCTGTTCATCGGCGATGAGATCCCCACGGGCGACGGCTATTACTCGTTCGCCGACACCCGCGATCGAATCGCCCTTATCCCCTCTTCTACCGTCGACTCACACTACAGGAAGACTTCGTTCGACTTGAGGGACAAGACGGTCCTCGACTTCGAGGTCGCTCACGCGAGAGCTCTGGAGATCGAGTACGACGACGTGAAGTTCAGGTGCGAGAGGGCGCCCCAGCGCCCGTGGCGATTGACCGAGCCCACGGACGCTCAAGGGGACGATACGGAGATAAACTCCATCCTCTGGGACCTCGAGAACGCAAAGGTGAGGGAGTTTCTCAATGAGCCGGCGGAGGACCTAGCGCCCTACGGCCTGGAGGATCCCGAGGTGACGGTCAAGGTCTTCGTGGGAGCTTCCAATCGCCTCAAGAGACTGGACATGGGCGCCGAGGCCGATGGGGGCGGCGTCATATTCGCGCGGAGAACCGGCCGGGAGGACATAGTAAAGATTGACAAGCGACTCCTGGACAAGGTCAAGGTGGATCCAATCGATCTCAGGCAGAAGAGGCTCCTCGACTTCTCGACCTCCGACGTGGCCTCCATCACGATAAGCACGTCGGACACCACGTTCTCGGCCGTAAGGGACACCACCGAGGAGTGGGCCACCCCTCCGCCACGGCAAGTCCCCCTGAAGAAATGGAAGATGAACGGCGTCTCGTCCCAGCTGAGCTTCTTGAGAGCCGTCTCTTTCGTCGACGATCCGGACCCGGACCTGGCGGCGATGGGCCTGGCGGATCCCCGGGTCAATATAGAGGTGACCTTGAACGACACCAGCTTGGTCGTGCTGGAAGTCGGAGCCGTGGAAGGAAATGAGGTCTTCGTGCGCGCCCCCGATCAGATCGCGAAGGTGTCCGAAGGCTTCCTTGATGACTTAATGGACTTGGTGAAGAACCCACCATACATCGAAGAGGAGACCGCAAATGACCAACCCGAGTGAGGGAGAGCTGATTCACGACTGGAACAGTGTCGATGCGCCGCCGCTGAGCAAGGGCCAAGTGATCGAGCTCGACGACGAGACGTTGAGGGACGGCATTCAATCGCCATCCGTGCTCGATCCCGACGTCGACAAGAAGATCGAGATCCTTCACCTTATGGAGGACCTCGGCATCCAGGGCGCCGACATCGGCCTGCCGGGAGCGGGGCCGAGGGCCGTAGAGGACGTTATGCGTCTCGCAAAGGAGATGGCCGACGCCCGAATGAAGATCGAGCCCAACTGCGCGGCCAGGACGGTGCGAGCGGACATTCAGCCCATAATCGACATCTCGCAGAAAGTCGGCAAGAAGATAGAGGCGTCGACCTTCATAGGATCGAGCCCGATTCGCCAGTACGCCGAGGACTGGGACATGGACAGGATGCTCCGCAATACCGAGGACTCGGTGAAGTTCGCGGTGGACAACGGGCTGAGCGTCATGTACGTGACCGAGGACACGACCAGGGCCCGCCCCGAGGTCCTGAAGAAGCTCTACACGACGGCCATCGAGTGCGGGGCCAGGCGCATCTGCTTCTCCGACACGGTGGGCCATGCCACTCCCCACGGCGCGGCCCGGCTGATAACCTTCGCCCGGGAGCTGGTTGAGGAGACCGGAGAGGACGTAAAGGTCGATTGGCACGGCCATAGGGACAGGGGCCTGTCCGTTCCCAACTGCCTCGCGGCCATAGCGGCCGGCGCCGACAGGGTGCACGGATGCGCGCTCGGCATCGGCGAGAGGGTGGGCAACGCACCCATGGATATTATGCTGGTCAATTTCAAACTGCTGGGACTCATCGACAACGATCTTACCAGGCTCCCGGAGTACTGCAGGACCGTCTCCGAAGCCTGCGGCGTGCCCATTCCCCCCAATTATCCTGTAATAGGCGAAGACGCTTTCCGCACCGCCACCGGCGTTCACGCGGCCGCGGTCATCAAGGCTTACTCGAAGGGAGACGCATGGCTGGCCAACCGTATTTACTCCGCCGTGCCGGCGGAGGAGATAGGGCGGGAACAGAGAATAGAGATCGGCCACATGAGCGGCAAGTCCAACGTGATCTTCTGGCTGAGAAAGCGAGGTTACGAGCCCGAGGACGAGCTGGTGGAGGAGATATTCAAGGCGGCCAAGAGCCAGAACAGGCTCATGACCGAGGATGAGGTAAAGAGCGTGATAGCTCGAGTGAAAGCTTGATCGTCAGGGCCCGGGCCGTGCTGCAAAGACCCCGATTTCCCCTCTTCTCCATCTTAAGCCCGGGCCCTGTAGAACTCCGCTGGAAGCTCAGCGCCGGGGCGCTCGACCTCCGGCTCGCCATCCGGCCTCTCGCTGCAGAGCAGCCCCGCCCCCTCGAGTTTTCTCACGAACTGCAAAGCCTTGTCGCGCGACTCCGGCGACAAGCGCCCCAAGACCTCCCCCACCCTGCGCCCGCCGTTGAAAAGATTGAGCATCTTCCAGGCGCTGTTGGAGATGAAATGGTACCGGTCCCGCTCGGGATTGTAGACCACCCTGACGAACTTCTGTCTCAGGGGCGCGGTGGTCTTCTCGACCCTAATGTCGGCTTCGAGCGCGCTTAGACCCTCCTCGATCCGGGCGCAGCTCGAACGGTCCGCGGCGATCTCCAGCCTTTTCTCCAAGTCCCTCCAGTCGAAATAGAAGAGCCTGCTCTCCAACCAGGCGCGGCGTCTCAGCACGGATTCGCCGTCCACGTGCTCGGGGTCCGCGGAAGCGGTCCCGGCCTCGAGCGCGCCGTAGAACTTGGGATCGCCGAACTGAGCCAGGTGAATCAACACGTGCGGGTGGAGCCCGGTGAAGTAAGGGCGCAGCGGAAACACCTCGTCGAGAGTCTCATCGATGATCCGGCGCGTCCTGTCGGCCTCGATCATCGACTGGCCCGCGGAGACCTCGTAGCGATAGTTTCTCCGGAGGTCCTTGTCGGTCTTGTATACAGTGGTGATGGCATAGCGCTCGGGGGCGAGCTGCACGGGGGAGCCCTCGTTCAGCTGAAAGGTGGAGAAGGTGGCCGAGGTGATCAAGTCACGGTGTCGAAGCACGAAATTGAGAGTGTCCTCAGCCTCCTCCACGGTCTCCGATGGGAATCCCGTGATGCAAAAGAGAGTCGTGGCGATTCCGGCTGAGTTGCAGCTTCTCAGTATGCTGGGAAAATTCTCGGCCCTTGTGCCCTTCTCCATCAGGTTCAGAACCCGCTGGTTCGCCGATTCCATACCGAACATGAGGTTCCGGCATCCGGCCCTCGCCATGAGCTCACAAAGATGGTAGTCGAAGGCCGGGTCCAGCCTGACCTCGCATTGCCAGTCGCACCCGACCTCGCGGTCGATCAGCGCGAGCGAGAGGTTCTTGAGCACCTTCGCCGGCATCACGTCCACGGAGAAGAAGAAATACGGAGAGCCGTACTTCGATCTCAGCTTCTCCATGTCCTCGACGACGAGATCGATACGCTTCTGCCTGTAGCGCTTGTTGGTCGCCTCCGAGACCGTACAGAACGCGCACTTTCTCCAATAGCAGCCCCGCGAGATCGGGAGCAGAAGCACCAGGCTGGGTGACAGGTACTTGTCGAGCGGCAGGCCGTCGAGGTCGGGCGTGGGCAGCGAATCGAGGTCCTCGACCACGAACGGCACGGACCTCTTTACCTCCCCCGCCTCGGCGTAGAGCAGGTTGGGCACCCGGGAGAGGTCGCCGCCGTTCTCCAGACAATCCAGCAACGCCAGCAACGCCTGCTCGCCCTCATAGAGGACGAAGAAATCGGCCAGTGAAAACAGGCCCGGGCAGGAAGAAAGCTTCTCGGCGATGCTGGACATTATGCTCCCGCCGATCACGACCTTGGCGCCCGGAAGCGCCGCCTTGACCATCTTGGCCAGTGTGAAGCCCGGTATGATCTGGTGCCTGTATGTTATCGAGATGCCGACCACGTCCGGGGCGCATTCTTTCAAGTCGGGCAAGAAGACGTTCTGGTAGAACTCGATAAAGGGGTTTTGCGCCTTGTCCCTCGTCGATGACATGATGTCGAGAACGGAGTCCGGAGAGTAGCTACAGTCGTAGCTTACGTGACTGAGCCTAGACGGATAGTGCTCGGCGGATATCAGCTCGAGGGCCTTCTGGAATACATCCAGCGCCTTGCTGTACTTGCGCAGGTCGTAGAAATCATCCTCGCTTCTCAAAACCCTCTTAGCCCACTCGATCCGCTCGACCACCATCGGGCCGAACAACGAGGCCTTCGCCAGATGCATGTACCTGCGCTGATCCTTGTATCCCAGCCCCGCCTTGCTCTCCAGCTTCTGAAGGTCCCCGCGAATGACGGAGCACGCCCTGGCCAGCCTCCCGGACCTGGTATAGTAGTGATGGCACTCGATATTCAGGTCTCTGAGCGATACTTCCCTGCCGTTCTCCCGCAGGAACCCCGCCAGGGCGGGAAGGCTCGAGTAAGGTTGGAAGGGATCCCCCTGGGGGGGAAACAACAGCAGAGTCTTCATGGCAGGCGACCCCTCGTTTGGGAAAACCTCAGGTATGATGAAGCGCGGGCCGGTAACCCGAGGGAAGTTACCGGCCCTGGCTGCACCGCCGGCTAAGCGATCGCATAGCGCGACGGAACGATCCTCTCTTGGAGCTCTTCGATCTCAAGGTCTTCGACTTCGATCACTTCGGGCTCTCTGTCCTGAAGGACCTTTTGCATATCCTTTCACCCCCTAAATCGTTCTCTCCACTTCGATCCTCCGACACCCGGAAACCGGGATTCCCAAATTGCGACGAGCTAGAGTCAACAGATGGGGAGTGCAATCTGCATTCCAAAGCTTGCAAAAAGCCATGAAAAACAATCGCCTCTGTAAACGCTTGATATAAATGTAGTTATGGGAACGATGCGGTCGCCGCCGGGGCAGGGGACAATGCGTTTTGCACAGCGCAGTCAACGGATGTTGACCCGCTGCTCAGCGTTTATGTTAAATCATAAAATAACAGAGGGTTACAAGTCCACAGATGTTGATGCCGGAGTAAACAAGCGTTGGATCTCAGGAGGTCTCTGTTCGTTGGCCGCCCCGCACCCGGCCGGAGCTGTCGCGCGATAATCCAAGCCGCTTCATTCGGTTGTATACGTGCTGCTTGCTGACCTCGAGCTCGGCCGCCGCCTTCGCGACATTGCCTCCCGTCTTGGTGAGAAGATCGGCGAGCATGGCCCTCTCGAAGCTCTCCAGCCTGTCCTTGTACGAGCCGCCCTCCACGGGGCCGGTCCCGGCTGACAGCCCGCTCACCGACGGCGGCAGAAGCTCCAGGGTCACCGCGTCCGCGTCCGGTCCCAAAGTGGCCACTCTCTCCATGAGATTCTCGAGTTCCCTCACGTTGCCCGGCCAGGAATAGGACAGAAGCGCGTCCGCGACCTCGTTTGCCAGACGCGCGGGCCCCCGCCCCGCTCGATCGGCGAACCTCTTGAGAAACCGCTGCGCCAGCACAAGCACGTCGTTGCCCCGGTCCCGCAACGGAGGGAGCATGAGCGGGACCACGTTGAGCCTGTAGTAGAGGTCGGACCTGAAGTTGCCTTTCTCCATCTCCTGCTCCAGGTCCCTGTTCGTCGCGGAGATCACCCTTACGTCCACCTTTCTCGCCACGCTCTCCCCCACCCTGGCGATCTCGCCGTCCTGCAGCGCCCTCAGGAGCTTGACCTGGAGATGCGCCGGCATCTCGCTTATCTCGTCTAGAAACAACGTCCCCTTGTCGGCGGACTCGAAGAACCCCCGCTGGTCGCCGGTGGCTCCGGTAAAGGAACCCTTCTTGTGTCCGAACAGTTGGCTCTCCATCAATCCTTCCGGAATCGCGCCGCAGTTCACCGGGATGAACGCTGCCTTCTTGCGGGAGCTGAACTCATGTATGGTCCTCGCCGCGAGCTCCTTGCCGGTTCCCGTCTCCCCCTCTATCAGCACCGTCGCGTCCGTGTCGGCGACCCTTTCTATGCGCTCGAACAACTCCAGCATCCCCTTGCTTCGGCCTATCATGGGACCGAAGTCGCCGCCTCCCCCCATCGCCCTGCGGAGCCTGTCGCATTCGAGCTCGAGCTCTTTCTTGGACCGCTTGAGATCGCTGAGCTGTCTCGTCCTCTCTATCGCCGCCCCCGCCTGCTCGGCGAAGGAGTTCATCATGCCGATCTCGTCCGGCGAGAGCTCGCGGACGGCCGAGCGGCTGTCCGCGTAAAGAACGCCTTGGATGCCTGAGGGCGCGCGCAATGGGGCGCAGATTATCGTCTTGAGGCCCAGGTCCAGGGCGCTTCTCTTGTCCCTTATGGCGCGGGGGGCATCCGGCCCGGCGGCGTAGACAGGCTCTCCGGATTCGGCAACGCCGGCAGCGGTGCTCATGCTTATCCTGAACTCCTGCTCTGCCAAGTCATCTTCGTCCTTGGTCCTGCCCAGCACGAAGCTCAGACTGCCGCCGGCCTCGTAAAGCATCACGAAGCCCCTTTCGGTGCGGCTGAGGGCGAGCGTGGCATCCATTATAGTTACTAGGAGAGGCCTGAGCTCCGATATCGAGCTTATCTGGCTGCAGGCCCGGACCAGAGACTTCAGCCCGCTGACCACGTCGGAGTCGGAGGAGGCGGCCTTCTCGCGGGCCATCTTTGCGGCATCCGCCAGATCGCGTCCCGCCCGGCCGAGGATATCCTCCTCTCCACCGCCCGAAGCCGATCTGCCCTTGGAGCCTTTCATCGACATGTCTTCCTCCGGCTCGGCGTCCGTCCGCCCGGCGGCGCTCCGCCGCGGAGCGCCGTTGGGGCCGCCCCGGGCGAGCGTCGCCGAGGCGGCGGTTACATTATAAGAGCGCGGAACGTGCTTCGCAACCCGCCCAAATAGAGAAGCCATCTCCCTCGGGAGATGGCTTCCTTCCACTCATCCGCGCCTGATACGACGCTTACTTGTACGTGGCCTTCAGGGCTCCCCAGCTCATCCCCTCCACCGGCACCGTCTGGAGCGGCAGGAAGACGACGGGCTCGTCGTCCGTGGACGCGCTGGATGTCTGTAGGAAGCAGCTAGCGACCTCTCCAGGCTCTATGCTCGGTATCGTGAAGAATAGCTTCTGGGTAGTCTCGCCGGCGGCGATGTTGGGAGAGTCGAACAGGAACTCCATCGAGGTGGTCGTGGCGTTGTAGCCGCTGGGCGCCGGAGTCGAGGGGTTTCCGTCGTCGATCGTCCCGTAGTCGCCTATCGCCGGGAAGGTGAAATCACCATATCCGAGGTTGAACGTGCCTACGTTCAACTTGGCCAGATCGCCCGGATTCGGATCGCCCGTGTGAGGTCCGTCGCCGCACTCCACAGGCAGATTGAGAAGCGCATGGTTGCCGACCTCGAGCACGATCGTGAACGTATCGGCGTTCGCCGGATCCAATAGAGCCGCCGCTGGATTCATCGGGTCGCTCGTATAATAAACCGTCCATGTGAGGTCCGCGGAGAAGGCGGGCGGCGCCAGGGGGCAATCGCTTAGGTCGTCCGGGTTGGCGAAGACCTGACTCCCCTGATGGATCGGCCCGGCCGCGGCGGTAGAAACCGTGAGCGACACGACGGCCGCGACGAAGCATACGATAAACACTACCATTAGCAATCGAATCATATCTCTTCTCCTGTACGCCGATAAGGCGCTCGATACTCGATGGCGGAGCAGAACCGGATCGTCTCACATTGCAACGCCCCGTTATTATAGCAGTTACGAACAAAGAATTCAAGCGGAAAGTCGCGTGGCTGCCGGGCTTTTCGGCCATGTCGCCGCCCGGGCGCTCAACCCTGGGGCTTCTTGAGGTTGTACTCGGCCATCTTGCGCCAGAGCGTGGAGCGGGAAATGCCCAGGCTCTTGGCCGCGGCGGTACCGGACCAGTCGTGCTTGCGCAGGACCCGCTCTATGTGAAGCCTCTCAACCTCACGTAAGGTAAGAGAATCGCTGTAACGGCCGTCTACCGACTCTGCAAGCAGCAGGACGGGGCTCTCGGCCATCGCCGGAGGCAGAACGTACTCCGTGATCCTGTCGCCCTCGGTCAGGGTCACGGCCCTTTCGATTGCGTTTTCCAGCTCCCTGACGTTACCGGGATAGGAATAGGACAGGAGGGCGCGCTCGCAACCGGGGGTGAACCCCTTGACGCGCCTGCCGGTGCGAATGTTGTATCTCTCAAGGAAATAGGCGGCGAGCAGGGGGATGTCCTCGCGCCTCTCGCGCAAAGGCGGGATGTCTATCTGAAAAACGTTCAACCTGTAATAGAGATCCTTGCGGAGATCGCCTGTTTCCATCGCCTCCTGGAGGTCACGGTTCGTGGCGGTGATGATCCTCACGTCCACGGGCTTGGAGCTCTGAGCCCCGACGCGGCGGATGCGTCTTTCTTCCAGTGCCCTGAGCAGTTTGACCTGGATGGAGGGCGGCATCTCGGCCACTTCGTCCAGAAACAGGGTCCCCGAATCCGCCGCTTCGAAGAGCCCCGGTTTGTCGGCGACGGCGCCCGTGAAAGAGCCTTTCACGTGGCCGAAGAGCTCGCTCTCGAAAAGCGGCTCCGGAAGCGCCCCGCAGTTTACGGCCACGAACTCCTCGGACGCGCGCGGGCTCTGAAGATGGATCGACTTCGCCACGAGCTCCTTGCCCGTCCCGCTCTCACCCGTGACCAGCACGGGGCTGACCGTCGGCGCGACCATCGCGACCAAGCGCAGCACCCGTTGCATCTTCTTGCTGCGCCCGACAATGGGCACGGCATACTTCACGTTCTCAGCGCTCATGTCGCGCCATTCGCCGTCCACAGCCAGGTCCTAGTGGGTGACAGTAACGACTTTCTCTTCGAAATCGAACTCCGGATCGTGGTCGTCCCTGTGACATTCGATACAAGCCGACTCGGACACTTTCCCCATCACCGCGTCGGCCTCCGACACCTTCTTTGCGTCCGACGAATGGAACAGGAAGTGATCCATACCCGGTCCGTGACAGGTCTCGCATTGGACGTCGGCCATCGCCATGGTGGTCCTGGCGTCCTTGAAGCCGTTTCCCCTGCCGTAACCGGTGACGTGGCATCGCACGCATTCCGGGTCGAAATGCGACCCCCTCTCCACGAGGGTGGCGAAGGCGCGCGCGTGAGCCGTGGACTTCCATTGCTCCATCTGATCCGTGTGGCATCCCCCGCAGGTGTTCTTGCCTATGAAGACCTCCACCCCCTCGTCCCGCGTCTTCTCGGGAGCGAACATCTCGAGCTCGAGAGCTTTCTTGTATCCGTTGATCAGAGCCGCGAAGTGAGGGTCGTCCTTGTAGGTCTTGGACAATCCCACGACCTCCCCTTCGGTCGAGACCACCTCTCCCCCCGGAGCCACCTCTATCTTGATATCGCCGATGTACCTGCCCTCGCGCCCGCCCTGGACCACGGCCGCGCCGTTGTCGAACCTAGGTATCCTGACGTAGCTCAGGCTGTGCCCCATCACTATGGCCGTCAGTCCCCCCACGCCCGCGATCTTGCCGGCCTCGGGGACGGTGACGTGCGCCAGGGCGACGATCACCGAACAGCCCTCCTCCCGCAACTTCGCGATGACCGCTTCCGCGGCCTCCACGGGATTGGTGGCCTTGACCGGCGCCTCCCCTCGCTGGTGCACGGGGGTAACGTAGCTTGGGCTCAGCACTCCGAAGATCCCCACCTTGACTTTGGATCCGAGCAGGCCGAAGAACGAGCTGGACCCTCTTTCCACTATCACGTACGGATCGAAGAGAAGCTCCTTGGTCTCGACGTCGATCAGGTTCGCGCAGACCAGAGGAAGAGAGTACTTCGACGCCAGCTCGGTGATACGCTGCCGCCCCATCTGGAGATCACGCTCTCCCACCGCCACGGCGTCGTAGCCGAGATCGCTCATCCCGCGGATCATCCACTCGGTCTTGAACTCACCGTGCTTGCTCCCCGGGCTGCTGAAGTCGCCGGCGTCAACCACCAGCCTCTCATATCCCTCAACGGTCTCTTTCGCGATATATGTCGCTCTTCTGGGCAGACCGCCCAGTTGGGTGGTCTTTCACCCACAGGGCTCGAGAGAGCCCATCAGGTTGCATGAGGTGTAAAGCCTGAGGAAAACATGCTCCTCGCTCTTTCTCGAACAAGACGCTTGCAGCAATCCCACAAGGGCCACCACAAGCACCACAATGATGGCCGCGAGCTGTTTCAACATATCCTCCTTCCGGGGGCTGCGCCGCCGGCGCCCGTGCGTGACGGGAACGCCGGCACGCGGCTATCTAACCGACTTCATATGACTCAGGAATTCTTCCGCCTTCACGTAGCTTTCGATCCTCGTCGCCTCCGCGCCGGCGGAATCCAGGAATACCACAGTGGGAAGACCCAGAACTTCATGCTCTCCAACGACGTCCTCGCGACGATCCGCGTCAACCCTGACCATCACGAAACGGCCGGCCTCATCGATCACCCTCTCGTCACTGAAAACGTCGGAGTCCAGTTTCTTACAGTATACACACCAATCGGCGTAGAAGTCGATAACTACCGGGACGTTCTCCTGTTCCGCCCGCTCCATGGCCGTCTCGTAAGACGGCGCCCACTCTATGTTCTGCGAGGTTGTTTCGGGCGGCGTCGTGGCCGTCCAGCTCGGGGCGAGACCGGCGGCAGAAAGCCCCAGGATGGTCAGGTACGCGCCTGCCACAACCAGCACCACTCCCACGCCCTTTCGGAGATGACCCTTCAGCCCTCGAGGCGGCGCGGGGCCCTCCCCGCCCGCAGCGCTCTTCTCGTGGCCCCTCACAATGTATCCGAGAACGGCCAGCGCGACGCCGAGCGCGACCGTCCATGTCGCCCGCTCCGGCACGCCCCTGGTCGCCAGCGCCAGACCGACGTAGTAGACGCCCACGCCGACCAGGATGAGGCCCAGCAGCTCCTTAACCCGCAACATCCAGTTGCCGGACTTCGGCAGCGCGGTCAGGACGCTCGAAAACGTTCCTATCGCTATAAGAAGAAGTCCCATGCCGAGCGCGAACACGAACAACAAGGTGAACCCGCGGAACACGTCCCCCGTCTTCGCTATCCACGCGAGCAGGGCGATCAGCACAGGTCCCAGGCAGGGCGAGGCTACCAGGCCGGTGACCGCGCCCATCAGCAGTATCCCCACGTGGCCCCGGCCGCGCTTGGATTGCAGATTCCGAAGGAAGGCGGGCGGTTGCATCTCGAAGAAGCCGAACATGCCGGCGCCCAGAGCGCCCAGCAGAAGACCGATGCCCAGCAGAACGGGAAAGGTCTGCGTAAAGGATCCGAAGGCCTTTCCGGTTCCGGCCGCGGCCGCGCCGAGAATGGAGTAGGTGACCGCGATGCCGAGCACGTAGATCGTCGACAGCTTGAATCCCCTGGACTTCGACCCGGCGCTGCCCGCGCCGATGACGGCCACCGTGATGGGGATCATCGGATAGACGCACGGGGTGAAGCTCGCGAGGATCCCGCCGAAGAAGACCAAGACGTACGCCAGCAGCAGGGACTCGCCGAAGCTGTCGCTCACCCTGTCCGCGAAAGTGCGGCCGCCTTCAAGAGGCGAGGACAGATCCTCGGCGCCTGCGCCCTCCGGCGGGGATACCGCCGAAGCCCCGCGTTCTATCCTGACGCTCAACTCGATCTTGTCTGTCTTTTCGAAGCAGGTGAGGTCGGCGTCCGAGCAGGGGTAGTAGGTCAGCTCACCTCTTAGAGTGTGGACGCCGAGGGGCACGTCCTCCGCTCTCAGCTCCACAAGGAGAGTGACCGTGCCGCTGTACACCTCCACCTCCAACAGTTCGTCTAAGTGGCGGTCGCCTCGCAGCTCTACCGCGCCGGCCGCAAGACCGGGCGGCTCCTTCACGGAGAATCTGGGCCTCGGCTGGGAGTTGAGGTGGTGCGTGGCCGGAAGGTCCAACGTTATCGGCAGCACGCCCGTCCCCCCGGGCTCGATGCCGATCTCGTCGATCTCGGGAGACGCCTGAATGGGGGCCTCGACCCCCAGATCGAAGACGGGCGCGGGGGCGCCCGACCCGGGCGGACAGCAGATCGCCAGGGCGGCGGTCAGGACCGCAACCATCAGGGGGCTCTTGGGGTGGGTTCCCGGCATCCGGCTCTCCTAGTCAAGCAGCCTTTTTATCTCTTCCTCAAACACCGCCTTCTCCGTGTAGCCCACGTACTTGTTCACTATTCGGCCATCTTGGTCGATCATGAAGGCCGTCGGTATCGCGGTCAGCCCTCCGAAGGCGATGGCCACGTCACGGTTGCCGATGACAACGGGGTATGTCACGTTGTGCTCTCTAACGAAAGCCTCCACCAACTCCTCGCCGTTCTCGTCCAACGCGATACCCAGGATTTCAAAGCCGCGGTCCTTGTAACTGTTGTGGAGCTCGACCAGATGCGGCACCTCCAGCCTGCACGGCACGCACCAAGTGGCCCAGAAATCGACCAACAAGACCCTGTCCTCGAAGTCCGAGAGCTCTACCGTGTTTCCCTGAAGATCGGGCAAAGAGAAGTCCGGAGCCTTGACCGCGGGTGCCGACTCTCCCGAGGCCTCGCCGACGGCGGTCTCCGCGTCGTCATCGCCCCCCGAGCAGCCGATCACGAGGACCGCCAAGGCGGTGAGAGCGAGCGTCATCCACGAATTGCGAAAGTAGTGAACCAGGCCGGGCATAGATGTCTCCAATCCGCTGTATCGTACTGGACAAAACCAGAGGTTCTCCGGAGCCGTAGTGCTCCCCCGGCGCCCCGGGGACGCTTGTTGCCGGCACCTCACAACATGGCTACAGGCCGGCAAAGCCGGCCCATAGCTTCTTGCCTAATTGTACCAGACGGGCCTAAACCCCTGTCAAGACGGCAACAGGCGCTGAACCGGCGCTCTCCCCCTTTATGACAAGACGAGGAAACGAGTTTTTGCGCTGAACGCCCTCTCCGTCGTTGACTCGATTGATGGTCAGGGGGTAGGCTTTCGTCGCGAATTGAGGTACGGGAAGCCCGTACGGAGGAGGTGACTGCCCGGAAACAACCCAAGCAATACATCATCCTTGCGCATTAGAGGGGTACCGAGCCCCGTAGGGAAGCCGGTCGAAAGCCGGCGCGGCCCCGCCACTGTGGGCGGCGACGAAAGCTGCGATACGCCACTGGAGTGTCTCTCTGGGAAGGCGCAGCCTGTAGGACGAACCGCGAGCCAGGAAACCTGTGAGCAAGGCTTTGGTCGACGACCTTCGATGGGAAGGTTCAGTGGCTGATAGGTGGAATGTCCCTCCCTCCCTGACCCATCGATTAGGGATCGGCGAGGGATTCTGCTTTTTGTGAGGAGCTTGAGATGAGCAAGCAAAGGTTGTTGCCGGCGGCGGCGCTGTTGTGCGCGCTCTCCATCGCGGCCCCGGCCCGCGCGCTCTGCTCGCAGGCCGAGAGCGAGTCCGGCGAAGAGGAGAAGATCAGACTTTACTTCGGAAGGCCTTTCATTGTAACCGCGTCACGGCTCGGAGAGCCCCTGGATCGAGCTCTCAAGTCGGTTACCGTAATCACAGCGGAAGACATAGCCCGCCGGCAGGCCGTGACGGTGGCCGAGGCGCTCAGAGCCGTGCCCGGCGTAAGCGTGCAGTCATCGGGAGGCACGTACGGCAGCGTCGTGGACGTCCGCCTGCGCGGCGCGGACACGGACCAGGTTCTGGTGATGATCGACGGCGTCCAGGTGAACTCGACGTGGCTCGGCGCGTTCAGCTTCGCGGACATGCCCGCCGAGAACGTGGAGAGGATCGAAGTAGTAAGGGGGCCGGCAAGCGCCCTTTACGGGTCGGAGGCCGTAGGCGGCGTAATAAATATCATCTCCAGGAGAGGCGAAGGAGGCTTCGCTCCGACCCTGACCTTGCAGGGCGGAAGCCTGGGCACGGCGAGGGCGCTGGCATCCATGGGCGGAACGGCCAGCATCGCAGATTATTCCCTGACCGTCTCCCGGCTTTCAAGCGACGGGACAGGAAGCAGGGACGGATACGACAACACCTCCTTCGCCGGCCGGCTGGGAGTGCACGCGTCGCGGGACAAGACCATCGCGCTTTCCGGGCGTTACTCGGACGGCCGCAAGGAGGTGCCTCACGACTTCCAGTTCGCGTGCGATGAGCTCTGGCACTGTACCAACGATCCAAACAACGGGGTCGAGAACAGGTTCACGGACCTCTCGGTGAGATACAGCCATGAAGTGTCACGGCGCTGGGACTACTCCGTGGTGGCCGGTGTTGTGGACGGCACGCTCGAGAACGAGAACGACGCGGACCCCGATCCGACTTTCGAGCCCCCGGGGGCGGACACCGTCATCGCTTACTCGCCCACCATCCAGAGGACCACGCTCGACACCAGGCGATACCTGGCCGAGACGCAGCACAACCTGCGGGTTGCCCGCTGGGGCGTCTTGAGCCTGGGAGTGGAAGCGGAGCTCGAGGAGGCGGAAAGGACCGACTTCAGCAACTTCAGCAGCGTCGAGCCCGAGCTATCCCGCGTGGACGTGGACAGGACGAACATCGCCTACTTCGCCCAGCAGAGGATAGAGCTGGGCCCCCCGGGGCCGGTTCCGGATTGGAAGGAGGCAAAGGAGGGAATGCTCATGCGCTTGGCGCGACGGACTGGGCTGAGCGCGAGCGCCTCTCTGGGCTTGAGGGTGGACGATAACTCGCAGTTCGGCTCGGAGGCGAGCCCGAAGGCCGCGTTCGGGCTCGACTTGGGATGGACTGGAACAGCGGTGGCCTTGATCTGGAGCGAGAGTTACAACGCCCCTTCCCTGACCGACCTGTACTTTCCGGATTTCTCCAACCCGGACCTGGGTCCCGAGACAAGCTCGACAACGGAGTTTATCTTCAGGCAGAAGCTACTGGGCCACAGGGCCGGGGATCGACTCGCGAGGGCCCTGTCCGAGATGGCGGAGGACGCGAAGCTCGAGGGAGAGGGGCCCCGACTCGACGCATTGCCGGGGTTGACTCGGAACCTGGGCTTTACGCTCGAGGCCTCCTACTTCATGACCGACTATGAGGATCTCATAGCAGTGGACCCCTTCTTCGCTCCCGCCAACGTGGCGAGAGCGGAGATAAACGGGTTCGAGGCCTCCCTGTCGGCGGACCTGGAGGACAAAGCGGGAGCGGTCGCCAACTACACCTTCCTCGACACGAAGAAGTGGCCGGCACCGGACGCCGAAGGAAGCCGGCTTCAAAGGAGGCCCCGGAACTTGCTCAACCTCGCCATCTGGGCGGGGCCCTTCGCCGGGCTGAGCGCGAGGCTCGATCTCAACACGACGAGCAGCGTCGAGGACAGCTTCAACTTCATCGGGGCCGACGGAGTGGCTCGCTTTGGGGATAGGCCCGGGTTTACGAAGGTCGACCTCGCGGCGTCCTATGCCCTGTCTCGCAACTATAAATTTCACTTGAAGATAGAGAACGTATTTGCTGAAGACTATGAAGAGGTGAAGGGATACCCGGCCCCCGGCAGGACCTATCTCGCCGGCGTGACC
This sequence comes from uncultured bacterium, assembly GCA_964531335.1. Classification (GTDB taxonomy): domain Bacteria; phylum Eisenbacteria; class RBG-16-71-46; order CAZHEV01; family CAZHEV01; genus CAZHEV01. The sequence continues at coordinate 181,566 of CAZHEV010000002.1, read as the reverse complement.
CTGTCGATGTAGAAAGTCGGGACGAGATTTGCAACCCCCGCCGGGCGGGGGACGTACTTAGGATAGAGCACTCTCCCCCACCAAGGAAGTGCCTTCACACCCCGAGAGGGGTTGTGCCCACATCCTCCACCAAGGTCGTGGTGGCCGGCCCCCGGGCCGCTTTCACAGGGTCAGGGGGCCAACGCTTTCCGGGGCGCATTCGCAGCTCGCGCCTCGGTCCGCGGGGGCGCCGCTTTCGAAGTCGGGGCCCAAATCCTCCCCGAGCCGCGAAGACCGCATGCAATCGCATCCGCCCTCACAGCTCACCTCCGCCCAGCGGGCCGGCTTCCGCGTACGGCCTTGAACCACTGGAGCGCCACAAGTGTTTTTCCGTCTATTATCTCGCCTCGCTCCATCATCGCGAGGGCCTCGCCGCTCGAGACCTCCAGCACCTCTATGTCCTCGCCTTCGCCGGGAGCGCCGCCTCCGGCCTTTTTCTTCATGCTCTCGTCCACTTCGGCCGCGAACAGGTAGCACTTCTCCGACGAGCCCCCGGGGCTCGGATAGAAGGCGAACAAGCGTTCCAGCTCGTTGACCTCGTAACCTGTCTCCTCCATCACCTCGCGCCTGGCCGCGCCCTCCGGGTCGTCTCCGGGGTCGAGCACCCCGGCCACGATCTCCGTGATCCAGCCTCCGTCTCCTCCGGCGTAAACGGAATACCTGAATTGCCTCACCAGGACGACCCTATCCCTTGCCGGATCATACAGGAAAACCGAGGCCGCGTCGGGCCGGTCCAGGTTGAGGCGGACCACCGTCTCGCTCATCGTTCCGTCGGTCTGCCGGAACCTCAAACGTGTCTCCGTGAGCTTGAAGTACCCTTCGTACTTGACCTCCGGCCCCGACAATATCTCCACCTTCTTCATCTTTCCCTCCGATATGTCGTATCTCTCGAAAACCTGGAATTCCGTTGACGGCGGCTCTCACCGCTCCAGCCTACCGCCGGGTCGAGCCCATTACAAGGCGCGCCAGGGGAGCTCCCGGAAGTTGACTGGCGCGAGAGCGCCATATAGCATAAGAGAGAAGGGGGTATACGCCATGAGAGACATCGTACTCGCGGCTTCATTAACGGCGCTGACGCTGATGGGATCAGCCTGGCCCTGTGGCGGAGAAAAGGCCACGGGGCCGGCGGCGGGCTCCGACGCCGTTTCGAGTGTCGCGGACGAGCTTGCGGCCCGGTTGACCGGCTACAGGCGCCGGCAGGTGGGCTCGGTCACCGAGGTCTCCAGAAACGGGTTCATGGTGGACGTCGGAAGCCAGGCCGGTTTGAGGGCCGGGCTCGAGGCCGAGGTCTACCGCCCCGTGCAGCGCGGGATACTGGAGGTAGCCGCCGCGAGGGTCGTGGAGGTGTTCCCGGGAAGGTCGCGCCTGAGAAGGACGGATAGGCTCAGGAGGCACGGCATAAGAGAAGGCGACGGGGTGCGGATAGCGGTCCCCGACCTTCGAGTTCTGGTGGGAGGCATCGGCGGAAAACCGAAAGCGGTCACCGACGCGCTCAGGTCGCACCTGCTTTCTTCCCTCGACAGGGCGCACGACGTAACGGTGCTGGACGGACCGGATATCTCCCCGGAGGGTGCCTGGCCCTGGAGCAGAGAAAAGGGGCTCGCATCGAAGGCGGCGGAGGCCGGTTGCTCCCACGCGCTCTCCGGCTGGGCCGAGGCCCGCGGCGAATCCCTTCATGTCGCGCTGGGGCTCATCGACGCGGAGGGCTCGGAGACGGTCATGCTGTATACAGCATCCGTGGAGATCGACCCGGCGCTGGCATCCATCATGGCCGGCGAGCGTCCGGGCCCCCTCGCCCCGGCATCATCGTACGTGACCGGGCTCTCCCCGGCCTTCGAGATTACAACCGGCGAACCGGCGCTCGCGGCGCGCGTGATCGACGGGCTTAGAACGCTCTGTCTGGTACATGAGAGGTCAGTCGACCTCTACACGATAAGCCCGGGTCTCGGCAGTCCGGTCAAGGTGCTATCGTGTCCCATCGAGAGCCCCCCTCCGGGCGTCCCGTGTCGCGACCCTGTGGCGGAAACCGCCTACATGGACTCCGATGGAGACGGAAGTAACGAGCTTGTCGTATGGAGCAGCAGGTTGGCCGGGCCTGTGGCGTTCACGATGGGCAGGGACGCGGCGAAGGGGCAGCCGTACCTGGAACGAGCTGAGACATACTGGCTTCCGTGGGCGGGCCTGCTGGGGTCCTGCCGATACGTCGCGGGAACCAACTACCTGGTCTCGCCCTCGCCCCCCGTCGATGCGGGATTCTACTCATGGGAGACAATTGACCTGGGCGCGGATGGGACCGCGGAGGTCCTGCTGGCGGAGGTGCGGGGGAAGGTGTCCGCGAGGGACAGCTCCATGAGCGAGATATCCACTATATTGAACGCGGGGTCCGCGCTGGCCGTCTGCGACATGGACGGAGACGGCAGGGTGGAGGCAATAGTTGCGCCGGCCGGGGCTCCCGGCGTAGACGACAGCGTAATCTTCTATTCCTGGACGGGCGAGGATTTCGAAGAGTCATGGAGGATCGACGGTCTTCCGGGAGCGGTCCTGTCGCTGTCGGCGGGAAGACTGGACGAAGACGACCTGCCCGACCTGGTCGCGGTCACCAGGAAGGGGCCGCGCTCCCGCGACAGCCGAGTCCTGTTCATGCTCACTTCGTCCCGGTAGGATCGTTGCCGAGTCGGGCCGCGGGCCGCCATTGGATGCATGTCACTGCGCCGTCGCACGAGCGAAACACGGAGACCACACGATGAAAAAGTCCCGACCTGCATGCCGGCTCATACTTGTCGCCGCGCTGTCGTCCATGCTCACGGCCACAAACCTCAACGCGGCTTCCAGACCGCGCTACGGGGGCGTCGCCGCACTCGGCGGTGGAGAGCCGGTCTGGACGCTCGAGCCCTGCGAGTCACTACTTCCGGACGAGTGTATGATTTCAAACCTAGTCTACGAGCCTCTGTTCGAGAGCACCCCCGAGGGAGCGAGCCCCTTGCTGGTCGAATCATGGTCCGCTGACGGAGACAGTTCCGAATGGAGGCTGGTCCTGAAAAAGGGCGTCACATTTCACGACGGAAGTCCGCTGACCGCCGCGGATGTAGCCTACTCCCTCAATCGGCTGCTCAAGTCAAGGGCCGGCTTGGCCGGCCGTTGGTTGAGATACCGGGGTGCTGTGGTCTCGATAGACGCCCCACCCGCTCCCGCGGCCGCCGAGCGCGGGCCTGGATTTCAAAATACGACACCCGGCCGCGGGGGGCGGACCGTCATTATCCGCACCCGCTCTCCGATCCCGGACCTTCCGGATGTGCTGTCATGTCCGGCCCTCGCCGTCTTGCAGGCCCCGAAGGCCGGCGGCCGCTTCCACGACGAGCCCAGGCTGGGCTCTTCCCCGGGCACTGGGCCCTTCGCCGTGAAGCCCGGAGCGTCCTCCGGGCGGATCGAGCTCGTCGCGTTCGAGGGGCATCACAACGGGAGGCCGTTTCTCGACGGCGTCGAGTGGAAGCTCATGGGCTGCGACGACGTCTCCATCGAGACACGGGCGGGCATGCTCGACCTGTACGCGGGGCCGCCCTGTTCCGAGGTCGCCTCCCTTGCGGCGGCGTTTAGAGAGGCGCACATCGAGCGTTCATCGCACGCCATGTATCTTCTCTGCAATAGTGAGAGGGGCGCCTTGAACAGCGAGGAGGAGCGCCTTCGGCTCTTCGAAGCGATAAATCGCGCGTCCATTCTCCGCTCGATAATAGGCGGAGCCGGCAGCGTCTCCCAAAGCGTGCTGCCCGGCGGAGAGGCGTGGGGACAGGTGGCGCCGGGAGAGGGAGCCGGCCGCCGCGAGCCCGCCCCGCGGGCGCGATCGAAGCTGACCCTGCTCGCGCCTCGATGGCACGGCGTGGCCGGCGAGGTCGCCGATCGCATTCACGTGGATCTTCTGGCCGCAGGGTACGACGTGACCCTGCGAAAGCTCGGCAGAGAGGAAATGGGTTACAAGCTGTCGGCCGGCGAGTTCGATCTCTCTCTGGGGCTATGGTATCCGCCGCGCTGGATCGAGGACGAAGTGTGGCTGGCCTCGCATTTTCTTCACACGCAGATCCCCTCGGCCTCGGCTCCAGCAGCGGGCTTGGCGCACGATAAGGATCGTTCCCCATACGAGCGGATGAGCCTGGAGAGGGAGCTACTGGAACGGCTACAAGCCGAGGGCGTGGTCTTGCCGATGTTCCAGCTCGACAGGGCGGTCCTTGTCGCGCGGCATCTGCATTGGGCCGCGACGGTGACGGCCGGCGTTCCCGACATGGCCTGGGCCTGGATCGGGGGCGAGCTCAAGCGGCGCGAATAGAGATAGTATCCGCCCACCTCATGCGGATAATCTCGGAAATGAGAGCCGAGAGGCTGGAAAGGGGAGACAAGAAGAAACCAACGTATTCAGATGCGATTAAGCTGCTACTAGACCACTACGAGAGGGCAAGGGCAAAGAAGTGAGCCTAGCTCCTGTGCCCTCAACTGCTTGGGATTGCCAGGCTTAGATTGGCGCGAAGATTGATATGATCCGAGTTTGTGATTGAGCCGATCATAATAATAGGGTATAATTCCTTTGGAGGTAGGAGATATGGCTAGAGTGAAGATACAGACCAACCTTGATGTAGTGGTCTTGCGAGAGGGTGATATGCTGGTCGTCTATTCACCCGCACTAGATCTTTCTACTTGTGGTCTCAATCTGGATGAGGCGAAGAAGAATTTCGTTGAGGCCTTCGAAATCCTCTATACTGAGTGCCTTCAGGATGGAACACTAGAGGCTCTACTTGAGTCGTTAGGGTGGACGAAGCCAAAGAGAAGTTCGGCGGCTTGGGCTCCACCGGAAATAACGCATGAGCGGATACCCGTTTCACTTCTAGCTCACAAGTAGAGGCGTGCCCAAACTCACCGCCATACCGCCGGACGACTTTGAGAAGTTCCTGCTTTCTGTTGGGTGTAGGTTCGACAGGCAAAAGGGCAGCCACAAGATATACAAGAAATCGGGACTGCTTCGCCCGCTTGTGGTTCCCCAATACGACACTGTGCCAGTTTTCATATTGAAGAACAACCTTCGCCTTCTTGATATTTCCAACGAGGAGTTTCTTGAGCGTTTGAAAGACCTCTAACTCGCCGTGAGTCAACTTAGGCTAATCAAAAACCTCTGTCTGCTCCCCCTTGTCCTTGTTCACCCTCTTGGCCCTTCTGCGAATTGGTGGGGCGGACCTCGCGAAAGGACGCGACAAGCGAATGAGATTGAGGACCAAGCTGCTCTTGATGTTCTCCACCCTGTCCCTGGTGGTGGTCTCTCTCGTGACCGCGCTCACCTACTGGCTTTCCTCCTCGGCCCTGGTCTCGGAGCTCGAGGAAAGGGCGGACCAGGCCGCGGACAGGGTGGGCGCTTACCTGGAGCTGCGCGGCAAGGACGCGGCCCGCGCGGTGGAGGCGATCTCGCGGGAGCCCGCCGTACGGAGGACCCTGGCGGGCGTCGCCTCGGGCGCGGATGATCCGTCGAGCCCGGAGGTCGTGGGCCTGGCCCAGATGTCCGCGGGAGGCACGGACCTGGACTTGTTGGAGATACTGGACGGCGACGGTACCGTGCTGTCGAGCGCACATTGGAAGGCCTACTACGGCCGCCCGCACCCCGGGGCCGCCGATCTTGCGCGCGAAACCTCGGGCGCTCCGGCGGCCGCGGTCATCGAGGTGAAGGGACGCGAACGCATGTCCCTTGTCAGCGCCCGCACCGTTACGATCGGCGGCAGCGAGTTCCACGTCCTTGGCGGCTACTACGTCGACGCCGACGAGCTGAGGGAGCTGAAGGACCTTCTCGACGTGGGCGTGATGCTGTTGCCTCTGCGGGGAGGCGAAGCCGAGGGCTACGTCGACGCGGGCGAGCGAAAGCCGGTTTCGCCGAGGACGCACGTTTTTCGCGAGGTGTACCTCCCCCACGCGGGCGAGGTCCCTGTGGCGAAGTTCTTGGTGGGCGTCTCCAGAGCGCGGCTCCAGCGGCTCGCGGACGCCCTGAGTCGCGCTTTCCTCATAGCCACCGCGGCGGCGCTTCTTTTTTCCTGGATAGCCGCGCCGGTAATGGCGCGCGGCACGACCCGCAGACTCGAGCGGCTCACGGCCGGCGCCCGCCGGATCGCCGAGGGGGACTTGAGCTCACCGGTGGCGGGGGGCGGAAAGGACGAGATGGGCCGGCTGATCGCCGCATTCAACAGCATGATGGTCGATCTCAAAGAAAGCAGAGCGATAATATCGCGCATGGAGAGAATCGCGGCGTGGCGCGAGGTGGCCCGCCGCATCGCCCACGAGATCAAGAACGCGCTGTCCCCCATCCAGCTCTCCATCGAGAACGTCCAGAGAAGCCACGCCAAAGGGGCGCCGGACCTGGACGTCGTGCTGTCCAAGGCCACGGACACCGTGCGGGAAGAGGTGGACGGGCTGCGCAAGATGGTCGACGAGTTCTCGCAGCTTGCCAGAATGCCCGCCCCCAACCTCGTGAGGCAGGACGTGAGACCTGTGGCCGAGCGGGTAGTGGCGCTGCACGAGAGTACGAACCCCGGCGTGGAGGTGACCCTGGAAGCGCCCCCCGAGGAAGTGGAGGCATGTATAGACCCGGACCAGCTTTCACGGGCGCTGGGCAATGTCGTGGCGAACGCCGTCGAGGCCTGCTCCGAGGGCGGCCGGGTGACGGTGGCGCTCGCGCGATCGGGGGAAGAGCCGGGCCGGAAGGCCGACAGGGCGAGAATCGACGTGAGGGATACCGGAAAGGGGCTGGACCCGGATCAGTTGGAATCGATCTTCGAACCTTACTATACTACCAAGAAGGGAGGAACCGGGCTGGGCCTGGCCATAGTCATGAAGATAATCACGGATCACGGAGGAACGATCAAGGTGAGCGGCGAGCCCGGCAAGGGATCCACGTTTACTATCCTGCTCCCCGCCGGCCTACCCGGCGGAGAGCCCATCCGGCGTGCAAAGCCCGGTACGCCCCGGTGACTCCGGCAGGCGCCGACCGAGCGGCTGTCGCGATCTCCGCCCGCCGGGGGAGCCGCGTCGCGGACCAAGTCTAGAGCCAGGAGGCTACAAACAGGTGAAAGCTACCGTGCTGGTGGTCGACGACGAGCGAAACATAACGTCGTCGCTCGCTCAGCTTCTAAGCATGGAGGGCTATGGGGTTCTCGAGGCGAACTCGGGCTCGGAGGCCTTCCAGACCATGGACAAGCAAGAGGTCGATCTGGTCCTGCTCGACGTGAAGCTGCCGGACGAAGACGGCCTCTCCATACTGCGCCGGATGAAGGAAGCCGACGGGGACCTGCCCGTGGTGATGATGTCGGCCTACGGCACCATCGAGACCGCTGTCAAGGCGACCAGGGCCGGGGCGTACGATTTTCTCGAAAAGCCCCTGGGAAGCGAGAAGACTCTCCTGGCGGTCGAGAACGCTCTTCGCATGGCCCGCCTCGCCCGGGAGAACCGCGAGCTCAAACACCGCGCCGGGCAGTGGCCCTCGATAGTCGGCCGCAGCGGCCCCATGAGGGAGCTGTTCGAGTTGATAGAGATGGCGGCTCCCACCTCGTCCAGAGTCCTGATCCTAGGCGAGAGCGGCACGGGCAAGGAGCTCGTAGCCCGGGCCATTCACGAGAAGAGCTCTAGAAGCGAAGGGCCGTTCATTACCGTGAACTGCGCGGCCGTTCCCTCGGAGCTGATAGAGAGCGAGCTTTTCGGCCACGAGCGGGGGGCATTCACGGGTGCCTCCAAGGCTCGAAGCGGCAAGTTCGAGAGAGCCGACGGCGGCACCCTCTTGCTCGACGAGGTCGGCGACATGCCCCACCCGATGCAGGCCAAGCTTCTCAGGGTCCTGGAGGAGAGCGAGTTCGAGCGCGTGGGCGGAGGAAGGCCCATCAAGGTGGACGTCAGGGTGCTGGCCGCGAGCAACAAGGACCTGGAGTCGGAGGTGGGGGCGGGCACGTTCAGGCTCGATCTGTTCCACAGGCTCAACGTGGTTCCGATTCACCTTCCCCCGCTCCGTGATAGAAGAGCCGACATCCCCGCGCTGGCCGAGCACTTCCTGTCGGCCTTCGCCGAAACCGAGGGCGGGCTCCCGCCGCGGCTCTCCCCCGAGGCGACGGAGGCGCTCGAGGAGTACCCCTGGCCCGGAAACGTGCGCGAGCTGCGAAACGTCATGGAGAGGATCTCGATACTCTTTCCGGGGAAAGAGGTCGCGGCCTCCGAGCTGGCCCGCGCCCTCCCTAAGGCCGGCGCCCGGGCCGAGCGGCACGACGTGAACGACAGGACCCTAAGGGACACGATGAAAGAGATGGAGAGAGAGGAGATACTCAGAGCCCTCGAAAGGAACAAGTGGCACATGACAAGGGCCGCCAAGGACCTGGGGCTTGAGAGAAGCCACCTGTACAAGAAGATGAAAGCCCACGGCATCTCACGCGACTGATCCCCCTCGCCGCTGCGCTACGCAGGGGCGACAGGCGCAGGCCCGGCGGGGGGGCACGGCCACAGGACGCGGAACGGGGGCGGCCATTCGGCCGGCCCCCGTTCCTTCGTGCCCACTTCCATATGGCGGCCGCGTGAAAGCGCCGCGGATTCCGTGCGCCGCCAACTCGCCGTCATCCGTCCGCGGGCGGATGCGGCCGCTCGTCTTGCCGTCTATCGCCTGACGATCATCTTCCCCGTGGCGTCGTCGACAGGAGTCTCCAGCCTGTAGAAGTACACGCCCGACGGGACACGAGCGCCGTGCTCGCTCCGGCCGTCCCAGACTATCGAATGCGTGCCCGGACCGAAGTCACGGTCCGCGACGGTCTTCACCAGGCGGCCCGTAACGTCGAACACCCTCAGATCGACCGGTACATTTCCCTCGCCCAGCAGAGTGAACGAGATCCTGGTCGATACCGTGAACACGGTGGGAGCTGCGTTCAGCATCTCGATATGCCTGGTGTAGTAGATCACATCCGTGTCGAGCGGGATCATCCCCGCCGGGACCATCCGACCGTTGTTGATCTCGTCGGCTATGGTCTTCGCCAGCTCGTGATCCCCGGCCGGATCGTCGATCAGGTTGTCGCAGAAGGTGATCGCCTGGGATAGAACGGCACCGTCATCGCTCACTATCTCGGCAAGGCCTATCTTCTCGCTTGCGACATTGAAGAGGAGCGCCAGCAGCTGCTGCTTGGCGCGCCACTCCATCGGGACCTTCCCCTGAAGCTTCAGTATGTCACGGGCGACCAGGAGCTTGTCGGCGCAGAGGCCGGAGGCCGGAGGCTCGTAGATCGCTACGGAATTGAGGCTGTTGTTGTTGAACCGGGCCTCTATCAGGTCCAGATACCCGCACAGGGTCGGCCCGTCGATCTGAGCGCGGCCCTTTCCGCCGGTCGCGACGCCCACCTGGTGCTTCCAGAACCCGATGGTGCGCGGCTCCGTGACAATGTCCTTGCACACGAGCAGGAACTCATAGGTGACCGTCTCGCCGGCCGGCACCGTGAGCCAGACCTGCTCCACGTCCGCGTCGTAGCTCAACGGCACCACCATCGTGAGGAGATAGTCGTCGGGCACCAGGTTCTCGAAACAGAACTCTCCGGCCGAGTCCGTGTCGGCCGTGGCCACCAACTCGCCCTCGATGTTGAAGATATCGACCGTGATGCCGGGCGCCGGCGCCGCCGGGTCGCCGTAGCAAGAGGCCCCCACGCTTCCGCAGACGGCACCCGACGCGACCGGGCCCGCGACCAGCCCCAGCTCGTCCTCCGAGACGCCGTCGAACACGACCGTCAAAACTACGTCGCCCGGCGCCGAAGGAGCGATGACGAACAGTTGCTCGGATGATTCCGTCTGCATAATGAAGGGATCGAAGAAGTCGAAGCCAAGGATTGTCGGGCCGATTGTGATCGAGGACGGCGCGGGTGTCGAGGAGAGGCCGTCGTCGATGCTGCCGGCGGCGGTGACCGTCACTCCCGAGGCCAGCTCGACGTCGAGGCCGTCAAGAGGAACGAGACTCGAGGCATCGTTGTACAGCGTGTACACGTATGTGTACTCGGTGTTCACACTGGGATACACGCCCGGGTCAAGCGGGTTGTCGGCGTCCCCCGGCCCGTAGACTTCGAAGTCCACTACCGCCAGGAAGTATAGCGAAGGGATTTCCGTGTTCTCGTACGTTATCGAACCGCTCGAGACCGGGGCAGAGCACACCAGTGACGGCACCGCGACCATACCGCACAGGCACGCTATGATCGTCACCCTTAACATTGCACTTCTCATCTTCAACTCCTTTCCTGTCGAAACGACGACCGACTTGCGGCTGCCAAGGGGGTCGCCGGAAAAAAAGAGGCGGACGCCCCGCACCTCGCCGGGCAAAGAGGTGCGCGTCGTTCGCCCCAGCCTGAAGTCACCGGCGTCAACAGCCTCCTGCAACGCTCCGGACTATTATAACAAATAGTGCAAACGCAGTCAATCGGAAAGGCCTTGCAGCGCGTGCGCGCCCGGCGGCGTGCGTCACGGACGGCCGGCAGCGCGGGTCGCGAGAAATGTGAATTAGTTCAATAGGAATGGGCGAACTGACCCATGCCCGAAACGGGTGTTTTAGGCCCGCTCTCGAGGGTCCGTTTCGCGTAAGCCTGTCGCGGCCGGCCGATCTCCGAGCACCGGCCGGCTCAGAAGTGGCCGCCCCCGTCGCACTGGAAAGCCCTTTCTATATGGCTGAGCCTCATCCCGGCGGAGCCGCGGTCGATCGAGATGGCGATGACGTCGAACCTGTAGGAAGCGGCCGCGGGTGACCTTTCCGACAAGTACCAGGCCGCCGCCCTGGCCAGATCGAGCCGTTTCTTCCGGGGTACCGCGCCCAGCGCGCCACCATAATCGTCGCTCCGCCTCAGCTTGACTTCGACAAAGACGACCTCATCGCCGTCCTTGGCGACTATGTCCAGCTCGTAGCGCCCGGCTCTGTAGTTTCTGTGCAATATCTCATAACCCTTGAGCTTCAGGAAGGCGCACGATATGTCCTCGCCGCACATGCCCGTCTCCGCGGTGTTGATCCTCGCCAAACCCATGGCCTCCTTGACGGGCCGACAGAACGGTCTATGAGAATCGGGGGACGAAGCCCGACTTCGAACGCGGATGGACGGGCGCCGGGAAGTGAGTGTCGGGAGAAACGTAAGCGGGAGACGTCAACTAACGCGAGTGCGTCGCCGAGGGGCAGGCCTTCACGGGGGCGAAGCTGAATCTGTGAGCGGGGCAGGGACCGTGCTTGGAAAGAGCCTCCAAATGTCCGCGTGTCGAGTAGCCCTTGTTCGCCTGGAAACAGTACTGGGGGTAGAGCCTGTCCAGCTCGGACATGAGCCTGTCGCGCGAGACTTTCGCCAGGACCGAGGCGGCCGCGACGGCCAAGCTCAGTCCGTCTCCGCCCACTACGCCTCTCTGCTCGAAGTCGACGTGCAGCTTGTACGGGCCGTCGACGATCAGCACGTCCGGACGAAGCCGCAGAGAGGCGACGGCGGTCGTCATGGCGATCAAGGAGGCGCGGTGGATATTGACCGCGTCTATGACCCTCTCGCCCACGGCGCTGATGGATACGTCCAGTGACTTATCCATGATCGAGTCACAAAATCTCTCGCGCTGAGCGCGCGAAAGTCGCTTGCAGTCTCTCAGGCCGGGCAGATCCGCGTCGGGCCCGAGAACAATCGCGCAGGCTACTACGGGACCCGCGAGAGGCCCCCTGCCGACCTCGTCCACCCCGGCAAGGAGCTTGCCGCGGCCCAGCGCCGCCCTGTCGTAGGCCATCAGCTCCGGCTTTGATCGCCGCATGCGCATCCTCTCGATTACTGCTTCGGATTGTCTCTTCTCTCGGCGATCCTGGCGGCCTTGCCCCTCTTGTCTCTCAAGTAATAGAGCCTGGCTCTCCTGACACGGCCGCGCCTCAGGACTTCTATTCTGGACACGTTGGGGCTGTGAAGGGGAAATATGCGCTCGACGCCTATTCCGCCGCTCACCTTCCTCACCGTGAAGGTGCTCTTGAGCCCGGTGCCCCTGCGGGCTATAACCGTGCCTTGAAAGGCCTGCGTCCTTCGCTTGTCGCCCTCGACGACCGTAACGTGCACCCTTACGGTGTCTCCGGCTTGAAACTCGGGAACGTCGCTTTTCAGCTGTTTCTCTTCAACGCTCTTTACAACATCCATGGCATATCCCCTCGATTCGAACTTCACGGTGGCGACGATTCTATCACGAACCGCCCACCCAGCGTGAGACGTCCAACCCCTCCTCACGCCCGATCTCGTCCAGCAGCTTCAAGTCCTCGCCCGCGAGCGATGTTGAATCCAGCAGATCCGGGCGCTTCAGAACCGTAGTTCGCAAGCTCTCTTTTCTTCTCCAGCGCCTGATGGCGGCGTGATTGCCGCTCAACAGAACGTCGGGAACCCTCATCCCCTCCCACTCCTCGGGCCTCGTGTAGTACGGGCAATCGAGCACCCCCGACTGGATGGAGTCCGATTCCGCCGAGTCGGCGTCTCCGACGGCGCCGGGCAGGAGTCGGGCGACCGAATCTATAACCACGCACGCGGCCAACTCGCCCCCCGACAGCACATAGTCACCGATGGAGATCTCCTCCAGGCCGAGCCCAATCCGCGCCCTTTCGTCCACGCCCTTGTACCTGCCGCAGACCAATGTAAAGCCGTCGCGGCCCGCCAGCTCGAGCGCGTGCTCCTGCTTGTACGGCTTTCCTTGAGGCGAAAGGAGGAACCCCCTCCTTCCGGCCTGCTCGTCACGGTCCCTGATCCAGGCCACCGCCTTGAACAGCGGATCGGGCTTGATTATCATCCCCGGTCCGCCGCCGTAGGGATAGTCGTCTATGGTGCGGTGCGCGTCCGTCGTGAAATCCCTGAGGTCCACGAGTACCACTTCCAGTAGACCCTTCCTGGACGCTATCGCGACTATCCCCGTGTCGAGCGTCCCCTGGAACACGCCGGGAAGGCCCGTGACCACATAGATCTTCATATCCCGGATCCCGGGCGAAGGGCTCCCTACTCGATCAGCCCCGGCGGCACCGCCACCACCATCCGGCCGGCGGCCAGGTCGATCTCCACTATCACCTTGTCGGTCGCGGGCAGGAGGATCTCGCCCCGGCCCTCGCCCACAACGTAGACGTCGTTCCCACCGGTCTCGATCACCTGGACAATCTCGCCCAGAGACTCCCCGTCCTCGTCGACCACCTCGAGCCCCACTATTTGGTAGTGGTAGTACCGGCCGTCCGGGAGCTCCGGCAGGGCCGCGGCCTCGATCATGGCCGAATGCCCCACAAGGGGCCTCGCCGACTCGGGCGTATCGACGCCCTCCAGCCTCAGCCCCACGCGGGAACCGAGCCTGCGCACGCCGGACACGTGAAACTCCCTCGGCTCCTCCCCCTCGTCGCGCTCCAGGAGGAGCTCGGTCCCTTCGCCGAGCTTGAGAACCGCCTCGCCCAGCGGCGCCATCTCGAGCTCACCGCCAACGCCCCGGGCGCGGACTATCTTACCGACGTATACAAGCTCGCGTCCGGTCTGCTCGTAAGCGGAGCGTCGCCCCATCTCACGGTCCGAACCTGAGCGGTCATCCGACACGCTTACTCCACTATCTCCAATACTGCTCTCTTGTGCACCTTCGCGGCGGCGGCGCTCAGCACGGACCTGATCGAACGCGCGGTCCGACCTTCCTTGCCTATGACCTTTCCTATGTCCTGGCTCGCCACCCTCAGCTTGTACACGGTGGTCTTCTGTCCCGCGACTTCCTCGACGGTCACCTGCGACGGGTCGTCGACGAGAGCTTTAGCGATGTACTCAACTAAATCTCTCATTTCTTGTCGCTCTCCCCTTCTGGTTGAGCCTCATCCCCGGCCGGCGCGGCCTCGCTCTCGCCTGAGCCGGCTTTGTCGGCCTCCGGCTCGGCGGCCGCTTCCGCTTCAGGGGCCGCCTCAGCGGCGGGCTTCTCCTCGACAACGGGCTCCGGCTCGGGCACAGCCAAGCCGGCCGCTCTTCTCTTCATCCGCGCCACGAGCGTCTCAACCGGCTCGCTCGCGCTTGCGCCGACGGACACCCAGTGGTTGTAACGTTCCTCGTCGATACTCAGCTCCTCGGGCTTCTTCAACGGATCGTAGTAGCCCAGGGACTCGATCGCCGCGCCGTCTCTGGGGCTTCGCGAGTCAACCACGATTATCTTGTAGAACGGCCTATGCCTGCTTCCGGCCCTCTTAAGCCTGATTCTTACCGCCAATCCATTCACCTCCTGTGCGTGAGCTCACCGTGGGAAGATCCCATCGTGTCATGCATAATAGTTGAACCGCTCCTTCCCGGCTCAACCGAGTCCGCCCGGAAACGGCATCCTGCCCCGGCGTTTCCCCTTCTTCATGCTGCGGAACATCTTCTGCATATCCGAGAACTGCTTCAGAAGCCTGTTTATGTCCTGGACCTTGGTCCCGCTGCCGGCGGAGATCCGCTTTCGCCGGCTACCGTCTATCATGGACGGGTTCCTCCTCTCCTCCGGAGTCATGGAGTTTATTATCGCCTCCACCCGCCCCAACGCCTTGTCGTCCACCTCCACCGGACCTCGGAAGGCCTTCCCCGCGCCCGGGATCATCTTCATCACGTCCTGCAACGGCCCCATGCTCTTTATGGCGCCCAGCTGCTCCTTGAAGTCCTCCAGCGTGAACTGGTCCCGCCTGAGCTTCGCTTCGAGCTTCTCGGCCTTCTCCTTGTCAACGGCGCGCTCGGCCTTCTCGACCAGGGAGAGAATGTCCCCCATCCCCAGTATCCGCGAGGCCATCCTCTCGGGATGAAAGATCTCGAGGGCGTCCGGCCGCTCCCCCACCCCCACGAACTTTATGGGAACGCCGGTGACGGCGCGCACCGAAAGCGCGGCGCCTCCCCTGGCGTCGCCGTCCAGCTTGGTGAGAGCCACTCCGTCTATGCCCAGAGTCTCGTGGAACGACTCCGCCAAGTTGACCGCGTCCTGACCCGTCATGCCGTCCACAACGAGCATCGTCTCATGAGGAGCCCTCGCCGCCTTCATCCGCTCGAGCTCCCGCATCATCTCATCGTCTATGTGCAGCCGCCCGGCCGTGTCCGCGAGCACCCATGCGTTGCCTTTTCTCTCCGCCTCACGGCACGCGCCCAGATAGATCCGCACGGCGTCGTCGCCGTCGCCTGTGAAGACGTCCGCGCCCACCTCCTCGCCCAGGATCTCGAGCTGCCTCTGCGCCGCGGGCCTGTAGACGTCCGCGGCCGCCATCGTCACCCCGCCCTTGCCCTTTAGATGCAGAGCGAGCTTCGAGCAAAAGGTTGTCTTTCCCGAGCCCTGGAGCCCGACTATTAAAACAACGGTCGGCGGGCTGGAAGAACGGGTAAGGCCGGCCGCGGAGCCGCCGAGCAGCTCCACCAGCTCGTCGTGGACTATCTTGACCACCTGGTGGCCGGGCCTCACGCTGCCGAGGACCTCATGTCCGACCGCCTTTTCCTCGACGTCGGCGGCGAACTTGCGGGCCACCTTGAAATTGACATCCGCCTCGAGAAGCGCGCGTCTCACGTCCCTCAGGCCGAGGCGCACGTCCTTTTCGGACAGCTTTCCCCTTCCCTTAAGGGTCGAGAAGACGCCCTCAAGCCGGCGAGTTAGCTCTTCAAACATTGGTGCCTCTCGGACACATGCCGGCAGCCGGGCCGCGATACCTCCGGAGACAGGAGCGGGCCGGGCTTTTCCCCGGAGCTACGGGCTTACGGGCCCTCGCGCGGCATGATCCCGATGATGTCTTGCGAAAAACTTGATTATCTTATCACCCTCGTACGGCTCCGCCAAGCGGAAAATAGGCCGCTCCCTGGGAATGGGCCGCTCCCCGGCCCTCGCCCAGTACCGGCGCCGAGGACGGGCCGAACCCGGATGCGGGGCGGTCCCGGACGGCCCCAATCCTGGGCTTTCCTTTGGGGCCCTTGCTGCTACTCTGAACAGATGCGCGGATCTGAGGAGCCGGAGGGCACTTATAGGAGGATAGCATGGATATTTCCAAGAGCAGAGCGCTCGTGACAGGGGGGAGCGAAGGGATCGGATTCGGAATCGCGCGAGCCCTAAGCCGCAAGGGCGCCCGCGTCGCCATTATGGCCAGATCGGAGAAGCCCCTGAAGGAGGCGGCCGACGAGATAGGGGCGCTCGCCATCCGGGGGGACGTGGGGGCCGAAGCCGACGCTGTCCGCGCGGTGGAGACAGTCGTGGCCGAGCTCGGAGCGATCGACCTGCTTGTAAACAACGCGGGCTTCGGTCACTTCTTCCCGCTCGTCGAGGCGGACCTCGAGGAGTTCGAGGAGGTTTTCAGGACCAACGTGACCGGGGCCATGTTGATGGCACGCGAGGCCTCGAAGAGGTTCATAGAGCAAAAAGGCGGCAACATAGTCAACATCTCTTCCACCTCGGGACTGAAGGGAGGAGCGAGAGGCACGGCTTATTCCGGCTCCAAGTTCGCCCTGCGCGGAATGACCGAGTGCTGGCGCGACGAGCTCAGACGGCACAACGTCCGTGTCATGCTAGTCAACCCGAGCGAGGTGCAGACGGGGTTCTTCCGAAAGGTGGGGTCAGCGCAGGAGTTGTCCGAGCGCAAGCTCAGACCGCAGGAGATCGCCGACGCGATAGTGGGAGCGCTGGAGGTAGACGACCGGGGCTTCATCCCGGAGCTCTCCGTCTTTGCGACGAATCCGTTCTGATAACGGTTGACCAAGCCCCCTTGGCGGAGGCGGCCGCCGCCCCGGCGCGCATGAATGAGTCATGGCGGGAGAGCCGCAAGGAGAGAGACAGGATGGAAGCCGGGGTGCGATAAAGCCGCTCCACAGGTGTCGCCCTATGAAGGGCCGGCGGCGTCCTTCACGGCCGCCCGGAGCCTCGATATCGCCTCGGCGATATTCGGGGACTTGAAGATGTAGTTTCCCGCCACGAACATGTCGGCGCCTTGCGCGGCCGCCCGGGGCGCCGTCTCATGCGTTATCCCGCCGTCGACCTCGATGTGGAAGGAAGCCCCCGCCTTCTCCCTCTCCTTCGCGGCGTCGGAGATCTTGGGCAGAGCCTCCTCCATGAAACTCTGTCCGCCGAAGCCCGGATTCACCGTCATCACCAGGAGAAGGTCCAGCGAAGGCAGGTAGGGTTCGACCTTCGAAAACGGAGTGGGCGGATTGACCGCGAGCGCGGGCTTGGCGCCGAAAGATCTTATCTTCTCGATCACATCCACCGGGTCCGGCACCGCCTCTATGTGAAAGGACAGGTAATCGGCGCCGGCCTTTACGAACTGCTCCGCATAGCGGCCCGGCTCTGAGATCATAAGATGCACGTGAAGGGGCAGCCTCGTCAGCTTGCGTATCGCGGAGACGATTATGGGTCCGAATGTGATGTTGGGCACGAAGTGGCCGTCCATTACGTCCACATGGAAGAGATCGGCGCCGGCCCTCTCGGCCTCGGCCATCTGATCCGCCAGCCTGCTGAAATCCGCCGAAAGGAGTGAAGGCGCTATCAGTTTCTTCATGATCCTCGGTTCCTCGTCCGGCTGCATGTCAAGGGCGCCGGCGCGCCGTCCGCTATAGTCGGCTCTTTGCAGGTCCCTCGAGCCGGGAGCTCAGGAGGAGAGCTCTATCTCATCGCCTCGTCTAACCCTCTTTCCGGGGAGGGGCCTTTGGCTGTCGATCGTGGGGTTTCTGCGCCCGAAAAACGTGCGCGATCCGGCCTCCACGACCCTCACGGAAAAACCCATGCCCTCCAGGGCATAGGCCGTCTCGTGAAGCGGCAAGCCCGTCAGATCCGGCATGACGTAGTCCGCCTCCTCGGGCCCCAGGCTGACCAGAAGCGAGACCACCGATCCCTTCCGCAGGGAGCTTCCGGCGGGAGGATCGGTCCCTATCACGTTGTCCGCCCGCACCTCGGGGGAGTAGCTGTGTCCGACGGGCCCTTCTCTAAGGCCTATCCTCGCGAGCAGCATCCTGGCGTGGCGCAGAGACTCCCCTTCGAGCTGCGGCACCGTGGCCATGTCCGGCCCCCTGCTGAGGACCACCGAGACGGCTCTCTCCTTGCGCACGGAGCTGCCCGCGGCCGGCTCCTGCCTGACCACCCTGCCCTCGGGGATCTCCGCGTCGTACACGCTCCCGACCTCCCGCATCGAGAGGCCCTTCTCCTCCAGGGCCGACTCCGCCTCCGCGGCCGGCAATCCGGCCAGCGCCGGCACCTTGACCTCGGTCGACCTGTGCACGATCATGGGCATTATGATATAGTTCGCAGAGGCCAGCGCCAGAACGAACGCCGTCCCCGCCAGGAGGAACAGCCTCAACCAGAAAGGCAGCCTACTCCAGGGGCCCGCTCCCTCGCGCGTTATGTCATTGCCGTCGGTCTTTTTCATGGTCCGATCCCGGCCCTGCGTTTCGCGCCGCTTCCGGCCTGCGCGCCACGAGGCCCGGGGCGCTAAACGCTGCTATCTCCTGATGAAGCGGACTGCGAACGCGCCGTCGGTCCCGTGCCGGTGTGGAAAAAGCCTCATCATCCCGTCGTCGCCGACCACTTCGCGTGGAAGAAAACCGCCCGCGTCGTCCACCACGAAGTAGGGCTTCTCCTCGAGAAACTCTCTCGCCACGTCCGTGGTCTCCTCGGGCTCGGTGCTGCACACACTGTAGACCAAAGCGCCGCCCTCCGCCACAAGATCCGAGGCGGCGCGCAGCAGATTGAGCTGGAGGGCGCCCAGCTTCGCCAACGCTCCCTCACTCTTTCTCCACCTCGCGTCCGCCTTCTTGCCGATCACCCCCATGCCCGAGCACGGCGCGTCCACGAGCACCTTGTCGAACCCGCCGCGCGCCGGGGCGCGCGCGCCGTCGGCCACGACCGGGTGCACGTCCTCGCAACCCATGCGCCTCAGTGAGGCGACCAGCGACCTCACCCTTCCCGGGCTAACATCAGACGCGACCAGGACGCCTATCCCCTTCATGAGCTCGTAGAGGTGCGTCGTCTTGCCCCCCGGCGCCGAGCACATATCCAGCACCAGCTCTCCCGGATGCGGCGCGAGCAGCGCGGAGACCAGGCTCTCGCTCTCGTCCTGCACGGTGAACAATCCCTTTTCGAACCCTTCCATGTTGACCACGGAGATCTCGCCGCTCACTCGGAGGACCTGCGGATTGTACCTCCCTCGCTCCACCGTCAGCCCCTGTCTTTCCAGAAGGGACGCGAGCCTGCCCGGCGTGGTCTTGAGCGAGTTGGTCCGGAGATCGACGTGGGATATATCGTTGTTGGCCTCGCACAGCTTCTCCGCCTCCCCGGCGCCGAACCGGGACACCCATCTCGCAACCATCCAGGCCGGGTGCGAGTGCCTTACGGCGATGGCCTCTATCGCGTCCGTGCCCGACGCCTCGCCCGGGTCGGGGAACTGTATCTTGTCTTTCTCGGCGGCCAATCGCCTCAAGACCGCGTTCGTGAGGCCCGCCACCGGAGCCCCGCAGTACTTGCGCGCCAGGGAGACGCTCTCGTTGGTTGCGGCGCTGGGGGGAACCCTGTCCATGAATAATATCTGAAAGGCGCCGAGCCTCAGGGCGCTCCTTCCCCAAGAAGGCACGCTATCGACGCCGCCTTTCACGTAATGGTTCAAGACCCAATCCAGCGAGCCGCGCCTGCGCAGGGTCCCTTTGACGAGCATGGTCAAGAAGTCCTTGTCTCTCTTGTCCAGGCGCGACTTGGAAAGGACACGCTCCAGGAGCTTGTCGCTGAAGGCCATCTTCGTCTCTGTGGTGTGAAGGACGTGCAGCGCCATCTCCCTCACGTTGTATCTTTTTGCAGGTTCAGTCATGTGGAATGAGTGTCAAACGTTTAAGGAAAACCTGAGGCCCACGAGGTCGCGCCTGCCCCTGGCCCACGATGCGCCGGACATCGGCTTCTTGCCCTCCGGGCATACGGTCTCGAGTACTACGCAGCCATCCGCGGCGGCCACCAACGGGCCCCTGTCCGAGACGGCGAGGACGGTCCCTGGATCGCCTCCCCCGGCGGATCCCACGGCGCGTTCCGCCGCATCGTCCCCGGCCGAGGGCAAGGAGCCCGCGCAATCCACCTCGGCCGCCTTGATAATCTTCAGCGCCTGACCGTCAAGATGGGTCCTCGCGCCGGGCCAGGGGGTCACCCCCCTTACGTGGTTCACTATCTCACCCGCCGGCCTCTCCCAGGTAACGATTCCGTCCACCTTCTTCAGCTTCCTCGCGTATGTGGCCTTCGAGTCGTCCTGGGGCCTCTCGATCAGGCCCCCTTCCTCCAGACGATCCACCGTCTCCAACAGGAGCTTGGCGCCGGCTTGGGACAGGCCCTCGCTTAGCTCCCCCGCGGTTTGCTCGGGCCCTATTCCGACCCGCTTCTGCAGCAGTATCGGCCCAGTGTCGATCCCCTCATCCATGCGGATCGTCGTCACGCCTGTGTAGATCTCGCCGTCCATGATCGCCCTGTTTATGGGCGATACCCCCCTGTACTTCGGAAGCAGCGAAGCGTGCAGATTGATCGGGCCGATGCTCGGGGTGTCCAGTAGAGTCTTCTTCAGGATGCAGCCGTAGGCCACCACTGCTATCACCTGCGGCCTCATCTCCTGGATCTGGGCGAGCATGTCCGGATGGTTGGGGTCGTCGGTCTGAAGTACGTGCAGGCCCCTGCTCAGCGCCTCCGTCTTCACCGGCGGGGGTTGTACCTTTCGCCCTCTGCCCGACGGCCTGTCGGGCTGCGTGACCACGAGGTAGACCTCGTGACAAGAGGCAAGCGCTTTGAGGCTGGGCACCGCAAACCCTGGAGTGCCCATGAAGATAAGGCGCATTTGGATTATCCCTACGCGACCCCGCGGGCTATCTCGGAGAGCTCCTTTTCGAGCAGCCTCCTTTTCATGCGCGAAAGCCGGTCCACGAAAAGCGCTCCGTCGAGATGATCGATCTCGTGTTGAAACACCGTCGCCGGAAAGCCCTCGTACGTGGACTCGAACGGCGCGCCGTTAGGCAAGAGCCCTTCGACCTTTATCCTCGCCTTTCTCCGGACCCTCTCGAAGATCCCCGGCACGCTTAGGCACCCCTCCTCGTACTCCTGCCGGCCCTCGGCCGATGAGATCACCGGGTTCACCAGGGCGAGCTCCCTCCTGCCGGCGTCCTCGGGCAGGCTCAAGACTATGACGCGGGATGAGACCCCTATCTGAGGCGCTGCCAGACCGATGCCTCCCTCCTCCTCGAGGGTCTCGTACATCTCATCGATGAGCTCCTCGATCGCGGAGTCTATTTCATCCACGGGCGCGGCCTTCTTTCTGAGCACCGGGTCGCCGTAGACCCTTATCTTGTTGACGTCCATCGTACGATTCACCACTCCTTCGTCCGCCCGGGGACGAGGCGGCTCTCTACGGGGCCGCTAGGACGCGCCCGCGCCCCTGCTCTGCACGGCCCCTATTGCGGACTTGCTGACCTCTATCTTGGTGTTCTCAGCCACCTTGAGCACCACGATGTCGTCCTTCACACCGACGACCAGGCCATGGATGCCCCCTGTAGTTACGACCTTGTCACCCTTCTGAACGGCCGCAATCATTTGTTTGTGCTGATTCTGCCTCTTAATCTGAGGTCTAATGAAAATGAAGTAAAATATTCCCATTACTATAATTAGAGGGACTACAAATCCGGTGAACGGATCCGGTCCTTCTCCGCCCCCACCTGTCATCGCGTATGCCTGATCGATCATCGGATAACCCCCTTCCGGGCCGGCTTCGGCTCCAGCCCCGGCTTTTTACAACCATCAGCACCTGTGCCCCTCGAGCCCTGACGCGGCCGCGCCCCGGCCCAGGGCCCCTCGCGGACACGGCGCAAACGTCCTACGCGTCCTCGTTTCCGGAACGATACCTTTCCAGGAAGGCCCTTTTCCAGGAATAAAACCTGCCCGCCACGATGGCCTCCCTCACCTCCCTCATGAGCTCCAGGAAGAAGTGCACGCTGTGAAGCGTGGCGAGCCTCGGCCCCAGTATCTCACCCGCCTGAAAGAGGTGCCTGATGTAGGCCCGAGAGAAGTTCAGACACGTATAGCACCCGCACTCCTCATCCAGCGGCCCGCGGTCCCTGGCGTAGGAGGCGTTCTTCACCACGAGCTTTCCCCGGCGGGTGAAGACGGTCCCGTTTCTCGCGTTTCTTGTGGGCAGCACGCAATCGAACATGTCCATTCCGCGCGAAACGCCTTCGACGAGATCGTCGGGCGCGCCGACCCCCATGAGATAGCGGGGCTTGTCGGCGGGCAGGATGCGGCCGTGCAGCTCGACAAGCTCCGCCGTCCGGTCCTTGCTCTCGCCCACGGAGAGCCCGCCCACGGCGTAGCCGCTGAAGTTCATCTCCATGAGAGAACGGGCGCAACGCTCTCTGAGATCATTGTAAACCGAGCCCTGCACTATTGCGAACAGAGATTGAGCCGGCCCCGCGGCCCGTGAAAACCTCTCCGCGCTCCTTCTCGCCCAGGCCAGCGTTCTCCTCACCGCGGTCTCGGCCTCGTCCCTCTCGCACGGATAGGGCGTGCACTGGTCCAGCACCATCATTATGTCCGGGCCCAGCGCCGCCTGTATGTCCACCAGAAGCTCGGGCGAGAAGAAGTGCATGGAGCCGTCCAGGTGCGAGCGAAAGCCCACGCCTTCGTCGTCGATCTTCATGAGATCGGCGAGGCTGAAAACCTGGTAGCCGCCGCTGTCCGTAAGGACGAGCCCGTCCCAGCTTATGAACTCATGGATGCCGCCGAGGTCCCGTATCAGCTCGTGCCCCGGCCTCAAGAAAAGGTGATACGCGTTTCCCAGGATTATCGAGGCGCCGCCTTCGTGCAGCTCCCGTGGCGAAAGACCCTTCACCGTGCCCTGAGTGCCCACGGGCATGAAAGCGGGGGTCTGGAAGTAGCCCCTCGGCGTCTCCACGTGCCCCGCCCTCGCGGCGGTCTCATCGCAAGCGCGTTCTAATGTAAACCTTATTGGCCCCAATTCGGCACCTGACCGTCCAGTGACCTCGCCCCGGTCGCGCCGACGCGCCCGAAGCCCTCTACTCGCGGCTCCGCCCCCGCCGTCCCCGAAGCGGCCGCCCGGACCGCCCCGTTACCCGCCGCCCGCTTCTCGGCCGCCGTCCGTCGCGCCCGGCGCGCCCCCGCGGTGTCAGGCATACAGTTTACAGGATGAGCATGGCGTCGCCATAGCTGTAGAACCTGTACCTCTCCCTGACCGCCTCCTCGTAAGCGCTCAGAACCGGCTCCCTGCCGGCCAGCGCGGACACGAGCATCAGAAGGGTCGTGCGCGGCAGGTGGAAGTTCGTGAGGAGACAATCGACTATCTTGAACTCGTAGGGCGGCAGTATGTATTTGTCCGTCCAGCCCTCGCCGGGCGTCGCCACCCACCGCGCCCCGTCCTCCGAGCGGCGCGCGACCGTCTCCATTACGCGTGCCACGGTCGTGCCCACGCAAAACGCGCGCCCCCTCAGGCGGGCTTCGTTTACAGCCGCGGCCTGATCCGCCGCGAGCCTGAACCACTCCGGATCGAGCACGTGGCGGGTCGGGTCGCTGTCTCCGACGGGCTTGAAAGTGCCGGGGCCCACGTGAAGGGTTACGTACGCCGTCTTGACGTCTTTCTTCTCGATCTCCCGCAAGAGCTCTTCTGAGAAGTGGAGGCCCGCCGTGGGGGCCGCCACGGCTCCGTCCTCGCGAGCGTAGACTGTCTGGTAGCGGGTCTCGTCATCGGGCCCATCCGCCCTCTTTATGTACGGCGGAAGGGGCACATGGCCCACCCGGCGCATGAGCTCCTCTACCGGCGCATCCCCGATCATCCGCACGAGCTTGCGGCCGGCCTCCATGTGCTCGACTACGCGTGCCTGCGCCGCCCCACCGGCCAGCGAGATGGTCGCCCCGAGCCTCGCCCTCTTGCCCGGCCGGGCGAGCGCCTCCCAGCAGCCGTCGCCGGCCTCCCTTACGAGCAACAGCTCCACCCGGCGCCCGCTCGCGGTCTCGGTGCCGAACAGCCTGCACTTTATCACACGGGTGTCGTTCAGCACCAGGGCGTCGCCCTCGGCGAGATAGCGCGGCAGCGCGGAGAAGGCCTCGTGCTCGATCTTGCCCGCGGCCCGGTCCAGCACCAGGAGCCTGCTCTGCGCGCGCTGTTTCGCCGGCCGCTGAGCTATCAGCTCCGGGGGAAGCTTGTAGTCGAAGTCTTCCGTTCGCATCATCGTAGGACAGCGTTCCTTGCGCCACAGATCTCGTCTTCCCGCGTCGACGCACCCGGCGCCCCGCATGAGCCCGAGGCCGACCCGCGCGCTCACTTTCTGAAGATGTGCAGGATAAAGGTAAGGAGGAGGCTCAGAAGCAGGCTCGTGGTCAACGGGAAGTAGAAGGTGAAGCCTCTCCTTTCGATGTGTATGTCGCCCGGGAGCCGGCCGAGAAACGGCACATGCTGCGCGAAAGTAAGGACCAGCCCCACGACCGCTGCCAACACGCCCAGGATTATGAGAAACTTGCCAAAATACGGCAGACTCAGAAGAGCTTCTCCTGCTGGTTCGATCTTTCTTCAGGCGACCCGGACTTGCCGGGACGGCCGGAGCCGTCCTCGTCGAACGCCACGCCGAGGTGATCGAAGGCGAGCCTGGTGGCCACGCGCCCGCGGGGCGTCCTGTCTATGAACCCCTCCTGCACAAGATAGGGCTCGTATACGTCCTCTATCGTGTCCGGCTCCTCGCCGACGGCCATGGCCAACGTGTTCAGGCCCACGGGCCCGCCCGAGAACTTGGACACGAGCGCGTCCAGCATACGCCTGTCCATCTCGTCGAGTCCGCAGTGATCCACCTCCAGCAAGGACAGCGCGTCGCGGGCCACATCGCGGTTTATCGCTCCGTCGGCTTTTATCTGCGCGAAGTCGCGCACCCGCCTCAGCAGCCTGTTCGCGATCCTCGGCGTTCCCCTTGCTCTCGATGAGATCTCCCTTGCGCCTTCCTCGTCTATATCGACTTCGAGTATGCCGGCCGACCTTCTCACTATCCGGGCCAGCTCACCGGCGTCATAGTAGCCCAGCCTTATGATCACGCCGAAGCGCCCCCTCAGCGGAGAGGTGATAAGGCCCGCCCTCGTCGTCGCGCCGGCCAGCGTGAACCGCTGTAGGCTCAGTCTCATCGAGCGGGCGCTGGGCCCCTTGTCCAGCATTATATCTATCGCGTAATCCTCCATCGCGGGATAGAGGTACTCCTCCACAATGTGGTTCAGCCTGTGGATCTCGTCTATGAAGAGGAGATCGCGCGCCTCCAGACGCGTGAGCAGGCCGGCGAGGTCTCCGGCCCTTTCGATGGCGGGCCCCGAGCTCTGATGTATGCGGGCCCCCATCTCGCGCGCCATTATGTGCGCAAGCGTGGTCTTGCCCAGCCCGGGCGGACCGTAGAAGAGGACGTGGTCCAGCTCCTCCTGCCTCTGTTTGGCCGCCTCGACGAAAATCCTGAGCCTCTCCTTGTTGCCCTCCTGTCCCACGAACTCATCGAAGGTGAGGGGCCTCAAGGCGCTGTCGAACCGCGCCTCCGCGTCATCTCTCTCAGGGTCGGTGACGCGCGGCCGGCCCGTATCCGGATCGTTCTTTCGTGTCAAGTATCGGATCCTCCGTCGAAGCGGCCGCCATGGCGGCCTGGCTCTCCCGCAGAGCCTGCCCTAGTAGACTAACACGGAAGCCTTCGTGCCGTCAAAGCGCGGAAAGCTCCCCGCGGGGGCCCGCTTGACCCTGCGTTACGGAGCGTGGTAGCCTTTTCTTACGGGCTCGTACGTAGCCCGCCCCCCCTGCCGATTACCAGTTGATAGCAAGCACGTAAAGCGGGGCCGGCGACGACGGAGCTCGCCGCAGCAAGGAAGATGTCTATGGAAAGAAGAAATCTGCTGAAAGCGTTGGCGGGACTCGGACTCTCATCGGTCGTCATGCCCGCGGGCTCGCTGTTCGGCGATCTCGCAGCCGGGCGCGCACGGAGGGCAGGCGCCGCGCAGGCCGCGCCGTCGGCCGCGACCGCGCCGCCGGAGCTGGCCGTGGCCCGCGGGATGGAACCCGCTGAGCTGGTTGAGGCCGCCCTCGAGGCCATGGGGGGTATGAGCAGGTTCATCTCCAAGGGCGACAAGGTCCTCGTGAAGCCCAACATCGGATGGGACAGGACGCCCGAGCAGGCCGCCGACACCAACCCGATAGTCGTTGGAACCGTCATAGACCAGTGCTTCAAGGCCGGGGCGAAGAGCGTTCTGGTAATCGACAACACCTGCAACCAGGCAAGACGCTGCTACACGAGGTCCGGCATCTCGGAGGCCGCCGAGGAGGCCGGCGCTACCGTGCGATACATAAACGAGAAAAACTTCAAGGAGATGGACCTCGGCGGCGAGGTAGTCAAGAAGTGGCCGGTCTACAGGGACTTCGTCGAGGTGGACAAGCTGATAAACGTGCCCATTGCCAAGCACCACTCCCTGACCAGACTCTCCCTGTCCATGAAGAACTGGATAGGGGCGGTGGGCGGCAGGAGAAACAGGCTGCATCAACGAATCCACGAGGTATGCGTCGATCTCTCCGCCTTCTTCGACCCCACACTCACCGTGCTGGACGCGGTTAGAATACTGAAGGCCAACGGGCCCCAGGGGGGCAACCTCAAGGACGTGGAGAAGGTGGACACCCTGGCCGTGGGAGTCAACGAGGTCTCGGTGGACGCCTTCGGCGCCGGTCTTTTCGGCATAGAGCCGGAGGAGATCGGATACATCAAGATGGCGGCGGACAGAGGCCTCGGGGAGACCGACCTGACGAAGATCAACATGGCACAGGTCTAGCGCGGGGATCGACCCCCGTCACAGGCGCGGAACCGCCCAACCCCCCGGGAGCGCGAGCATCCAGGTGAGAAAAGCGAGAATCATCAGCCAGACCTTCTTCTTGGTCGCCTTTCTGGCCCTGCTTGTGGGCACGCGCTACACGGGTACGGATCACATACGCTATCCCGTAAAGGTGTTTCTCGAGTTGGACCCGCTCGTGGGCGCGAGCACCCTTGCCTCCGCGCACTGGGCTCCGACGCTTCTGCTCCTGGGCCTTATCGTGGTCGGGGTGACGCTTGTCTTGGGCAGGGTCTTCTGCGGATGGGTCTGTCCGCTCGGGACTCTGCTCCAGGCCACCCGCGCCGTGTTTCGCAGAAAGACCTCACCGTCGGAGGGCCTCTGGCGACCCTGGCAGTCCTGGAAGTACTTCATACTCATAGGGATACTCGTCCTGGCCGTGTTCGGCCTCAATTTGTCCGGTTTCCTGGATCCCATATCGCTCACCATCCGCTCCATCTCGCTCTCCATAGGGCCCGCGCTCGAGAAGATAGCCAGATCCGTGCTCGATCTTTTCTACATGATAGGCGGGCCGCCGGCCGGAGCCGCCGACGCATCGTACAACTTCCTCAGATCTCACATCCTCTCCTTCGAGCAGCCCGTGTTCTCCCAGGCCCTGGCGATGGGGCTGGTCTTCGTGGGCCTGTTCGGCCTCATATGGATAACCGCGAGGTTCTGGTGCAGGGCCCTGTGCCCCCTGGGCGCCATGCTGGGCTACCTGTCGAGAAGGAGCATGCTGAGGCTTAGGATCGATCCTGACCGCTGCACCTCCTGCGGCGAGTGTCTGGCGGGATGCCAGGGAGCGGCCGAGCCCGGCACCGAGGACCCCGACGAGCTGCCCGAGGAGGGGCACACCACGGGGCGATGGAGAATAAGCGAGTGCATGCACTGCTGGAACTGCGTGGAGACCTGCCCCACGGAAGCCATAAAGTACAAGATGACATTCAAGCCCAAGTCGCCTCCCTTGAATCTAGGGCGAAGAAGGGTGCTGGCCGTGGCCGCGGGGGCCGCCGTGGCGGCGCCGCTCTTGTCGGTGGGCCTCAGCCGGGCAAGGGCCAACCCGGCGCTCATAAGGCCGCCCGGGTCCGTGGCCGAGGAGGACTTCCTGGACAGGTGCGTCAAGTGCGGCGAGTGCATGAAGATCTGCCCCACGAACTGCATCCACCCCACCCTTTTCCAGGCCGGCTTCGAGGGCATGTGGTCGCCGGTCATGAACTACAAGGTCGGCTACTGCGAGTTCAACTGCACGCTGTGCGGGCAGGTGTGCCCCACCCAGGCGATAGAGAGGCTGAAGCTCGAGGAAAAGCAGAAGCGCAAGATAGGGCTCGCCTTCGTAGACGTCAACAGGTGCCTGCCCTTCGCCTTCGAGACCCCCTGCATAGTCTGCGAGGAGCACTGCCCCACTCCCGAGAAGGCGATATGGTTCGAGGAGAAGGAGATCCTCAAGAGGGACGGGACCAAGGAGGTCATAAAGCAGCCGCACGTGGACGCCGACCTGTGCATAGGATGCGGCATCTGCGAGAACAAGTGTCCCGTAGCCGACAAGCCGGCCATCTACTGCACCTCCGCCGGGGAGGACCGAAACCCCGACAACCAGCCGATCCTGTCCTTCTGATAGCTTCGGTATCTCTCAAGAGCGGCCGCCGCCGGTCGGCGGAAGCCCTCAACGGTCCCTCGGCCTCGCCTTCTCGTCTATCTCCCGGAGCGCCTTCTGGAACTCGAGGGCCCACTGATCGGTCTCGGCCCTCACTATCGAGATGACATCGCCGTTGAAGTCCCTGCACAGCTCGATGCCCTCCCGGCGTAGATCCCACCTGGTTATCTCATCGCGCTCGAAGGCCTCCAGGTCGACCCCGGCCCCCTTCGCAGACTCATCGGAGTCTCCCGGGCCCGCCCCCTCGGGCGCGCCGGCCCCCTCGGGCGCGCCGGCCCCAGCCGTTTTATCGCGAAGCGCGCGCCGCCGCTCGCTCTCGTGCTCCCGCATGGCGAGCCTCAGGTCCTCCCAGTCGAAGCGAAAGTGCGACTCGCGCTCGGTGAGCTTCTGGCTCGCCCTGATATATCGTATCCACCCGCTCGTGCATCCCGCGAAGCGATCGAGTGTGACCAGCACGGCGGCCGCGATCAGAAAAACCGCTCCCCAGGCGGGCGAGACAGCCGGCACTCCGTCCTTCTCGTAGATCTCGCCGAAAAGGGGGATCGCGCCGCTTACGGCCAGCGCTATGATAGCCCCGGCGCGCCACCAGTAACCGAATCTCTTCTTGCTGTTCTTCGCGCTCAGGTACCATTTGAACGCCTGCTCGCAGTCGGCTATGACGAAGTCGTACAGCTTAAGGAGCGACTCGTCCGCCCTCTCATCGCTCCAGTCGAGGTCCCTCGGAAACTCGGCCAGCTTGAGATCGTCCCTGTCCTTTCGACCGCGCTTTGCCGGTCGTGTTTCTCTGGAGTCGTTGCTGTCCTGCGGCATGGGCAAACCTCCCTGGATCATGGTCTGCTGCGTTTGTCGATCTGGGAATGAACAAGTGCTGGGCAATGGAAAGAACGTGCGCGGATGAAATTCGAGGCGGCCGCCGGATGCGGCCGCAGATACGCCCGAGGGGTGGCGCGTTCATCAGTCGTCTCCCGTTGAAGGCGGAAGGTCCTTCCTATAGCTCAGCGCGCCGTTTGTATGCAGGCGCTGCATCGAGTAGGGCCGAGTCAGGAAGGCTTATGTACGGACCGTATGGATGAGGAATTCCGGCGAGCCTCACGATCATACGGCCTTGACCTATCCATGCATGTCCCGCTCTCAGGTCGAAGGTGTTACCTCACCAGCAACATCCGTTTTTGAGAAGTGAAGCCGGGTGCCTTCATCTGGCAGAAGTACACTCCATTGGCTACCTTGCGACCGTCATCACTTCTGCCATTCCATAATACGGAATAATAACCGGGGACCAAGTGCTGATTCACCAATGTCCGCACTCGCCGGCCGGCGGCGTCGTAGATCAAGAGTTCGACCTCGCCTCCAGGTGGTGCGACTTGGTACCTGATCAAGGATGTCGACCTGAACGGGTTCGGAGTGCTCTGCGACATGGCCGTCACCAAGGGGGGAAGCGCGGCACTTTGCTTATCCGCTTCGCTTCCGCCCGCTAGGCCGGCAGGCTCATCCAAGGAACGAATATGCTCAAGAAAGGCCCGGAGCTCCTTATGCAATCTGTAACTCAGCCACCTGTCGAGAGTCGAATTAGGCACCACGGCCCGCATCGTGCTCACTATGTCCTGGGGCCAGGATTCGCCGTTGCCCGCTGATTCTGAGACGGCATGAGAGGCGGCACCACACCCATGTGTGTAGTGGGAATTGATGACCTGGAAGTCGTTGTCGTCTACGAAGCCGTCACAATTCAGGTCGCTACGGTAATGATACGGACCCTGATCGTCCATTGAGAAGATCATTGTATCAGTGAATCTCACGACGCCGTCGGCGTCTATGTCCGGTGAGACCACGGTACCTGTCCAGGGAACCGCGTCCAGTCCGCCAATCTCGACGCCGACCGGAAGCCCTTGACTGTGGCCTCCACCTGAGTTGATCATGACTCCGGTTTGTTCGTTGTAATCGGTGTCGTTCTCCGCATAGATCGTGTCCTGCGGCTGCCTGCATAGGAACCGGAAATCGGCGTCCATTCCAGAGGGCCCCGGGGTTGGTATGAACCAGCAAACGCTATCGGCCGGTATCGAATTGCCGACGAATACGCTGTCCCTGGCGTTACGGGCGGTAGCGACGATCTCGTAGTCCGTCATGTCCCCCTCGGGACAGAAGACTATGCAAGGTGCCGAGGGGTTCAATCCCGCGCTGGAGTAGGAGGGATGGATGGATAAGTGCCCCTCATGAAAGTCAATGAGCCCTAGATCGACCATGCCTACAAGGCCGTCTTGATCCAAGTCTCCGCAATCGTACTGACTGCCGAAATAGCCCATCCAGATTTGAAGATCGATTGAGTCAACAGAGCAATCACCGTTCATGTCCTGGCTGACAATATCGGCCACGACCTCCCTCACTATCTCGCCTACGTGGAGAGACAGCCAAAGTTGCCCGCATCCACCTATTCTTGTCGAAACCAGCGTCGTTGTTCCGTCGGAGTCGGTCGGCGAACCGGCATAGAGAGTGTCTTCGGAACACAACAGAGCGCTTCCTGTCGTACTCTCGATCACAGCAAAGATATCCGATTCCGGAATCCCGGGAACCGGGTACCCCAGCTCATCCGTAACTCTTATCTCGAAGGTCAGCGTATCTTGGTCCCCCCCCGGACACCAGCCGTATTGCGGGGGAGACGGAGTTACCGCGATCATGCTGACTTCACCAATGCAACCGGTGTGCCCGCTCCCGGCTCTGAACTGAGGCCAGATCAAACGAGGGCTGCCGCTGGGATCATGGTCGCAATCCCAGACATACGCATCCCCGTTGGCAGCCACGATCTCAAGCCGCTCATCGGCGTCCAGATTGCCGACCGCCATCGGCGTCAGGCTGCACCATGAGCATAGATCGGTTGCCGGCCACCCGTACTCGCCGGCACCCGTAACGACATCGTTCAGGACAACCGCCTCAAGATAAGGGCTCGCCAGGAGAGTCGCCCGCTGAGTCAACAGCTCACCTGTCGCCCCGTTAGTGGCATAGATGTCGGCAGCCATAACTTCGTTCTGAGCGTCACCATACACGTAAACAGAACCGACTTTGTCTCCGCTCACATCATAGACCGATGCGGCATTTGGACCTCCGATTATTATCTCAACAGAACCGTCGTCGTCGATGTCCACCAGGCTGGGCAGCACCCCGCCATCCGCTACCACGGGCCAACCGCTGAGCGGATGAATTGCGCCGCCTGTTGACTGCCAAGCGTAGCAGCTGTCTCCACCCGCATCGCAGGCTACGATCTCCAGATCGCCATCGCCGTCCAAATCGCCGATGGCCGCCGGCCCGTACTCAATGAGAGGAAACTCCCCTTCCCACAATGTTGTTCCGTCCAGATTCCAAACATCCGGAAGCGAGACTATTTCCATTTGACCGTCGTAGTCTACGTCTGCGGCGGCGAGCACCGCACCCATCTCGAAGTTCGTCACATTGACCGTTCTGTCCATCGGCCATCCGCTTAGGCACTCTCCATCATGGTCAAGAGCAGTGACCTCACCGGTACCGGAGTAGAAGATTTCCTTGTCGCCGTCGTAGTCGGCATCCAGTATCATCGGCGTACCGGCCTTTAGAAACGGTGAAACCTGCCAATACCTAGGCTCTCCGAACCGATCGAATACCCAGAGAAGCGAGTTGTCCGCACAAATGATCTCAGCGCAACCATCTCCGTCGAGATCTCCGGCCGCCGGGATCCCCAACAGTCCGGTTTCGCCCGCTATCCCCCTTGGGAATCCAGGCAGACACTGGCCTTCCTCGGTGAAAACGTACAAGGACTCCGCTGTGCCTCCGGAGCCAGAGACTAGGATTACCTCATCGGATCCATCGCCATTCACGTCGGCCAGCACAGGTCCGGTGGCGAAATCCCCCGTGATATTGACAGGCCAGTTTTCATGTGACCTTGGACTTGGCAACATGGTAGCAACGCAGACGGTATCGCTCATTGGATATATGTCATGCGTCTGTGCTCCACCGTCATTCCACCACAAGAAGCGATACTCCAGATCGTCGTATTCCTGAGGACTGGTCACAGAGATCTCAACAGCCCCCCCGCCCATTCCATCGCACACGCCGAGATGATCTCTGGCTACTCCGTCCACCCAAACCTCACCGCCCTCCGGATTGGTACCTACCGATACCTCCACTCCGTCGCAGATTGTGAAGTTCTCCGAATTTACACCCCAAAGTATGTATCCACGTTCCCTGTGGACCTCGATGCATACTCGGCAACTGTCCGAGTCGTAGTCTCCCACTGTCCATTCGTAAGAGCCTAAGTTGGGCACGCCCTCGGCCAGTACCTCCGAGTATTGGTCGCCTCCATCCAAGGAGAGGAATACCCAAACGTCGTCGCCTTCCAGGGGCGGGCAATCCCAAGTGACCTCCATTGCGCTGCCGACGGTCCAGACCGGGTCCGTCTGCTCAGGGGCCGTAACCTCAACCGAAGCCGCACCGAAACTGTACTCGTACTCGAGGTGATCCGGATCATCGACGGTCAAACGGCCCTCAGGAAAGACCGTCTCCACCAGGGAGACAACCACTGCCACTCCCATGACGGAGCTGCCGAAGTCGGAGACTCTCAACTCAGCTTCAAGAGTGCTCGAGTCGCATTCAATCGGTTCGACCCAAAGGACGTCTTCACCCAGTCTAAAGAGACTGTCCGTAGCAGATGAGTAGGCAATCGCCGTCAGGAACAACTCGGTCTCTGCCGGCAACTCGACTCCATCAAATTTAAGAACGAACTCGTGAGGTTTGCCGTCTTTGAAGTAGTCCGAAGCGCGAAACGCCAAGTAGTCCGAAGCATTGCGATACACCCTTATCTGATCGGTCCCACCCGAGAGAGTGTCCGTCCACAAACCGGAGAATACCATCTCCTCATTATCACATTCTTCTCCGACGAGAAAGTCGGGTGGAATCGATCTCGCTCTCCACTCGTTGCTCTCTTCTCCCACATTGTCCTGAAATAGACCGACGTGGAAGTGAGGATTGAAGCCAAAGGAGTATCCGTAGAGAGGGTTGTAGTCATAGTTGTTCAGCCAATTAGCTATAGTCCAATTCCTGATGATACCCGTCAGACGCTCGTCCCCGTCGTCCCCGAGCTCGGGGGCGTATGCAGGGTCGTCAAGGACTCGAGCCAAGGCATAGAAGGTGCGTCCCTCAGCTTCAGGCTCGTGAACCCAGCGATACACGAGGTCGTCCTCAATGTCCACCTCGCTTGGCCCCTGGTAGTGTTGCAGCAAGTAGGCGCCCCAGAGCGTCCATAGATTCCTTCTCCTGTTATGATCTCCATCGAGATCGTCCAGTCCATGTATGAGTCCAGCGTCATAGTCAGGGTTATAGCGAGGGGGTTTGTACGGCATTCCCCCCAAGTAGCCCGCCGTGTGCGCGAACATCTCGTTGTGTGCCACGTCACCCAAAGAGGTGCCGAGTTTGCTTTTCTGGGCATACCAGCACATATGAGCGAACTCGTGATCGAAAACGGCGGCGAGGAACGGCGGCCATTCATGGTCGTTCGCA
This sequence comes from uncultured bacterium, assembly GCA_964531335.1. GTDB lineage: Bacteria > Eisenbacteria > RBG-16-71-46 > CAZHEV01 > CAZHEV01 > CAZHEV01. The sequence goes on along the minus strand of CAZHEV010000002.1, from coordinate 147,512 downwards.
TACCACTCGCAGGGCGAATCGAACGAGTTGACGCACCCCTCCTCGGCGGTGGGACTCGGACACGGGCCGCCGACCGACAGGCTGTTCTGATGGTACGTGGTGTCGCAGCCCACATCTTCAACGTCAGTGTCAATCAGCGAAGAAGGGGAGGTCGGCCGGTAGCAATTCTGCTCATGTCTATGGGCGTATACGTATATGTCAACATGATCCCTCTCGTTGATGTCTGTGATATCATAGAAGCTCAGATAGGGGAACGTGTCACCGCCGGCGAAGTATCGAAAGATCAGCTCGAAGTCCGTCATGTTGTAGTCGATAGGGTTCGAGATATTCGTTCCGATCTCATGCGTAAACGCGAGTACATCCTGGTAACTTAGATTACACCCTAGGCTATCATAAGTACCGCTAATCATGAGATCGAACCAATCGTCGAGCTGAGGATACTCACTTAGATCAAACGCAGTGCACCTCACGTTGACTCCCTGAGTTCCCAGCGGCACAACGCTGTCACATTCCATTGTTATTCCCGGCGCATGTCCCCCCTGCGCTCTGGGACCCTCCTTGTTCGGCAAGACGCACAAGGCGGCAATCAACAATACCACAACTGACAGCACACACCTTCTCATCGAATCCCTCCTCCCGTAAGAGATAAACCACGCTGCATCTGCCTCCCAGGAAGTGCAGGGGGTCTCAAGCCCCGTCGGATATATAAAGGCGTGTTTTCCAGAGATGCGCTGGCGGGATCGGACAGTGGACCGAGGGAAGAGTAGATGTCAGTTTCGCTCTTTCATGGGCGGATCAGTACCACCTTCCCCTCCGAGACTTGCTTGCCCCCTACGGCCATCCTGACCAGGTATACCCCCGACGGCACCTCCCCGCCGTCGACGCTAGCCCCGCTCCAGCGAAACCCCTCGTTTCCCGAATATACGCCCGGAGACCTCGAGCCCAGATCGACCACCTCCACCAGCCTGCCCAGCGCGTCGAAGACCTCGAAGCTAACTCGACCGCCTATCTGCAACTCGTAGTCCACCGACACCGCCCCCATGGCCGGAATCGGATGCACCTTCCTTATCGCACCGAGAGAAACACCGCGCGGGAGCTCCGCGCAGCCTACCCGGTAGCTCTTCCTGTCGCCGCCCTCGCCCTCCCTCTCGATCCAATAGCAGAACTCCACACCGTCCTGCGCTGAGGCATCCAGGTAACGCATCGTACCAGCTTCCGGAATGCCCTCGGCGTTGACCCTCACCGCCTCCTCCGGAATGGCCCTTCCCATGGCCTCAGACTCAGCGGACGCCTCCAATCGATAGACGTTGAATACGCCCGAGCCCACCTTGCCGGATACCTCCCACCCCAGCTCCACGCCGCCGCCCTCAACCAGCTTAGTGGAGCATCCGTGGACCACCACCGGCAAGGCATCGTCCGAGTACGTCACGTAGACGTCCTTGTCGTAGTCCGGCCCCTCGTCCGCTTTCAGCCACGCCAGCCACAACCGGCCGTCATCATCCACCGCCACACGAGGATAAGAGTCCTCGCCCAGCTCGGGCGGCTGGTACATGGGAACGCTCTCCTGAGGGGTCCAGCCCTGCCCGTCCCACGCCGAGAACCTAATGTCCAGATACGGGGGACCGTCCGGGCGCAGCACGGTCGTCCAAACCACCACCGGCCAGCGGTCCGTGCCCCCATGACAGTCCGCGCCTATGTCACGGCGCGGATCGCCCTCATCCGGGAGGTTCACCGCGCCAAGGAACTCCCAGGAATCGTTCTCACTCATCGCGCAAAAGACCTCGCCGTTCGCGAGGTCCGTCATGTACTCGCCAGGCCAGAAGACCCAGGGCTCGCCGGATGGAGTGTTGGTGGCGAATGGCTTGGTCCCCGCTGTCAGGTCCGGCTCCACAAGTGCGGGCGGCGACCACTCTCCAGCGTCCATTCGCGAGTAATAGATATCATGGAGCCCCCAATCAGGCGGCCGGGAATCCCAGAAGATCCAGGGACTGTCCTCCGCGGTGAAAACAGCGTACGGCCGACTGTCCTCCATGTTTGGAAACTCCAGCCTCTCGGTCGGTCCCCAGCCAGAGTCCGCGTATCTTCTCAAATGTATCTCCCAGTCTTTCGGACCCTCTTCAGGGTGGTTGGGCCACACGGCAATCGCATTATCGCAGCCCCATGCCGCAAGTTGAAAGCTGGCGAAAATCGATATCCCCGAGGCCAGCGTGTCGGGAGCACCCCATTCAGTTCCCCCCCAGCGGCTCACCAGTATGTTCCAGTTGCTGACATCAAACCCGCTCTTCCATATGACCCAAGGCACCCCGTCCTTGCCGATAGAGATCTTGGGATGAATATCGTCTATCGTGTTGTTTCGATGGACCTTCCTCTGTTCTTCCCATTCTCCGGAAACGTATCTCGTGTAGAAGATCTCCCTGTCGTGGGCTACGGGCCCTCTGCCGTCCCACACGACCCAGACCACGCCGTCCTCGTCCACGTCTATCCCCACCACCGAGTCATCATATCCGTCGTCTATGTTGAGCTGGGTCGGCGGAGCCCACGTAGCGCAAGACGCAACCCCACACAATGGGGTTGCCAGAAGGCTGAAAGCCAATCCCGCGACTGATGAAACCAGCAGCAATCTGAGATGTGAGTTGATTCGTGCCCTCGCCTTCACGTGGCACCTCCAAGGGATGGAGCCTACTGAACGGTCCTCCGGGCGGCCGATGCGCACCACTGCCGGGCGTTCCTCAGATCAACGTCCGGCCGACCACGCGTCGATTGGTCCGTACGAGAATCTGGACGACAACCCACTATATGCGAAACAAGCGAACCTCCCTCGGCAGCTTCGACGCCGAGAGAGTTCAACGGTCTGGTATCACCGATGCGAAAACAAGAAATAGCCCGCGCAGGAAGCGTATCTTCACGACGCGGGCTATGATATAGGAAACTTGAGTATGTCGGATCGGACAAGCGGCACCGAGGGGCCTCCCTGTAGGACGATCCCTTGCATCATCACAATAGCACAATTAAATCCTCCCGTCAAGCCCGAAAACACCCTTCCCAAATACGCCCCCTGCCGGATTCTGTCAAGAGAAAAGACGATCCGCAGGCCACGCGCGGGCGGAAACAGCGCCCCGCGACGACGCAATCTTGCTCCAAGCGAGTGTCCTGCAATGACATGCCTTGAACCCGCGTTCCGTCTCAAAGAATCAATGAAGCTTACGTATGGTAAACCGCATGCGCTCCGCGCCGCCTGAGTCATTTGGCCCAGACCCTCTTTAGCTATAGCGCATGAAGTATGAATGATCGGGAACGCCGAAGATACCATAGACAGGGTAATATGAACGCAATCGAGACCCGGACGCAGAACGGATTACCGGAGTATACCGTATCAACAACAAGTCATCGTCGGCATTCAGACCGCAGGAGAAACACCCGAGGGTGTCAGGACTGCGCGTGGCCGAGCGCCTTCTTGACCACCGTCTCGAGGTCCATGGCCTCGCCGACCGAGGCCTGCGCCTTCTCGACCGCCTTAACGGCAGATGAGCGAGTGTAGCCGAGCGAGGTGAGGGCGGCGACTGCGTCCTCGAAGACCTTGCCCCCCGAGGCCGGACCTTCTGCGGGCGCCTCACGTCCCGGAAGCGGTATCTGGCTGAGTTTTTCCTTGAGCTCGACTATGAGCCGGCCCGCCATCTTCTTCCCGATCCCCGGTATGGACCTCAACACGTCCTCGTCCCCCTCGCCAATCGCCTCGTGTAGCGCGGCCGGCCGGGAGCTGGACAGTATGTTGAGCGCGGCCTTCGGGCCCACTCCGTTTACAGAAAGAAGAAGTAGAAAGAGCCCCCGCTCCTCGGAGTTGGCGAAACCGTACAGCTCCATCGCGTCGTCGCGCACCTTCAGGTGCGTGAGGAGCCGCACCTCATCGCCCACCTCGCCCACCGCGTCGTACGTGGAAAGCGGAACGTGGAGCATGTAGCCAACGCCGCCCACCTCCACGGTGAGCGACGTGGGCTTCTTCTCTATGAGCTTCCCGCTGATTGTGCTTATCATCGTGCAATCGTCCTTCTGGCCGGCGGCGCGGCGTGCCCCCAGGCCAATAATCGCGCCCGGCCGCTGGGACGCGCTTGGCCGGAGAGGGCATTGGCCGAAGGGCCGCTCAGGGGACCGCGCAGCTACTTCCAGCGCATCCGCGGTCACCTGCGCGAGCCGCGCCCGGCGCTTGCCGGCAGCCAATACGTCCAGCGCACGCGACATCACAGGCGGCGCGGCGTGCCCCCAGGCCAATAATCGCACCCGGCCGCTGGGACGCGCTTGGCCGGAGAGGGCATTGGCCGAAGGGCCGCTCAG
>CAZHEV010000002.1:73343-143083 GCA_964531335.1 uncultured bacterium | reverse complement strand
GGGATCGCGCAGCTACTTCCAGCGCATCCGCGGTCACCTGCGCGAGCCGCGCCCAGCGCTTGCCGGCAGCCAATACGTCCAGCGCGCGCGACATCACAGGCGGCGCGGCGTGCCCCCAGGCCAATGCCCTCTCCGGGAGCGTGAACCCCCGCGCCTAGCCCCCCGTCGCCCTGTTCAGGTGACACACCGCCACGGCGAGCGCGTCCGCCTCGTCGCCGCTGGGCTTCTCCTCGGGCCGGAGCAGCCTTTCCACCATGAACTGCACCTGGCTCTTCGTGGCCGATCCGTTGCCCACCACGGCGCTCTTTATCTCAGCAGGCGAGTACTCGCAGACCAGGGCGCCGCTTCTCGCCGCTGCCAGCAGGGCCACCCCCCTGGCGTGGCTCGCCTCCAGAGCGCTCTTCACGCTCTTTCCCGCGAACACCGTCTCCACCGCGATCACATCCGGCCGCCAGGTCTCTATCGCGGCGATCAGTCCCTCGTATATCTTCTCGAGTCTTTGGGCCCTTGACGCCGAGGCCGGCGTGACCACCCTGCCGAAGCCCAGACAACTCATCGCGCTTCCGGCGCCTTGGATCACCCCGTAGCCGGTAACCCTGCTGCCTGGGTCTATTCCGAAGATGATACTCACTCGCGCCCCGGGTGTTGACTAGCTTTCCGAAGTCAGCTTCTGAAGCAGTTCCTCAGGAATGTCGAAGTTAGCGTAGACCTTTTGCACGTCGTCGTGATCCTCCAGGGCATCCATCAGCTTGAGGATCTTGCGGGACTTGTCTTCATCGAGCGGGATGTTGGTCTGGGCGACCTGTGTCACCTCAGCGCTCATGACGGGGATACCGGCCTTCTCAATGGCGTCCACCACGCCTTGAAATCCCTTCGGCGAAGATGTGACCTCGAACGCGTCGTCGGTAAGCTCGCTGACGTCTTCCGCCCCCGCCTCCAGCGCCACCTCTATCAGCCTGTCCTCTGAGACCGCGTTCTTGTCCACCGTTATGAGACCTTTTTGGTCGAAGAGGTAAGCGACGGCGCCGACCTCGGCCAGGCTGCCGCTGTGCTTTGTAAAGATATGCCGTATCTCCGACGTCGTGCGGTTTCTGTTGTCGGTGAGCGCCTTTATCAGCACGGCGACGCCCCCGGGAGCGTAGGCCTCGTACATGATCTCCTCGATGTCCGCACCATCCTGGCCTCCCGCGCCCTTCTTGATCGCGCGGTCTATGTTCGCGGCCGGCATATTGGCCGCCTTGGCCGCGGCTACGGCGTTTCTGAGAGTCGAATTCGACTCCGGATCCGCGCCCCCGAAACGCGCGGCTACCGTGATCTCACGGATCAGCTTGGTGAACACCTTGCCGCGCGCCGCGTCAGCCTTGCCCTTCTTTCTCTTTATCGTGCTCCACTTCGAATGACCCGACATGGCCTCATTCCTCCAGCCGGTCCGCCGTTCAGGGCGCCTGTGCGCGGCCCGATCGCCCTCCGCCCGACCGCCGACAGACCGCTACGGCCCGGAACGGCCAAGAACCTACTCTCCGCTCTTACGACTTCTCTTTTTCCTCCACCGCGGCAGAGATCACCTTGTCGCTGATCTCCCTGGGAACGGGCTCGTAGCTGTAGAAATTCACCTTGTGCGTGCCCCTTCCCTGGGTCATCGACCTGAGCTGAGTCGCGTACTTGTTGAGCTCCGCCTGCGGCACCAAGGCCCTGATGCGCTGCACCTTGCCGGCCGGCTCCATGCCCAGGATCTTGCCCCTTCGGGAGCTCACGTCCCCCATCACATCCCCCGTGTACTCCTCGGGGACGAGGACCTCGATCTCCATTATGGGCTCAAGCAACATCGGACCGGCCTGCTGCACGCCCTTCTTCAGCGCCATGGAGCCCGCTATCTTGAACGCCATGTCGGACGAGTCCACCGAGTGATAGGAGCCGTCATAGAGGGTCGCCTTCAGGTCGACGATCTGGCAGCCGGCGACTGCGCCGCCGGCCATTGCCTCGATGATCCCCTTCTCCACGGCAGGTATGTACTTCGAGGGTACGACGCCGCCCACTATGGCGTTATCGAACTCAAACCCCTCACCGCGGGGCTTGGGCTCGAGCCTTACAAACACATCGCCGTACTGCCCCCGGCCACCGGTCTGTTTCTTGTAGCGGCCCTGGATCTCGACCTTCTTCGTGATGGTCTCGCGATAGGGGATCTTGGGATCCTTCAGATCGACCTCGACCCCGAATCGCCTCTTGAGCTTTCCCATGGTAACTTCGAGATGCAGATCGCCCATCCCCGAGACGAGGGTCTGCTTGAACTCGGGGTCCACCTTCATGTGGAGCGTGGGGTCCTCCTCTCGCAACCGCGCGAGCCCGCTTCCCACCTTGTCCTCCTCGCCCTGCTGCCGGGGCGAGACCGCCACCTCAAGCGTGGGCTCGGGGAACTGTATCGGGTCCAGGATGACAGGCGCCTCCTTGGCGCAGAGCGTCTGACCTGTGTGAGTGGCCTTGAGCTTGACCGCCCCGGCGATATCGCCGGCGATGATCCTGTTGACCTCGGCGCGGGTCTTGCCCTGGAAGTAGTAGAGCTGGCCCAGCTTCTCAGCGCTCCGGGTGGAGGGATTGTAAGCCTCCGCCCCCGACGTGACCTGTCCGGAGTAGACCCTGAACAGCGAAAGCTCGCCGACATGGGGCTCCGAGAGGGTCTTGAACACAAGCGCCGAGAACGGCTCCTCCACGGACGGCTTTCTCTCGACCCTCTCCTCCGACTCCGGCTTCACCCCGGTCGCTTGCGGCATGTCCTCCGGAGACGGGATCAGGCCGGCCACAAGCTCCATGACGGCTCTCACGCCGATATTGTTGTAGGCCGAGCACGCCGCCACCGGGAACAGGCCGCGACGGATTACGCCGGCCCTTAGCCCCTTGACGATCTCATCCGGCTCCAGGCTGCCGGATTCGAGGTATTTCTCCAGGAGCTCATCGTCGCTCTCGGCCGCCGCGTCGATAAGCGGTGTTCTGGCCGCCTCGACCGCCGAGGCCATGTCCGCCGGGACCTCCTCCTCTTTGTAGCTTCCGTCGTCCTTGCCGGAGTGGACGTAGGCCTTCATGGAGACAAGATCGACGACCCCCTTGAAGCCGTCGGCCTTGCCCATGGGCAGGAGCACGGGCACGGCCTTGTCGCCCAGCTCGGTCTGCGCCTGGGAGACCGTCTTGTCGAAGTCCGCCTGCTCCTTGTCCATCATATTGACGCAGATCAGGACCGGCTTTGAGCTCTCCGCAGCCAAGTCCCAAACGTGCTCCGCCCCCGGCTCGACGCCCATTGTGGCGTTCAGGAGCAGGACCGCGGCGTCGGCCACGCGCATCCCGGCAGCCATATCTCCCGCAAAATCCGCGTACCCCGGGGTATCCACGACGTTGATCCGGCATCCACCCCAATCTATATGGGCCACACTGAGGTTGATGGAGATGTTCCTCTTTATCTCCTCCTCGGTGTAATCCAAGGCCGTGTTGCCCTCGGTGGACCGGCCCAGCCTCGAGACCACACCCGCCCCGCGCAGCATGGCTTCGGCAAAAGCGGTTTTCCCGGCCCCCGCGTGCGATACCAGGGCAATGTTTCTCAACTGGGACGTCTTGTACTCTTTCAAAGGAACACCCCCCCATCAAAATATACGCCGCCGGACACCCATCCGGCAGGGCTTAGTCTTTCCAAGGGATAAACAGGAAAGGACACACTATTGCGTACGGAAAAAAATACCAGTCGAAAGGCGTCCTGTCAATGGAATTAGGGAAAATGCGGCCCTCTTCCGGGCCCGCTCGGGCCTGCGGCGCCCGTCTTGGACGCCCAAAGAGCGTGCCTGCGCCCGGCGGTGCGCGACTGCGCGCCCCGGGCGAGCCGCGCCCTCAGCGGCGCCGATCCGCGCGGCGCGGGCCCGTTCCGGTCCTCGCCCGCCCGGTGGCCGGCGCGGCGCGCCGGCTCTCCCGCGACAGCGCCGCTACGGCCTCGAGGGCTCACCGGAACAGACGGTGTGGCCCGGACTCTCCCCGGAGCCGGATGCTCGCAACTCCCCTCTTGAACGCGGCGTAATGCCGTTGTAGACTGAGCATCGGATGTCGTCAGGGTGTGAGGCATTCTCACCGGGGTGTGCGCATTTTGAGCTGCGGCTCCCACGGCCCCTACACGGGGCCGGCGGAGGCGCAGGCTGCCGCCGTGGAGCGCGGCCGGACGCGGCGGAGCTCTCTGCCGGCTTGTGGCAAGAGGCCGAAAATGCTCCCCCGAGCCGGTCGGTTCGGCGGCGCGGCGGCGCGGGAGAACACGCTCGCTGGAACCCTGGGAATATGAAGAAGATCCTCGCAGATATCAGGACATTTCTGACGGAACCCCCCAACGACGCCTACGACAAGAGCGAGCGCGTCTTCAGAAAGTACATTCTGATCTCGCTCGTCATCCACGTGGTGGTCATATCCGTTTTCTCTATATCTTATAGCAGGACCGTCAGGCCGGAGATGCCCGAGGGCCCCTTCGAGGTATCTCTCGTGCAGATGGAAAGGCCGAAGCCGGCGCCCAAGAAGCCCGAGCCCGAGAAGGAGCCCGTCAAGAAGCCCGCCCCCAAGAAGGTCGTGGAAAAGCAGAAGGACGTGGAGCCCGAGGAGAAGAAGGAAGAGGAAGTCGTCAAGATAAACCCCGAGGTGAAAAAGGAGGAGAAGAAGCCCGAGCCCGAGAAGAAGCCGGCGCCCAAGGAGGAGCCGCCCGTGCAACAGCCGCCCGAGCCCCCGGACGAGCCCGCGGGCGAGACCGCCGAGGAGGAGGAGACCGAGCAGGCCAGCTCCGTGGGAGGCGTTCAGGTGGACAACCCGAATTTCAACTTCAACTACTACCTGGCCATGCTCCGCGACAAGATCCAGAGGAACTGGAAACCCCCTTCGGGGCTTCCGGTAAAGGAAGAGGGCATATCGGCGGTCGTGAGATTTACAATAAGCCGCGACGGGACCATAAGCCGGGCGGACGTCAGCGGGTCGAGCGGGATCAGGTTCTTCGACCAGTCGGCCCTCAGGGCCGTCGTGAACTCGAACCCGGCGCCGCCCCTGCCCAGGGCTTACGAGGAGAACCGCCTGGGCGTTCAGGTGAGCTTCGTCTTCAACGAGGGAACTAGATGATAGGCACATTTGCAGGAGCCGCCCGCGCGGCGGCGCTAGTGGCGGCCGTCATGGTCCTGTCCTCACAGGCCCCGCCGCGGGCATCGGCGCAGACCGAGGTCAGCATCACCATAAGGGAGACTCGCGAGTACACCATTCCGCTGGGGCTCGAGAGGATAAGAACCGTGGAGCGGGACCCCGACGAGGCCAGGGTGGCCGAGGCGGTCCACTCCGTGCTCGAGAACGACCTCGACCTGTCCGGCCTCTTCGATCTCGTGCCTTTCTCGCTCGAGCGGCCCGAGACCTCCTACGCCGACCTGCGGGCGGTGGCCAGAGGAAGGATCGGGCGCAGGGGACAGAGGTTTTACCTGGAGGGATGGCTCGAGGAGTTCCCGAACGGGCGCGCCATATTCGTGAAGCGGTGGACATTCGCGGAGGACCTCTCGCGCAAGGCGGCTCACAAGTTCGCGGACGACATAGTCTACTACCTGACCGGGGAGAGCGGCATAGCCCAGACTAAGATAGCCTTCGTAGCGTCCGACGGGGAGTCTCAGGAGCTTCACGTGATGGACTACGACGGCTACGGGGAAAGGGCGCTCACGGCTCACAACTCCTTGTGCCTGTCGCCGGCCTGGTCCCCGGACGGCGAGGTCATAGTCTTCACCGGATACCGAAAGGACAACCCCGACCTCTACGGGATAAAGAGGACGGGGGGAACGAGCTGGGTCATATCGTCGCGACCGGGAATAAACAGCGCCCCCGCCTTCTCCCCGGACGGCGAGCGCCTGGCCTTTACCATGACCGTAGACGGCGACGCGGAGATATACATCTCGGAGCCCGACGGCTCAAAGCCGAAGCGGGTCACCTTCAACAGGGCCATAGACACGTCGCCCACCTGGTCACCCAGCGGCCGCCAGATAGCGTTCACCTCCAGCCGGTCGGGCATCCCCCAGGTGTACGTGATGGACGCCGACGGGACCAACGTGCGCCGCCTCACCTACGAGGGAAGCCTGAACGACTCGCCGGCTTGGTCTCCGCAGGGCGACAAGATCGCCTACGTGTCCAGGCGCGAGGGCAGGATGGAGATAGCCGTGGTCAGCGTGTACGGCGGGCCCGAACAGCTCTTGACATGGAACGCCGGCAACAATGAGAATCCACGTTGGGCTCCCGACGGAAGGCACCTGTGCTTCAGCTCAACGAGAGGGGGCTCCAGGGAGATATACTTGATGAACGACGACGGCAGCGGCCAGAGGAGAATATCAGGAGGTCCCGGGGAGAGCTTCGGCCCCAGTTGGTCGCCGCGTCTGGATGACTGATGGTCAAAAGAGGTGCCGGCATGGAGCCGGACGCAGCACCCGTCTCCGGGAGAGCGGCCGCATGGTGCGGCCCGTCGCCCGGGACACCGAGCGGAGGAGAACATGAAATTGAGGCTAGCTGGATCGAAGACTGCGAGCATGGCGTTGGTTCTGGGCGTGGTGGCCGCCGTGGCCCTGCTTTCCATGGCCGGTTGCGGCGAGAAGCCGGAGCCCGAGATGGAGCCGGGCGAGAGGGACGTGCCCGAGGAGGAGATAGAACAGCCCGAGGAGACGGCCCCTCCCGAGGAGACCGGCAGGCCGGACGAGCAGCCCGACGAGGAAGAGATAAGCCTGCTCCTCAAGGACATCCGCTTCGCCTACGACGAGTACGCGCTCACTTCCGAGGCGAAGGAGAAGCTGAGCCGGAACGCCGAGGTCCTGACGGGCAACATGTGGGTTGACGTGCTCATAGAGGGACACTGCGACGAGCGCGGCACCGTCGAGTACAACCTGGCCCTCGGAGAGAAGCGAGCGTTGGCCGCCAAGAGATACCTGGTGAGCTACGGAATAGACCCCTCGCGGATCTCGGTAATAAGCTACGGCAAGGAGCGCCCCCTGGATCCAAGGCACAACGAGGAGGCCTGGGCCAAGAACAGGCGCGCCCACTTCGTCGTAAAGTAGAGCCCGACGCCCCTCGCCCGGAAGGAGATGACGCCAGATGAGAAACCGATCGGCCCGTAGCAAGTTGTCCGCCCGGAAGGCCTCGGCATCTGAGAGGCTGCGCCGTCTTGCGCCTGTGTGCGTCATCCTGGCGTCTCTCTTGTTGTTGCCCGGCTGCTATGGGATGAAGATACTGAGGTCCCCCATCAACACTCAGAAGACCCAGGACGACATGGAGCTCGTCAAGCAGCGACAGCAGAGGATCCTGGAGCGCATAGAGGAGCTCGAGGCACGCGTCTCGGAGCAGGAGAAGTACGTCCGCGAGACCACGGCCGGCACTCATACCAGGCTGGATGAGATGCTGGCCGAGCTGGAGTACCTGCGCATGCAGACCCTGGAGAGCACCGAGCGTGTCGGCAATTTCACGAGAAGGATGGAGACCGCGTCCTGGAAGACGATGCAGCCGGACACGATAAGGTCGGGAGCCGCGGAAGGAATGGAAATGCCGGGGGCGGCCCCGGATGAGATATACGACACGGCGTATCTCGACTATACGAGAGGAAACTACGATCTGGCGATCCAGGGTTTCGAGCAATATATCGCGGCGTATCCCGACACGGAGCAGTCGGACAACGCGCAGTACTGGATCGGGGAGTGCTACTACGCCCAGAGGGACTACTACAGGGCGATAGAGGAGTTCGGGAAGGTGCTCGACCTGTATCCGCGCGGAGACAAGGTGCCCGGGGCCATGGTGAAGCTCGGGATGAGCTACCTCGAGGTGCGCGACAGGGCCAGCGCGAAGAAGATATTCCGCCAGGTGGTGGACCTCTACCCCCACACGGACGAGGCCACGATAGCCCGGGATCAGCTCTCCATGCTGAACTAGCCCGCGGGGCGGGCAAGGAGCCTCGGGGAGCCGGGGGATCAGCGCGCAGGGGTGAGGCGCCTTGCGTCATCTCACATGGAACGCCAGGGCAAAGCGATCGCCCAACCGGAACCGGTCTAGCTTATCTGCGCGCCCGGCGGCAGGTCCTTGTCCAGCGTCACTATTGCCAGGTTCTTGTCGTGCATGGCGGCGAGGAGCATGCCCCTGGACTCGACCCCCCTTATCTTCGCGGGCTTTAGATTTACCACAACGACTATCGTCTTGCCGACCATCTCCTCCGGCTTGTACCACGGGCCTATCCCCGCCACTATCTGTGTCTCCTCACCGCCCGCGTCTATTTGCATGACCACGAGCTTGTCGGCGCCCTCCGGCTTCTCCGCGGACAGCACCTTCGCCACCCTGAGATCGAGCTGCTTGAACAAGTCGATGTCCACAACGGCCTTGTCCGCTGACATGTGAGACTCCTTTCGAGCTTGCTCCCAAATACCACGACGTGGCTTTGTCCTCACTGGACTGGATCTGCTCGGCGTGCTCTCGCAGAGAATGCCACACATGTCGGGTCGGGTCAACGGGCCGCGGTCGAGGTAATGATGCGACCTCCGGGCGCGCCGTCGTAGCGGGTGCGGGTTCCCCCTAGAACCTGTAAGATACCTCGCTGCTGAGAAGGAAGACCGTGACGTCGTCCTCGCGGAGCTCGTGCCACTCCACGTTGTGGCTCGCCGTCAGCCTGAAGGAGAAGGGCCCCCACAGGGACTTCTCCGCGAGGAAGAGCAGATCGCCGAACGTGTAGTCCGATCGGGGGACGCTTTCCAGCTCGTCGCGGGGGGCGGGCGAGGCGTAATCCCTTCGGCCGACTTTGTAGCTCGCGTCGAGCCAGATTCCGGTGGCTATCACGTCGGCGCCGAAGGACACGTGTACCTGGTCGTAGTCCTCCCTGTCGGAGTCCGGCGCCCGCAGAAACTCCACGCCGGGGAAAGCCTCGACCCCGATCTCATCCACGGGGCGGATCTTAAGCCCCAGGTCCAGCCCCAGCCTGTGGTAGTCGAAGTATATGAAATCGGGCCTGTCGTATCTCGCAAGCTCGAAGGAGGGACGTCCCTCCAGGTCCAGGGCGAGCATGGGAGAGTACCGGAAGCTCCCGCGCGAGAGAAGGCCCCACCCCGTCGCGGCTGAGTTGTCGGAGTTGACGTACACGCGACGGGTCCCCATCGCGTGCGCGCTTACGTGCACGGACGTGCCCGAGTAGACGTCCAGAGCGCTCGTCATCTCGTGCTCCACGTAGGAGCCCGGCGCCGAGTCCACCACCGCCACCCCAAAGAGCGAGTAGCCTATGTCGAAGCTGCCGAGCAGACCCACGTCCTTGAACCAGGTGACCCTGGCCTTGCCGAGATTGTGGCTTTGTGGGAAAAAGAGCGTGTCTCCCGAGACCCGCCTCACCTCCGCCCTGCCGTACACCTCGATCCTGTTTCCGGAACCTCCGACCGGCCGGTTCCAGCGCCCTATGAAGGTCTGCCGCACGTCGCTCTCGTCGCGGTCGAAGATCTTTCCCTCTTCCAGGTCCGTCTCCGAGTCGAGGTCGAGCCTGGTCCCGCCGGGAGAGCGGTACCTGTAGCCCAGCTCGATCCTGTCCCGGACCAGAGCGCTCCCGTAGCGGAAGCTGTTGCCGAGAAGCACGCGGTGCTCGTCTGACAGCGTAAAGTCCCAGTCGGTCTCGAGGATCGCGTTGTAGCGGGTCTCCGAGTCCCGTATCTTCTCGAGGGCCTCGATCGTGCCGGGGATCTCTCCCAGGTTGACCTGAAGGAACTCCTGGCCGGCGCTGTCCGTGGAAAGGGACAGTCGGCCCGTAAAGCCCACCGCGGCCGACGCCGGGCGGAAGGGCAGGAACAGTTGGAGGGAGGCGACTAGAAAAACGGAGGCGGAAAAGCGGTGCACGTACTATCTCCCTCCGGCCACCTCCACGGCCCTCTCGGCGCTTCGCCTCGCGACCTTGAGCTCGGCGCGCGCTGCCATGTAATCCTCGCCGGCGAAATGATCCTCGGCTCTGTTGAGGTGCTGGTAGCCTTTTCTCACAAGCGCCATGGCCTCCTCTGAGCCGCTGTCGCGGGCGAGCTCCTCGGCGCCGGCGAGGAAATCCCTGGTCGCCTCTATCTCCTGACCCACGGCGGCCGCGCCGTCACCCTCGATGGCCTCTCTCATAGCCCTTCCGGCGAGATCCCTGGCCGTGAGGGTCAGCTTCAGGGCCGGCGCGGGGCGCCCTTCCTCGAGGTGATGCTCGGCCCTGTCCTGGAGCCTGTACGCTTCCTCGAGAAGCGGCGGCCTGTCGCCTTGTAGGTCCCTCGTTACGCGCCCCAGCACCTCGTCGGTCCTCCCCAGCGCCGCTCTTACTCTCTCGGGGCCCGCCCCCGGCTCGCCCCTTGTCAGCTCCAGGGCCTTGTGAGCGAGCTCCCTAGCGAGCTGCGTCATCCTCAAAGCCACGCGGAACCTCTGCTCCCTGAATGAGGTCTCGGCCTGCGCCTGCCGCTCGAAGGCGTTGTTCAAGAGGTCTCTGAACCGCTCCTGGTCCCGGCCGCCCGCCTCCTCGCTCACCCGGCGCAGAATCTCGCGGGTCCTCTCCAGCTGCCTGAACACGAACTCCTTGTTCTCGGAGAGCTCGCCCGCGATCTTGGCGGCACGCTTCGCGTACTCCCTTGCGATAAGGGTAAGGCGCATGCCGGACACGGCCGCGTTCCTGTCGAGCTCACGTTCGGCCCGCCTCTGTACCTCCATCGCGCGGCGCAGAGGATCCTCGGCCCTGCGGTTTCCACTCTCCTCGACGATCCGCTTGACTTTCTCTATGACGTTCCAGGTGATCTCGAACTCCTTCCGCGCCCGGGAGCCTTCACCCTGGGACCACGCCTCGGACGCACCGGCCGGCAGTATCGCCAGAGCTCCGATCGTGACTATGAGCTTTACTCTTTTCATCTCCTTCACAGCCCCTTCCAGGTTCTCAGGCCGTCCTACCTTCGATCCCGCAGTTGCGACCCCCGTCGTCCCCGCGCCCCTTGCCCTCGCCCGCCGCGCGGACGATTCGGTTCACCTGCCGTCGCATTACCTAGCTCGCCCTGGAGTAAAGGCAGGTTCCATGCCACAAAGCCCGGAGTCCGCCGAAGAAAATGTCAGCGCTAAATCGTTTCAGCCCAAACATATACAGGGGTATTGTGCCGCCTACGCTTCCGGCGCCGGCGCACGTCCCTCTCGTCCATGTACCTTCCCGGACCGATGTGTACCGGCAGGTACAGAGAGATCACCCTTCCTCGTCCTCACCCTTGGAGGAGACAGGTATGCCATGCGTGTCCATCTTGGAATAAAGAGCCCTTCTGGTTATGCCCAGAAGCCTCGCGGCTTGACTCTTGTTGCCGCCGGCGGACCTCAGCGCCTTCAGTACAGTGTCGCGCTCCAACCGGCTGAGGCTCATGTCGGTGCGCTCGCCCACCCTCTCCCCCGGTCGCGCGGCGGCCCCTGATCCGCCCTCCAGCCCCTCCCCCGCTCCTACCGCGCGAAGGGTAGGAAAGTGCTCGGAGGTGACGCGCCCCTCGCCGGCCAGGATGACGGCGCGCTCCAGCAGGTTCTCCAGCTCGCGCACGTTGCCCGGAAAGGAATACGATGAGAGCAGCGCTTCCGCCCGCGGGTCTATCTTCTCCGGGGAGTGGCCGTGCTTTTTCAAGACAGCTTCTACGAGGAGCGGGATGTCCTCGGGCCTTTCCCTTATCGCGGGCATGTGTATGGGAAACACGTTGAGCCTGTAATACAGGTCCTCCCGGAACGAGCCTTCCTTCATCCCTTTTTCCAGGTCGCGGTTCGTCGCGGTTATTATCCTGACGTCCACCGTCCTGGTCTCGTTGCCGCCCAGCCTGGTGAAGCTCTTCTCCTGGAGCACCTGGAGGAGCTTGACCTGGGTTCCGGGCGGCAGATCGCCTATCTCGTCCAGGAATATGGTCCCTCCCTCCGCCGTCTCGAACCTGCCGGGCTTCGTCCTTCGGGCGTCGGTGAAAGCGCCCTTCTCGTAACCGAACAGCTCGCTTTCGAGGAGGCTCTCGGGCACGGCCCCGCAGTTCACCTTGACGAAGGGGCTGTCTCCCCGCGTGCTGTGGAAGTGAATCGCCCTGGCGAGAAGGTCCTTGCCCGTGCCGCTTTCGCCGGTGATCAAGACGGTGGCGTCGGTCGCGGCGACCTTGGATGCGAGGGCGAACACCTGCCTCATCGCCTCGCTCGTCCCCACGATGCTGCCGAAGCCCTGCGCCTCGGCCAGCTCTTCGCGCAGGTCGAGGTTCTCCTTGAGGAGCTCACGGCGCTCCATCACCTTCGAGACCATGAGCTTTATCTCATCGAGATGAAAGGGCTTGACCACGTAATCGTAGGCGCCGCCCTTCATCGCCTCCACGGCGGTCTTGGCGTCCGCGTACGCTGTCATCAGCACCACCTCCGTGCCGGGGTGCTCCGCCTTGACCCGCCGCAGCAGCTCGAGCCCGTCCATAGGGGACATCTTGAGGTCGGTGATGACAAGATCGGCCCCTTCGCCCGAGCCGATCTTCGAGATAGCCTCCCGCCCGGAGTAGGCGGTCTCCACCGAATGCCCCTCCTCTTCCAGCGCTCCTTTCAGTATGACCGTCATTCTCTTTTCGTCGTCTACAACCAGAACGCGTCCCACCGATCTCACTCCTCGCGGGTGGGCAGGCTGATTCTCACAGTCGTTCCCTTGCCCAGCTCGCTCTCTATCTCCAGCTTTCCGCCGGCGTCCCTCATCACCTTCTCCACTACGGCCAGGCCCAGACCGCTGCCGCTCTGCTTTCTCGAGAAGAAAGGCTCCCTTACGCGGCTCACGTCCTTCCGGGACATTCCCTCTCCGCTGTCGCGGAACTCGATCACGGCGTCGGTCGCCTTCGCGTACAGCTTAACAGATACCACCCCGCCCGAAGGCATGGCTTCCCTGGCGTTGCTCAGCACGTTGAGAAAGGCCTGCTGTAGCTGCGCGGCGTCGGCCTCGACGATCAGCCCGCCTTTGTTTGCGGACAAGTCCATCTCCAGCTCCACGCCCGCCTCGGCGAGCTGCTTCCTGTACATCCCGGCCGCCCGCTCGACAAGCGGGCCGACGTCGCACCGTGAGACGCCGGCCGCGGGCAGCGACATCTCCAGGTAGCCTTTCACTATAGCGTCCAGCCTGTCCACTTCCTCCGTTATGAAATCCAGCAGCTCGGCCTCCTCGGAGGCCAGGCGGTCGAGGTCGGCCCCGGAAGCCGCCCCCCCTGGTCCACCGGGCGCGCCTTTCCGCCGCGCCGCCGTGATCGACTTCAGCCTCTGGGCTGCGCCTCCTATTATGCCCAGCGGATTCCTTATGTCGTGCGCCACGGCGGCCGCCATCCGCCCCAGCGTCGCGAGCAGGTCGGCGCGCCCCACGGCCTTCTCCGCCCTGGAGATGGACCGCGCGAGGCCCACAAGCAAAAGCCCGAGGACCGCCGCGCCGCCCAGCCCTATGAGGCTTGCCGCCAACAGGCTCTGTCTGATACGGCTCACTATGCCGAAGTAGGCGGCGTCCGCCTCCGCCGCCACTATGGCGACTACCTCATCGGACGCCGTGACCGGGGCATAGCCCGACTTGAAGTACAGATCCTCCAACCGATAGGTCTCGGAGAAGGCGGGCAAACCCGCCTCGGCCATGGCGACGGCCACCGGATCGAGGTTTATCACGGCCGGCCGCTCTCCGGCCTCTCCTTTCCACAGGAGGTCCCTCTCCTCGAGATCCAGGAGATAGAGGCCCGCGAGGCCGCTCTCCATGGCCACGTCCGACAGGTACCCGTGGAGCCCGTCCAGCTCCTCGTCCGTGGCCCGCCCTTCCAGGGCGCGGGCCACCGTGTCTGTGTCTATCGATAGTGAGACGGTCGTCGCTATGGCCGTGAGCCTTCGGCCGAGCTCCTCGTCGAAGTACGACTTCACTCTGCCGTGAAAGAGCCATAGCGCGCCGTCGAGGACAAGGATAGTCAGGAGAATATAGAGAGCGCCCAGAACCAGGCGTGTCCGGAAAGCCAGCAAGATTGAGTTCCTCTAGCCGCCGCGAGGGCCGAACCGGCCGGGGTTGCGCTCCGGCCAGGGGCAGCGGGATGCGAGAAAACAGACCTTGCACATGGGCATCCTCGCCCTGCACATCTCACGTCCGAAGCGTACCATATTAAGATGAAGAGCCTTGCCCTCCCCCGGCGGAACCAGATCTCCCAATATAAGGTGGGCCTTCTCCGCCGAGGTGCTCTCCGGAAGCAGCCCCAGTCGCTTGGACACTCTAAGCACGTGCGTATCCACAGGAAAGATATCGTCCCTGTCGCAACCGAACATCAGTACGATGCTCACCGTCTTGATCCCCACGCCCTTTAAGGCGGTCAGCTCCTCTATGGCCTCCCGGCTGCTCATGCCGCAGATGAACCCACCGTCCAGGCCGCCGTGCTCTTTCTTAAGGTATCTCAAAAGGCCCTTTATCGACCTGCTCTTCTGCCTGAAGAGGCCCGCGGGCTTTATGGCGGTCTCGATGCGGGAAAGCCGCGCTTTCCCCAACGACTCCCAGGACGGAAAAGAGCTCTTCAAGCGGCGGAAGGCCGCGTCGCGGTTCGCATCGTTGGTGTTTTGCGAGAGGATGGTCTCTATCAGTATCTCGAGAGGAGAGCTTCTCGATTGCGGCTTTGGGATCCCGTACTCTGTTTCGAGAGTCGCCGACAGCCACCGAACCAGCCTTTTGGAGGAGCGGGAGTCCGATCCGCCGGCCGTGGCGGCCCTTGCGCCCCCACCTGCCTTCCGCCGCCTGTTCTTCGCAGAGGTGCTCCCTGACAATCCCGCCTCTCCAATCCAAGAGGAATGAAGCCATCGCTTCCTTTATGAAGTACCGGGCCGGGATGGCTTTAGGACGCATCATCCTATCATCGCGCCCCTTAGCTGTCAACGCGGCCGCTTCGCCCCCGCGCGTTGCGTGTCGCCGGAAACCGATCATCAATGTCCTTCCCCATCGGAAAGAAGAGCGGGCCGCGCGCACGACCGGCTCCGTAAGGACATCATCACCGCCGCGCCCGCCGAGGTCATGAACGAAATCACAGAAAAGATCGCTTTAACGTCCTTTTAGACCTTGACTTAGCGACGCGGTGTTGCTATAATATAGTGAGCTTGCGGGAGTTTCCTCTTTTCCCCATTGCAGAGGAGACCATTCGACAATAGTCGATGAGATTGTCATGGCTCTGTTTTCCACGAGCCGTAGCTGTTGTGGGTCTATGTCTTTCACTCTTTCGATCGAGCGCGCCTCCGACCATGGACTTATCCCTACATCTGCCGGCCATTGAACGGCACGAGCAGGCGTTTTTCGCCAGGCAGTTCATGGTGGCCGCCGCCGGGGTGATATACTGGCTCACCTCGATGAAACCCGGGGCGCCGGCGCTTCCCTTCGTACCCATAGGTCTCGCCGTGCTGCTCAACGTGCTCTATTACGGGCTCGCGGCAAGGAGGATCTTCTACCCGCAGATCAAGTGGGTACAGATCCCGTTGGACCTGGCCCTGTGGTCCTGGTTGATATACCTGACGGGCGGTCCGTCCAGCTTCTTCTATCCCCTGTACGCGTTCGAGATTATGCTCTCCGCGATAACCTTGTCGGTAGCCGGATGCGCATACTCCTCAGTGCTTTCCATTGTGCTGTACTCCATCGTGTGCCACGTCTGGCCGGGGGACGAGGCGGCCGGACGAAGAGGCTGGTAATGAGCTGTTTCGCATTGCCTGAGGGCTTTCCCACCCGATCGGTTTGCGTCTTTCAAGACAAGTCCGAGATCAGGGACCTGGAACAGCGCACGGTAAGGGCGGAGACCCTGTCGGGCCTGGGCACCATGGCCGCCACGCTTGCCCACGAGCTGAGGACCCCACTTACCGCGATCGCCGGCCATGCTTCCATGCTTCGAGAGCGGTTGACGGGAAGCCCCGAAGAGGCCGAGATCGCCCAGAAGATAGAGCGCGGCGTCACCAGCCTCGAGACCGTTACGCGGCAGCTACTGGGCTTCACGGAAACCCCGGAGCTGAAAAAGTCGTGGGTCTCGCCGGCCGAGATCGTTTTGTCCGCACTGGACATGCTCCCGCAAAAGACGAGGGGCTCGGTCTCCCTCTCGATAGGCGAGCTGGACAGGTCCGCGGGCGTCGACGGGGACGCGCTCCAGCTCAGGCAGGCGTTCTTGAACCTGCTGCTCAACGCCTGCGAGGCCGCCGGCAAGGGCGCTACGGTGGAGGTCGAGGCCGGCGGGAGAGAGGACGAGGCCTATGTCCGGGTCTCGGACAGCGGCCCGGGGGTCCCCGGGGACTTGGCGATGAAGGTCTTCCTGCCTTTCTTCACCACCAAGGAGGGAGGCACGGGCTTGGGCCTTGCCCATTCGGACAAGGTCGTCCGCGCGCACGGCGGACGGATCACCCTGGAAAGCGCCGAAAAGGGAGCAGTATTCACGGTCAGGCTTCCCCTTTCGCGCGCAAGGGAGCGCGTCGTGCTTTCAGCGCATGCGGTCGCCCCGAGAGCCCCACTCGCCGGCGGGCGCGCCAAGGGGCCGGACGGCTCCGCTCCTGCGGCCACGGGCCGGGTGCGGGGCATGACGTCGAACCAAGAGAAAGGCGAAACTGGACGGTGCGGTCCGAGAGCGGACGGGTAGGCGGCATGAAGGATGTTCTTGTCATAGAGGATGATGCGCTCTCCAGAGAGTTTCTGGCTGACTGCATAGAATCGCAGGGCCTTGCGGTGCAAGCTTCGTCGGACGGCGCGGAGGCTTCGGAGCTGCTTGAGAGTCATAACTTTCGACTGATCATAACCGACCTCAAGGTGCCCGGCATGGACGGGGTCGGGATACTAAAGAAGGTGCGGGCCCGGTGCCCCGAGACGGACGTCATAGTGGTCACCGGCTACGGCAGCGTCGAGAACGCAGTGGAGTGCATGAAGCAGGGCGCGTTCGACTTTCTCGTGAAACCGGTGTCAAAGGCCAGACTCGAAGCCCTCGTGGACAGGGTCCTCGAGCGACAGGACCTCATCGCGGAGGCCAAGACTCTCCGGCGCAGGGCGGCCTCCCCTTCCACGCAGGGGGAGATCGTATGCAAGAGCAAGCCGATGCAATCGGTGATAGAGCTTGTTCGCGCGGTCGCCGATACAGACTCGACCGTGCTCATACGCGGAGAGAGCGGCACGGGCAAGGAGTTGATAGCAAGCTGCATACACAAGATGAGCCGGCGGTCGTCGGGCCCGCTGGTCTGCGTTAACTGCGGAGCCCTCCCGGAGGGGCTTCTCGAGAGCGAGCTCTTCGGCCATGAAAAGGGCGCCTTCACGTCCGCGATGTCCCAGAAACCCGGCATGTTCGAGCTGGCCCACCGGGGCACGATCCTGCTGGATGAGATAGGAGAGCTGAGCCCGGCCCTACAGGTCAAGTTGCTCAGGGCGATCGAGTCCAGGAAGTTCCAGCGCGTCGGCGGGACAAAGACCATCGAGGTGGACATCAGGGTCATGAGCGCGACAAACAGGAACCTGGAGCAGGCGAAGGAGGACAGCCTGTTCAGGGAGGACCTTTACTACAGGCTCAACGTCGTCGAGATCTGGATGCCGCCCCTTCGCGAGCGGGCGGAGGACATCCCGCTCCTCGTCGACAAGATTCTCGAAAGCGTCTCTTCGACCTCCAAGGTCCCGAAGAAGACGATCGGCCGCGCGGCTCTCGAGTGGTTGTCGCGGTTCCACTGGCCTGGCAACGTCAGGGAGTTGCAGAACGTCCTGGAAAGGGCCCTCATAGTGTCCCGAACGGACGAGATCCTTCCAGACGATCTCCCGGACTACGTCGTCAGTCACGTTCCCGCGCCGGCCACCGCGTCCTCCGAGATCCGGCCTCTGAATGAGATCGAGCGCGAATATGTCCTGCACGCTCTCAAAGTGTGCAACGGCAACAAGAGCAAGGCCGCCAGGCTGCTCGGAATCGATCGCGGCACCCTCGCGCGAAAGGCGAGCGTCTCCGAGACCGCGCCCGCGCCAAGGGCCCCGGCCCGACCGTCCGCAAGCGAAGCCCGGCTCGACTAGGGGCCCTTCCCTCCATAGACCCCCATCCTATCCGCGATGGCGGCCAGAGCCGCCGAGGCGAGAGCTATGGCGAAAGGCACGGCGGGCAAGTTGTATCTCAAGTTGGACACGACGAGGGCGTGGAACCCCGTGAAGGCGACGGCCCCGGCCGCGAGCAGCAGGACGCCTATGCGGCGCGAGCCCCACTTCAGGGCGATCCCCGCGAACGCCAGGATCAAGAGGCCGCCGTGGACCGCAACGCTTCTGGGCGAAGGCCTCCACACGGTTCCCCTCTCTATGACGAACCAAGCGCGCAGGGTCTTGTTGGCGACGAGCTTGAGGTACTCGAAGGGGTGATCCCTGACGTTCTCGATGGCCGCGCGCGTGAATATGGCGTTCGCCTCGACCTCGCCCGCTCCTTCCAATTCCTCCCGAAGCTCCTTCGGGTGCATTCCGGGGTCCACGTTGGCGAGCCCGCGGCTTTCCGGGAAAGTGCCCATGAAGAGGTTGTACCCCGCCGATGTGAAGCCGGGGATGAAGGCGTCGAATACGACATAGTTCCTGATCACCCACGGGGAGACAACCAGGCAGAAGGCCGCGGCATAGGGCAGCATCCGCCCCGCCCACTTGCGCCCGCGGCCCGCACCGCTTACGGCAACGGCTACAAGGAGCGCCTGCAAGACCAGGAAAAAGAGCGCCGTGGGCCTGCAAAGCATGGCCAGGCCGCCAATAGCGCCCGCCAGCACGGGGGTCCACAGCCCGCCTTTCACTATGGCCCTGTACGCGGCTAGAAAGGCGGCCAACGTCAAGAACAGAAACAGAATCTCGGTGAGAAGCTCGGAGCAGTAGGTTATGAAAGGCGGATACACCGCGGCCAAGGCTAGAGCCATGAGCGCCGCCCGGTCACTGCCCAGCGCGTCCCTCGTCAGCATGAAGAGCAGCCCGCAGGCGGCGGTCCCCATGATCGCCTGGATTATCAGCACGAGCAGGTAGTTCTTACCGAAAGCCGCGTAGATGCCCGAGAGAAACACCGGGTACAGGGCCGGGCGCCTTGCCGTCGGCCCCGGACCTCCGTCGGCCGGTCTGTCCGCTTCCAGAAGATGTTGGTTGGAGAGGCTGAAGCCGTTGCCGGCGGCGAGATTCGACGCTATGTCGTCGTAGTGAAGAGCGTCGTCCTTTATTGTCGGCTGGGGGTTGGCCAGCACATAGCCCAGCCTCAGCGCGAACGCCAGCGCCACGAGCAGCGCAAGGGCTATCTTCCCTTTTCGTCTCAGAGACATCGCGGCTCCGGGGGGTGAGGACTGAACGGAACGGCGCGGGGCCGTTCGCAGATCCCGCCGCCGTCGCGGACGACACCGGCGATGATACGAAGGCGGTAGACGCCGATCAAGGAAAACGTTAGCCTCTACGGAACCGGGCCCGCCCCGGGAAAGCGTCGACACGGAGGAATCGTCTTGAATCAACCCCTGCGATTATCGCTCGCGTCCGCGTACGCCGCGTGCTGGCTCCTTTACGCTATAGCTTGGTGGGCGCCCGTTCCGGCCGCGATCGCGGGAGCGGCCGGTTACGCCTGCCTCGCGGTGCTGCCGGGGCTGGCTCTGGGGTTGCTCCTGAGGTCGGGGCGGTTGGACATGGAGACCCAGCTCACGGCCGTGGGCTTGAGCCCCCTCCTGGCCGCGGTAGTGGTGACAGCGGCCATGCTGGTTGGTCTCGATACCGAATCGGCGGCGCGGGCGGCGTCCCTTGTTTTCGCGGGCCTCGCGGTGGCCTCGCTCTCCCCCGCCGCGAGCCGCTCTGAGGTCTCCACCGCGGCCCCGCCCTCGGAGGCCGGCGGAATCGCCGGGCGGACATGGCTCATCGCCGCCGTCGCGGTCGCTTTGCTCGCTGTGTTTCCACTTCTGGGCGAGGCCTCCCGGATGAAATCCGACGCGTGGTTTCACAGCGCCGTGGTAAGCGAGATAAACGCCTTCGGCCTTCCTCCCACCGATCCTTATTTCAGCGGTATGGGACTCCAATACATGTGGCTATACCACGTCTATGTGGCCGCATTGTCGAAGGCCACGGGTCTCGACGCCTCCTGGACCATGGCGATTGTCAACCTCCAGGCGCTGGCAGCGTTGGTCATCGCCACCTCGGCGCTGGCGCGGACTCTTGGCGGGACGAAAGGGGGGTCATTGCTGTCCTCCGTCTTCGTGCTGGTGGGCATGAACTGTCTCTTCTGGGCCTTTCTCCCGATAAAGGTCGCGAAGGCCGCCGTCGGGGAGATCAGGGGTTGGCAGGAGATCACTCAGCAGTTTTCGATCTTCCCGCTGGACGCCGAGACCATGAGGGCTTTCGTCTCGGTGGCCAGGAGCCAGCCTTTTCTACTGGACAAGTTCATAGTGGCCACGGCGTTCTCTCTCGGCCTCGCCTTGAGCGTGGCCTTCTTCCTGTTCCTGTACAGATATATCGCGCTCTCCGGGCGCTCGGACGCGGTCGCCGCTTCCTTGGCCCTGGCCGGGGCGGTCCTTTTCCACACGCCGGCCGGGGTGGCCGCCGCCGGGACGGCGGGTATAGCCCTTGTGGCCCTTGCCTTGACGTCGCGATCGCACAGAAGGCGCGCCGTCGCTTACATCCTGTGGATGATGGCCGTGGGGGCGTTGTCCGCGCCGTACATACTGTCCGTGGCCGGCGCCAAGGAGTCGGAGCAGCTCGTACCGTTCAGCGTTTCGCCATTGAAGACAGCGGCCGTCCTGATCTCCTGCGCGGCGGCGATTCTGCTCGGCGCACCCTGGGTCGCGCGGTTTCTCAAGGAGCGGGGTCAGCCGCGGTACTTCTACGGACTTCTCGCGGCGGCGGCCCTTATCGTGGCCTTGTGCATAGACCTCCCCGGCCCCAACAAGTACGACAAGCCCCCCTACTTCGCCTATCTGCCCCTCGCCCCCCTGGCCGGCTGGAGCCTGGTGTCCATCTGTCGAAGAGGAGCGACGGTGGGCAGGCGGGCCCTGCTCTCCGTCTTCTGCGCTGTCGCCATAGCCCCCAACGCGGCTCTCTTGTACGCGGCCTACGTGGCGGACCCGGCGCCCGAGGGCCTGTTGCCCGAACGCACGGGACTGTACGAGTGGATAAGGGAGAACACGCCGCGCGAGGCCGTGTTCCTCGAGAACAAGGACAGGGTGAAGCTGGTGGTGCTGGGGCCGAGGAGGCTGATCTGGGGGCAGGAGTCCTACGCCGACCAATGGGGCTACGACAGGGACGAGATGGAACGCCGCAAGGAGCTGCGCGACAGGGTGTATTCGAAACCCGGCCTTACGGCCGATGAAGCCCGCGAGCTTGCGGGCTTCGGGGACCACGTCTACGTGGTCGTAAGGCACGAGGACTTCACACCAGAGGAGTTTACCTCTTTTGAAAGCTCGCCTTACCTGTCCCCGCGCTACTCCGGCGAGAAAGCGGACGTGTATCGAGTGACGCCCCAGGGCTCGCAATGAGCGACGCCCGCGGGTCGATCCCCCGCGGGCGCCGCAAGCGTGATTGGGCTGTCCCCCGCCTAATGCACTCCACTAACACCAAGAGACGGTACGATGCGATCGCAGGGTCATATGATACTATCTGGACAGAATCATCTTCTTGACGTCCGAGTGTCCGCCGGACTTGACCCGGTAGAAATACACTCCGGACGGAACCATGTATCCTCTATCGTCGCGCCCGTTCCACGTAACGGTGTGGAAGCCGGGCGGCCTGCGCTCGTTCATCACCACGGCTATCCTGCGACCTGTGGCGTTGAACACCTCCATGGTCACCAGGCCTTCGGCGGGCAGGCCGAACCTGATGTTGGCGCGCGTGCCGAAGGGGTTGGGGAAGCTCTGGTACACGATGAAGCGGACCGGTGCGGACCCGAGACCGGACTCCCCGGCGACCGACAGGCCGTTCCCCAGCCCTTCCACATCGTAGGTCTCGGCCACCGAGGAAACCCCGCAGTCGGGCACGCAGCCGCTGAGCTCGTAGTTCAGGCACTGCGCGGTCACCTTGACGTCGAGAGGGCTCGCTCCGTAGAAATCGAGCACCCCCAGGTTGCCCGCGATGACTTGATCTCCAATGGCCAGGAACTCGTCCACGGTAAGCCCCGCGAACACGCCGCAGGTCTGAGGGATGACGTAGTCGCCTAAAGGCACCACCACGTCCGTGAAACACAGCTCCGCGAACACGCCCGCGTGCGAGTACTCCCTGTTGAGTCTCAACGTGAGAATGTGGCCGGCCAGGGCGCCCGCTTCGGTCCATACCGGATCGACCAAGTCCCCGGTCAAAGGCCCCGGAGTGCCGAACGCGGGCAGGAAATCCTGCACCGCCTGGCTGCTCGTCCACAGGGCCGCGAAGTAGCCCGGGTCTCCCTCATAGACTCCCGCAGTGTCGCCTATCGAAACGCCGTCCGGGAAGATCTGCTGGAAGTAGCGGTCTCTCACGCAGGCCGGATACGTGGACTGCGGGTTCTGCGCCTCGTCCTCGGGACAGCACGCGCCCCAGTCCCACATGGAGAACGTGCACGGCTGGTCGCAGGGCTCGATGGTTATGATCTGAGTGCACTCCGATGGGTTGCCGCACTCGTCCGTCGCCCGGTAGGTGCGAATAATCCCGTTCTCGGGCACCCCCAGTTGCCCATCCATGGTGGCGAGGCGCAGGTTCTTGCCGGCCTGGAGGGCGATGTCGCTCACGTGCTCTATGAACACCGGTCCCCCGCAGTTGTCCTCGGCCTCGACAAGGCCGATGTCGGGCGGGGGGATCTCGCCGCCGCACTCGACGTGGATCGAACCGGGGCAGGCGATGACCGGCGGCACCTGGTCGTCTATCACGAAGACCTGGGTGCACTGCGAGACGTTGCAGCACTCGTCCATAGCCTGATAGGTGCGGGTTATCGTCTCCGGACAGGACCGGCCGTCGCTTTCGTCGCCCAAGTGGGTTACACGTACCTCGTGGCAGATATCGGAGGCCGTCACGACGCTGACGTCCGGCTCGGGTATCTCGCTCGCGCAACTGACGACGCCCCCCTCGGGGCACTGAATCTCAGGCGGCGTCTTGTCGAATACCTTATAAACGATCAAGTGCTCGGCCTCGTTGCAGCACTCGTCGACCGCCTTGTAGACCCGGCCCGCGTACTGGATGCAGTAA
The DNA here is from genome assembly GCA_964531335.1 of uncultured bacterium. Classification (GTDB taxonomy): domain Bacteria; phylum Eisenbacteria; class RBG-16-71-46; order CAZHEV01; family CAZHEV01; genus CAZHEV01. The sequence continues at coordinate 119,928 of CAZHEV010000002.1, read as the reverse complement.
GGCTTTTCCGAATTGGCCCCGCACGGCAGAGGCTCGAGAGGCAAGGACTCGTCGGCCTCCGTCTCGACCGCGGAAAGCTCGAACGGACCGGATCCACCCGAGTCGAACCCGCCCGGGCGGATGTCCCTGACCCATACCAGAACCGCCTCCCCGCAGTTGTCCGCGGCCTGGATGTCGTCCTCGTAGCGACCGGGGATGCCTACGACGCAATCTATATCCACGGTGTCGGGCGCCGTTATGACGGGCGGCGTCGTGTCGATGAACGCGATCCTCTGCATGCAGGCCGACACATTGCCGGCGGCGTCCCTTGCTATCCAAGTCCTTCGGATCAACCTGTCCTGGGGACACCTGCTGCCTATTTCGATCTCGTCCCTGTACTCGACGGCGGGATCCGGATCGCAGTTGTCGTAGACCTCCGGATACCCGAAGATCCCGGGCTCCGTATCGCACTCGACGATGGTGTCCGGAGGGCATATCAGGACCGGAGGCTCTTCGTCGGAGCCTTCGATCACCGCCTTGCCGCCCGGCGCCCCTTCCGCGTCCGAGATCGACGCGGCGGTGACCGCCAACGCAAGCGCCGCCGCGGCGACTAGAGCAGCCCTCGAACGTGTCCATTGATACACCATTGTTTTGACGCCTCCTCACTCATGCTCTAAGGTATGCGATATACATCATGACGCATCGCCTTGCGGCCCGGATGCGAGATGGAACCCCTCCGGTTCTCAATAGGACCATTCAGCTCCGAAAAGACTAATAATAGCTATATCGATCCACCCGGCGGCGCTTGAGACAAAGCGAGGCACACGCGGATCGAGAGGCCGTGCAGCTTGATGTCGCAGATCCCCCAACGCTCTAACGTAAAGTATTCTAACACTTCCAGGCGCATTTGTCAACGCGGGAACGGCGACTGCCGGACCGCGGAGCGTGAGGTGACGTTGCGCACGTCCCCGCCGGTCCGGAAAGCCGGCGGAGACGGGCTCCCCGTGGCGGCGCGCATGGACTTCGGCCGACATGGTTGGGGCAAAGCACCCAACTACAAGCGGTTGTGCCGTAAGAGATAAGCAGTGCTATATGTTGCAAGCGGGGATCAAGGAATGCCAGGTGCGGCGCCGATTCCCATGCCGGCGGCGGGCGCGGGGCCGAGCGCCACGATCGAGAAATCGTCTTCACCCAGGCCAAGCCGCCTGGCGGTCTCCGTAACGCTGTCCAATGTGCAGGCGTCTATGTTGTGGATTATCTCGTCGAGAGGAAGCTCCCGTCCGTAGTATATCTCGCTCCTTGCTATCCGGCTCATTCGCGAGCCCATGCTCTCCAGGCTGAGACTCAGGCCGCTTTTGAGCTGCGCCTTCGCGGAATCAAGCTCTTCCGCGGACAACCCGGCGGCCGCCAGCTCCCGCAGCTCTTCCCTTACCATCTCCATACACGAGGAGGCTTTCTCGGCGGCGACTCCCATGAAGATGCAGAACAGCCCGGTTCGCCTGTACGATTCCACATAGCTGTAGACGGCGTAAGCGAGCCCGGCCTGCTCTCTGACCCTCTGGAAAAGCCGCGAGCTCATGCCTTCTCCGAACGCGGTGTTGAGAAGACGCAGGTCGTACCTTCGCGGATCCTCGTAGCCCAATCCCCGCTTGCACATGCATATGTACTGCTGCGACAGCGGCCGCTCCTGCACCATGTCGTTTCTGGCGTAGTCGGGCACGTCGTCCGCCCTGGGGCGGCCGTCCCCGGCAGGCAGACCGAAACCGGAGCCGACAAGATCGACCAACCTGTCGAACTCGAAGCGGCCCGAAGCCGACACGACGACGTTGGAGGGAACGTATCTCTCGGCGAAGGCGGCCCGTAGATCCGCCTGGGTAAAGGACGACACCGTATCCATCCTGCCCAGGATGGAGGAGCCCATCGGGTGGTTCCTCCAGACCACGGAGGCCGCGGCATCGTGGATCAACTCGTCCGGAGTGTCCTCCAGGTTCTTGATCTCCTCCCTCACCACTCTTTGTTCTCTGCTTATCTGTCCGGGATCGAATACGGATCGGCAGACTATGTCGGACAGGACATCCAGGGCGACATCGAAGTGCTCGTCCATCGCCCTGGCGTAGTAGCACGTGCACTCTCTCTCCGTGAACGCGTCTAGATGGCCCCCCAGCGACTCCAGGCTCGAGGCTATCTGCGCGGCGTCCCTTCGGACGGTCCCCCTGAAGAGCATGTGCTCTATGAAATGCGAAATGCCCGCGTCGCGCTCACCCTCGTCGCGGGCACCCCTTCTTATCCAAACGCCGGCGGAGAAGGACCTGACGTGGTCCACCGGCTCGCCGACAACCACTATTCCGCCGGGCAGTGTCTCCTTGCGAAAGCCGGTCTCGTACATGTTTAGCCGCTTCCTCCGAGACGGGTGCGTGGCCCATGCCCCGCACGCCTGTTATCCCTGCGTCTTCAAAGGCTCGGTACTGAGAGCGGCCTTCCGGCTCAGCTTTATCTTTCCCTCCCTGTCAACACCGACAACCTTTACCAGCACAACATCGCCCTCCTTCACGACGTCTTCCACTCTGGCTACTCGCCTGACGTCCAGCTCGGAGATGTGAAGCAGGCCGTCCCTGTTCGGAAGGATCTCAACGAACGCGCCGAAGTTGACTATCTTCTTGACCTTGCCCTGATACACCTTGCCGATCTCCGGGTCCTCCGTCAGGTCCCTGACCATCTGTGCGGCCCTGTCGCCTCCCGAGGCCGTAAGCGAGGATATTTTCACCTCGCCGGAATCATCTATATTTATATCGGCGCCGGTTTCCTCGGTGATCTTCTTGATCACCCGGCCGCCGGGACCGATCACGTCCCTGATCTTCTCGGGGTCGATCTGGAGCACTACAACCCGCGGGGCGTAGGGCGATATCTCCGACCTCGGCTTGCGGATCGTCGCCTCCATCTCGTCGAGGACCCTGTTCCTGGCCTCGCGGGCCTTCTCCAGGGCCTGCTCCATCAAGCCGATTCCGATTCCACCCATCTTGACGTCCATCTGCCACGCCGTCACTCCGGCCCTGGTCCCTGTGACCTTGAAGTCCATATCGCCCAGGTGATCCTCAATGCCGAGAATGTCGGTCAGTATAGCCGTCTTGTCCGCCTCCTTGATCAAACCCATGGCGATCCCGGCGACGGGCGCCTTTATCGGGACGCCGGCGTCCATGAGCGCGAGGCTTCCGCCGCAGACCGTGGCCATGGACGAAGAGCCGTTCGACTCCAGTATGTCCGATACCAGGCGCAGGGTATATGGAAAGACCTCGTCCGACGGTATCACCGGGGCGATGGCCCTCTCGGCCAGGACACCGTGTCCTATCTCGCGCCGGCCGGGACCTCTGATAGGCCTCACCTCGCCCACGCTGAACGGAGGGAAGTTGTAATGAAGCATGTAGCTCTTCCAGCTCTCGCCCTCCAGCTCCTCCACGCGCTGCTCGTCCCTGGACGTGCCCATGGTAGCGACCACCAGGCTCTGCGTCTGGCCCCTGGTGAATAGAGCAGAGCCGTGCGTCCTGGGGAGGACTCCGACCTTGCACTCGATATTGCGTATATCGTCGAGGCCGCGACCGTCGCTTCTCACGCCTTCCTCCAGGATCTGCCTCCTGAGCTCGTCCTTCTCCACGGACTCGACGGCATCTCCGATGAGGATCTCCGACTCCGGATACTTCTCGAGAAGCTCCTCGATCGCTCTCGCCTTGATGGAGACCATGGTCTCCTGCCGGCGCTCCTTTTCGGGCACGGCGTTCGCCCGGCGGATCTCCTCCAGGTACCGCGATGTCACGTCCTCTTTCATGCCGGATATGTCGGGAGGAGCCTCCCACTGACGCTTAGGCTTGCCCGCCAGCTTCACCAGCTCGTTCTGGATCTCGTTTATCTGTACGATGTATTCATGCGTGAACTTCAGCGCCTCCATAAGGTCGGCCTCGGGCACTTCCTTGGCGCTTCCCTCGACCATGACGATGCTCTCCGAGGTCCCGACGACGATTATGTCCATGACGCTATCGTCCAGCTCCGAAAACGTCGGATTGATTCTGAACTTACCGTCTATCTTGCCCACGCGCACCGCCGAGACGGGCTCTGGGAAGGGAATATCGGAGACGTTCAGCGCGGCGCTCGCGCCTATCAAGGCCAGAATATCGGAATCGTTCTCCTGATCGGAGGACAGCACTATCGCCGCCACCTGCACTTCGTTCTTGAATCCCTTGGGAAAGAGCGGCCGTATAGGCCGGTCCATCAGCCTGGCGCTTATGGTCTCCTTCTCCGTAGGACGCCCTTCTCTCTTGAAAAAGCCTCCGGGGATGCGTCCGGCGGCGTAAGACTTTTCCCTGTAGTCCATCAGCAGGGGAAAGAAATCGAGAGATGACGGTTCCCTGGCCGCGACGGCCGCAACCAGAACCACCGTGTCACCGTAACGGACCCATACGGCTCCGTCCGCTTGCCTGGCAACGGCCCCGTTTTCAATGGACAGGGTCCGGCCGCCGATATCAACGCGTACCGAGTGCGACATCTAATTGCACCTCCAATTGATTGACGATGGGTGAGTGCAGGCGCTCCGACGAGGGAACGGCGTGGCTATCTCCTGAGCCCCAGATCCTTTAATACCGTCTTGTAACGCTCGAACTTCGTGTCTCTGAGGTAGTCCAGGAGCTTACGCCTTTGCCCGACTTTCTTGAGCAGACCTCTGCGGGAGTGATGGTCTGTCTTGTGGACCCTAAAGTGCTCGGTAAGCAGCTTGATTTCCTCGGTCAGAAGAGCTATCTGTACTTCCGGTGATCCCGAGTCGGCATCATGAAGCTTGAATTGCTTTATGATGGTCTGTTTTGCCTCCTTAGAGAGCGCCATTTTTCCTCCACACTCACTTCGGCGATATGCCGTTTGACTTATTCGCTTATCGCTGATATTAGACAGAACATACCATCTCAGGGACGCCAAGGTAAAGCTAAATCCTGCCGGCCCTGCGCCCCCACCAGGGAGCGCCCCTGCCGCCCGAGAGGTACTCCTGTCCCACGATCCTCCTGACCTGGTCGACGTCGCGTTTTATTTGGTCCGCCAGAGCGTCCTTGTCTCCGAAATGCCTCTCGTCCCGCAACCTCGCCAGCATCAACAACTCCATCTCGGCACCCACTATATCGCCCTTGAAATCAAGGATGTGCGCCTCGATGGTAAGCCCCCCGTCGGGGGAGTCCCGAAAGGTCGGCCTGAAGCCGATGTTCACGGCGGCCGGCCTTATGCTTTCGTTCACCGCCACGGCTCCCGCGTAGGTTCCCGGGCCGGGCGGCAGCTTCCCGGGCGGTAGGCCCAGGTTCGCTGTGGGAAACCCTATGGTTCTTCCTCTACCGGCGCCTGTAAGCACCTTGCCCGCAAGCAGATAAGGCCTGCCAAGAAGCTCCGCGGCAAGCTCCACCCTGCCCGCCGCGATCTCATCTCTGATCCACGTGCTGCTGACGCGGCGGCTGCCGACATGCACCGGATCGGCCTGCCTGAAGCCGAATCCCAGGCGCCCGGCGAGATCCTCCAAGGCCCGGGCGGTTCCGGCGCGGCCCTTACCTAAGGCGAAGTTGGGGCCCACCACCAGGAACTTGCAGCGCATATCCTCGACGAGCACCTCCCTCACGAACACTTCGTGAGAGGTGTCGCGGAGCATTCCATCGAACGCGAGCACCTTTACCTGGCCCGATCCATACTCGCGCAGAAGCCGGACGCGCTCGTCTATGGTGGTGAGAAGCGGCACCACCTTGGACCTGACCACCTCATCCGGATGGGGGTCGAACGTGACGGCGGCGGTCCCCAGGCCGTGTCGCCGGGCCTCGGCGACGAGTATGTCCAGGATCGCCTTGTGCCCCCTGTGCACCCCGTCGAAAACCCCCACGGTCACCGCCATATCCCTCAAGAAGGTCACACCCCCCTGGAGCCTCAGCCGGCGCCTGTCAGCACCCTTACCGGCCGAATGCTCAATGGTCTTCCGTCGTCCCCCTCGCGGTCCATCACCGCCAACGCATGGAGCTCTCCACGGCCGTCCAGAACTCTCACCGGACCGGTGCTCTGCGGGCCTCGAGTGTCCCATCGCAATACGGAAGCCGGCGGCGGCGACCCGCCGTGGCGGACAGTCCGCACACCCGCCGCATCCAGGATGACGGACGGAAGGAACCCCACGGCCTCGGCCGGAGCGATCATGTGGTCTCTCAACGCTTTCTCAGGCCCCTTCTCCCGTAGAGCGTCTATAGTCGTCGAGTTCCCTACGCTGAAACGGCCGACCCTGATCCGGCGCAGCTCGCTGAGATGAGCGCCGAAACCCATTATCCTTCCCAGCTCCGAAGCCAGGCACCTGACGTAAGTGCCCGAGGAACAAGCCACGCGGAAGGTCGCCGAGTATTCGCCGACTCCCGTAAGCTCGAAGGCCTCGACCTTCACGGTGCGGGCCTTACGTTCGACCTCCAGCCCCTTACGAGCGAGTTTGTGAAGCCGCACGCCCCCGACCTTCACGGCGGACGTCATCGGCGGCACCTGCTCCAGCTCGCCCGTCAGCGTGGACATCGCCTTCCTCAGACGGGCCTCGTCAAGAGCTCCGTCCAGCGGCCTTCGCTCCACCACCTGTCCGGTCGCGTCAAGGGTATCGGTGATCTCTCCGAACTTGACGGCGCCCAGGTACTCCTTGTCCTGCCCGGAGAGATAGGAACTCAGCTTAGTAGCCGTTCCCGCGCACATCACGAGCAGGCCCGTGGCCATGGGGTCCAGCGTGCCCGTGTGTCCGACCCTGGGGGTGCCGAGCAACCGCCTTAGGTCCGCCACGACGTCGTGCGAGGTGCGCCCTTGGGCCTTGTCCACCAGGATCACCCCGCCGCCACCGGGCAGCTCAGGCCCTGAAGACGTATTTTTCATTTACCTGAACCGATCGTAGAGATCATGGACGGCGCGAAGAGGCGGTTCACGGGCTCTCTCAATGCGAGTCGAATAGCTTCTTCAGCATCTCCGATATGTGCACTCCGTGCTCGGCGGACCTGTCTATCTTGAACCTGAGCTCCGGAACATGTTTGAGCTCCACCCTACCGCCCAATTCGCTTCTGACGAACCCGGAAGCCCTGTTGAGAATGCCGAGTGCGACGGCGCCCTCCTCTTCGTTGCCCAGCACGCTCACGAATACGGATGCATGCCTCAGATCCCTGCTGACCGTCACATCGATCACGGTAAGGAACCCTAGTCGGGGATCTCGTATCTTGTCACGAACGATCTCGCTTATCTCAGCCTGTAGGAGATATCCTACCTTACGCTGCCTGGCTGATGGTCCGCCTGACATGTATCATCATTCCTTCAGTCGAGCTCAATGGAGTAGTCGATAAGAACCAGTCTGCCTTCACTCTCCACGGTCGCTCTTATCTTTTCCAACAAGGAGTTCACGTGGCCGCGGTCGTTGCTGACCACGGCGACGCCGAGGGTGGCTCTCTGCCACAGGTCCAGGTCGTCCACCTCGGCAATGGAGGCATTGAACCTACTGCGGACCCTTCCTTTCACGCTGTTCAGAACCGCCCTCTTACCCTTGAGCGATCCGGCTCCCGGCAGGTGGACTTTGATTGTGGCTACACCCACTACCATGCGGTCACTCCAGGGTCCTGGCTACCTCCTCCACCTTATATGCCTCGATGATGTCCTTTTCCTGAATGCCGTCGAAGCCCTCCAGCCCGATCCCGCAATCGAATCCGCTGGCGACCTCCCTGACGTCATCCTTGAGGCGCTTGAGCGAGGAGATGCGGCCCTCGAATACGACTTCGCCGTTTCTCTTGACGCGCGCGCGGGAATTGCGGGGAATGCTCCCCGACAGCACGTAGGAACCGGCGATGGTCCCCGCCCTCGAGAGGCGGAATACCCTCCTGACCTCCGCCTCGCCGGTCACCACCTCCCGCGTGTCCGGCTTCAGGAGTCCGCTCAGGGCCTTCTTGACGTCGTCGACCAGGTTGTATATGACGTCGTAGTGGCGTACGTCCACGTGCTCTTTAAGAGCCAGCTCCCTGGCTCTGGGATCTTCCTTGGCGTTGAAAGCAAGAATAACCGCGTTCGAGGCGGACGCCAGGATCACGTCACCCTCGTTGACCGCGCCCACCCCTTTTCGAATGACCTCCGTGGTCACTTCTTCGGTGCCGAGCTTGGACAGCGAGTCCGTTATCGCCTCGACCGACCCGTCCACGTCGCCCTTTACTATCAGATTGAGCTGGCCGACTTGCCCCTCCCTTATCCGTTCCTGGAGGTCCGCCAGGGTGAGCATCTTCCTGCCGCGCATCTGCTGCTCGCGAAGAAGCTGCTGCCTCTTCAAGCTCACGGACCTGGCTTCTCTTTCATCCGCAAGCACCATGAAGGTGTCGCCGGCTTGAGGCATGCCGGACCACCCGAGCACCTCGACGGGCGTGGAAGGCCCCGACTTGTCCAACTTCCGTCCCTTGTCGTCGTACATGGCGCGGACCCTGCCGCTCAAAGCCCCGCTGACGAAGGGGTCCCCGATCTTGAGCGTGCCGTCTTGCACCAGCACCGTGCCCACGACGCCGCGACCTATGTCCATCTTCGATTCGACCACCACGCCTCGCGCCTTCCGGTCGGGCGCCGCTTTGAGCTCCATCATCTCGGACATCAGGAGGATCATCTCCAGCAGCTTCTCGACCCCTTCTCCGGTCTTCGCCGAGATCTCAACGCATACGGTCTTCCCGCCCCATTCCTCGACGACCAGCCCGACCTTGGACAGGTCCTGCTTCACCAGGTCCGGATCCGCGCTCGGGAGGTCTGTCTTGTTGATGGCGACGACTATGGGCACCTCGGCCGCCCTTGCGTGGTCGATGGCCTCCATGGTCTGCGGCATGACCCGGTCGTCCGCGGCCACCACCAGGACCACTATGTCCGTGGCCTGGGCCCCACGCGCCCTCATCGCGGTAAAGGCCTCGTGACCCGGCGTGTCCAGGAAAGTCACCGCGCCGTCCGGCAGGTCCACCTGGTAAGCGCCGATGTGCTGCGTGATTCCCCCGTGCTCCCTGCCGATTATGTTGCTCTCTCTGATGTAGTCGAGAAGTGATGTCTTGCCGTGATCCACATGGCCCATGACGGTTATCACGGGAGCCTTGGGCACGAGGTTCTCATCCCCCTCCGGCTCCTCTTCCAGGGCCTCGTCACCGTACTCCGACACGAACTCGACCTCGAAGCCGAACTCGTCCGCCACCGCGACTATGCTGTCCTTGTCCAGGCGCCTGTTTATGTTGGCCAGTATTCCCAGCTTGAGGCAGGCGGTCAGGAGGTCCTGCGGCTTGACTTCCATTCGTCCGGCGAGCTCTCCCACGGTGATGAACTCGTGGACCCGGGCGACCTTTGCCTCCTCCTCCGCGCCTTCGCCCTCCGCTTCCCTGCGGCGCCTTCTCTTGGTCCGGCGCGAGGGCTCGAACGTCGCCAGCGTCTTCCTGACGCTCTCCTTGATGGCCGCCTGGTCGACCGTTCTCTTTTTCTTTGCGGCGGCCGGTTTGGCGGGAGTCTTGACCTCCATCGCGGGCTTGAAAGCCGATTGTTTCTTTTTCTTGCGCGGCTTCGCGCCTACGGCTTCGCGCTCGCGCTTTTCGGCGTATTCCTTCTTTACGGCCTCTTTCTCTTGATCGATCTTCTTCTTTACTTTCTCTACGACGTCCTCGGTGATCGAGCTCATGTGGCTCTTTACCGGAACGCCCAGAGATCGAACGATTTCGAGCAGGGCTTCACTTGATATCTTGAACTCTCGAGCTGCCTCGTAAACGCGCACCTTGTTCAAAAAAACCACCCCCGCTGGAATACCACTGTCCCTTGCAGGTATCTCACAGCGCTATTCAGTTTCCGTTCCGGGCTCCGGCTCCGCGACCTGGCCCGCCTTCTCATCCTCTTCCCCGGCGCCGACGTCGCCCTGGTCCGATGTCTCGTCCGGCGAATCGGCCTGTGACGGAACCGGCTCCTTGCGCTCGGAGTCCTCGTCCGCGGTCTCTTCCGCGGAGTCATCCTCAGCGCTCTCTCCGGCCTTCTCCGCCGCCCCGGCGCCCTCCGCAGCGACCTCTTCCTCATCCGGCGCGGTCTCCTGCTCCGCACCCTCTCCGGCCTCTTCGCCGGCTTCCCTCTCGAGGGCCTCCTTCTCCAGCGCCTCCCTCTCCAGGGCCTCCTTCTCCAGGGCCTCCTTCTCCGCCGCTCGGCGGGCCTCCTCCTGCCGGGCCTCTTCCTCCGCGGCCCGGCGGGCCTCCTCGGCCGCCTTTCTCGCCTCCTTATAAGCTATCTCAGCTATGACCTTCAGTTTCTCGGCCGTCTTCTCGCCGACTCCGGGGATGGCGAGCAGGTCCTCCATCGAAGCTTTGTGGACGTCCTCGACCGTCTCCAGTCCGCCTTTCACCAGCTTCTCGGCGAGCTTGGGCCCCACGCCCTCCAATTTATCGATATCGATTCTCGTGGCGGCGTCCAGCATTTCACGCTTGTCGTAGTCGGACTGGCTGACCAGGTCCACCTTCCATCCGACGAGCTTCGCCGCGAGCCGCGCGTTTTGTCCGCCCTTGCCGATGGCCAGGGAGAGCTGGTCGTCGGCCACGATCACCGTCAGCTTTTCCTCGGCCTCGTTGGCAATCACGTGGCCGATCTTCGCCGGGCTCAACGAGCGTGAAACCAGTATCTTGGGATCAACGCTCCAGGAGATGACGTCTATCCTCTCTCCCCCCAGCTCCCGGACTATGGACTGCACCCTGGTGCCCTTTATTCCCACGCAGGCCCCCACGGCGTCCACCTTGTCGTCGTTCGAGCTTACCGAGACCTTAGACCTGGCGCCGGCCTCGCGCGATATCACCTTGATCTCCACGATTCCCTCGGCGATCTCCGGGACCTCGCTCTCGAAGAGTCTCCGCACGAATTCCGGCTTCGTCCTGGAAAGAGCCACCTGCGGGCCTTTCGCGGACTTGTCGACAGACAGCACGATCGCTCTTGCGTGATCGCCCTGCCTGTACCTGTCGCGCCTCATCATCTCCTTGGCGGGCAGTATGGCCTCGGCCCGATCCAGCTTCAAGATGACGTTTCCCCTGTCCACCTGCTGCACGGTGCCTGTTACCAGCGTGCCTATCTTGTCATGGTATATCTCATATACTTTATCCCGCTCGGCCTCGCGCACTCTCTGTATCAAGACCTGCTTGGCGGCCTGAATGGCGTTGCGACCGAACTCCTCCACCGCAAGCGGCTGCGAGACGACGGACCCCACCTGGGCGTCAGGATCGATCTTCTCCGCGTCTTCGAGACCTATCTCGCACTGGCCGTCCTCGACCTGCTCCACCACGTTTCTCAGGAGCGCCATCTTTATTGCGCCGCTTTCCTCGTCGAACTTCACCTCGATGTTCGACGAGGCGCCGTACTTTCTCCTGGCGGCCGACAGCAGGCCGGCCTCGAGGGTCTCGATAAGAACGCCCTTGTCCACGCTCTTTTCTCTCATCAACTGACCGAACGCGTCAAGAAGCTCGTAGTTAGCCGGCATGACCTTTCTTCCTCTTCACTTTCGCTATCTCCCAGGGATCCTCGTCGAGCCTGGCTCTCGCCACGTCATCGAATTCAATTTTGATAGTCTCCCCGGACTTTGTGCATAGAATTACGGCGCCCTCTTCGCAGCCGCCGATCTCGCCGCTGAGCGTCGTGTGTCCGTCGTACGGGCGCTTCAGAACGAAGACGGCGTTGCGGCCGCTGTATCTCTCATAATGGCGCTCGCCCTTCAAAGCCTTATCGACGCCGGGCGAGGAAACCTCCAGCCTGTAGCTGTAGGGCAGAGGATCCTCCGTATCCAGCGCATCTCCCATCGCCCTGCTCACGCGAGCGCAGTCGTCGATCGTAATGCCGCCGTCCTTGTCTATGAACAGCCTGAGCACGGGAGTTCCGCCGGCGCTGTACTCCAGATCGATGAAATCGACACCGGACCTGGAGACGGCCTCGATGGCAAGCTCCTCGAGCCTTGCCAACTCTTTTCGTCTCAAGTGATTGCCCCTCCCGAGCCGGCCTGGCGACCGCATCTGGGCCGATCCGCCCGGGAAAGGCCCAGGCAGGCGAAGACGGCCTTTCGCCCCAAAACTTGAATGAGTGGGATTCTTCCCACTCGCCAAATACCTTAAATGATGCGAAAGGACCTTGCAACCAAAAAAAGGGGCGGGGGGGGACGGCTCTAGAACCTGAGCCTGACGGAGGCGTTGACGGCCACGCCGCGGATGGTCCTACGGGTCTTCATATTCCTCGTCTGATCGAAGCTCAAGTCCAGAGTGCCCACCATATTGCTGCTGAAGTTGTACGTCCCCCTGGTGACCGCCCTGAACTTGTCGGAATCGGCGTCCACCAGCAGCGTGCCCGCGCCGGTCTGACGATCGGCCCTGTTCTTGTTGTAAGTGACGTTCAAGGTGACATTTATCGTCCTCTGGGTCCTGGTCTGCCTGCCGAACGGCAGGGTCACCCCCTCGCCGCCCCTGATCGTCTTCTGCAGGTTGAAGCTGTAGGCGGTCGTGGTCAGCGTCCGGCTCTGGGACGTGTTGGCGTTGAAGCTGGTCCGCTCCTCGGAGCCGTGATTGGCTGAAAAGGTCGTACTCAAGCCCCCCTTCAAGACGGCGTTTATTGACAACAGCGGCCGCCAGTTCCTGGCCTCCGAGACGTTCTTCTGTCTGCCTCCCTGCGCGATATTCCTGGTGCTGCGGCCGGCGTAAGCCGACTGGGCCGTCAGCCTCGAAAGATAGTCTCCGAGGCCGAGCTTCGACTCCAGGCCCGTCACGTCGAACTTGACGTCCGGCCAAGATATCACCCTGTCGAACGACTTGCCCGAGGTGTTCTCCGTCTCCCTGTCCTCGCGCGAATATGCCACCGAGACGCGATAGTCCTTGAAGAGCGACCCGTCGGTCCTGGCCTCCGTCATCTTGCTCGTGCCCAGCGAGAGGGCGGCGCTGGGCGCGGGCCTGCTCTCGCGTCCCAGATCGCTGGTCAAGCCCAGCTTGTAACGGAGGTCGGGCACGCCGTAGACGCCATTGTAGGAGCTGTTGTCCGAAACCGTCCTGGAGACGGTAATGTTGTTGAATCCGCCGAGCGCCCCGAAAAGCGCCTTGGTCAACCCGAGCGCAGAAGCGGCCGACACGGTGTCGCTCCCGGCGGAGGCGACGATGTCCATGAAACGCCCCCAGGGCACGTTGACGCCCATCCTGTAGTTGCTGGAGTTGTTCACCGTGCGCCTGGTCTCGGCGTTCTGCTTGTCCTGCTCGGTGGTGAGGCTCGGGTTGTGATTCTCCCTGTAGTTGCCCGAGTAGTTGAAAGACGGAGAGCCCAGCCACCAGAACAGCCTGGGGCTGAAGCTCGCCCTTACGCTTTCCTGTCTGTTCAGCTCGCTCCCTATGTTGAGCCCGCCCATGAAATCCACCGGTCTCTTTCTCAGAAGGTCGCGGTTGCTGGTCAGCGAGTAATTGGCCGAGAGGGAGGACACGGGCCTGTATCCCGTGTCGAGCTGAATCTTGGCCGGTTTGAGCGTGACGTTCTTGGTCTGAACGCCGGCGTCCTTGTCGAAGGACGATCTGGTCTCCGCGGAGGTCACGAAGGAGACCGAGAAATTCGAGGGCAGGTAAGCCAGGTCGATCCCGGGGATGAACCCCAGCCTCTTTTGCGGGGGAGAGATGTCGTAGCGAAGCCTTGTGGTCACCACCTCGGTGGTATCGGCTCTGACCGGACCCACGGACCTGTTCTTCCTCCACTGGACGCTGGCCCTCATGGCGTCGATGGTGTATCTGAGAAGAGGGTTCCTCGACGGCGCCCGCGCTATGTCCGCGCTGAAAGACGTGTTTCTCGACAGGCTCCGCTCGTCGCCCATCTGGTCCGGCAGCAGCTCGCGGTCGTCGCCCGTCCTGAACTCGGGCACGCTGCTGTTCTCCGACCAGTTGAAAGAGACCGGGAATGTAAGGCGAAGCGGCGCGACCAGCTTGTGGAGGTTGACCTTCCCCGCCACCGAGAGCCTTCTCCTGTCGATCCCCGATCCCCTGTTCTGTCCTATGGCCAGGAAGTCCTCGTCCTGGCCGTCGTAGCTTCCGGAGATGTTCATGAAGTCCGCGAGGGACATCTGCATGTTGAGCCTGCTGGCGATCCCTACGTCTCGCCTGACCTCGCCGAGCCTGACGTCGTTGAACCACACGTCACCGCTCTCCAACATGTTGCCCCTGTTCACGATTCCGGCCGATATCCTCCTGATCTGGGTGAAACTGGGGTTTCCCACAACCGACAGCGTGCGGTTCCCGGTCACCATGCTGTCCGGAATGTCGGGGCTCTTCAGACTTGTGAGCGCCTGAAGGTCCACGACGACCTCCTGCCAACCGAAGGTCATCGGCACCTCGAGTTGGTAGTAGTTCTTGTCGTCTCCGAAACGCACCATGAAGCCCATGTCGGGTTCGGTACGGTCGCCGTAAACGTAGAACTTGACCTCCCGGTACAGCGTGAAGTCCTTGGCCGGATCGAAGGCCCTGAACGCCAGTCCGGTGTGACCGGGCTCCAAGTTCTGGTAGCTGAAATGCAGAGACTGCTCCCGGCGCTCTATGTTGCCGTCCTCTCCGGGATCGAACGGGGGCGCGTATCTGATGTCCTCCTTGTTGTTGACCACTCCCACCAGGAACTTCTCGCCGCGGGCGTCGAGGGCCTGATCGTCGATGAATGTGCCGGACGTGTCCGCCACTCCCTGCCTGGTCCATCTGTTCCCGGTGAACGCCATCTTAGCGACCTGAATCCTGGATCGGACCTTGAATCCGGTGAACCATATCCTCACGTGCTCGACGCTGTCCAGGCTGGGGCTTCCCACGGTGTCCACGGCCCCTCCCTTTACCGGGATCCGGTAGCGCCGCCAGCCGGTGGGAATGCCGACCTCCTCGATCTCGGTCAGCAGGAAGCGCGAGGTGCTGTCCGCCAGGTTAACGGTGTACTGGTAGTACCTGTTCCGCACGTCGAGCCTTCTGTTGCGGTTCAGGTCCTCCGTATCCAGCCTGTCGTTGTCCTCCGTGCCGTTGATTCGAAGGAACTTGCTCTCGTTTTCGTCGCGCAGATCCGGATCCAGGTCGTAGTCGTCGGCGTTGGGGTCCCCCTCGGCCTGCACGCCGGTCTGGCTCGGCCCGATCTCCTGAGGAGACAGTATTCCGTCCAGGCCGGTGTCCTCGTTCAGGACCTCGGAGTCGTCGAGCACCTGGTCGCCGTTCTCATCCTCGGTATCGAGAACTCCGTTTGGAGGCGCGGTTATGTCCCACATCGCGTCCTCGCTCACCGAGCCGACGTCTATGTAGATCCTGATCGAGTCGGGGTTGAGGCTCAGGTCCCTCGCGTACCGGTCCATGAACTCGTCGTTGACCCAGAAATCGATATATTGCTTCTGTGAGAAGTCCGCCCCGGTGGAGGAGACCATCTGGGTTAGCCCGGCCCAGGAGCTCGAGCCCCACTGCCCGGGGTCCACGTCGATCTCGATGGACTCCACGGAGTCGTCCGCCTCGACGCTGGTGAGTTCGGGCTGGAGATCGTCTGCCCTGACCCGCCTGTCGTCCCGCGGGTTATACCACCTTGTCGCGGCCTTCATCAGGGGGTCCGCTATAGCGTCCGGAACGCTGCTGTAGAACCACCTCACCCTGGAGAGGTCCAGCGATAAATCGTCCTTCGTTCCCTCGAAGTCCTCCACGTAACCGTGGTTCTCGGTGTTGGGATTGGGAAAGCTCATCCCGATCTCGCCCGCGAGATTGATCGAGGATGGGGAGTCGGTGCTTATTAAGGGAAGCATGTCGACAAAGCGCGTAAGAGACGCCGGGGTCTTGCGCATCGACCCGGCCACGTCGCCTATTACCGTCAGCGACGGCTCCTCCCCGAGCTTGGCACGTCTCTCCGTAGCGCCCTTGCTCTCGTAGATCCAGGTGGTCGAAAGCGCGTAGTCATCAACGGGTCTGTAGCTGGACGAGAATCCCAAGAGCGTCCGCTGTCCCAGGGCGAAGAGGGGCTTGTAGGAGTAGTCTATGGCCAGGTCCGCCGAGCTCTCCCTTGCGACGTCGCTTATCAGCGTGACGGTTCCCGTGCCATAGTCTATGTTGTAGTCCCTTCCCTTCTCCAGCCTCTGCCCGTTGGCGGTCACCGTCTCCGAGCCCTCGATGATGCTGCCTTGGAGAAAGATGGTCTCTCCGTACAGGTTGGACCTGAACTCCACGGTCATCACGTACTCGGTGTCTTCGTTCACCTTGATGTTCTTCTTGTCGTATATCTCCCGGACGGCGTCCTCCCCGGCGAGAGGCTCCTCGTAGGGCTCCTCGCAACCTCCGCCGCCGCCCCTGCAGTAGCCTTCGGGGAAGAAGTAGCGGCGCCAGAACTTCAGATCGACCTCGTCGGGGTCGAAGGGCCGCAGATCGGGGAACACCACCAGGCCGAGGTCCAGGTACACCGATCCCTGATAGACGTCTATCTCGCCGTCGGCTCCTCCGCCGTTGAACGCTGAAAGGCCGTTTTGATCCAGCCTGTCCAGGCCCAGAAGCTGGGTGTAGGGCGTGCCGTCGAGATCGTTGTCCCTTATGTCGCCGCTCTTCGGATATATGGTCAGATCGAAGCCCTCGTCGAGGATATCGTCCGATCCGAGATGATATATGTTCTTCATCTCGTAACGGGTGGTCGGGAAGAACCGGCCCGCTGGGTCGTAGAACCCATCGGTCGTAGTCGCCAGGTCGACCGTCGGCGCCTTCAGAAGCCGCAGGTCGAGCGGCTCGCCCTCGGCCACGTCCGTGTCGCCCACCTGCACCCTTCCCAGGGCCGGATCGTCGTACTCGTACGCGATGGCCAGGATCTCGTTGTCGCCGAGCGACCTTTTCAGCCAGATAGTCGGGCAGTCCTGGTAGAAGAAGATGATCTCGTAGTCCTGGCCGTTGATGAGCAGGTCGAACCGGCCCTGCGCGGCGTCGTCTTTCTTGGCTATGGGCGCGGTCTGGACGATGACCGAGTCGCCCCCTTGTGTCTCGATGACGGTGTACTGCCCCTCCCAGATGTGGGCTTTTCCCTCGAGGGTGATGCGGCCCTCTTTGTCGTCGTTCTGGGCGATGGCGTCGTCCAGGTACACTTGGAGCGTCGTAAGGTCCACGCTCCCGTACTCATCATCGTCGTTTGTAAACGGCCACTCCCTGGGATCGCCCATGAAATAGAACGTCCTCGCGGCATAGCTGACGTCGCTTATGTTCGTGGTCCTGACGGTGGAGTTTCCGACGAAACGGCTGGAGCCGGTCTGCCCCTCCTGCTTGCTGGCTATGAGGGTCATGTCCAGGTCGCCCAGCCTGGCGTTGGCCTTCACGCCGAAGAGCCCCTGGTGCCGGCCGTTGTAGCTGACGAACTGCGCGCCGGGAAGCGATAGGTTGGTGTTTCCCAGGTCGAGCGCCTGGAGGATCTCGTCCTCGTAGCCCCTGTAGTTTATCCGGATCCTGTTGGCGAGGCTCTCCTGGCTGTTCTGATCTATGTCGACGTTTATCTTGTCGCCGATCTCGCCCGAGACGTTGACGGCGAGCTGCTGCTTGAGGTTGAGCTGCGGAAACTTGGACTGGCGCCCGGCCTCGCTCGCCTTCTGGTCCACCTCCCAGGTGCTGCGTCCGCTGATCGTTATTGCCTCGCTGCCGCTTACGCGCAGATTGGGTTTTCCCCGGCCTATGATCTTCTGTATGGTCTTCGGGATCTCGACGGGAAGCTCCAGCTTCAGTGTGCCTATGGGCGCCTGCTCGGCGGCCTGGGCCGCAAGCCCTCTCCTTCCGTACACCTCCCAGTGCGTGCGCAGGCTCTGTCCCGTAAGACGCGGCCCGTACTGCTCTCTGGTAATGGGAACGGCGACCCGGGTCTGCACGCCCCTGTAAAGCGCCAGCTCTCTCACCGAACCTGTGCTGAGATCCAGTATCACCTGCCTCTCTATCGAGACCGGCTCCCTCAGCTTGCCCGCATTGCGCAGGAAAACGCCTCTTCCTCCCCATAGGAGGAGGGTCTCAGGCTGGTAGGGATCGCTCCAGTCCCAGAGCCAGGAGGAGGCCCACTCCTCCGTCCCGCGATCGGGGGCCTCCGTCCCGGCACCTGTCGCTTCGGTCTCGGAATCGCCGGTCTGGGCGTCGGCATCGGGAGCCTGGGCGCCGGCATCGGGAGTCTCGGCGCCCCCCTGCCCGGTCTCCTGCGCCACGGCGGCGTTGGAGACCGCCGTCAGGCACAGGAAAACGAACAGGGCAACCACGACCGCAGGTATAAGGCGGCCCGCAGCTCTCAGCCTAGGGTGAAACATCAACCAAGCCTTTCCGGGATAGTCGCCGAGGGCCTGTTTCAGTGGGGCTTTGAAACAGATTATTACTCCAGCACCTGGCTCCATTATCAATCGTATCAACTCTGGCCTGAAACGGTCAACGCCTCGAACCCGCAGGACAAACGGAGGCACGAAACCAGCGGACAGGGCGATGCGCCGCAACCGCCTTGTATTGAACCGTCTGTTCTCATAAACTTATACAGTCTCGAGACACAGCAGAAGGCCGAGGGCGCGGCTCTTCCCCTTTTCCTCAAACACCGGCGCGCCGGGTCTGTTCCGGAGCAGGGGGCCGGCGCTCCGGAAGATCCGGCCGGCTGCCGGCGGACGCAGACAGAGGCGGCCTATTGACTCACAAAAGGGCATAGAGGCGCCGTCCGGTGGGCCCGCCCCGCAACCTCAAGGGATCGCTCAGGCATGAGAATCCTGGACAAGTACATTCTGAGGGAGCACATCTCCCCGTTTTTTATGGGCTTCGGGGTGGTCACCTTCATCCTGACCCTGGATCTCCTCTACGACTATCTCGACTTACTGATCGGCAAGGGCATCGCCCCCGACAAGGTCCTCAAGCTGTTCGTCCTGGGTCTCGGGTGGATGGTCGCCCTCTCCGTGCCCTGCGGGGTGCTGGTCTCGTCGCTGATGGCCTTCGGACGGCTGTCCCAGGACAACGAGACCTCCGCCATGAGGGCGGCCGGCATCAATCTCCTGCGGGCCCTGGCCCCTCCCGCATTCGCCGCCGGCATTGTGGCCGTGCTGCTCGCTCTTTTCAACAACTACGTGCTTCCCGAGAGCAATCACGCTTTCGCCACCTTGCTCTACGAGATCGGCCAGAAGAAGCCGACCGTCCAACTGAAGGCCGGCGTATTCATGGACGACTTCGAAGGATACACGATATACATAGGCCGGCTGGACGATAGAAGCGGCAGGATGGAGCACGTGATGATCTACGACAGGACCTCCCCCGACCTGCCGCCCACGACCGTCGTGGCGAGAACCGGCTGGGCCTCCTTTTCCAGCGACAGGAGGACGCTCGGTCTCGAGCTGCACGACGGCGAGATCCACTCGATCCCCGACCCCGACGTTCCCGGCAAGTACCGGAAGACCGTCTTCAAGACCCACGTCATCAACATTCCGGCGGACACAGGGGGCGCCAGGTCAAGGCGCCTGCACAGAGGCCAGAGGGAGATGTCCACTCCGGCCCTGCTCAAGGAGGTGGACGCGCTCCGGCGCCAGAAAGAAAGCGTGGAGGGCGCCCTGTACTCCACTCTCTCCGAGCACGGATTCAACACGGTACAGGAGTATTTCAGGTCACCTGTGACCAGACAGGATCTCGGGGGCGGCAGACGAAACGTCTCGGCGATAAAAGCGCCGCTGCGGATCACCTTCGGCATCCCCGAGACAGCCTTCAGCCCCCCGGGCGTGGGAACCCTCAAGCCGTCGGTGCGGCCCCGAGAGAGAAGGCAGATCCAGTCCTTCTTGCTGGAAAGCTCCACGCTGCGAAAGAGGATGAACAGCTACCTGGTCGAGGTGCACAAGAAGTTCTCCGTGCCTTTCGCCTGCATTGTCTTCGTGCTGGTCGGCGGTCCGCTGGGGATGATGGCCAAGAAGAGCGGTCCGGCCATAGGCTTCGCAAGCGTCCTTTTCTTCATCTTCTATTATCTGTGCCTGCTGGGCGGGGAGACGCTCTCGGACCGCGGCCTGCTGCAGCCCTGGCTCGCGATGTGGGCGCCCAATATGGCCCTCGGCCTGGCCGGGGTCGTTCTGGTCATGCGGTCCTGCCAGCTATACCTATCCGGCTCGGCCGCCCCGGAGCGCGGGGGCGCCCGCAAAGACGAAGCAGACCCGGGGTCCGTCCCCCCCTCCGAGGCGGAGCCTCAACCGGAGCCGGCCTCCGGGAGGGCCGGTGAATGAGGATCCTCGACCGGTATATCCTGCGCGAGTTTGCCCTGTTCAGCTCCCTGGGGCTCTCGGCCCTGGTCGTGATCTGGCTGCTAGTGGACGTATTCGAGAAGCTCGACACTTTCATAGACCACAGCGCGTCATTGAAGGAAGTGCTTCTCTACTATGCCTACGGGCTGCCCATGGTGCTCATCCTCGTGCTTCCGACCTCCCTTCTTCTGGGCTGCCTGCTATCGCTCGGCCAGCTGTCCAGGCACAGGGAGATCGTGGCGATGCGCACCGCGGGGCTCAGCCTGACCCGGATCTACACCCCCGTGCTACTTTTCTCCGTGTTCATGAGCCTGGTCTCCTTCGCGCTCGGGGGCTTCGCCGCGCCCCACAGCACCACCGAGAAGCAGGAGCTGTGGGATTATGAGATAATGAACCGGGTCAGACCGACCGTCTCGGAGAGGCGCAACGTGCACTACCTCGGCAAGGGCGGCAGGGTCTTCCTGATAAAGCGATACGACGTCATCAAGAAGACCATGAGGGACGTGGTCATTCAGGACTTCTCGGGGCAGACTCTGGTCAGGAGAATAGACGCCCGCCGGGGGGTCTGGGACGGCGAGAAATGGGTTTTCACGGTGGGTTTCGAGCGCACCTTCGGCCCGGAGGGCGAGCGAGCCGAACAGTTCAACGCCAGGAGCTTCCCCGAGATATCCGAGGTGCCGGAGGACTTCGCCGAAGACGAGAAGACCACCGAGGAGATGAACGTTCTCCAGTTCGCCCGCTACATAGACAGGGTGGCTGAGAGCGGCGGCGCCACAAGAAAGCTCGAGGTCTCGCTTCACACCATGATAGCGTTCCCCTTCGCCAACTTGATAGTAGTCCTGATCGGGACGGCGCTGGCAGGAACGGTGCACAGAGGGGGCATCGCGATCGGATCGGGCCTCAGTCTGGGCATAAGCTTCCTCTACTACGGCTTCATCAGAGCCGGCGAGGCCTTGGGCAACAGCGGCACGCTCCCGCCCCCGGTCGCGGCCTGGATTGGAAATGTCTTCTTTCTGACCCTGGGCCTGGTGCTGCTCCGCAGGGCCCAGAGACTCTAGGCCGTCACCCGCCGGCGCGGCCGCGGGCGATGGCGTCGGCGTACTGCGCTGCCCTCGCCGCCACGTCGGGGGCCGACCACAGGCCCGATATGACAGCTACCCCGTCTGCGCCGGCCCCTATGACCTCCGCCGCGCGTTCGACGGTGATCCCCCCGATCGCCACGATCGGAAGCCCTGTAAGCCTGCTCGCTTCACGTATTCCCTCGGTCCCCTGGATCGCTACCACCTGTTTGCTGGGGCTGCGGTAGATCGACCCGAAACCGATGTAATCGGCGCCGGCCCGCTCGGCCTCCAGCACCTGCTCGAGGCTGTGGGCCGTGGCGCCTATCACGGCCCGCGGGCCCATCAACCGTCGTGCCAGCGCCGGGGGCAGATCGCCCTCTCCCAGATGGACTCCGTCGGCGCGGACGGCCAGGGCGATGTCCACCCTGTCGTTTACCAGGACCGGCACTCCGTGTCGCGATGCGGCCGCCGCCACGGCGCGCGCGTAGTCCAGGTACCCTGCGTCGTCAAGTCCCTTCGCTCGAACCTGCAACAGCGTCACGCCGCCGGCTATCGCCTCTTCCACAAGGGAGGGGGCCGTGGCGGATCGAAGCGTCGCTTGGTCGACGATGGCGTAGAGGCTGGGATCGAAGCGTGAGCCGATAGTCATGCGCGGGGTCTCCTCCTTCCGGCGACCGCCGGTACGGCCCGGCCGCCCTGGACTACTGGGGAGGAAGTGCTCTTACAACGCCGTCTGTGACGGCCGGCAGGACGGGCACGGAGTCCACGCGGGAGCAGACTCGCAGATCGGGACCGAACCCGATTGAAGCCAGGTACCGGCCGTGGCTGCAACCCTCCACCATCTCCGCCAGCGAGCCCGCGTGCTTGAGGTAGAGATCGCGCGATGCCGCGGCGGCGTCGTTCGCCCCCTCCGGCATGTCGACGAGCCCTTCCCCTTCGAGGAGATCGATGAGCATGCCCCCGCAAACCGCGTCCTCGAGCGCCATCCGGCCCATCCGGCCCGAGCAGACAACGGCCACGCAGTCGTCGGACCCACCGGAGCGGGCGGCGTTCACGACGGCCTCCGCGACGAGCCCAACGTTGACGAAGGAGCACAGAAGCTGCATCTTCGCGGCGGACGCCCTGCGCATGGCCGGAGTGCCGTTGCTGCTCGCCATTATCAGGGTCTTGCCCCCGACGGACTCCTCCGTGTACTCCAGCGGAGAGTTGCCCAGGTCGAAGCCTTTGATCTTGTGCCCGTTTCTCTCGCCGCAAAGCAACGTGCTCTTGCGATCCAGGCTTGCCAGCAGCTTTGTGGCTTCCTCCACCTCGGAGGCGGGCACGGCGCCGGCGGCCCCGTGGAGAAACGCGTACGCCAAGGTAGTGCAGGCGCGGAGTACGTCGATGGTGACGGCTATCTTGTCCTTGAGGTAGCTCTCCGGTATCTCGGCCGGTACAAAGAAAAGCTCTATCTTCGTCATTGCGCCTCGACGGCCTTTCGGCCGCCCCATTCGGCGCTGAGGAGGCGTTCCACGTAGCCCGTGTCGTAGTCGCCTTCGCGGAACTTCTCGTCGTCCATCACGCGGAGATGGAAGGGTATGGTGGTCGCGATTCCCTCGATTATCGTCTCACCCAGGGCCCGGGACATCCTGGAAATGGCCTCCTCCCTGTCGCCCCCGAAAGTGATTATCTTTCCGATCATCGAGTCGTAGTGGGACGGTATCTCATAACCGCTGTACACGTGGCTGTCGACCCTGACGCCCGGCCCTCCCGGCATGTGCAGGTACTCTATCTTGCCCGGGCTCGGCATGAAGTTCTTGTCGGGGTCCTCGGCGTTCACTCGGCACTCGATGGCATGCCCCCTTATGCTTATCTCGTCCTGCTTCATGCTCAGCCGCTCCCCGGCGGCCACGCTGATCTGCTCCTTTATCAAGTCGAGACGGGTCGCCTCCTCCGTGACGGGGTGCTCCACCTGGATCCTCGCGTTCATCTCCATGAAATAGAAGTTGTGATTGGAGTCCAGCAGGAACTCGGCGGTGCCCGCGCCCTCGTATGAGATGCTCTTGGCCCCCCTGACCGCGGCCTCCCCCATGGCGCCGCGCAGCATCGAATCGAGGGCCGGCGACGGGGTCTCCTCGATCAGCTTCTGGTGCCTTCTCTGGATGGAGCAGTCCCTCTCGTTGAAGTGAACGACGTTGCCGTACTTGTCCCCCATTATCTGGAATTCCACGTGCCTGGGCCGCACCAGGAATTTCTCGAGATAGACCCCTCTCGAGCCGAAAGCCGCCTCGGCCTCGGCTTGCGCTATCGAGAAGCTGTCGCGGATGTCCTCGGTCCTCCAGACGACCCTCATGCCGCGCCCCCCGCCGCCGTCCGCCGCCTTTATTATCACCGGCAGGCCCAGCTCGCCCGCCAGCGACGTCGCCTCGGCGGACGTCTCGAGCCGGCCCGCGCTGCCCGGAAGTATGGGCACGCCGACGTTTCGCATGGTCTCCCTGGCGAAAGCCTTGTCTCCCATCTTGCGGATCATCGAGCTGGAAGGACCTATGAAAGTGATGCCGCATGACTCGCACACTTCGGCGAAGTGGGCGTTCTCGGCGAGGAAGCCATAGCCGGGGTGGATCGCCTCGCAGTTGCATATGGAGGCCGCGCTGATTATGCGGGGTATGTTCAGATAGCTCTGGGCGGCGGGAGCGCCGCCGATGCACACGGCCTCGTCGGCAAGACGCACGTGCAGGGCGTCCGCGTCGGCCTCCGAATACACGGCGACCGCGCGCACGCCAAGCTCCTGGCAGGCTCTGATCACGCGCAGCGCGATCTCTCCCCTGTTGGCGATCAAGATTCTCGAAAACATACGGCTGGCCGGCCGGCTGCCCGCCTCAGTCGCCTCCCTGCGACTCCCCTGCGCCCACGTGAACCCAGGTGCTGTCAGAGGCTCCCTCGATCCCCTTGACCTTGAGCTCGAACTGAGCGCGGTTCGTGCAGTTCTTCAGCGCTTCTTCCAGAGTTATGATTCCTCTCTGGTAGTAGCCCATGAGCGACTGGTCGAAGCTCTGCATGCCGTACTGGCTCACACCCTCCTGGATGGCATCCCGAATCTGCGTCAGCTTCTCCGCCTCGGTGATGCATTCCCTAACGGTGCCCGTGGCGATCATCACCTCCGACGCCGGAATCCTGGCATCGCCGTCGACGGTAGGAACGAGCCTCAATGATACAACGGCCTGGAGGGTGTTAGCAAGATTGAAGCGGACCTCTTTCTGCTGGTGAGGCGGGAAGAAGGATATTATGCGCTCCAGCGTCTGCGCGGCGTCCACGGTATGGAGCGTGCTCATCACCAGGTGGCCCGTGTTCGCGGCCATCATGGCTATGGACATCGTCTCGCTGTCCCTGACCTCGCCTATCATTATTATGTCGGGATCCTGTCGCAGTATCCTGCGAAGGCCCTCCGGAAAGCTGCGGCAATCGCTCCCGATCTCCCTCTGGCTTATTATGCTTTTCTTGTCCACGAAGAGAAACTCGATGGGATCCTCGATCGTTATGATATTTCTTCTTTCCTTTTCGTTGACGGAGTTGATCATCGCGGCGAGCGTAGTGGACTTGCCGCTTCCCGTGGTTCCGGTCACGAGTATCAGACCGCGCTGCCTGTGCGCGAGCTCCTCTACGATCGGCGGGAGGTTCAGATCGTCGAAGCCGGGCACATCCGCGGTCACCCTGCGCATGGACAACGCCACCGTCCCCCTTTGCCAGTAGCAGTTGCAGCGGAACCTGGACAGGCCCGGAACGCTGAAACCGATGTCGAGCTCTCTGGTCTCCTCGAGCGTCTTCTTCTGGCGGGGGGTCAGTATCTGATCGACGGCGGCGACCAAAGAGTCCTTCGTCATGGTCGGCAGATCCATGACGTGGAGAGCCCCTTCGATCCTGATTACAGGGGGGGAACCGGCCTTCAGATGCAGGTCCGACGCGCCGGCCTTGACCATAGCTTCGAGCACAGCCGAGAAATCCATGGTATGTCCTCCACGAGAAAGTCTCTACAGAGGCTCGAGGAGGAAGAGTTCCTGACCGTACTGCACCGGCTGGGCGTTCTGTACGAGTATCTTGGTCACCCTTCCCCTGATCTCGGCCTCGATCTCGTTCATGATCTTCATGGCCTCGACGATGCAGAGGGTCTGCCCGGGCTCCACCACCGTCCCCACCTCAACGAAGGGATCGGCATCGGGCGCGGGAGCTCTGTAGAAGGTCCCGACCAGGGGCGCCGTCACAGAGACCAGGTTGTCGGCCTGGGGCTCTTGCACCGTCTCTACCGATTTATCGGCCTCCGACGGCGTTTCTGCAGGGGTAGCCCGCTGCTGGGAGACGACAACCCTTTCAGGCGAAGCGGATGACGAGTACTTGGAGAGCCTGATCTTGTGCCAGGGGCTCGAGATCTCGATCTCGGCCAACCGGCCCTTTTCCATCAGCTCTATGAGCTCTTTGATTCGGGAGATCTTCATGACCCCTTACCTGTTGAAATCGCCTGGAGTTCCGGGTGCCGGGACCCGCCGAGCCTGCCGTCAAGGGAGGGAGGCTAGCAAAGGGCCGCGGCCGTGTCAAGATATGCGCGTGGGGCGCCGGCCCGCAGGGCCCGCTTTGCGGCGCTCGATCGCTATCCGGTGGAGAAAGTCAGGCACATGGCCTGCAATTCCCTGAGAAATGGGAGCTTGTCAAGATCCGGCGCGTACACCAGATAGTCCACCAGGTACAACCGGTCGCCGTCCAGAAAACAGTAGGTTCCAAAGGGACCTCCATTCTGATGCTTGTCGTTCTGCCATACGCCCTCCACCTTGATCGCGTCTCGGCCGAGGAAGCCCGTCTCCATGGTTTCAGTCATATCCGGCTCTATGTAGTCCTCATCGTATACGTTCCAGGCGAGCTTTCCCCTCAGCGCAAGGCAACCCTCGGCCGTCAGCTCCTCCCCGTAATCGTCGATCCAGTGGACCAGGATAATGCGCGGGGGATCGTCCGTCCTGAACAGCACTATCCTGCTCTCCGCGTCCTCCGTGACCTCGAAGTGATCGGGGACGAGGATCGACCAGCCGTACTCGCGCTCGAGGTAACGGGCGGTGTCCCTCTGAACGTCCTTCCTGAGGAGTATTCTCCTGGTATTCTCAATGGCCGTCCGCTCCAGCGTGTTGTACAGGGTCTGTACGTTCTCCTTCACTTCCCCCATGAGGTCATCTCTCTCCGCGGAGGCGATCACGGCGACCAGCTGGCCTGTCGCCCACTTGTCCCGGATCAAGAAGATGTTGCGCTCCCCCTGCACGAGCGATTCAATTTGCCTCTCTCCAAGAAGCTCCACTATGGTCTCGCTCACCCATGAGTCCTCATCCAGGCTTCCAAGGATGACCAGGTTTCTCCAGTTCCGTCTGATCTTGAAACCTTCCGGCCCTGAGACCTCGACATTGAACGCCGGCTCCGGCCGGATGACTATTATCTCCCTCTCCAGGCTCTCGACCACGTACTCGACCTCGGGGCTCTCCGCCGAAAGCGCGGTGATTATTGTCACGTCTCCCGCTGGGCCCACGGCCAGGGAAATCGGCTCAGAACAGCCCGAAACAAGCAGGCATGCCGTAAGGGGGAATGAGAACACAAGGAGTGCCAGGGTGAGTTTCGTCCGGTATCGCAGGGTCATCGCCGCTCCTTCCGCTAGGGCGCTTAGGGTGCTACCTGCTTCTTACCACAAGGCACCACTCGGCACAAGTCGCAGGTAGGAGCCCGCGCGCGTGCCGGGGCGATTTCGCGCTGTTCGGAGATGGATAGCTAAGCGGCTGTACTAGCGGGAGTTCGAACTTCGAGTCATCCTCTTTTCGAGCTGCTTGAGCTCGTAGGGGGATATCTCAGCCAGGATGACTTCAGCGGTGTTCAGGGCGCCCTCGCGCATGAAGACTATCTCGACCGCGCTTCCGGCCATCGTGTTGCGGACCATATCTATGAGAGCCTCGGCGGACGTCACCCCGATTCCGTTGTACTCGTAGATGACATCCCCCCCGCGCAGTCCGGCCCCCTCGGCGGGGCTTTCGGGAACGACGGAGGAGATGAGGACACCTTCCTCGCGCTCCGAGTCCGACGATGAAGCTACTCTCACGCCGAAATAGGCGCCCCTGTTCGAACCGCCGGCCCTCAGCTTGGGCACGGCCTCACGGAGGGTCTCCACGGGGATCGCGAAGCTCATCTGGGAGTCCTGCGCCGGCGTGGCGATCTCGGGCATCTCCGGGGGGATCTTCACCACCGACTCGCCCTCCTCGGACTCTATCCCCCCGAGCGTGCCGGAGACGATTCCGATCAGCTCTCCCTTGAAGTTCAACACGGCGCCGCCGTTGTTGCCGGGATACACGGGCGCGCTCATGCTGATCAGTCCCGGATCGTCGCCCCGTCGCCACGGATGTCTCTCGTTCATCGCCCCGAACGAAACCGTGGGCAGGTTGCCGTACGCTCTTCCCACGATGATGACCATGGTGCCCGGTCCTATGTCGCCCGCTCTGCCCATTGCGATGGGCTGCAAATCCCCGGCGCCGGACCTCAGCAGGCAAAGCCTCGTCTCCCTGTCGTATCCCACAAGGTCGGCGTCCCAGACCTCACCGCTCGCGGTTGTGATCTGGTACTCCCTGCCCTCGCCGATCACGCTGATAGTCGTGATTATGTCGCCTTTCCTGTTGATGACCACCCCCGAGCCGACGGTGGCCTCCAGGCTTCCCCTGCCCTCGCCGGAGACGCCGCTTTGCGACCCGGAATCTCCCTCGACCGCGGGGAACCTGCGGATAGAGACGACTGTGACGACTGAGCCTGACGCGTATGCGGCTACGTTGCGGACGTGCTGGTCCAGATCGACCAGCCTTATGTCGTCCGAGGGCCGGCTCTCCTGAGCGCCGGCATTCGGGGCCCAGGGGATTCCCAACGCCCATAGGACCGCCGCGCAGAGCGCGCCAGTCGGGATGTTTCTCCCACCCATTGTCAAGAAAACCGCCTCCGCTTCATGGGACGCTTGGTCGCGCTTCCTTAGAATGTGACGTACTCGGTGCGGGCATCTCTCTCTTCAGCCGGCACACTTGCCCGGGCGGCCTCCTCGCCTTCGAGGATCACCTTGTCCAGGACGAAGCGCATTCTATAGTTCTTCATGGTGCTGTCGGCAAGCGACTGAGGCCACTGGCCGGCCACACTCCAAGGCTCGACTCTGACCAAGCCCTTTCCCGGCAATGAAACCTGCTGCTGGTTCGCGCCGATGGGGCCGGCCCCCACAGGCTCGGATATCGAGGGTTCGGAGGCTGAAAGCCCCTGCCAGGCCACGTTCCTGGGAGGCGCCGCCTCTTCGGGGGAAAATTGCAGGGCCAGCACGAAAGAGACAATCAGGACAGCGGCTATGGAGGCGGCCGCCGGAGCGTATCTCATGCCGATCCTGCCGATCTTGGAGTACCAGGGCTCCTGCTCCGATACCCGCTCCTCGGCCAGCGCCCTTGCCAGGCGGGCGTCAAACGAGGCCGAGACCTCCAGACGGGGCAGCCCCTTCATCGTCTCCAGGGTCCTGCGGAACGCCGACAAGCCCTCGGCGCAAATGCGGCAGGACCTAATGTGCGCCTCCAACTGCTCTTTGCTTTCCTGGTCGATCTCGCCTTCGCAGTAATCGGACCAGAGCTCGCGGTAACAATCACACTTCATAGTGTCTCCCTCGACAGGAATGGCGTCAGGTAGTCTTTGATCATCAACCTTCCTCTATTGATTCTCGATCTGACGGTGCCGCCCGGGATCCTCAGGACCGACGCTATCTCCTCATAGGCAAGCCCCTCGATATCCCGTAGGACCACGGCCTCTCTGTACTTGACCGGAAGCTTCGCTATCGCCTCCGTGACCAGCACCCGCAATTGCTCTCTGCCCATATTCTCTTCAGCGCCCGGGGACCGGTCCGCCGTGGCGGTCGTCGGTCCCGCCACCTCCTCCAGGGCATCCAGGGACATCTCTCCTTTTCTTCTGACCTTCCTCCGTATCTCGTTCTTCGCGAGATTGACCGCTATCGTGAATATCCAGGTGGAGAACCGTCCCTGTCTCTTGTACCTGCACCTGCTCCTGTATGCTCTGAGAAAAACCTCCTGAACTATATCTTCCGCACGGTCCCTGTCATTTATGAACCGGCCGACGACGTTGATCAGCCTGCCGCGGTATCGCTCGACGATGCACTGGAATGCCTCGTGCGAACCGGCGGCGCATCTCTCCATGAGCTCCTCGTCGCACTCCCGGCGAAGCTCAATAAGTCTGAGTCGGGCCGGCACCATATTCGTGTCCCATCTCTCCCCGTTAATTCAATACACCCAAAGGCTCCAGAGGTTCCCCACGGGCCGGGCCCGGCCCTGACACGGGGCGCCGGACTGCTCTCAGGGGGACGTCCCTATGAGAAGGAGATCGTCCCTGTCCAAGCCCTCATTGATCGAGATCTTCTCGTATTGTACCGAGAGCGAGGCATCGCGGCCGAAGTGCTCTATTCGCACTCTGGCGGGCCTCCAGGCGCCGTCCAGGCGCTCGAACCTGGAAAGTATGGTCTCCACAACGGGAAGGCCCGCCGGCGTCGACCGTAGCGCCCTCGTGACCACGGCCTTCTCCCTGTCTATCCATATGGCAATATCATCTCCGACAGGCAACTCGCTCTCGACCTTGAAACCATCGCCCGCCCGCTCGCAGCGTGTCCTCTTGAGATCGATGTCCGCCAGGTAAGGGGTCAGCCCGGCCAGGGACTCAAGGTCCTCTATCAGCAGGCTGAACTCGTCGAGAAACGGCACCACGCTGCCGCGCTCCAGCTCGCGGCGACCTTTCCCCCCCTCCCTGTCCAGGTACGTGAACAAGGTGTCGCCCTCGAGCGTGAACGAAGTTCCACCGCCCGCCGCGGCGACCCCGCTCAGGAAAGCGTCCACCCGGTAGAAATCGGGGCTGACGTGGCGGACCCTAAGGCTTCCCCTTCTCTGGCCCTCCTCGGCCTCCACCAGGAACCTGCCCACAAACGTGGCGTCTTCGGTCTCCGCGTCTCTCTCCAGGATATCTTCTATGATCCCGCGGGCGGTCTCGGGCGTGGGAATCCCGCGCGGGGTAGTGGCGCAGCCGCACGACGCGAGCGCCAGCGGAATGACGACGAAGGCCCATCCCCGCGCGATCCAAGCCGGTCTCTCAGCGCGAGAGCGCCTCGAGCTTGGCTCTGATGTCCTCGCTCTCGGGATCGAGCTCAAGGGCCCTTCTGTACTGCTTGGCCGCCGCTTCAGAGTCGCCGAGCTCGCTGTACACGTCTCCAAGGTGTTCCCTTATCTGGGCGTTGTCTTCGGTCAAAACGACCGCCTCGCTGAGGTAACGGACGGCCTCTTCCAAATTGCCCAGCTTGAAATGGGCCCATCCCAGGCTGTCGATGAAGAAGCCGTTGTCCGGGTCCAACTCGACCGCCTTTTCAATATAGCGAAGCGATCGCTGCAGCTCCATGCCGCGCTCCACGTACATGTAGCCGACATTGTTGTACGCCGCGGCGTTGTTGGGATTGATCGCTATGGCTTTTTGAAACGCCATCTCGGCGCCCTCGAGGTCTTCCATCCTCTCCCGGGCGGCTCCGAGTGCCATGAGCGCGGGCTCGTGAGCGGGCTCTATCTCCAGTGCCCGCCCGAACGATTCTGCCGCCTGCTCGACGGAATCAGCCCTGAGGTAGACCGTACCGAGGTAGTAATGGACCGACGCGCTGTCGGGAAACGCTACGGCGGCTTCGTCCAAGATCTCCACGGCCGACGACACGCTGTCGGCGTTCAGGTGCGCCAGCCCCAGCGTGATCATCACCTTCAGGTCCCTGGGCCCGGACTCGTTGAGAGGCGCGAGCTCCTCTATGCATTGCTCGTTATCACCCATTCTCCACAGGAGGTGGCCGATCAGAAACCGCACGTCCTTCTCTTGCGGACGCAGTCGCCTTGCGCGCTCCAGCATCTCCAGAGCCTCTTCCAATCGATCCGTCTCGGCGTAAAGCCCGCCCAGGACGCGCAGGATGGGGTAGCTGTCAGGATCCCTGCGTAGGAACGCCCGGCACTGCTCTATAGCGCCGTCGATCTCCTTCAGATCGACAAGGACGGATATGAGCCTCGCTCTTACGGCCGAGTCGCGCGGACTCCTGGCCAGGACCCTGGCATAGGTATTCGCGGCTTCTCTGAGCCTGCCCTGAAGCTCATATGCCTCACCCAGCGCCGGCAAAACTCCACCCATGCCAGGCCCCAGCTCGGCGGCCGTCTCAAGCGCCGATATCGCCCTTTCGGTGTCCCCCGTGCGCCGGGCGTGCATGCCGAGGTGATAGTGTGTCCGGGCCTCGCCCGGAGCGGCCTCCACGGCCGCCTCATATGATGCCATCGCCAGGCTGTCCTCGCCCGTTCCGGCATGGGCCCCCGCCAGGGCGATGTGAGAGCGCCAGTCGTCGGGGTCGAGCTCAACGGCGCCTTCCAGCCAATCGCGGGCTTCGTCGGCCCGTCCCGCGGAGAGCAAGGCCCTGCCGGCGGCCGAGTACGCCTCGGCGCTCGTGGAGTCGAGCTGCGCAGCTATAACCGCGAAGCTATACGCCCGGTCGAAGTCTCCGAGCCGCTGACTCATATAGCTTATCTTGAGACACAGGTACGGAGATGTCTTGTCGTAGTTGTATGCCTTGAGATACTGCTCCAGCGCCTGCTTGACCAGTCCCTGACTCTCCAGGTACGCGCCTATGGTGAACTCGCTAAGAGCATGGTGCGAGGCCCTGCCTGACACCGGCTGGGCGGCCGCCGGACCCCACAACATGGCGGACAGGATGACGGACGATATTACTAGTCTCCGCAAGAACAATTGCAGTCAACTCCTGATCGGGGGTGGCTTGGAATGCCTTCGTTTCCATCATTGTCCGTCACTCAACTACCCATATTCAAGGCGATTGTACCCCTGCCCTCGAGGCGGGCCGTCCCCCAGCGCCCGGCGTTGACAGAGCGCGCGGATGTGGGCTACAATTCGGTTGGGACTGGCACGTGCCCGCCGTCTCGATAGAGACGGCCCGGCGCGCTATATTTTTGCCCAGGCCTGAAAGGAGCATCTCATGAACCCACGGCCGTTCAGACTCAGAGCCCTCCTCCCGCTCCTGGCCTTCTTCGTGTGCGTATCCCTAGCTTCAGGCTGTTACACTACGCTGCGCCACCCGGGAACGCCGGACCTTCCAAACGACTACAGCTATCGGGAGAAGAGCTGCTACGACTGTCATGACGAGGCCGCCTTCTACCACTCGTTCTACGGCGTGCATTTCAACTATTATCACAATTCGCCCTGGTTCGGGTACTACAGCGACCCGTGGTGGTATGACACATACTGGCACGGCGGGCTACGCGGGGCCCCGGTACCCGAGCGCTACGACGACGACGAGAGGCACAACTGGATGAGGGGATCGCCTTCGGGGTCCCACAGAGGCAGCTACGGGTCTCCGAGCCAGGCGCCTTACCTGAGACCTGACTATTCCGGAAAGCCCTCCAAGCCGAGCCGGCCGCCGGAGGAAGTACAGAAGAAGCAGAAGGAGGAGGACGACCAACGCCACACGGGACGAAGGGGAAAGAAAAAGAAATGAAAAGCCGAATGCCGTCTCAACTCGCACGTGCCGTAGTAATTGCGTTCGCCGCGACCGCGGCCGCCATGTTCTGCGCGCCGGCCGCCCTGTCACAGGTTGACTTCCCGGACGACCAGGAGCCGGTGGAGGTCCCCCTGGCCTACGAGTTCGGGGTGGGGGCGCGTGCGATGGGCATGGGCGGCGCCCACATAGCGATCGCGGAAGACGCCTCTGCGATATACTACAACCCGGCCGGCTTGGCCATGATAAGAAGAGTCGAGCTCATCACCGCCTTCTCCCACCAGGACGACGAGCTGGAGGTCGATTACCGGGGGGACGTCATGCGCTCGCCGCTTTCGTCAACCAAGCTGCACCAGGCCGCCCTTTCCTATCCGGTCCCCACGTACAGGGGCAGCTTCGTTCTGGCCTTCGGCTATCACCGCCTGGTGAGCCTCGATCGCGACTATTTCAGAACGGGCATGGCCGCCACGCAGGGTACAGAGACCGAATCGATCACCGACCGCGGCGGCCTGGGGATGTACAGCTTCGCCGCCGCCTTCGACGCCTCGCCCGACATCTCCATCGGGGGAGCGATCGGGTTCCTGGACGGATCCACCGACACCGACTACTTCATCTCCTGGACCGAGGGCGGAGGAGGGCGGTACTGGTACACGTCCGAAGCGGACATCGACGGGATCACCGGTTCCATCGGCATGCTCTACAAGTTCGAGCCGATCGGCAGATTCGGCCTTACCGTCGATTTCCCCAGGAAGATGTCATTGAACGGCACCTTTGAAGACGATGAGGTGATAGTGGGTTTCGACGACGATCTGACCATACCTTTCTCGGTTTCCGGAGGACTGGCTTTCACTCCCAAGAACCTCGCGCTGGCGCTCGATCTCAAGTTCACCGACTGGTCGCAGCTCGATTACGAAGGTCCGGTGAGGGTCACGGATCAGTTCATGAGGAGGCTCAACGTCTACGACGCCGGCGTGCAGGTAAGAACCGGGGCGGAGGTGATCCTGCCAAATATGCCCGTCAGGCTTCGGGTCGGATACATCTACGACCCCATTCCATACGACCTGTTTTTCACGGACAGCGCCTACTTCATGGCGGACATCGAAGAGGAGCGCGACTTCTTCACCTTCGGAGGAGGCGTGATCCTGGAGAACTCGCTCTCTCTGGATTTGGCCGTCGTCACGGGTGGGTTCGTCCGCTCGGCGCGAGAGACGACGGAGGACATGAGCCAGACGCGCGTGTTCGTTTCGGCCGCTTACAGGTATTGATCCACGTTGAGGCGTCGACAGCGGGCCGTTCGGGGCCGCGTTCCGGCGGATCAACCGGATCGGCCGGCCTTCCTTTTGCCACCCCGGCGTGAGAAGCCGCGTTTGGGTCGCCCCTTCTTGGAGCCGTTCGACCTGGGCTCCCCTTTCTTCTCGGGACCTCCCACGTAGTTGCCGACCATGGGCCCGCCCCCGTTTCGACGCGCGGGAAGCAGGTCCAGCGCGAGGAGGGCGGCGCGAGCGGCCTCCTGCTGCGCCCTTTTCTTGTTGTTTCCCTTGCCCCGGCCCAGCACTCGCTTGCCGACCATCACGTCGACCGTGAACACCTTCTCGTGGTCGGGGCCCTCTTCCGAGCTGACTCGATACTGCGGGTGTATCTTCTTCTCGCTCTGAATGTACTCCTGAAGCATGCTCTTGTAGTTGATGTTGCTCTTGTCTTCCAGGATCTTCTGCGAGTCGCACATGAGCCGCTTCTCTATGAAGTCTCTGGTGGCCGCCATGCCTTTGTCCAGGTATATGGCGCCCACCACGGCTTCAAAAGAATCCGCCAGTATGGAGCTCCTGTCCCTGCCTCCGCTCTCCTCTTCGCCCGAGCTGAGGAAGAGGAACTCTCCGACCCTCATCTCCCTCGCCTTGACGCTCAGCACCGCCCTGCTCACCAGCAGGGACTTCATCTGGGTAAGCACGCCTTCGCGTTGATCGGGGTACTTATGAAAGAGCTGTTCGTTCACCACGAGCCCGAGAACGGAGTCTCCCAGAAACTCCAGCCTCTCGTTTGAACCCGCGCCGTTTTCACGCCCGGGCTCCCCGGACACGGCGGACCTGTGCGTCAATGCCTGCTCGAGCAGCTCCTTTCTGGTAAAGGTGATGCCGAGCAGGCCCTGGAAGGTCTCCGGCGTTTTCTCTGTGTCGGGTGTCGACTCGGATCGCGCACTTTCCCTCGGGCGCGAAGTCAAGCGCCTAAGGATATTTGACAAGAAAGACATAAATCATAGCCCCTGCTAGCCGTCCTACTCGCCGGCACGGCGGCCGTCCTCGTAGCCGGTAATAGCGAGCGTGACGTTGTGGCCACCGAACCCCAGGGAATTCGTCAGCGCGGCCCCGACCTTCGCTTTGCGCATTTCGTTGGGGACGTAGTCAAGGTCGCATTCGGGATCCGGATTCTCGTAGTTGATCGTGGGTGGCAGATTGGAGGAGGCTATGGCGAGAGCGCACACTATGAACTCAACTCCCCCCGCCGCGCCGAGCAGGTGGCCCGTCATGGACTTGGTAGAGCCCACCGCCAGCTTGTACGCGTGATCGCCGAAAAGCCTCTTGATCGCTATGGTCTCGAACTTGTCGTTCAAAGGGGTCGAGGTGCCGTGGGCGTTCAGATATGTCACTTCCTCCGGTTTCAGCCCGCCGTCCTGCATCGCGATCTGCATGGCCCTGGCGGCGCCTTCCCCGTCCGGGGAGGGCGCGGTCACGTGGTACGCGTCCGCGGTAGCCCCGTACCCTACCATCTCCGCATATATCCTCTTGGTATCGCGAGCCAGCGCGTGGTCGAGGGTCTCCAGGACTATCATGCCGGCGCCGTCGCCCATCACAAATCCGTCCCTCTCCCGGTCGAATGGCCTGCTGGCCCTTTCCGGCTCGATGTCTCTGGTCGACATGGCTTTCATCGCGCAGAACCCGCCCATGCCGAGAGGCGTGATCGCGGCCTCGGTGCCCCCGCACAGCACGACTTCGGCGTCGCCCTTTTGCAGTATCCTGAACGCCTCGCCTATCGCGTGCGCCCCCGAGGCGCAGGCGGAAACGGTCGCGAAATTAGGCCCCTTCGCGCCTAGAATCATCGAGATCTGGCCCGCCGCCATGTCCGCGATCATCATCGGGATGAAGAACGGGCTTACGCGCGCCGGGCCCTTTTGAATCAGGATCGAGTGTTGTTGCTCGAAAGTCTCGATCCCCCCGATGCCGGAGCCGATTATCACGCCGAACCGGTCCAGCTCGATCCGGTCGAGTTCCAGGCCGGAGTCCTCGACCGCCTGCCTCGCCGCCGCTATGCCGTACTGCACGAAGAGATCGGTTCGGCGGACGTCCTTGCGGTCCATATAGCTTTCGGGATTGAATCCGTTGACTTCGGCCGCCACCTTTGTAGGGAGGTTGGAAGCATCGAAGCGACTGACTCGCACAACACCGCTACGGCCGGATATCAGGCTTTCCCAGAACTCGGATACATTGAGCCCCACCGGCGCAATGACCCCCATTCCGGTCACCACTACCCTGTTCCCGGCATTGTTGTCACCGCCACCCAAGACAGTTCCTCCCTAACGCAGAGTCCACCGAAGCTCACTCATTCGCGACGGCCTCATGCCGTCTCGGTAACTCTGCCCTTCAGATAATCGATCGCGTCCCGAACCGACCTCAGCTTCTCGGCATCTTCATCAGGAATCTCGATCCCGAACGCGTCCTCCAGCTCCATGACCAGCTCTACGATGTCCAGGGAGTCGGCGTTCAAATCGTCGATGAAGGACGCCTCGGGTGTCACCTGCTCCTCGGAAACGCCGAGCTTGTCCATGATTATCTGCTTGACCTTGTCTTCGCTGAAATCCATGAGCTCCCACCTTCCTTTCGGCGGGGCGGCCTCGCCCCCAGTCTCACATGACCATTCCGCCGTCCACGTGAAGCACTTGGCCCGTGATGTACCGGGCCCCCTCGGATGCCAAGAAGGAGACGACGTCGGCGACGTCGGCCGTCGTCCCCAATCTTCCCAACGGTATCAGACCCAGCATCTCGTTTCGAGATTTCTCGCTGAGCACCTCAGTCATGGGTGTCTCTATGAAACCAGGAGCCACCGCATTGACGGTCACCCCTCTTGCGGCCAGCTCCTTTGCCATCGACTTAGTCAGTCCTATAAGCCCGGCTTTGGAGGCGGCGTAGTTGGCCTGCCCCGCGTTGCCGATAACACCTATCACGGACGACACGTTGACCACCCTGCCCCATCTCTTTTTCATCATGGGCTTGGCGACCGCCTTGCAAAAGTTGAACGCGCCCTTGAGGTTGACGTCCATGACCCTGTCCCAGTCCTCGGCGCTCATTCTGACCAGCAGCCCGTCCCTTGTGATCCCCGCGTTGTTGACCAGTATGTCCAGCGATCCGAACCGCTCCAGAGTGCCGCCCACGGCGCCGACCACCGCGTCCCAATCGGACACGTCGACGGCCATTCCCGCTGAGCGCGCGCCCAGCGCGGAGATCTCGGCGGCGGTCCTCTCGGCCGTCTCGACGTTTACATCCGCCACCACTACGTCCGCCCCCGCGCCCCCCAGGGCGAGCGCTATCTCGCGCCCTATGCTCTGTCCGGCCCCTGTCACCAGGGCGACCTTGCCGTCATGTCGACCCATGTGTTCCGCCTCGCGGGCCGGTCACCCGCGGCCCTGTATACTGTCCACCGCCTTCTCGATACCATCCACCGAATCGGTGGGCAGGGCCACGGCGCCCCTGTCTATCCTTTTCAACATTCCCGTGAGAGCCTTGCCCGGTCCCACCTCGACGAAGCTTCCGTACCCGTTCGAGAGGAACCACCGGACCGAATCCTCCCAGCGGACCGCGCCTGTAAGCTGCCGCGTAAGGGCGTCGCGTATCTCGCCGGCGCTGACGACCGGCTTCGCGCTCACATTGGCCACGACCGGGAAGCGAGCCTCTCCGATCGGCACGCCTTCGAGGTGCTCGGCGAACTCCGCCGCCGGCCCCTCCATCAGCGGCGAGTGAAACGCGCCGCTGACGACCAGGGGGATAGCCTTGAGACCTTCCACCCGGCCGGCCAGTTCTACGGCCTTCTCTACCGCGCCGACGTCCCCCGACACGACGACCTGCCCGGGAGCATTGAGGTTCGCGGGAACCACTTCGCCCGCATCCGACGCCTCCCGGCAGACGGCCTCGACCTTCTCCCTGTCCCCTCCCAGCATCGCGGCCATCGTGCCCGGCCTTCGCTCGCCGGAGGAGAACATAAGCTCCCCCCTCTTTCGGACAGTCGTGACTGCGTCGTCAAAGGACAGAGCGTCCGCCGCCACGAGGGCGGTGTACTCGCCGAGGCTGTGCCCGGCCGCGCCCTGGGGCTCCACGCCCGACTCCCGCAGAACCTCCATGCATGCCACGCTGTGAACGAGGATCGCGGGCTGGGTGTTCAGCGTCTTCCTGAGCTCCTCCTCCGGTCCCTCGAAGCTCAATCTCGACAGAGGAAACCCCAGGATCCGGTCGGCCTCTTCATATATCCGGCGAGCGGCCTCGGATCTCTCCCAGAGATCGACGCCCATACCCACCCGTTGCGAGCCCTGCCCGGGGAATAGGAACGCCCTCTTCGCTTCGCCCATCTTATATCTCCACGCCGGGCCTCGAGAGCCCCCGGCCTGTGTCACCAGCGTATGACGGCCGCCCCCCAGGTAAAGCCCGCCCCGAATGTTACGAGCTCCACGAGGTCGCCTTCCTTTATCCTTCCCTCTTTGCGGGCCTCGTCCAGAGCCAGAGGCACGGAGGCCGCCGATGTATTGCCGTAACGGTCGACGTTCACGAAGACCTTCTCCATGGGAATGCCGAGGCGCTTCGCGGTGGCTGTGATGATCCTCAGGTTCGCCTGGTGCGGTATGAGAAGGTCCACGTCGGAGACCTCATGACCGGACTTCGACAGAGCGTCCAGCGCCATCTCGTACATGGCCCGCACCGCGTACTTGAAGACCTCGTTTCCCTGCATCTTGATGTAGTGCTTGCCCTGCTCCACCGTCTCGTGCGTCGCCGGCATGCGCGAGCCGCCCGCGGGCAGCTCCAACAGATACCCCGAAGCGCCGTCGCTGGCCATCCTCACCGAAAGGATGCCTTTGCCGTCTTCCTCGGCCGGGCCGAGCACCGCGGCGCCGGCTCCATCTCCGAAGAGAACGCAGGTGCCCCGGTCTCTCCAGTTGAGTATCTTGGACAGCGTCTCGACCCCGATCAGAAGGACGCGGTCCAGCACGCCGGACGCGATCATGCCCCCGGCCATCCCAAGGCCGTACACGAAGCCCGAGCACGCCGCGCTGAGATCGACCGCCGAGCCGCCCTCCGCGCCGAGCTTCTCCTGCAGGGTGCAGGCGGTGGATGGAAACAGGCGGTCGGGAGTCACCGTGGCCACGATGATCTGGTCGATGTCGGCGATGCTCATACCCGAATCGGCCAGGGCGTCCTTGGCCGCGGCGAAAGCAAGGTCGGACGCCGCCATCTCGCCGTCGACCACGTGACGCTCCTTGATTCCGGTGCGCGAGGTTATCCACTCGTCCGAGGTATCTACAAGCTTCTCCAGGTCCCGGTTAGTCACCACCTTTGGCGGAACGTACGATCCCGTCCCCAGGATCCCCACCCGCCGGCGGCCCTCAAATGCTCTGGCCATCCATCTCCCTCAAGTCGTTCTTGATATGCTCGTTCAAATTAGTCCTAACAAACCGCGCCGCGGCCCTTATGGCGTTCTTGATAGCCCTCGGCGAGGAGCTACCGTGCCCTATTATGCAGGTGCCGTCCACTCCCAGGAGAGGCGCCCCGCCGTACTCCGCATAATCGAGCTGGGACCTGAACCGCGAGAACGCGGGCTTGAGCAGCAGCGCGCCCACCTTTGATCTAAAGTCCCTTCTGATCTGCTGTCTCAACGACGCGGTTAGCAGACCCAACACGCTTTCCGTGAACTTCAAGACGACGTTGCCGGTAAAGCCGTCGCAGACGACCACGTCAACGGCGCCTCCAAAAATATCCTTGCCCTCTACGTTGCCCACGAAATTGAGCTTGCTGGCCGCCAGCAGCTTGTACGCCCCCTGGGCCAGCTCGTTTCCCTTCGAGCTCTCCTCCCCTATGTTGAGCAAACCGACGCGCGGCTTCTCGCGGCCGAGTATGTACTTGGCGTAAGCCCTGCCCATCACGCCGAACTGGAGCAGGTTCATCGGCCTGCACTCGCTGTTCGCCCCCACGTCTAGGACCACGCAGCCGCCCTTCTGGCTGGGCATGAATGTGGCAATCGCGGGACGGTCAACGCGCTCGATACGGCCCAGGTTCAAGTATGCCGCCGCCACCACCGCGCCCGTGTTGCCCGCGCTGAACATGGCGGAGATATCCCCATTCCGAGCCATCCGCGCGAGCACGGAAACCGAGGAGTTCCTCTTCCTTCGCACCGATGCGAGGCCGTGCTCGCCCATCTCCACCCTCTCGGGTGCGTGGACGACATCGAACGGGGGCGAATTCACGCCAAGGCTTTTGAATTGATCCAGGATTAGCTTCTCGTCCCCAACGAGGACGGATTCGATCTTGTCCCCCGAGTCGGCATGCGCCTCAAGAAGCCCTTCGATCACAACGCGCGGCGCCTCGTCACCCCCCATGGCGTCCACACCTATCCGAGCCTTCGGAGCAACCACGATGTTTCCTCTCAGGGGGCCGGCGGTCAGCCGGACTTGACCACCATTATCTCCTCATCCGCATAGTATCCGCACTTGGGGCACACGCGATGAGGCCTCTTGGGTTCTTTGCAATGAGGGCATACCGAGAGAGAGGGAGGCTCCATTCGCCAATTGGCCCTCCTCTTGCCCTGTCGCGACTTCGAATGTCTTCTCTTCGGCAAAGCCATATTCAAAAACCTCCGGCTGAGACGCGTGCGTCAAGCCCTACCGCCCGCGCAGCTTGTCGAGCGCACTCCATCTTGGATCGACCTTGCGGGCGCCACAGGAGCACTGATTCTGGTTCAAGTTCCCGCCACATTCCGGACAGAGCCCCTTGCAGTCAGGCTTGCAAAGGGGCTTCATGGGAGTTGCTAGAAGGATAGCCGAACGAACCTCTTCACTCAAGTCAAGCTCGCGGCCGTCGTGGGCCAGGTATCCGTCTCCGGGCTCCGGCTCTTCATCCTCTTCCGACCGGCCGGCACCGGAAACCCGGCCGGCGGGCACGGCGTAGAGATGGACCTCGGCCTCCACCTCTCTTATGAAGGTCTCGAGGCAGCGCGAGCACTCCTCCACCGCCTCGGCGCGGACCACGCCGTCGATCTTGATGTCCTCGTTGAAGACATTGAGCGTCAGCTCTGCCACCACGGGGGAGTCGAGCCTGACTTCGTCTTCTGTCAGCTCCAGAGACTCTGCGTCGCCGCTGAGCTCCAGCTTGTTGACGCCCTTGTCCAGGGCGGTTATGTCAATCTGCATTTGTCTATCACCAGCTCTATTCGCCGGGGATGGACAGGAGGCCGTTCTCCAAGAAGAACCCGACCTCCCACCGCGCTGTCTCAGGCTTATCCGAGGCGTGTACGGAGTTCTTCTCCTTGTCCAGAGCGAAGTCCTTCCTGATTGTGCCGGGCTTGGCCTCCGCCGGATCGGTCGCTCCTACTATTTCTCTCAACCCTTCGATGGCCGCCTCTTTTTCGAGCACGCAAGCGACCACCGGACCCGATGACATGAAACGGACCAGGGAATCGAAAAAGCCCTTGCCTTCGTGCACGTAGTAGAACCGCCCGGCCTGGTCCGGCTCCAGCCGGATCATGTGCATTCCAACCAGCTTGAAGCCGTTCGCCTCGACCCTTTCCAGTATCCTTCCGGAAAGCCCGCGCGCCACGGCGTCGGGCTTGATTATGAAGAGAGTCCTTTCGAGATTCCCGTTCATCTTAACCTATCACCTCTTTATATAACCTGCCTTCAATGTCCACCCGCTCAGGCCGACCCCATCGACTCTTTCAGCAGATTCGGGATCTCGGATGGGATCCGGGCCACAGGGACGCCCGCCTTCTTGAAGGCCTCCACTTTCTCCGCGGCGGTTCCGGTGCCGCCGGCGATTATGGCGCCGGCATGGCCCATGCGCTTGCCCGGGGGGGCCGTCTGTCCGGCCACGAAGGCTACCACGGGCTTGCTCATCTCGGAGGAGATAAAGGAAGCCGCCTTCTCCTCGTCGTTGCCTCCGATCTCGCCGATAAGGACGGCCGCCTTGGTCTCTTCGTCCGCCTCGAACATCTCTAGCATGTCTATGAAGCCGGTACCCACGACCGGGTCTCCGCCCATTCCCACGCAGGTGGACTGGCCGAGCCCCGCGGAGGTGAGCTGTGCGACCACCTCATAGGTCAAGGTCCCGCTCCGTGAGACCAAGCCGATCGGGCCGGGGATGTGTATGTTGCCCGGCATGATCCCCACCTTGCACTTGGACGGCGAGATGAGCCCGGGGCAGTTAGGCCCTATGAGCCTGCAGGCCTTGTCCGACAGGTAGGCGTAGACGTCGACCATCTCAGAAGCGGGCACTCCCTCGGTAATGCAGACCACGAGCTTGACGCCGCCGTCCTGCGCCTCGTAGATGGCGTCCGCCGCAAAAGGCGCCGGGACGAAGATGCACGCGACGTCGGCGCCCGTCTTCTCCACCGCCTCGGGCACCGAGTTGAACACCGGCACTCCTTCGACTTCCATGCCGCCTTTGCCGGGCGTCACGCCCGCCACCACCTTCGTGCCGTACTCCTTCATCCCCTTGGCATGAAAGGAGCCGTCACGGCCGGTTATCCCTTGCACTACTATCTTGCTGTTTTGATCGATCAGAACGCTCATGACCCTTCCCCGGCTACCCTAATAGCCTCCTTGACCCCGCCGTCCATGGTCTCGGCCGGGATCACACCTTTCGCCTGCGCCAGGATCTCTCTGGCCCGCTCCTCGTTGGTCCCGGTCAGCCTGACAACGATGGGGACCGAGACGGGGCTCTCCTTGAGCGCGGCGACTATTCCCTCCGCCACGTCGTCACATCTCGTAATGCCGCCGAATATGTTGAAGAGGATTCCTTTCACATTGGGATCCTGGGTTATGATCTGCATCGCGGCTACCACCTTGTCCGGACTCGAGCTGCCCCCGATGTCCAGGAAGTTCGCCGGCTCTCCGCCGAAGTGCTTTATCAGGTCCATCGTGGCCATCGCCAGCCCGGCCCCGTTGACTACGCAACCGACGTTACCGTCGAGCTTGACGTAGCTGAGCCCGGCCTCACGGGCCACCGCCTCGGCCGAGCCGCGCTCTTCCTCATCGCGGATCCGGGCGAAATCGGGGCGCCTGAACAGGGCGTTGTCGTCGATGTTGAGCTTTGCGTCCAGCGCCACGACCCTATCGTCGCTCAGGACCGCCAGAGGATTGATCTCCGCCAGACTGGCGTCCCGCTCCACGAAGACGCGGCAGAGCTTCTGGATTACCCCCGCCACGCCCAGAGCGACCTTCGGCTTGAGGCCCATCTTGAACGCGATATGCCGGGCCTGATAGGGCAGCATGCCCCTGAACGTATCGAAGTGACCCTTGAAGATAAGCTCGGGGCTCTTGACCGCCAGCTCCTCGATCTCCACTCCGCCGGCCGCGCTGACCATCGCGACGGGGGTCTTCGCCTCTCTGTCCAGAATGACTCCGGCGTAGATCTCCTGCGCGATATCCAGCGCCTCCGACACAAGGACCTTCTCGACCTTGAGGCCCTTTATGTCCATCCCCAGGATGGCCTCGGCGGCCTCCCGCGCCTCCTTGGCCTCCTTGGCCGGCTTGACCCCGCCGGCCTTTCCCCTTCCCCCTACCAAGACCTGGGCCTTGACCACCACGGGATAGCCCAGATCGTCGGCGATGTTCTCGGCCTCGGCCGCGCTCACCGCCACCCGCTCCCTCGGCACCGGAATGCCGAAGGAACCAAAGACTTCCTTTGCCTGGTACTCGTGAACTTTCACCTTACTGTCCTCACCCTAGTCAGCCTCGCCACCAAACAGCTCCGTCGAACACGCAAGCGGTCCCCGGTCCGCGCCCGCCGAAGGCCCGGCCTTGGGCCCGGCGCGGCATCGAGCACGTCACTTGCCGACCTTGCTCCGCACGAACTTCTTTACAGCATCCTCCAACTCGCCCCCGTCTTCCAAATCGTATCCCACGACGAGAGAGGGCTTGTTGATCTCGAGATTCATATCTTTGAAGAGCCGCGCCAGG
Source organism: uncultured bacterium (assembly GCA_964531335.1). Classification (GTDB taxonomy): domain Bacteria; phylum Eisenbacteria; class RBG-16-71-46; order CAZHEV01; family CAZHEV01; genus CAZHEV01. The sequence continues at coordinate 75,832 of CAZHEV010000002.1, read as the reverse complement.
TTGGTCGGAGTCGCGATCAGCACCAGGTCCACCGGGCATGCATTGACCGTCGCGTGGAGATCCCTCACCTGAGCCTCTCCGTAACCCATCGCTGGAAGCAGCGGGCCTATGTCCGGGTAATTCCGGAACGTGGCGGCTATCTCACCCACCGCGTGCTCCCTGGGATCGAATATGCTCCCCGCTCCGTTCTCCTTGGCCGCCACCACGCCCGCCCCGTAGGCCATCTCGCCGTGGGTGAGCGTCGGGCCGTCCTCGATCACAAGGACGGTCTTGCCCTTGATCTGATCGGCGTTCTCGACGCTGATGGGGCACTTCGCCCGCACCAGCCTGGCGTCCGGGTTCAACTGCCTTGCGTTTTGCTCTACAGTCTCTATGTTCTCCTTCTCCGCCGTGTCCACCTTGTTGATCACGATCACATCCGCCGAGCGAAGGTTGACCTCGCCCGGATGATACTTGACCTCATGCCCCGGCCTGTGCGGGTCCGCTACGACTATGAGAAGGCCGGGCTTGTAGAACGACGAGTCGTTGTTGCCGCCGTCCCAGAGCACGACATCCGCCTCCTCCGAGGCTTGATCGAGAATCTTGCCGTAGTCTACACCCGCGTACACGACGGTGCCCCTGGATATGTGCGGCTCGTACTCTTCTCTCTCCTCGATAGTACATTCGTGCGCGTCCAGGTCCTCGAACGACGCGAACCTCTGCACGGCCTGCCGCTTCAGGTCGCCGTAGGGCATCGGGTGCCTGACCACTACCGTCTTGACTCCGAGCTCCTTGAGGATCTCCGCCACCCTGCGCGTGGTGGGGCTCTTGCCGGCGCCGGTGCGGGTGGCGCAGACGGCGATCACGGGCACCTTTCCCTCGATCTGGGTGCTGTCCGAGCCCAGAAGCCGAAAGTCGCATCCCAAAGCGAGCGCCTTGGACGCCACGTGCATCACCTGCTCGTGCGATACGTCGCTGTAAGAGAAGACCACCTCTCTGACCTGGCGGGCTTCGACTATCTCGGCCAGATCCTCCTCAGGCCGGATAGGTATTCCCTGGGGATACATCGGTCCCGCCAGCTCGTGGGGATAAGTCCTCTCATCAATGCCCGGGATCTGCGTAGCCGTGAAGGCAACGACCTCGTAGTGATCATTGGAGCGGTAGTAGGTATTGAAGTTATGAAAATCACGGCCCCCCGCTCCAAGTATCACAGTCTTCACTCTTTTGTTCATAGCGCCTCCTCGTGTCTCGGCCTGACTCTGCCCGGCCTGACGGCGGGTCCGCGATGGTAATTTGCCCTCATAGAAAAACGGGCGCGAACTGGACTCATGAATCGCCAGTCCACGCCGCCCCGAGAGACTCCCAAACGCCAAAGCCCAGGTCATGGGCCGGCGGATCTAAAGGCGGCCTATACAGCCACATACTCGGTCTGGAGTACTCAAGACGCCCTGGGGTAGGCCTGTATGAGAGTAGACAAGTTACGCTATCATCGGCGCGCCGGCCTGTCAAGGCCCTTTTCCCGCGCCCCGCTTGGTGGATCCGCCCCCCCCGGCCCCGGCGATCCTGCGTATGATATCGCTCGTGGACAGACCGCCGACCAGGTCGATCAGATGGACCTCGCCCCCCCAGGATCTGACATCTTCGGCGCCGACGACCTCTGAGATGTCATAGTCCTTTCCCTTCACCAGGACATCGGGCCTGAGCTCCCTTATCAGCTCGAGCGGGGTGTCCTCATCGAACTTGCACGCGAAGTCCACGCATTCGAGGGCCGCCACAAGGGCGGCCCTGTCGGCCTCACCTACGTATGGCCGTCGCGGCCCCTTCAGCCGCCGTACGGAGTCGTCGGTATTGACTCCTACGACCAGCAGATCTCCGAGCTCGCCCGCCCGCCTCAAGCACTCCAGATGCCCCCTGTGCAGTATGTCGAAGCAGCCGTTGGTGAAGACGATCCTCTTCCCGGCGGCGCGAGCCTCGTCCAGGCGCCCCTTGAGCGCCGCTCTATTCAGCACCTCGCCCATCATTACCCCAGTGTGTCTGAACGCCACCGATCGCACCCGCCCATTGACGTCGCGGGCCGGCCGCATCTTACCGCAACCCGAGCCCTTCGGCCAGAGCCCAGTGAACCCTCACATTAGTCCCTTGCTCTTGAGGCTCGCAAACCGACGCCCGCCGACGATAAGGTGGTCGAGCACCTCGACTCCCATCAGCTCCCCGGCCTGGACCAGCCTGCGGGTCAGCTCCACGTCCTCCTTGCTGGGCGTCACGTCCCCCGAAGGATGGTTGTGCGCCAGTATCATGTTCGCGGCGAGCACCTTGACGGCCGGATGGAACACCTCCCTCGGGTGCACGAGGCTTGCGTTCAAGCTGCCGATGGATATCGTCTCGCGCGCAATCAAGGCGTTCCTGGCGTTCAAGTACAACGCGACGAAGTGCTCCCGCCTTCTGGTCCCCAGGTCTCGCACCAGCCCGAACGCCGACTCCGGCCCCGTGACCACGGGCGGGCAGTCCTC
>CAZHEV010000002.1:0-73333 GCA_964531335.1 uncultured bacterium | reverse complement strand
GCCGGCAAGAAGACCCGCTTGCCCAGCTCCAGAGCCGCCGCGACCTGGCACGCCCGCGCCATCCCGATGCCCTTGATCCTGGTCAGGTCGCCCGCGCCGCAGCCTGCCAGCCCCTCGAGCCCCAAGTCCGAGAGCACGCTCCTCGCCACCGAAAGGACCCCGTTGCGACGGCAGCCCGAGCCTATGACCGCCGCCAGTATCTCCTCGTCCGTGAGCGCCTCGACACCTTTCGAGAAGATCTTCTCCCGCGGCCGGTCGGAGCTGATAAGCTCCCGGATCATTGTCACCCTGCGTTTCCTTCCCACCCTCATCACACCTCCCGCCTGGAAAACCCGGATGAACTTCTCTCGATTTCAAGCCGCGATGACAGAAAGGGGGATGAGAATCCGGAGGGACGGGGCGTGCGCTTTATATGATACGGGCCCCGTTACGGGGCCCGCGCCTGAGAGGAGCTGCTTCTCGCAAGATATCCGGCTGGGGGATGCTGCCGGCGCCAGGGCTACTTTATCAGTATCATCTTTCGGTTCCAGGACTTGTCCCCGACGCTCAACTGATAGAAGTAGAGCCCTGAGGGAAGTTGGCGGCCGTTCCTGTCATATCCGTCCCAGGTCACGCTGCCGCCTCCAGGCGCCGCCCAGCCGTCAATAAGCTTCCTTACAAGTCTTCCCTTTGCGTCGAAGACGCTCAAGGCCACCTCCGCTCCAGGAGATGCTATGAAGTAGGGGATGTTCGTATCGATCGCGAACGGGTTGGGGTAATTCTGCCCCAGGTAGGCCACGGTAACCCCTCTCATGCCCGCGGTCACCGACTGCGGGCCAATGATATTCCCGCCGCCGCTTCCGATCTGCTCCACTATATAGGTGTAGACGTCTCCCGGTCGCACAGTGGAGTCGAGGTACGCGACCGCCTCCTGGCCTCCGTACCGGATCAGCTCCCCGTTCAACCTGACGAACTCCTCGGGCACGGACTCCAGCTTGTCTCCGGCGAAGAGTCTCTCGCCTTCGATCCTGTAGACGTTCCATCCCGCGAGGTCCGCGGCCCCGGCGGGAACGTCCCAGAGCAGCTCGACTCCCGCGACGCCGTACTCGAGGTTGAGCACCGGAGTATCGGCCGCGACGAGCGCCGGAGCCTCAAAGGAGGAACTCCTCCGCGAATCGTGCTTGAAGAAGGCCCATGGAGCCGACTCCTGGTCCCCTACGAAGCCTCCCGAGTAGCTCCAGACGTAAACGTTCTTGTCCTGGCTCTGGGCTATGATCTCGGCGTCCCCGTCCTTATCGAGATCCCACAGGCCCACGCACCCTCTGATATACCCTCCCAGGAGGAGCGGGAAGCCGTCGAGCGCGGACCCGTCATGGTTGTAGGCGTGGAGCCGGCCGCCCTCGTCTCCGGTGAACACCTCCGGATAGCCGTCTCCGTCAACGTCGGCCAGCGTGACCCCCGCCCGGATATCCTTGCCGCTGTAGTCGAACTGCCCGGCCTCGGTCTGGACCGGCCACCCGGGCAAGGCGGTGCCCGTGGAGCCCTCCCAGGCGTAGATGAATCCGCTGGCGTCCCCAACGACGACGTCCAGCAGGCCGTTTCCATCCACGTCTCCGATCGCAGGGGAGGAGTTGGTGTCCTTCGATATGTCGGCGCTCTTGGGCCATCCGCTCACCTCGCTTCCGTCGAGGTTGTAGACATGGACCAGCATCGCCCCCACCCAACTGTTGTTGTCTCCGACGGCGAGCACTATCTCAGGCTCCGAGTCGTTGTCCACGTCCGCGATCGCGGGCGCGGTAGTGCACTTGGCGTTCAGGTATATCGGGAAATTGGCGTTGAAGTCGCTCCCGTCGCCCTTCCAGGCGTAGAGATACATGTCGCGGCTGCCGAATATGATCTCGCCGACGCCGTCTCCGTCGAGATCCGCCAACGCCGGCGATCCATAGTTGTACGACTCGCCGAGCACGGCGAAGACCCCGTCGGTGCCTGCATTGGAGTCCCCGTCTATGACCTCGGTGCCGTCCGCGTTCCAGGCGTACAAAACGTTGTTTCCCGAGGCCGTAACTATCTCCAGCTCGCTGTCGCCGTCGATGTCCCCCACCGCGGGAGTGGACCAGGGCAGCTGCCCTATGCTCTTGGGCCAGCCCGTCCTCACCGTGCCGTCGGCCTCCCACACGAAGAGCTTCTGCCCGTCCATGTGGTTCGCGATTATCTCCATGTCGCCGTCCTTGTCTATGTCGGCGACCGCCGGCGAGCTCCAGAATCCCCGTTTGGAAGTGAGCCCCGTGTTCGAGAAGATCCCCAGCGTTCTGACGTCTTTGTCGCCGTCGACGAAATCCGTGCCGTCGTGATGCACCACGTAGATCTCCTCGCCTCCGAAGCAGACCTCGTAGTCGCCGTCCCTGTCGATGTCGGAGACGATGGGCGACGATGGCGAGTCGACGACCACGGAGACAGGCCAGCCCTCCAGTAACGGAGGGGAGGTGCTGACCACGATCACATCGGATAGATCGCCCTGGTTGCCGGAGGTGTCCTGAGCGGCGACCTTGTAGAAGTACGGGGTGAGAGGCAGAAGGCCCGTGTCCTCGTACCTCGACGAGCTCTCCAGCGTATGATCGTTGGCGCGGTCGAAGGGGCCCGTCTCGCTATCGGACCTGTAGACATTGTACCCGCGAAGATCGACCTCGGTCCCGGGCGACCATTTCAGCAGCACCGAGGAGGCGGCGCCGCTGCCGCTCATTCCCGCGGGCGCCGCGGGCGGCTCCATATCGATCTTTAGGCTGTCCAGCGGTCCGGTCGCGTCGCTTATCAACAGCGTGAAGACCGGATTCGAGGAGCTGCCGTTTGTGAACATCATGGGGTCCGCGCTGATCGGACTGCCCGGCAGAAGGTCGCCGTAGTCGCTTGTGCTGTCGCTCACGGTGACGCCGTAGCCCGCCTCGGCCCTCAACAGGGCGCTCAGGCCGGTTGCGGCTCCGGTCCCGTTGTTTCGCAGGGAAAGGTAGAGGTATATCTCCTCGAACGGATCGACCTCGCCGTCGCCGTTCCCGGCGCCGGTGGAGTCATCCTTGGCGCTGTAATACAGCTCCATCTCGGGCGCCCTTATCTCCAAGACCGCCTCGTCCGACCACGATCCCCCGCTGGACGTGATGGACAGGTCCAGCGTCACCAGGTGCCGGTCCGGCGCGTGGGGAGAGATTTGAAGAACGTAACCTGTCCCGTCGTCCGTCGACGACGGCGACACGTCCCCGTAGAAAGAGCTGTTGTCCACGAGCGTCACCATGGTGTCCGTCGTGGAGATGGTGGAACTCACGTTGAAGGCGGTCTCCGCTCCCTGGTTCTTCAGAGTAAGGAACAGCTCTATGGTCTCCCCGCGATCCGGATGGCCGTCGCCGTTTCCGGAGCTGGAGCCCGAGCCATCGTCGACCACCTGCGATCCCGAGACGTGCATATGGGCCAGCGTGGTCGCGACCACGTCGACCGAGTCGGAGTAGGGGACGAAATCCTGCTTTGTCACCGTCACGGTGAAGACGCCCAGGGAGTCGGGCGAGAAGGCAAGAGAGGCCACGCCGAAACCATCGGTGAACCCCGTGGCATACGCTTCGCCTAATTTCACCAGCGCCACGAAGGCCGATTCCACCGGCGAGCTTTCGAACTCGACCGTCACATCGAACGACGTCTCGCCGAGCGTTATCTGGGGATCGTGGGTTACCGCCGGGGCCTGCGGTGTTCCGCTCCACAGCGGCATCTCGGGATCGCCCAGAAGGAGATGGACCATCTGCGTCCACCTGTCCACGTTGTCGGATTCAGAAAAGGGTATGAAAGGCACCCTGGACAGCGCAAAGGCTTTCCCCACATTGTAGACGCCGTTATCAAAGACCAGGCTGTACCATTCATTGCCGTAGGTTTGACTGGTGAAGGGGTAGTCCTCCCTGCCGGATCCCAGATATCCGACGGCGCCCCCATTGGGGTTGAAAAGGAAGTTCTCGGCTATGCAGTTCTTGTCCACGGCGGCCGCGTCGCAGTTGAGGGCGACCACGAACGAGGGCATTGTGGAATTCGTAAGAGCCGACGCGTCCGCGTTCAGCAGGAGCCCGTCACCGACCGACATCACGTTTATGAACCCGTGCCCGACGTGATGTGCCAAGCCGTACCCCTGGTTGAGCGAGTCAATGACCGCCTCGGTGGTCTCGAGGATGCCGCCGGGACAGGATTCGTTCCCCACGTTCTGATAAAGCTTCACGTATCCCATGCTCGGCGGAAGATAGCCGACGGCCGACTCGGCGACCGTGCATCCGTCGAAGTTCGGATCCGGATCGCCCTCCTCCCAGTCGTCCGGGAAGAGCACCTCCGCGAAGTACAGCGCTCTCCCCGCCTTGCCCAAGTCGGGGTTCTGCTCGTAGAGGAGAAGCTTGTCCACGTAAGCTTGAGCCTCGGCCACCGTATTGGCCGGGACCCTCCCTATGAACACGTCGGGATACAGGTCGACCGAATCTCCGGGCGCCGTGGACTTGTACCCCTCCCCGAAGAACTCGTCGCCGTCATCGTTCCAATCGCCCTCGAGGCACGAGTAGTAGATATCCGTGGGAATCTCCTCGCTGGGATTGTTGTAGGTGTTTTTGACATACCGAATGGGAACGACGTCCGTGTCGCCGGCCAGCAGGACCCACAGCGTCCCCCAGTTCTCGTACGCGTCCTGAAGGAAAAACCTTATCGTCTCAGCCAGGTCCACGCCGTTCGGATAGTTGGCCACTATCCAGTCCACGGTCTTTACCACCGCCCCCACGCCCCTGGACCTCTTCCACTGCGCCAACCTCTCGAACTCGCCGCTCATAGCCTCGTTCGTCACTATCACGTACTCGACAGGACTGCCCTCGAGATCCGGCAGAAGCGAAGGCACAAAGCCGCCCTCTATGCCCGCGCCGTCCTGTATCAGCACCCCCTCGGACTCCATCCATGCCCTGTGCGCGGGACCTATGCCCTCGCGCACCATCGCGCCCAGCAACGCGTCAACCTCGTCCTCCAACGACCTCACGGCACGCCCGACCTTCAAACCGCTTCCCCCGCCGGGCTCCAGCTCTATCTCTATCTCCAACCTCCTCAGATACTCCAGCTCTCCGCCCTGACCGCGATACCTGACCGGGTTCAATATGAAACCCTCTATCCGACGGCCTCGCAGATACCCTCCCCCCGCGTACTCTACGGCGCTCGACGGATACCACGAGGCGGACATGTATTCTCCTGAAGAAGGCGGCTGGAAATCGACGGTCTCTCCCGTGCGCGCGTGCCTCTGGACCGGCATGGGCATGTAGCCCGAGCCCATGCGGGACCACTGTGCGTCCAAGACTCTGAAGCCCTTGACCCGCATGCCGCCCGGCACTGCGTACTGAACCGAGACCGACGGCATCCCTGGCTGCCCGGGCGAGCCGAGAGTACGTCCATCGCTTAGCTTGACAACGTCATAGCCCCGCATCTCGTTCACGGCGATATCCGATGCATCGAAAGTGAGCACGTCCCGGAAAGTCTCTCCGGAAGACGGCGTGCTTGAGAAAAGCAGGGCCAGGGCGATCCCGATCGCGTAGGACACCACACCGAGGCGTCTTGTCGAGCTTCTTTGCATTACTTGCTCCTCGTCTGCGCAGGCTCAAATAGAATCCGTCACAGATAACAGCCAGCCGTTGGTCGGCAATTGGGAAATCCCATATCTAGAACTAAACGGGGGTAGGAAAAGCAGCTTTGAAGAAACCATCACAGCAAGAAATACCCCAACGTCGGGGGGAACTATAAACTCCAAGCAATAATAGCAGCTACGGCGGATGGTGTCAAGGCGAAAAGCCCTTGGGCGGGCACCCTCGGTTCCCGCATTCGTGCCTGAAGTGCCGGGTATGACGGGGGGTGAGGTGAGGTCAGTACTCTATTCCCTCAAGTGGGGGATTTCCCTCCTCGTAGGGGTGTTTTACCGCCTTCATCTCCGTCACCAGGTCCGCCCTGTCAAGTATCTCAGAGGGGGCGTCCCTGCCGGTAAGCACCAGATGAAGGCCTTCCGGCTTCCGGTCGAGCAGGGAAAGCACCTCTTCCGGCTGTATAAGCCCGAGGGAAAGCGCCACGTTGATCTCATCCAGGACCACCATGCCGTAGCGGCCTCCAAACGCCTTCTCCCGCGCCGAAGCCATGGCGGCGGCGGCCGCGTCCACGTGCTCCCGCTTGCTCCTGGTGTCACCCGGCATTCCGACGCAGCCCAGGCCGAACGCTTGGATCTCCAAGCCGGATACCGACTTGGCCGAGAAACACTCTCCGTAGGCCATCCCGCTCTTTATGAATTGCAGCACCGCGACCCTTGCTCCGTGGCCGCATGCGCGCAGGGCCATTCCGAGCGCGGAGGTGGTCTTGCCCTTGCCGTCTCCGGTCAGGACGACCACGTATCCCTTGCTTCTCGCCATTGAGTCCGACACGACCTCGAACCCTCGCGCCGGCGCCCGGCCGTCCCGGGACCCCGGCGGCGATCCCAAGCCTCCGGGAAGCGTCAGCCGGTGCGCGGCCAGCTTCTGAGAAGCTCGACCAACAGGCGCACTCCGACGCCCGTGCCGGCCTTGGGAATGTAGTTCTTTTCTTTTTCAGCCCATGCGGTTCCGGCGATGTCTATGTGGGCCCACGGAATATCGCCCGCGAACTTGGACAGCAGGCATGCGGCGGTTATGGCCCCCGCGGGCCTGCCGCCGGTGTTCTTCATGTCCGCTATGTCGCTCTTTATCTGCTCGAAATAGACGTCCCAGAGCGGGAGCCTCCAGACCCTTTCCCCGGTCGCATCCCCCGCCTTCTCGATCCTGTTCATAAGCCGCACGTCCGTGCCCATCAGCCCCGAAGCGTGATGCCCGAGCCCTATGACGCATGCGCCGGTGAGAGTGGCCATATCGACTATAGCGGCGGGATCCATCTTTCTTGCGTACGCCAGCGCGTCGGCCAGAATAAGGCGGCCTTCGGCGTCGGTGCTGATCACCTCGATAGTCTGCCCGTCATACATCTTGAGAACGTCCCCGGGACGAAACGCGCTGGACCCGACCATGTTCTCGGCGGCCGGCACGATCCCTATGACGTTGAGAGGCAGCTTGAGCCGGGCCACGCCGGCCATCGCGCCTATCACCGCGGCACCCGCCGCCATGTCGGTCTTCATTCTCTCCATGCCGTCGGCGGGCTTTATGCAGACACCACCGCTGTCGAAGGTGAGCCCTTTGCCCACGAGCACGACCGGCCTGGACTTGCGGCCGCGCTCGTGCCGCATCACTATCACCCCGGCGGGCTGGCTGCTGCCCGCGGCGACGGCCTTGAGCCCCCCCATTCCGAGCTTGTCGATCTCCTTCGGTCCGAGCACATCTACTTTGAACCCGTGCTCCTTCCCGAGCCTCTTCGCCGTCTCGGCGAGCATCGTAGGGGTCGCGACATTCGCCGGATGATTGGCCAGGTCCCTCGCAACCGTCACCGATTCCGCGATCGCGGCTCCGCTCTTGGCTCCGTTCCTCGCGGCACCCGCCGACTTCGCGTCGTCCGCGACAAGCGTCAATGAATCCGGAGCCGGCTTGCGCTCGGAGGACCTGTACTCCTCGAAGAGGTACCCGCCCAGCATGGCCCCCTCGACAAGCGCCTGGGCCGCGCCCTGAGGGTTCAACCGCCTCGGCAGTGACGCGGGCATCAGAAGTGCGAGCGAGGCCGCCTTCATGGATATCGCCTCTCTGGCGCCGGCCGCTCCCATGATTCTCAGCGCCTCCGCATCGACACTGCGCCCGGGCCCGAGCCCGACCACCAGAACCGCCTTCGCCGCGGTGCCCTTGGCCGGCCGCAGTAGCGCCTTGTCGCCCTGGCCGCCCTTGAACTCCGCCGCGGTCTGCAGAAGCTCGGAGATCATACCGTCCATCGCCCCATCGAGCTCGGCCGCCTTGCCCTTGAGGGTCTTGACTTCCTCGGGAACTCCCAGTACCAAGAGATCCGCCTTGACCTCGGCGGCCTTTCCTCTCACCGTAGAAATCTCCATTGATCAAACCCCTTTCCCTTACGCGCCGCGGCCCGCTTCATCTCCGGCCGGCCCTGCCGGCGGCAAGCCTCCCGTCCCGCGATGGCGGCCGCGCCCTGCGAGCCGAGGCCTTGCGGCTTTCCGCATAAGCACGTTTACCCGGAAATAAAGAGAGGCCGCTTCCAAGCGGCCTCTAATACCCTGTTTGGGAACACTGTATGTCGAAAAAACCGACAAAAGGAAAGCCGAGCTTCCGACCTCGTGCCGCCCCCCGTTGACTCCGCATCGCCGATTCAACCGGCATTACTGCGAGCACTAGCTGGAGACCTTTCTTTTTCGTTCCCTGTACTTCTCCAGGGGAACCGAATGCCTCTTTTCCACCCTATCCCTGTAGCATGGACCCGAGTTGTACGAGCAGAAAGGATACATGCGTCCATCGGGAGCTGAATAGTGGATCACGCACCTTCCGACCCTCTCCACCTGATAATTGTAGCAATCCATGAAGTGCATGGCCGCCACCATCAGGGTCTTGTAAGTATAGACGCCGTCCTTCTCGCCCCTTCCGTGCTTCTTGTCCATGAGGCCGTCCAGGGTCTGAAGGAACTTGATGAATGACATCCCCTCGGGAGCTTCGGAAGAGTTGAAGAACTTCCTGAGACTGTTGAGCGCCTTCACCTTTGTGTATGTCTTATGCTTCACGGCGGCGGTGCTCTTGGCCAGCTCGTCCATCTCGACGAACAATCCCTCTACATCCATGAACCTCGTGACCGGCACTGCGTCGCCCTTCGGGCTGACGAAGAAGTAAGTGCCCAGCGAGCAGTGGGGGTGGCACGAAAGGTGGACGAAGTCCTCTCCCCGGATGGCGCCTGTCAGCGTGGAAAACGGCGCCACGCACGTCAGGGGATACCAGTCCTTGTAAGGATCGGCGAGCCCGGTCTGCTCCGCGATTTTCAGCGCCAGGTCGGGCATGGTGAACCTAAGCTTGGCCCGCTCCGCGGCGTCGATCCTGCCGGTGAAGCAAACAGGCTGGTAGCTGATGCCGGATATGACGTCGATGTTATCGATCGCGAACTGGAGAATCGGCCCGACTTGGTCGTCGTTGACCGTGTTCACGATCGTGGGAACGAGGACGATCTTCATCCCCGCCTCCTTGACGTTCTCTATGGCCCTCTTCTTTATGTCCAGCAGGGGCCGCCCACGGGTCTGCTCGTAGCACTCGTCCGTGACCCCGTCGAACTGGAGATAGAGGGTGTGCAGACCCGCCTCGGCCGCCTTCCGGGCGAACTCGGGGTCTTTGAACTTGATACCGTTCGTGGCTATCTGAACGTGACTGAACTCGAGATCCCGGGCCGCGCTGATCACGTCCAGAAACCGTGGGTGCAGCGTGGGCTCGCCGCCGGAGAACTGGACCATCCTTCCGGCGACGGGTCTTTCCTCCCTGTAACGCTTCAGCATCTCCACGACCTGCTCGTACGACGGCTCTGAAACGTAGCCCTGGACGTTCGCGTTCGCAAAGCAGATCGGGCAGGTGAGGTTGCACCGGTTCGTCAAGTCTATGTTGCCGAGCCCCGTGTGGCTGGTGTGCATGTTGCACAGACCGCAGCTCTCCGGGCACTTTTGGGCGTTCTTGACCCGCGGATTCGCAAGCCCTTTGCCGTCGCCGAAATACCATCTCTCCGCCTTCAGGTAGAGCTTCACGTCGGACCAGTAAAGGTCCTTGAACGAGCCGTGCTGGGGGCAGGTTTTCTCCATCCAGACCGCGCCGTCTTCCTCGAACATCCTGGCCGGCGTGACCTTTCGGCACTCCGGGCAGAGAGACTCGACCCACTTGGGAAGACCCTTCTGGATCGGCTTGATTGGGGTGCCAGTGCAGGTTTGCGCCCATTCCTGCTCAGGGGGGAGCGCGCCCTCTGCAACGGGATGAACCTCGTCCAGACGAGCTGCTTTGCCCACTTGGACACCTCCCTTATCCGGTCCCGGCGTTTCCGGGGTCTGGCTCTTGTGGCCGGGCCGTCGTACGCGGGCCGGCGGCTCTCGAAGTACAGCAACCTGGCGGCTTATCTTTCCCGCCCCTGAGGGGAGAGATGCCAAGCTTTGATCTTCTGTCTAATTCCAAAGGGAGCTTCGCCTCAGGCGGCCTCTACGGACTTAACCTCGGGCACCAGCTCCTTCAAACGCTGCTCTATGCCTTCTTTGAGCGTGAGCGTAGCCATGGGGCAACCGCTGCACGCGCCGGTAAGGCGCACCTTCACCACGCCATCGTCAACGCCCAGGAGCACGACGTCGCCGCCGTCCGCCTGGAGCGCGGGCCGGATACTGTCCAGTGCCGCCTTCACTTTCTCTAACATCGTAAACACCTCTCAATAGCTCCGCTTGCCCAGCGGAGCAGGGTTTGGTCAAATGCTCTGGGGCATAGTAGGCAACCCCTAGTGCTATGTCAAGTGTCGGGTTTGACGTGCCTTAGCAGGCCGGCCCCCTTCACCGCCCGGGCCTACTAAGCGCCAATCCTGGCCTTCATGGCCTCGACCCATTCGTAGGGGACCACCCCATCCGCAAAAGGGGTATTCCCCCTCGTGTTCCCGTGATAGTCCGATCCCCCGGTCTCCAGAAGTCCCAGCTCCTTTACCATCTCCCTGAAGCGCAAGGTGGTGCCGAAGCTGTGCTTGGGATGGACCGTCTCTATGCCATCGATCCCGGCTTCGAGGATCTTGGCCACGGTCTCACCCCTAAGGTAGACACCGGGGTGGGCTATGACCGCCAGGCCTCGGGCGTCGTGGATAAGCTCGACCGATCTGGCCGCAGATATCTCGTACTTGCCCACATACGCCGGTCCCCCGAAGCCTATGTATTTCCTGAAGACGTCTTCGTAGCTCGCCACGAACCCGCCTTCGACGAGCACCTCGGCCAGGTGAGGCCTGCCGATCGACGCCGGACCTGCCTTTTCAAGAACGGCCTCCAAGGTTATCTCGAGCCCCAGCTCGTTCAGCTTGGCCACCATCTGCTCGGCCCTGACCTTGCGAGCGTTCCTGAATAGGTTTAGATGCTCTGAGAGGGATTCGGATTCGATGTCCAGGAAGTAGCCCAGCATGTGGATGTCCACGCCGTCCTCGATGCAGCTTATTTCCACTCCGGGCACGACCTCGACGCCGCGTTGTTCTCCCAGGGCCCTTGCCGCCTCTACGCCCTCGATGCTGTCGTGATCGGTAATGCTAATGGCGGCCAGCCCGGCCTCCACTGAAAGATCGACGATTTGCTCGGGCGTCAGGGTGCCGTCCGAAAACGTCGAGTGAATGTGAAGGTCCGCCTTCCTGCCGGCCACGCATCCTCCTTGGGGCTGCTCCGCCCCTCGTTTATACCCGGTTCGTGCGGGGCCTCTTCACCCCTCCAACCGGGCTCGCAAGCTTGTTTTAACCGGGGCTTTCAGGCGCCCGCGTAAGGCCCGCCGCCCGGCCCCAGGCTCACGCCGACCTCCCCGGCCGGCCTCGAGCCGCGACGCCTAACCGTAGGCGTGCAGGCCTCCCAGCACAAGGTTTCCCACAAGGGTGAGCATGGCGGCGCAGAAACCGAGCACAGCCGTAATCGCGCACCAGCTCGCCTTCATACCCCACTTAGCCCGCGAATGAAGATAGACGGCATACACCAGCCACACCACCAGCGAGCCGACCTCCTTTGGGTCCCAGGACCAGTATACGCCCCAAGCCTGATGCGCCCAAATCGCTCCCGCAATCAGCGCCCCGACGGTGAAAAGCGGCCAGCCCACCGCCACGGACTTATAGCCCACCTCATCCAGCAGCTCCGCTCTCGGGATCTTGTCCCTCAGTAGGAGGAAAGCCTTCGTCAGCAGCAGGAAGACCGGGACGGACACGAGCATCATGGCGCCGACGAACACGGAGACCTTGCCGTCACCCGAGGGAACAAAGCCCATCTGCGTATTCATGATCCCGATCGCCACCCCGCCCACAAGCATCGCCGAGACCGCGACCCCGAAGACGAATGGGCCCAGACCGGTTCCCTTCGCGCGCTTGACGATCCAGGGATGACTGACCGCCGCGAGCGGCAGCGCGATCACGGCGCCCGCCCCCAGCGCTGAAATGAAGCGCATCCCCGCTCCCATCTCCGGCCCTTCCAGGGGGGCCCCGAATAGCAGGCGCCCCAGAAGAGCCCCCAGGATCAGAGAGCCCAGGAGACATACCGCCGACCTTGCCCACGCCCCTTGCGGAACGGACTCCGGCTTGAAGTCTTTAACCAGGTAAAGGACCCCGACCGCGAAGCCCACGGCGAAGGCGGCTTCACCCAACAGGGCCACGCTCACATGTATCTGGAGCCAATAGGATTGAAGAGCGGGAATGAGCTGCTCCTCGAGCCGCATGGGAAAAAGCGAGGCTATGACTATCACGACGAAGGCCACCGGCGCCACAAAGGCCCCCAGCGTCGTCCACCTGTACTTGTAGAGCACAATGAGGTAGGCCAAGACGACCAGCCACGAGAGCACGGAGAGGTACCCGAAGAACGTGGTTATCGGAATGCGCCCCGCGTAGATCCCGCGAACGAGCAGCGCGGCTGTCTGAGACATAAAGCCTACGACCATGGCGGCGGCCGCCGCCTTGCCGAGCGGACCGAAGGCCTCCTTTGCGGCCGTCCTTCTCCCGCTCCTGCCCCGCCTCGTCGCTTCGAAGACGTGCAGGACCATCCCCAGAAGATATGCAAACAAAGCGATCCAGAAAAAAGTCGCACCCGTCACTTGGCCACACCTTTCATCTCGCGCAAGAGGTTCTCGAAGTACCTCCTGAATGTCTCCTTGTCCTTCCGGGACGACGCGGCCAGGAAGACTTCGGACTCCCTCGGTCCCCGCTCCAGGACTCCCACCCAAATCCGCCGTTGCGTCACGTAGAAGGAGAGGCAAATGCCGACGACGGTCGCGGCGAAACCGGCCCAGATCACGTTTATCATCGGATGCTTCCTGACCTCCAGGACCGTGTACATGACCGGCTCGTAGCCCGCTATCCTGAAGTCGTAGCCTTCGTCCTTCGAGGAATGGGCGCCCATTCCCCGCATCATCAGCCACTGTTCGAACTGTTTCTCGCCACGCCGGTAGACCTCGATCAACACCGCGGGGTTCCTGTGCTCGTCGGACCTGCTCGTGGCTGTTCTTGTCTCGATATCGTAGACGAAATCCGCTATGAAATCGGAGACGACGACGGTCAATTGCGTTTCCGGGACGGGGACGGGCGTGTCGAACGGGACGTTCAGGTGCCCCCCAACGGGTTGTCCTTCCTTGTCCGTAACCAAGAGATGGACGCTGTCCAGGGCACGAGAGGCATAGCCATAGGAGCTCTGGTAGAAGTGATAGCCCTCGTACACCAGCGGCTCGTTGACCTCGATGACGCGCGTGAGAACGCTGTCCGGATCGAGCACGGTCGCCGTGGTCTTGTAGTCGGCGATCATGCCGTCTGCCGTCCTCTCGATCTCGAAGTCGTCCACCCTTAACGAGAAGGAGACCTCCTTCTCCGGGATGTCGGGCAGCCCCCTCCAGTCCATGAAGGACATCTCCTCGTGGATGAGCTCGCGCTCGGAGGTCCTTCCCAGTATCCTTCCCAGATGGAACCCCGCGCTTTCCTTGTAGGACAGGTCGGGGACCTCGAAGCTCTGGCCCGGATACGCGGGCTGGTGGTGCCTCGATCCGGCCAACGAAGCGAGCATTCCTCCGACCAGGACGAGCGCTATGCTCAGATGAGTTATGAAAGGCCCCAGCCTCTCCAGCGAGCCCTTGTGAGCCAGGGCCGCCTCCAAGCCTTCGCTCCGCCCGTCTCTTTGGAACCACTTGAAGCGCCTTCGCTTCAGAAGCCGCTTCGCCTGCGACATGGCCTCTGGGCCGGGCATCGGCAGCCGGATGCTTGCGTTGAGCTCGTACGTCTTGAAATCGGCCGGACCGGCCAGTAGTGGTCTGCCGAACACGGTCCGGGAGATGAAAGGCAGGCGATTGAGGGAGCATACCACGAGGCTCGCCACGACCACCCCCCAGAGGGCTACGTACCACCACACTCTGAACAGATGGTCCGCCCCGAAAAGCAGGATTAGGCGTCCGACGACGTCCCCGTACTTCTGAAGGTAGGCGGCGTCCGGCGCCCCTTGAGGTACTATCACGCCGGCGGCCGAGACGATCACCAGGGCGACCAGAAGGCCTATGACAAAGCTCATGGAGTTGAGGAGACGCCAGGGAGTCGGCACTTTCCAGTAGCCCTGCGCCGCGACCCTATTGCCTTTCCCTGCTCTCTCCATCCAGGGCCCTCCGCCTAAAGCGAGCCGCCGAGCTCTTCAAGCCTCGACAGCACCTCCCGAAGCACGAAATCCGGCGTCGACGCCCCCGCGGTGACGCCCGCAAGCTTAGCTCCCAGGACCCAGCCGGACTCGATCTCGGATGCCGACTCCACGTGGTGGGTGGGCACACCCGCGCGCTCGCACACGTGGGCCAGTCGCCTGGTGTTGCCGCTGTTCTTGCCTCCCACGACGAGCATGACGTCCGCCCTCCGGGCGAGCTCCCTGGCCGTGGACTGTCTTTCGGCCGTCGCGCTGCATATCGTATTGTATATCCGGAGTTCCTGGCACTGGGTGCTGAGCTGAGCGGCAACCTCGGCTAGCTTCTCGACCTCCTGCGTGGTCTGGACGACCAGGCCCGCCCTCTTGATACGACCGAGCCCCTCGACATCAGAGGGCTCTTCCACCACCGCGCCCTCGTCCTCGGCCTGAGCCAGTATACCCACCACCTCGGGATGATTCCGCTCCCCGACTATTATCAGCCTGTACCCCTCGCGCACCAGCTCCCTGGCCCTCTGCTGCGCCGCGGTCACGTGGGGGCAGGTGGCGTCCACTATCTTCAAGCCTCTCTCGCGGGCCTCATCGAGGATCTGCGGCGAAAGACCGTGGCTTCTCACCACGAGCGTTCCGCCTTCGGGGGGGATCTCATCAAGTCCGCCGACCGGTCGGACCCCTCGATCCCTGCTGAGCGCGTCGACGGCCTGTGGATTGTGGATTATGGGGCCGAGCGTGTAGATGCCGCCCGACTCCTCCTGGATTTCGTTTACGATGTCGAAGGCCCTCTTGACGCCGTAGCAGTATCCGGCGTTTGCGGCCACTTCTATCTTCATGTCCTCGGATCTCCGGTGCGGCCGGGATGGGGGGCCGGACGCGCAAGTGGAGGGCCAACCCTAAGAGAGAAAATAACATCGAGCCGGGCCTTTGTCAATCGATAACTGAGCCGTAACTATTTATGGATAAATAAAATAACTCAAAATAACGGCGGCCTCGCGGCCCGCCCGCTCACCCGGCCAGCAGCGCCTCCACGAACTCGCGGGCCTCGAACTCGGCCAGGTCCCCGGGGCCCTCCCCGACTCCGAGCATCTCGACCGGCACGTCGAGCTCGCGCGCTATCGCTATCACGGCGCCGCCGCGGGCGGTCCCGTCGAGCTTGGCCATCACGATCCCGGTCACCCCCGTCGCCTGGCCGAACTCCCGTGCCTGGGAGATGGCGTTTTGCCCGGCGCCCGCGTCCAGCACGAGCAGCACCCGGTGAGGCGCCCCGGGAACCTGTCTGCTCAGGACCCGCCGGATCTTCTTCAGCTCCTCCATCAGGTTGGCCTTGGTATGCAGCCTGCCCGCGGTGTCCACGAGCAGGTAATCGCAATCCCTGGCCCTGGCCGCCTGCAACGCGTCGAACGCCACGGCGGCCGGATCGGCTCCCCGCTGCTGCATCACTATCTCGCCACCCGACCTCTTGATCCATTGATCGAGCTGCTCGCCCGCCCCGGCCCGGAAGGTGTCGGAGGCCGCGACTATCACCCTCTTGCCCTGCTTGCTCCACTTGTAGGCGAGCTTTCCGACGGTCGTGGTCTTGCCGGCGCCGTTCACGCCGACCACCAGTATCACCTCGGGCTTCTCCGCGGGAGCTTCGCCGTCGCCCTCCGCCGGGCCGCGCGGCGAGGCGGTCGCCGACAACATCTCCACCAGCTCGTCGCGCAGGATATCGCGCACTGATTCCGAGGTGACGGACTTGGCCTTCTCCCTGACGCGCTCGAGAAGCTCCTCGGCCGTAGAGACCCCGACGTCCGCTCCGAGGAGGACGTCCTCCAGGTCCATGAGCAGCTCTTCGTCGACCTTGCGCCCCGCCGGGACCACTTTCTCGAGCTTCGAAAGCAGCCCGTTCCGGGTTCTTGCCAAACCCTCCTTTATGCCGCCGAACCAGGCCATGATTCTCTCCTTCGCCCCCGCCACCATCAGCAGAAGCCCCCGACCTCAACAGTCGAGGGCTTCCCCTTGCACTGTACCTTATAGCGCCGTCCCGCGCCAGAGTCAGTTGACCGCCACCGCCTCCTCCTGCGGCTCGACCGTGGCTATCTCCCCCAGGTCGTCAAACTTGACGGACACCAGCTTGGAGGCTCCCGGCTCCGGCATCGTTATCCCGTACAGGCTGTCCGCCGCCTCCATCGTCGCCTTGTTGTGGGTGACCACGATGAACTGGGTTCTGGCGCTGAACTCCCGGAGCATCTCTACGAACTTGTCGACGTTGGCGTCGTCGAGCGGCGCGTCCACCTCGTCCAGTATGCAGAACGGGCTCGGCTTCACCAGATATACGGCGAACAGCAGGGACAGCGCGGTGAGCGCCCGCTCCCCGCCGGACAGGAGCTTGATGTTCTGGAGCTTCTTGCCGCCGGGCCTCGCCTGGATCTCTATGCTCGCCTCGAGCGGATCGTCCCCTTCGAGGGTCAGCTCGGCCTCCCCCTCCTTGAACAGCGTGGAGAAAGTCCTCTTGAAGTTCTCTCTGACCTTCTCGAAGGTCTCCGCGAAGAGCAACGAGGCGGTCACGTTTATCTTCTCGATGGCTTCGAGCAGCTCCTGCCTCGCCTGCACCAGGTCGTCCCTTTGCGAGACAAGAAAATCGCGCCTGTCCCTAACCGTCTTGTAGTCCTCCACGGCGCGCAGGTTGACCGCCCCGAGCCTGCCGAGCTTTTCCCTGAGCTCTTCCAGCTCGCCGCGCATCTCTTCCGTTCCGCGAGGCTCCTCCTCCTCCTGCGGCGAGGACTCGTCCAGATCGACACCATGCTCCGCCAGTACGCGCGTCGCGATGCCTTTGGACTCGGTGCTTATCTGGGCCAGCCTTATCTCGGTGCCGTGCACCTTCTGCGTGGCCTCCTGGGCCTGCGCCCGCGCCTCCCGCGCCTGCTTCTCCTTCTCATCGAGCGCGAGCTCGGAGCGGGAGAACTCCTCCTTGGCCTGCATCTGGGACTCGTCGAGCCGTTCCTTCGCCGCCCGGGTCTCCCTCAGGTCCGCCTCCAGACGCTCGAGGTCTCCGGACAGCGCATCGGAGATCTCGCGCGCCTGGCGCCCCTCATCTCTCTTAGCCCGGCCTCGCGCCTCCAGCTCCTGCGCCCTCTTCTCGAGGCGGGCCAGCTCCGACTCCACCTCGTGATCCGCGGCCTCCGCCTTTGAGAACGCGCCCTGGGCCTCCAGGAAGGCCTTCTGGAAAAGCGCCCTTCGGGACTGAAGCTCCTTCTCATGCGCCTCGGCCTCGGCGAGCCGCTCCTGGCAGCGATCCCTTTCGGCCTCCGCCTCGGACAACTGGGCACCGGCCTCCTCGCCCTCCCTGGCCGCGTCGTCAGACGCCGCGCGGGTGCTCTGGAGGCGGTCCTGCAGGAGCGAGAGCTCCTCTTCACAGGACTCGAGCTGGGTCCTGCCCGTCGATACTTCCTTCTCCTTGTCGAAGCATGCCTGCTGGAGCGAGCGGACGTTCTGCCTCATCTCCTCCAGGGACTCGAGCGATCCCACACGGAGCTTGTCCAGCTCGGCCTTCCTCGCGCGCACTTCGCGCAGAGCGCCCTTCACCGCCTCCAACTCCTTCTGGCACGCCTCGATCTCGCCCGTCCTGCAGATGAGGCCCCTGGCCTTCGACGGAGCGCCGGTCCTCAGCTTCGAGGCACCGCCGGTCACCGCGAAGCCTTTCTTGGTTACGAAAACAAGGGCGTCGTCCTCGTTCTGTCTCGCCAGGCGCAAGGCCGCTCTCTCGTCGGCCACCAGGAACGCCCCGGCCAGGTACTCGGCCGCCGCGCCGCCGCGACCGTCCCCGTTCGCGCAGGCGTCAGGAAGCCACGAGATGACCTCGCTGTCCGCCAGGATCCGGTCGCGATCCTCCGCGGCGGGCGCGTCCGGGGATCCCCCCTTCGACACTACGGTCACTCCGGCGCCCGCGCCCGAGGGCTTTTCCGCGAAGACCTCGACGGTCTGCGCCATGTCCTCGCTCACCAGGTGGCCGAGGGCCTCTCCGAGCGCCCCCTCCACGGCGGCGACCATCTCCTGGGGCACCGCGAGAAGGCCGGCCACGGGGCCGACTATGCGGGCGCTCCGCCTGGTCCCCTCATCCTTCATAACGAGCATCACGCCCTCTCCAAAGGCCTCGTGGCTCTCCTGAAGCTCCCTGAGCAGCTTGACCCTGGATTCCAGGCCCGCGAAGCGCTCGGCCAGCTCGTTCTCCTTCTCCCGCTCTTTGTTCGCCTCTTCCCAGATGCTCTCGGTCTTGACCGCCCTCGACTCCTCTTCCGCCCGGCACTTGCCCAGGCCATCTACCAGCTTCTCCAGCTCTACGCGGCCCGAGTCGAGCCTTCCCTCCAGGCTATCCTTCCTGGACAGAAGCTCCTCCCTTCTCGCCGCCCTGCGCTCGATGTCCGCCGTTCTCTGTGATATCTCGGAGCGGTGCCTTCTGACCTCCGCCTCGAGCTGCGCGACCCTCTTCACCGCCTCGACCGAGGGCCGCCTTACCTCATCGAGGGCCGATCTTGCGCCTTCGAGGGCCTCTTCGGCGCTTTGAAGCTCTCTCTCCCTGCGCTCGAGCTCGGCGCGCCCTTCCTCGAGCTCCCTGCGCGTCTCGGTCCTCTGCGACTCCAGGGCGCGCCTTTGGTCTTCCCCTGCGCGTATCTGGACCTCGAGCTCCTGCGCCTCACGGTCGGCGGCGGCGGCCTTGTCCGTCAGCCCGCGCCGTCTCTCCGAGAGGACCGACATCTGCTCTTTCACGTCGGCCAGACGGCCCTCCGCCTCCCTGAGCTGTCGCTCTATCTCGGAGGATCGCCTGCCCCTTTCCAACAGCCGCGCCCTGAGGGTCTCGGCCTCCGCGTCGAGCGTCCCTCGCCTGGCCTGAAGGGCTCCCTCTTCCTCCCTGCGGCGAGCGAGCTCCTCGCCGAGCCCCTTCTCCTCGCCGGTGAGATCCTTGTACTTGCGCCGGCTCACTCCGACGTCCAGTTCCTTTATGCGCTCGCTGTATCGCCCGTAGCGCTTGGCCTTTCCCACCTGTCTTCCCAGCGAGCGCGCCTCTCTTTCGACCTCGCTTATGATATCGTTCAAGCGAATGAGGTCGTTCTCAGTCGCCTCGAGCTTTCTCAGCGCCTCCTTCTTCCTCGCCTTGTAGTTCGTTATTCCGGCCGCCTCCTCCAGAAGGAGTCGCCGGTCCGCGGTGCCGTCCGTTATCACGGAGTCGATCTGCGCCCTCTCGATCAGCGAGTAGGAATGGCTTCCCACGCCGGTCCCCGTAAACATGTCCTTTAAGTCCCTGAGGCGGCAAGGCTCCCTGTTGATCAGGTACTCGCTCTCGCCGGACCGGAAGACTCTCCGACCCACGGATACCTCCGTGTACTCGACGGGAAGCCGCCCTTCCTCATTCGAGAACGTGAGCGACACCTGTGCCATCCCCAGGGGCTTGCGCGTCTTGCTGCCCGCGAATATCACGTCGCCCATGCTCTCCCCCCGCAGCATGCGAGGGCTCTGTTCCCCGAGACCCCAGCGAATCGCGTCGACCACGTTCGACTTTCCACAACCGTTCGGGCCGACCACGGCCATTATGCCGTCGCCGACCTCGATGGTCAGCTTCTCCGGAAAGGACTTGAACCCGAAAAGCTCGAGCTTCCTAAGGCGCACTTCCGACCCCCCTCCTTTGGTCTTCGGTACTCACACTGTGCCCCTTCCACTGGACGCGGGCGTTTCAGTCTACCGCTCGCCGCCGCCCGGCTCACCGACGGCGGCCGCCACAGCGGATATAATAGCCTTCTCCTCCGTCCTATCAAGGACAGTTCTGGGATCCAGTACGACCCAGTCCTCCTGGATCCTCGGAATCACGGGCGGGTCGGCCCCCCTGAGGCTTCGCGCCAGCGATTCCGCCGACATCCTGCTCGTTCTCAACCTGATCACTTTAGTCGGAATCGGGTACAGCGGCAACGATCCCCCTCCCGCTTCCGACTCGCTCTCGACCACTTCCACCTCGAGGTCGTCGATCTTGCCGAGACCGCGCCTGAGCCTTCTTATGCTCGCGCCGATGTCCGAGCTCGAGGCGAGAAGGGCTCGAAGGGCCGGCATCTCCTGCCAGCTCTCCCTCAGATGGGCCTCCAGCGCGCTCTCCAGAGCCGCGAGGAAGCACTTGTCGACCCTGAAAGCGCGAGCGAGCGGGTTCTTCCTCAGACGCGAGATCGCGTCGGCGCGGCCCACCAGGAGCCCGGCCTGCGGGCCGCCCATGAGCTTGTCTCCGCTGAAGCTCACGACGGCGGCGCCCGACGCCACGCTGTCCTTTACGGGGGGCTCCTCGCCCCTGCCGGCCTCCTTGAGATCCATGATCGCACCGCTGCCGAGATCGTAGGCCACGGGCACGCCGTGCCGCCGGCCCAGCTCGACAAGCGCCTCGAGATCCGGCTCCGCGGTGAAGCCCACGATGCTGTAGTTGCTCCAATGGGCCTTCAGTATCAGGGCCGTGCGATCGCTCAGGGCGCCTTCGAAGTCCTCGATATAGGTCTTGTTCGTGGTGCCCACCTCGATGAGGCGGGCGCCGCTTTTTCTCATGATGTCCGGGAGGCGGAAGGAGCCCCCTATCTCGATGAGCTCTCCGCGCGAAACCAGGACCTCCCGGCCTTCCGCGAAGGTGTTCAGCACAAGCATCACCGCGGCCGCGTTGTTGTTGACGACCAGGGCGTCCTCACCGCCGGCCAGCTCGGCGAGCAGCCTCTCCGCGTGAATGCCCCGGCGGGTTCTCACGCCCTTGAGCAGATCGAACTCGAGGTTGCAATAGCCGGCGGCCACGGACCGCATCGCGTCCGCCGCCCCGGCGCTCATCGGCGCGCGGCCCAGGTTGGTGTGCAATATCACTCCGGTCGCGTTTACCACTCTGCGCAGCGCCGCCCTGCTTCGTATTCCGACGCGGTCCTTGACACGGTCCATCAACGCGTCCCGCCCTGCGGGCGACGAGCCCCTGCGTATAGACTCCCGCTCCCCTTCCAGGACCTCGCGGATGGCGTCCACCACCACTCGACGCGGGTGGGAGGAGACGAGATCCTCCAGAGCCGCGTCCGAGATCAACGACTCCACGGAGGGTATTGACCTAAGCTCTTTCAACGCGCGGTCCTCTCACGGCCTTACCACGCCGGCGTACACTATCTCACCGTTCTTGACCTGAAGAACCACCGCCGGCTTCAGCGCGTTCCTCGAAGGGCCTATCGTGATCTCGCCGGTGACGCCGTCCAGGCCGGTCATGTCGACGATCTCGTCTCTGAGCCTGATCCGAGCAACCGAGAGCCGGGCCCTGCCCCCGCCGTCCGCACCGGCCCAGCAGAGCGTCTCCAACGCCGAGGGGAAACGTTCAGCCAGCCGGGCCAGGGCCGACGCGACCAGATGCAAGGCGTCGTAGCCCAACGCGGCCGTGGCGTCGGGGGTGGTGTCGTACATCTCCCTGTACATACGGACGAAGGTCCGGACCTTCGTCCTCCTGTCCTGCGAAGAGAAGTGAGTGCTGAAATAACCTCCGTCGAGCACCTCGCCCGCCAGCTCCAACAGCTCCGGGGAATCCCATCCGTCTCCTCCGAGGAGGCTCACCGTGCCACCGCTCTCGGCGACGTTTCGCGCGATGATCGCCACATCCTGATAGTACAGCGGCAGGTATATGGCCTCCGGGTTCTCCGCCAGGGCCGCCCTGACGGCGTCATCGACGCGCAACGGGCTCTCGGGAACAGGGACCTCCGCGACCACCTCGCCGTCCAGCTCCTCGAAGGTGCGGATGAAGTACTCCGCAAGGCCCTCGCTGTAACCGTCTCCCATCTTCGTCATGACGGCCACCCGGCCGAGCCTGAGAGAGTTGTGCGCGAAGGTGGCCATCGCCGTCCCTTGAAACGAGTCGACGTAGCAGACCCTCGCTATGAAATCACCGATCTCGGTGACGGCTGGGTTCGTGGAAGAGGGGCTGAGCATCGGAACGCCCTGAGCCTGGCAGATCGGCGCCGCGGCGAGGCTCGTCCCGCTCGTCGTGCCCCCGATGATCAGCGCCACCCCCGAGTTTTCGATAAGACGGCGGGCCGCATCCCGGGCCCTCTCCGGATCTCCCTCGTCATCGACGAAGGTCACCTCCAGCAGCTTTCCGTCGAGCCCCCCGGCGGAGTTGATCTCCTGAAGCGCCATCTCCACGCCGTTTCTGGTGGATGCGCCGAAGCTCGCCAGTGGTCCGCTCAGAGGCAGATAGGCGCCTATGGGCACCGTGTTGGGAGACGAGCGGCAAGAGAGGCCGCCCAGGGCGACGGCCGAGATGAGGGCCAGAGCCAGCGCGGCAAAAGGCCCGAGGGAGGGACCTGATCCAATGTCGTGCCTGACAACGCGGCCTGCCACCCCGTTTCACCTCACTGGGCAGTAGAGGTCCGGGCACTTGGCGCGGGGGACTCCACCCCGGCGCCGGGCCAACGAGAACGACAACTCCGCGATGAGGGCACGCTCACCGTCGAAGAGCAACCGACATCTCTTAAGAAGTAAACCCGGCTTCAAGCTGAATCGGATGTCGATTCGCCGACAACCTCTAATGATTAAGGCCCGTTTCGCCCGCGTGTCAAGGGAAAAAGCGCCATTCGCCCCGGTCGCGACCGCCGCCTCTCACACGTGGTTCCTCAACGCGAGCTCGGCCGGGTGCGGGTTGAGGTAGCTCTGGTCGAGAAGATAGCCGGGCTTGTACTTCCTCACGTAGTGGTTCACCAGGGTTATGGGGACGACCAGGGGCACGTGGCCCTGCCGGTATCCGTCGATGACCTCCAGAAGCTCCTTCTTCTCGTCGGCCGTGAGCTGTTTCTTGAAGTAGCCCATTATGTGATGCAGAACGTTCGAGTTCTTCGCGACCGACGCGCGAAGCCGCAACGCCTCCAGGAAAAGCTCCCGGTAATCGCCGAACAACGTTTTGGCCGGGACCCCCTTGCCCTTTGCGACCAGGGCCCCCATTTGCCTGAGGTGCGCCTGGCTGTGAGACATTATCAGTAGCTTGTTCTCGCTGTGGAACCGCACCAGGTCCCCCAGCTTGGCGCGGCGGGCCGTCATATCCCGCCACCTCTTCAAGGCAAAGACTTGCTCTATGAAGTTCTCGCGAAGGCCGGGGTCGTGAAGGCGCCCCTCCTCCTCGACGGGGATCAGAGGAAAGTGTTCCATGAAGATCCCGGCGAAGATGCCGACGCCGGTCTTGGACGGCATCCCCTTTTCGTCGTAGACGTTCACCCTCTGCATGCCGCTGCTGGGAGACCTGGACTTGAATATGAAGCCGCACGGATCCTCGCGCTCCAGCTCCCGGACGCGCCGGTTCGCCCATTCCGTCATCCGCCGCGTCATGTCCACCTTGGTCTTGGTGGTGACAAGCCTCGGGGAATCCGGATCGCCTACAAGGCGCATGCTCTCTCGCGGAACTCCCAGCCCGCACTCGTACTCGGGGCACACGGGAACGTACTCGAAATAGCGGCCCAGTGTCTGGGTGAGATACCTGTCGTGCTTGTGACCTCCGTCATGGCGCACCTTCTCGCCCAATAGGCAGGTACTGATGCCTATCCTTATTCTCTCGCCGTCCTCCGCCTTCGCGGTCCGCCCGCGGTCGGACTCGGTGCCTTCCATCGTGTCAACTCTCCCTTCTGCGCCGGCCCGATCGGCGCTCTTGCGCGCTCTCGGCGGCCCCGGCGATTCCCTTAAGCATGCCCGGAAACAGGGCCCTGTGGAAAGGGGCGGTCATCAGCCAGTACAGCCTTCCCCCGATCCCCTTGGGATCGAAAAGCGAGGTCTGACGCAGGAGCGATCCTCCCTGATCCGGCTCGACCTCGAACTGCAGCCAGGCCCTGCCCGGCAGGCTCATCTCCGCGCGCAGCCTGAGAAGGCGGCCCGGCTCCATCGCCTCCACACGCCAGAAGTCGATCCTGTCTCCTGTCCGCAGAGGGCGCTCGGGACGGCTCCGCCTCAGTCCGGGCCCTCCCATCAGCCTGTCAACCAAGCCGCGGACCCACCACAGCCAGTCCGCGTAGTAGTAGCCGGTGCCCCCGCCTATCGACTCGACCGGGGCGAAACCGTCCTCCGGAGGGTACGGCACTTTTATCTCGTGCGAGACCACAACCCGGGATCCGACCCACACCCCCCCGGCCCTGGCATCCGCAGGAACGCCGTGCGGGGTCTTTATCCATCGCATCCGCGCGAACTCCAGGTCCTCCTCCTCGAGCGCGTCGCGTATCGACTCGCGTATGCTCCTGGGCCGGAACCGGAAGCGGTCGAGCGCTCCGGGATCGCGGACCACCGACTCGTTCGAGACGCCCTCGATCAGCTTCCTGCCCACCTTTGCGAAAAGCGGGGTGACCAGTGCGAGCCAAAGGCTCGAGAGCCAGGGGGTCAGCAACGGAACCGGCAGCATGACCCTGCGCAGACCTCTGGCGCGGGCGTACTCGTTCATTATGTCCTTGTAGGAGGCCCGGTCGGCGCCGCCGATTTCGAATACGGCGGACGAGTCCTCGGGCAGATCGAGAGCCCTCACCAGATACTCTATCACGTCGCCTATGTATATAGGCTGCGCCAGGGTCCTGACCCACTTGGGAGTGATCATAACGGGCAGCTTCTCGACGAGGGCCCTTATCATCTCGAAGGAGAGGCTCCCGGCCCCGATTATCACGGACGCCCTGAGCTCGGTGGCGGGTACCCCGGAATCCCGCAGAATCCCCCCGACCTCTATTCTGCTCGCCAGATGGCTGGACAGGTAGTCCCCGGAGGCCAGCCCGCCCAGGTAGATTATCCTGCGCACCCCTGCGCGCTTTGCCGCCGCGCCGAAGTTGGCGGCCGCCGTCCGGTCCCGCTCCTCGAAGGAGCCCGGCCCCCCCATGGAATGCACCAGGTAGTAAGCGGTATCGACGCCTCTCATCGCGGGCTCGAGCGTGTCCTTGTGGAGAACGTCTCCGAAGACCACCTCGGTGCCCTCCGCGACTTCGGATCGAAGGGTCTCGGGTCTTCTGGCGAGACAGCGCACCTCCAGCGCCTTCGTCTCCAGCGCCTTTAGAAGGCGGCCCCCCACGTACCCGGTCGCGCCCGTAAGTAGTACCAGTCTCATATCACACACCTTGCCCGGCCCACCGGCCTCTGCTACCCTGCTGGACTGGGAATCAATCTACCAGAAATCGCACCAGAGGTCACATCATGACGTTCGACCTAGGAACAGGCCCCATAGGCGCTCAACGCACGCGCGGCACTCCCACCGGCCGCCGTCGCCGGCTCTTCGCCCGCCGGGCGCCCGCGCTCGCTCCTTTGCTCGCCGCAATGCTCGTCCTCTCCTGCGCGGCGCCACCGCCGCCCGCCCCTCCGGCGCCCGATCTCTACACCGGGCTCCGCGAAAGCGCGGATGAAGTGGACGCTTCGGCTCTGGAAGGGGTGAGGATAGTCATCGATCCCGGCCACGGGGGCGAGCACGCCGGAGCGGTAGGGCCTGGAGGGCTCAGGGAGGCCGACGTGAATCTCGGCGTGGCGCTTTACCTGTGGGGGCTGCTCTCCGACGCCGGCGCCGAGGTGACGCTGACCCGCTCGAGTGACAGGACGGTGGCCGGTGGACATGACGCCACGCTCAGGGACGATCTGCTGGCCAGGTCGGAGATCGCGAACCAAGACAGCGCCGATGTTTTCCTCTCGATACATCACAACTCCGACTTGAGCCGCGACCCGACCCTGAACAGGATAGAGACATACCACAAGCTCTTCGACGCGGGCCCCTCCACGGACATCGCGAGAGCCATCCACAGCCATCTCTCGTTCAACATCGGCGAGCACAGAGGAGGCGTTATCCCGGGAAACTACCTCGTGCTCAGATCGTGCCGCGGTCCCGCCGTGCTGGGAGAGCCTGCGTTCATCTCGAACCCGCTTGTTGAGAGAAAACTCAAGGACGCGGCCGCGCAGCGCTTGGAGGCGGTCGCCTACTTCATCGGCCTCGTGGACTATTTCTCAAAGGGCATGCCGAGGCTGGAGGCCCTCGAGCCCCTCCCCGGCGAGGTCACCGGCCCTCGCCCGCGGATTATCGTGACCGCCGATCCCGGCAGGGCCGGCTATGGGATAGATCCCGCCTCCATCGAGCTCAGGCTGGACGGCGACGCCAGGCGGGCGTCCTGGAACGAGTCGGCCAACGCCATAGAGCACGCTCCGAGGCGGCCGCTGGCCCCCGGAGAGCACAAGGTCTCGGTCTCGGCGAGGAACACGGCGGGCAACTGGGCGCCCGAGCTCTCCTTCGCCTTCACCGTCGAGACAAGCCCCGCCCACATCGTGCTCGACCTCCGGCCCAAACCCGCGGAGCGCGGAGGGTTCCCCACGGGCGCGCCCGTGGCGATCGAGGCCCGCGTATACGACGTGAACATGAACCCGGCCTCCGACGGAACGCCCGTGGTCTTCAGCTCGGACAGGCCGGTCTTCCCCGACACGGGCTACGTGGAGGCGGGCAGCGCGCACTGCTATGTACGTCCCGGACCGGGCGGTCAATTCCAGGTGGAGGCTCGATCCGGGGGCGCGTCCATGGGACTGGCCGCCGACCCCGCGACGGGAGAGAGCGAGGACGGCCGCTGGGCCTTCGTACGTGACGCCCAGGACGGCTCGCCGATCGGTCGATCCGTCGTCCTGGCGGGCGCCCTCAACCTGGCGAGGGCAAACCGCGACGGGTTTGTCGGCTTCGTCCCTCCGGGGAGCGAAGGCGGCGACTGGCGGGTCGAATCGCCGGGCTACGAGTCGCCGGGCCTGGGTCCGCCCCTGATCGAGGAGCGCCCCTTCTCCGCCTCGTCGCCGGAGACGGTGAACGTTATCAGGTTGAACAGGGCGGCCGCCGGCCTGCTTCACGATCGCGTGATAGTGCTCGACCCCGAGGGCGGCGGTGACGACAGGGCAGGGCAGGGACCTTCCGGCACGGATGCTTCTTGGGTGAACTTCGAGGTGGCCTCGGCGCTGGCCGAGATGATAGAGAGGACAGGCGGCAGGGCGGTCATGACCCGGGCCCGGGGATCCGGCGCCTCGGACGTTGAACGGCTCATGACAGCGGAGAGCTCGGGCGCCTCGATTTACCTATTGATAAGCCACAGGCCGATCTACGGTGGGCGGGGCCCTCAATTAGGACACTATCCGGGCAGCTCCGCCGGGATATCTCTGGCCCTGGCCATAGCGGCGGCTTCGGACATCCTGCCACTTCGCTCAGCGCCGCGCCTGCGCGAGAGCGCGCGATACGCCGTAAGGCAGACCAGCAGCCCGGCGGTGGTAACAAACCTAATGCCGTTGGACGACAGGGATGTGGAGCGCTATATCTCAAGGCCCTGGAACGCGGCGCGTGAGGCATACGCCATCTACGCCGGGCTCTTGCTTCATCTCGACCGCGAGGACACACTGTCGGCGGACCGCGGGAGCTTCGCGATCGAGCTTCCCGATGGAGAGCCCGCCAGGGGCGCGCTTGTCACCCTGGACGGCTACCTGCCCCTGCGCGCGGGCGATGACGGGACCGTGGTCTTGACCGCGCTGACCGCGGGGGAGCACACCCTGGAAGCCGTCCTGAACGGCTGTGCCCCCGAGCGCGTGTCCTTCTCATGGCCGCCCGCGCCGGGCGAGGCACGCCGCTCGATCCGGCTGACTTCATCCTACCGCGATGACTGAGGCCGTATCGCGCCGGATAGGACCCGCGCCGCCGCGTGCGATCTCCGGCCGCCTCACTCCTCAGCGCCCAGCTCGAGGACCGGCACCTCCACCCCCTGAAGCTCGGTGACGGCCAGGAACCTGTTGGCCTTGAGACGCTCCTCGTCGAAAACAAACTCGGCAAGCCTTCTCGCCACGGCGGTTCTGGTCCGCGAGTCGGCTCCTATCGCCGCTGTGACCAACCGCGCGGCCAGGTATCCCTTGACGGCGAAGTCATCGGGCACAATGCCGTACTTGGCCTTGAAGGCCCCCTCGAAGCGCTCCCGCGCCTCGCCCGCAAGGGAGTAAGCGCCGGGCGAATATAGGACCGCTTCCAGGTGCTTTCTAGCGAGATCCGCGACCCTGCCCAGTGCTATCGACTCCGTGGCCAGCACCGGCACCTCGAGATCGTAATAAGCGAGCTGAGGTATCAAGGGCGCCAGGTCCCTGGCGCCGCCGGCAAGGAGCAGACAGTCCGGAGACTTGGATGCCGCGGCGCTTAGAGCCGCGCTGAAGTTCGTCTCTCCCTCGAGATATCCCGAAGAGAATACGATGGTCCCGCCCGACAGGACAAAGGTCTCGCGGAAAGACCCGCTCAAGAGCTCTCCGTCCGCGGTTTCCGGATACAGTATGGCCGCGCTCGAGGCCCCGATTCTCGAGCGCGCCGCCTGCGCTAGAGCCCTCGCCTGGAGGATCCTGGGCAGCGTGCTCTGGTAAACGAGCGGACCAGCGTCCGCGACATTCTCCCTGGTGGCGGATGGAGAGACCAGCGGGGCTCCCACCGCCGAGCTTACGCCGGCGATTGCAACGGTGGTGCTGCTCAGGAGCCCGCCTATTACGCACGCCGCGCCCCGGTCCAGCAGCAACCCGCGCGCGCAGGAGACGGCGGAGATCGGATCTCCGCCCGTGTTTCCGACCGCGAAGGCCAGATCGAAACGGGCGCCGGCGTTGTGCTCATCCAGCGCCAGTGTGGCGCCTCTGACCAGGCTCTCGCCGAACTCCCGGTACGGCCCGTCCGTGGGGAAGGCCAGCCCGATCAGATACGGGTCGCGGCACCTGGCCGAGGGCGCGTGCGGCGCCGCGGCCGCCATGAAGCGCTCCCATTCTCTCCCGCGCCTTTGTAGGCACTTCGGGACCGCGATGCCCGATAGGTCCCAGAGCTCCTCCCATCTCCTTTCGTCCCGCAATATGTCCGCCGCCCTCTCCAGCACCTTGCAGTGCAGGGGGCTGCGATCGTACTTGTATGCGAGATAGCTCAACTCCTTCAGGGACAGCGAATCTTCGACCAGATCCTCGAGCATGTCGTCGGCGTCGTCGCGCACGTCCTCGCCCGGGTTGCGGCTCAGAAGCAGCGAGAGCAGCTCCGCCGCGCCGAAGTACTCCCTTCGCCTCTCCAGTGCGCGCGAAAGCAGCAGCGCCGCCCGCGGCCACCTCACCGAAGCCTGCGCCTCTTCGACGACCGGGGCCAGGAGCTCCTCCGCCTGGGAGTACCTTCGCAGCTCCCAGGACGCCTCGCCTGCGAGATAGCTTACCTCGTGGCGCGCGGGCGAGTCGGGATGGTCGCGCAGAAACCTCCTCGCGAGATCCACTACCTCATCGTATTCACGGTCTTCGTAGGCCTCTCTTATGTCGATCGGGACGAGGGGGTTCTGAGCCCACAGGCAGGTAGCCAAGGCAAGGACAGCCGGGCATGCCAGGACGGAGACGATGAAGGCCCCTCGGGCGCATGAGGCCCGGGCACGGCCGGCGGGACCGGGGAGATTGTGACGGCGGATCGGGCGCGCGCGGCGGCGGAGAATCAGAAGGAGAACTTGCCGAAGTCCTCCAGGCGAAGGTTCTCCAGAAATCTCTTCAAGTCCTTTGCCCTCTCCTCTTGAATCTCCTTCTCGCTTTTCTTCTTCGGCTCTGTCTCGCACGTTCCGCCCTCGAGCAGCTTCTCGGCTATGAATATCGGGGTGTCGGTTCTGACGGCGAGCGCGATGGAATCGCTCGGACGCGCGTCGATCTTCACCAGCTCGTTCTGTCTTTGGAGGAGGACCTCGGCGTAGAAGGTGTTCTCCTTGAGGTCCGTTATGGTGACCTTCAGGATCCTTGCCTTGAGGTCTTTTATCACGTTTACCATCAGGTCATGAGTGAGAGGCCGCTGAAACTTCTTCCCCGCCAGTTGGGCCATAATGGCGTGCGCTTCGCTCCCCCCGATCCATATCGGAAGCACTCTCTCGCCGCCCTTCTCCTGCAGAATCACAACCGGACTCTTGTGGCGGTCGTCGATCGCCACTCCGCTGACATTCACCTCTATCAAGAGAATGACCTCCTTCTTCGCTTTCTCGAGCCGCCCGGCACGCCGGGAGAGCCCCCGATCGAGGCGGCTAGTCCCCCGCGCCCCTGGCGATCTCCACCACGTGTTCCACGTTGCGCAGCGGGGGATGATCGCCCTGCATGTTCCGGAGCATCCATTCGGCGGCCTGAACCAGCTTCGAGCTCGGGTACTGATTGATCAGCGTCCTGAAGGCCTTGGTCGCGTCCACGTAATTGTGGAGCTCCTCCGAGTATACAAAGCCCATGGTCATCAGGGCGTAGGGGGCGTACCTGCTCTCGGGAAACTCCCTGAGCATGGCGTCGCACAAGGTTATCTTGTCGCCACTGGTTGTGGCTTCGCGGATGTGCCTCATGTAGTCGTCAGGGGTAAGGGGATAGCCTATGTACTTCTTTATCGCCTCATGATTCATCTCGACGTTGTATCTATCCCACAGGGTCACGAG
Source organism: uncultured bacterium (assembly GCA_964531335.1). Lineage (GTDB taxonomy): Bacteria > Eisenbacteria > RBG-16-71-46 > CAZHEV01 > CAZHEV01 > CAZHEV01. The sequence continues at coordinate 42,610 of CAZHEV010000002.1, read as the reverse complement.
GTCCTCGGTCTCGCCGGACCTGGACCGCTCCTCCACAATCCTTCTCTCGAGTTGTCCCCTGACCTCTGAGAACGAGCGAGTCATTCCGGCGCTCTTGTCCAGCACCTGGACTATGTGGTATCCCCTCCTTGTGGCAATGGGCCCCGCGATCTCTCCTGCCTCGGTCGAGGCTATCTCATCGAAGAAATCGGGTGAGACCCCCAGCCCGGGAAAGGCGGTATTGCGCGTGAGCTTGCCCAGGTCGCCGCCCTGGTCCTTTGTAAAGACGTCGTTGGAGAACTCGGCAACCGCGTCCTCGAACGACATCCCGCCCTCTATGGCCGCCAGGGCCTCCTCGGCACGCTCAGCGGTGGGGCAAAGGATGTGGCGCGCGCTTACCTCGGCATCTCGCGAGTAGAGATGCTTGTCGCGCTCGTACGCCCGGCGCAGGTCCTCCTCGGTCAACTCCGAAGCCTCTGCGCGGATTCCCTTCTTGTACATCTCCGCCAGGATGGAGACCCGCGCGGCCTCGAGCATATCCTCGAATTTATCGGTCTTCGTCAGACCCTCATCCTCGGCCGCCTTGGCCCAGACGCGCACTTTTATCTCTCTATCGATCAGGGAGCTGAGCATGGACGGATTGTCGAACTCCGCCCTGACCTCCGGGGCCATTTGCTCCCTGCGCAGGTCGATATCTGCCGTGGTCACGACCTCGTCGCCGACTACGGCCAGCACGTCCTCGCCCCCCTCGGCCTTCGGCTGCGCCTGTTCGCCGCCTTCGCAGCCCGCCAGGGCGGACAGGAGGGAAACGGCGATAACGGATAACGCTATTCTTTTACAACCCATACCTTCACCTTTGCCTCCACGTCCATTCCAAGCTTGACTCTCACGTTATATACACCCAGGGCCTTGAGTGGTTCGTCGAGCAGGATCTTCTTCTTGTCCACCTGGAACCCCGATTTGTTCAGAGCCTCCGCGATGTTCTGGGCCGTCACCGCCCCGAAGACTTTGTCCTCCTCACCCACCTGGACCGGGATGGTGCACGAAGTTTTACCCATCTCGGCGGCCGTCTTCTCCGCGGCTCTCCTCAGGCGGTTCTCCCGCACGTCCCGCTGCCTCTCCTCTTCCCTGAAGACCCTGGCGCCGCTGCCGGCGGCCGATATGGCCATCTTGTGAGGGATTAGATAGTTCCTGGCGTACCCGTCCGCGACCCTGACGGTATCGCCGCGCTCCCCCAGATCCTTCATATCATGCAGCAGTATCACTTCCATGTTGGTCCTCCAAAGAGCCTTAGGCGCCGGTCTTGCCGGAGCGGCGCTGCCTCCTGAGATCGCACCAGGTATCCACGAATCCAACGACCGCGAGCAGGTGCGCGCCCAGCATCCACACGCCCAGGACTACTATGGTCCTGACCGCCGAGCCGGTCGCTTTTCCGGTCCAGTAGCTGAGCACCGCCGCGCCCTGCAACGAGAACGCTATCGCGGACACGATAACCATGTTGACGCCGATGGGGCCGGTCGCGCCCGGCCCCCACATCGAGAGACCCAGCCCGGCTATTGTCGTCCAGGTCACCGCCCAGGGCAAAGAAAAGGTTGAGAAGCTCGATGTCACAGGCACCCTGAGACCGAATTGGGGAAGCACAAGCTCGGAGAGCCTGTAGATGCCCATCGCCAACACGACCGACCAACTGACGAGCAGGGCGGGGAACGCCGCCACCAGCGCGTCATAGCCGCCCATAGAAAGTGCCGGGAAGACCTGTCCGAGCAAATCTCCTACTCTGAGCGCCACCTCTCCGAGCTGATTGCGCAGGACCTCCGTCACCAGCTCCGCGCCGCCCGTATAAAGCTCCAAGAGCAACCACCCCGTGACGGGCAGCGAGCCGACGAGGCACGTCAGACGCGGCCTCTGTCCCTGCCTCGCGCCGGCGCCCAGGAGCACTCCCATCGCGGCCAGGGACGCTATCGAAGCGACAAGTCCCGAGCCGCCACCGAAGATCACGGCCGCCACAAGGACGATCCCCACGAGTACCGCGGCGCCCTTGCCGAAGCGCTGCACGAGGCCCATGCCGGCCAAGGGCACCACGACAAGAGGCGGAACGCTCTTCACGAAGGTCGATGGCCCCATCAGGGCCAGCGCCACTGCTCCGGTAAAGATCACGGCGGTCAAAGTCGCCGCCGTTCTTCCCTCGGCGGATTCGATTCTCTCCATTTGACCTGCGCTCCAGCCAGGGACCCGCCGGCGCGGTCACGACCTAACGGTACTGGTCGCTCGTAAAGGGAAGCAGCGCGAGTATCCGGGCCCTCTTGACGGCGCGCGTTATCTGTGCCTGGTGCTTCGAGCAGTTGCCCGAGACCCTCCTCGGCACGATCTTCCCTCTGTCGGTCACGAATCTCCCAAGCCTGCGCTCATCCTTGTGGTCGATATCCTTGACGTGCTCAACGCAGAGCTTGCAGACCTTTTTTCTCGGCCTCTTGCCTTCTCTGTACCTAGCCAATTTCAATCCTCCAGCCCTAAGGGACTAGAAGGGGAGCTGATCGTCCCCCCCGGCGTCGTCCAAATCCTTTGCGTCGGTCTGATCCGAATCCTCGCCGGCTTGTGAGTCCTCCGACTCCTTCGTCTGCCGGTCGAGAAACTGTATCCTCTCCGCCCTGACCTCTATGACACTGCGGCGGCCTCCCTCCGCCGTCTCGAAGCTCCTGCTCTGAAGGCGGCCTTCCACCATGAGCGCCGCGCCTTTCTTGGCCATCTGACCGGCGCGCTCGGCCAACCTGTCCCATGCCACAACGTTGATGTAGGTTGTTTCGTTCTTCCACTCGCCGTCTTGGCCTTTGAACCTTCTGTTGGCGGCTACCGGCAGGGTGCACACGGGGCTACCAGCAGGAGTATATCTGACTTCCGCGTCCCGTGTCAAACGGCCTGAAATCAATACCTTGTTGACGTTTGCCAGCCTCAGATCCGCCATGGCGCACCTCCTCCTTCCTCTTCCCGTCCTCGCCACACCTACAGGCGCCGGGGTTCCGGCAGCCATCCCGATCCAGTCCCCAAGAAGAGGTCTCCAGAGCCCCGCCGCCTCGCACTAGCTCGCGGCCGGAGGTTCCTTCTCCTCCTCCTCCTCCTCTGAGGGCCGCTCGCCGCCGGCCGGCTTCTCCTCAGAGCGCTCCCGCGGCTCCGCCGCGGCCTCTCCGGAGACGCTCTCCTCCGGGCTCGCAGGCCGCTTTTCCTCACCGGCTCCTGCGCCCTCTCCGGCGCGCTCAGCCTCGGGCGCGGGAGCGGCGGCCGGGCTCTCGGGCGCTGGAGCGCTTTCCGCCGTGCTCGGCTGCTCGCCCGTGCCGGCCGCACTCTTCTGTCCCTCGGCCTCCGGCTTTTCCTCGTCGGCGCCGGCATCCACAACCGTAAGGAAGCGCAGCACGGGCTCAGTCAGCCTGAAGCTCCTTTCGAGCTCGCCCACGACCTCACCTGTGCCCTTGAACCTGACCAGCGCGTAGATCCCTTCCCTCTTCTTCTTTATCTCGTACGCAAGCTTCCTCTTTCCCCACTTCTGAACGTCTATCAGCTCGCCCTTCGCGCCCGTTATGACGGACTTGGCCTTCTCGATCTCCTCCGTCGCGCTCTCCTCGCTCAGGGCGGGGTCGAGGATGAAAACCGTCTCGTAATTCTTCAAATCTTCCACCTCCTGAACCGCGCCACCGCCGGCCGGCTCGCCCGCCTTTCCGTCACCCGGGGCGTCGTTCGGACAACCCCGGTTGCCGCCGCTTGCGGCGCCGGTCTGACCAGCCCACCGGACTCAGGACAAAGCCCCATCGGCCGGGCGGGCGCCCGTGACGCGCCGCCCGGCCCGAACGGGATCCTAGAACATGCCCTTGACCGCGTTCATTAGCGCCTCGTGCAGCACTGTGAAAAGCGGCACCGAGACGAGCGATACGATGGCCATGAGCTTCAACAATATGTTAAGCGAAGGGCCCGAGGTGTCCTTGAAAGGATCGCCCACGGTATCTCCGACCACGGCCGCTTTGTGCGGATCCGAGCCCTTCCCACCCAGGTTGCCTTCCTCTATCCACTTCTTCGCGTTGTCCCAAGCGCCACCGGCGTTCGCCAGCATCAACGCCATCGGAACGCCGACCACCAGAGCGCCCGCCAAAAGACCGCCCAGCGTCGCCGGTCCGAAGATCACGCCTACTGCAAACGGGATGCCAATAGCCAGGATTCCGGGGCCGATCATCTCCTTGAGCGCGGCCGCCGTGGTGATATCCACGCACTTGGCATAGTCGGCCTTGGCCGTGCCCTCCATCAGGCCCGGCACCTCGCGGAACTGCCTGCGAACCTCCTCGACCACGAACATCGCGGCGCGTCCGACCGCCTTCATCGTATCCGCCGCGAAGAGAAACGGCACCACTCCGCCTATGAACATCCCCGCCAGCACCTTCGGCTCCATGACGTCTATGGTCTTCAGGCCGACCGCCTGGACGTACGCCGTGAACAGAGCGAGCGCCGTGAGCGCGGCCGACCCGATCGCGAAGCCCTTGGCTATGGCCGCGGTGGTGTTGCCCGCCGCGTCGAGAGAGTCGGTGATCTTGCGCACGTCCTTGCCCAGGTGCGCCATCTCCGCGATGCCTCCCGCGTTGTCCGCTATCGGCCCGTAGGCGTCGACCGAGACGGTCATGCCGCAGGTCGCGAGCATTCCGACGGCCGCCAGCGCGATGCCGAAGACGCCGTTTATCCCGCTTGCGTCCACCATGTAGTAGGCGCCCAGAACCGCCATCGCGATAACCACCAGGGGAATGACTGCGCTCTTAAGACCCGTGGCGAAGCCCGCTATGATGTTGGTCGCGGCGCCCGTCTTTGAAGCCTCGCCTATCTTCCGTATGGCGTCGCCGGTGGTGTAGTACTCGGCCACGAAGCCGACGACCATTCCGGCAACCAGCCCGCAGATCGTCGCGCCGTAGACGCCCAGGCCGAGATCGCGGAACATCACCAGCGATATCCCGAGCGCCCCCGCGGCGAACAGGACCGCAGCACCCACGGTGCCGTTACGCAGCGCGCCCTGGGGGTTTGCGCTTCCGCTTCTGACGAAGAAGATCCCGATTATGGACGCGACTATGCCCACCGACAGGAGCATGCAGGCGTAGGCTATGTATCTCTCCGGCTGCTGCTCCGGACTCATGGTGGAAAGCGCGATGACTATCGCGGAGACGAGCGTGCCCACATAGGACTCGAAGAGGTCGGCGCCCATCCCGGCCACGTCGCCGACGTTGTCTCCGACGTTGTCCGCGATGGTCGCGGGGTTTCTGGGATCGTCCTCCGGTATGCCCGCCTCGACCTTACCTACCAGGTCGGCGCCGACGTCGGCGGCCTTGGTGTATATCCCGCCTCCCACACGAGCGAATAGCGCGATGGAGCTTGCCCCCATGGAGAAGCCCGCGATTATCACCGCGGCGTTCTTCATTCCCTCGGACATCCCGAAGATGTAGAAGACCAGGGACAGTCCGAGGAGCCCTGCTCCGGCGACGGACATGCCCATCACGGCTCCGCCCGGAAACGCCACCGCCATAGCCTTTGCGAAGCTGACCGTGGCGCCCTGGGCCGTTCGGCTGTTGGCCCTTGTCGAGACCCGCATGCCGATAAAGCCTGCGATCATCGAGCAGATCGCTCCCACCAGGAACGCGATCGCGGTCTTCCAACCCAGGCCCTCCACTACGTCGCTTCTAAGCCCCACGGTCAGGATGACGGCCAGTATCACCACGAAGACCGCTATGGACCTGTACTCGCGCTTCAGGAAAGCCATGGCGCCTTCACGCACTCCATCCGATATGCTCACCATGGTCTCGTTTCCGGCGTCGGCCTTCAGGACCCGCATCGCCAGAATAAAGGCCGTGACAAGCGCCAAAGCACCCGCGCCCACAGCAACCAACACCTCACCGGGCACACCAGGATTCATCACATCCTCCTTTCACGTCCCTATACCCACGCCCCGCTTGCGGGGCAGCTCCGACCCGTACTTCTTTGCCCGTCACCGCCACGCGGCGTCGCCGGACTGCGCCGGCTCTCGTGCTGCCGGCTCACCGGTTGAACTTGTTCATGGCGGCGTCGATCCCTTCCAGCACGAAAGTCTCCACCGCGTCGCACGCCCTGACTATCCCCTCGTCTATCACCGGCGCCTCCTCCGGATCGAAGGGGAGCAGGACGTAAGTGGCCAGCTCGGCCGGATCCTCCGGCGAACCGACGCCTATTCTAAGGCGCGGAAAGGACTCCGTTCCGAAGAACTCCACCAGCGAGGCCATTCCATTGTGGCCCCCGTCCCCGCCGCTTCTTCTTATGCGCAGTCGCCCCAGGGGCAGATAGACGTCGTCGCTGACGACGAAGACATCCGACACGCCGGCGCCGGTGTCCTTCGTGTAGTCCATCACGCCGTGCCCGGAGCAGTTCATATAGGTCAGCGGCTTCAGCAGATATATCCGCTCCGATCCGAGCCGGAACTCGGACAGCCGGTAGGTCGCCCTGGATGGAATCACGGACGCCTTGTGCCTCGCCTCGAGCTCCTCCACGACCCTGAAGCCCACGTTGTGCCTTGTGAGTCGATACTTCTCGCCCGGGTTTCCGAGCCCAACGATACACTTCATATTCGAATCCGGCGCGGCGCCTACTCCTTGGACTCTTTCCTCTCGCCTTCCTTCTCTTCCGGCTCCGCTCCGGCTTCTTCCTCCTCCTTCGCCTCCTCGGCCTCTTCCTCTACCTCGGCCTCAGGAACGACCTCCTCGTAGACCGTCGGAGGAACAAGGCTGAGAACGACGTTGTCCGGATCGTTCTGTATCTCGGCGTTCGGCACGCTGAGATCCCTTATGTGAACCGAATCGCCTATATCCATCTCGGAGATGTCTATCTCCAGCTTGTCCGGGATGTCGGCGGGAAGGCACTGCACCTGCAGGTCCCTCAATATGACCTCCATCACGCCGCCTTCCTTTACGCCTTTGGCCTCACCCACGACGACGACCGGGACGTCCACGATGAGCTTGCGCGTGGGCGAGACGCGCTGCAGGTCCATGTGGAGCACCTCGCCCGTCACCGTGTCCCTTTGAACCTCCTTCACCAGGGCCTTGTTCTGGCCGCTCTTGTCTCCCCCGATCTCGAGATCGACGATGATACTGGAGGTGCCGTGCTCCCGGAACATGACATCCACGTCGACCCCGTCCAGGGACAGAGACACCGGCTCCACGCCGATACCGTAGAGCACAGCCGGCACCCTGCCCGTTCTGCGCAGGACGCGGGCGCCGCTCTTCCTAGCCGGGGTCCTCCCGTCAGCCTTAAGCGATGCAACCGCCATTTCGATTCTCCCTTCACGCTAAACGCCGTGCTTGACGTCTTCCGCTTGTGAAAAAACTACGCTCGCCCGCCCCGGTCCGCCGGGGCCCTTGCCCGCGCGGATCGCGGAACCGGCCCTGCGCCCGGGGCGCCGCCTCTAGACGAACAGCGAGCTCAGAGATCTCTCCTCGTGTATCCTGCGCACCGCCTCGCCCAGCAGGGGCGCGACCGTAAGGATCTTTATGTTCGGGAGCAGCTTCACCGGATCGTTGGGGACAGTGTCGGTCACCACGATCTCCTTCAGGTCCGCGGACGACAGGTTAGCCATCGCGTCGCCGCAGAAGACGGCGTGCGTGCAGGCCCCGTACACGTCCTTGGCGCCCCTTTTCTTCGCCGCGAGCGCCGCGTTCTTCATGCTGCCGCCGGTGCTTATCATGTCGTCTATTATCACGACGTTCTTGCCGTTGACGTCTCCTATGACGTTCACGACCTCGGCCTTGTCTGCGGTGGGCCTTCTCTTGTCGGTTATGGCGAGCTCCGCGTCAAGCCTCTTCGCGTAGGCCCTGGCCATCTTCACCGACCCCACGTCCGGAGCGAGGAAGGCCAGGTTCTCTATCCGTTTCTCCTTGAAGTAATCGATTATTATCGGCGCCGCGAAAAGATGATCGAAAGGTATGTCGAAAAAGCCCTGGATCTGCGCGGAGTGAAGGTCCATCGTGACCACCCTCGTCGCCCCGGCACTTGCTATCAGGTTCGCCGCGAGCTTCGCGGTTATGGCCACCCTGGGCTGGTCCTTCCTGTCCTGCCTGGCGTAGCCGAAGTACGGCACCACGGCGACCACGCGCTTCGCCGAGGCCCTGCGCACGGCGTCGAGCATGATGAGAAGCTCGAGCAGGTTCTCCGCCGGAGCGAACGTCGGCTGGAACACGAAGACGTCCTGCCCGCGAATGTTCTCCTTGACCCGGACGAAGATCTCCTTGTCCATGAATCGTCCGACGTCAGCGCTCCCCAGCGGAATCTCCAAGTATTCGGATACCCTGGCCGCCAGCGCTCTGTGGGCGTTTCCGGTGAACATCCTGAGCTTGTTGCTCACTTCCCTTTCCCTCCTTGGATCGAAGACATCCTTACGCCTGACGTCTCAATCTCGCCCGGCCGCCCTCCGGCGACCGCCGCGTTGTGTCAACGGCCGGTCCGCGGGCCGGCCTCTATGGCTGGGGCGGGAGGATTCGAACCTCCGAATGCAGGATCCAAAATCCTGTGACTTACCGCTTGTCGACGCCCCAACGACCTCGGAATCAAGTCCTCGCGGGTGGGGCTTCATTTAGTGAATCGCACTGGGTTACCGGCACGAAGGCGATGGAATGGGGCATGGTCGGACTCATCCCTCCCGGCGGGAGGGCTTCTTCGGGGGAAGAAGCTGATGAGCGAGTTCCGCTGCACCGACTAATACGCGGCGCAGGCTGACACTCATTCGCGCGCCGAGTGGGCGGAGTCGGTCGTCCGCAAGGCGAACGCCGCGTGCCCCTCGGCGGCGAGACGCTCGGCCATTCGCTCGGCCTGAGCCCTATTCTCGACAATCGCCAGCACGGTCGGCCCGCTGCCTGACATGACAGCCCCCAGCGCGCCCATGTCCATCATACCGGACTTGAGCGCACGCACCACCGGAAAGCGCTCCGAAACGCCCCTCTCCAGGTCGTTCTCGAGAGCGCCGGCGAGGCTGTATCTGTCCGCAATAGCGGAGTCAAGCCCCAATATACTAGCCTTCTCGCCTTCTTCTGTCAACCCCATTCCAAGGCTCTCATACGCGAGCGAGCTGCGCACCTCTATGGCGGGGGTGACTGCCACAAGGTCCAGGGCCCCGAGGGCCTCCCGGGCACTTCGCGCCACCGGCTCCACGATCTCGCCGCGCCCCCTCACCCTGGCCGGGCCTCCGGAGAGCAGATAAGGGACGTCCGAGCCCACCTCCAGCGCAAGGCGCGAGAGCACGTCAGGGTTCACATCCGGCGCGTAGCGTGACGCGAGCGCGTTCAGCGCGCAGGCCGCGTCGCTGCTGCCGCCGGCCAGCCCCGCCGCTACGGGGATCTTCTTCTCGATGTGTATGGAGGCCCCTTCGTCGATTCCGAAGGCATCGAGGAAGAGCCCGGCCGCCTTCCAGGCGAGGTTGGCCTCGCCCTCCAGGGACCTATCCGAGCATGTGAGGCTCACACCGGGGCCGCCCCACCTGAATGTGACCTTGTCCGCGAGGTCCACCGTGCACATGAGGGAGTCTATGTCGTGGTAACCGTCGCGGCGCTTTGCCACGACCTTCAGGATCAGGTTCACCTTCGCGCGGCACTCGTAGGTGGCCTCTTTTGATGAAGGGTTGTCCATAACCTCTGTTCCGGTGTTCGGGGCTCGTCCGGCCGCCTCAGGAAAGGTACAGCACTCCCGTGGCAACGAGCACCCAGAGCAACACGGTGACCAAAAGCGGCGCGTCGGTCAGGAGGACCTCGGACGGGCTTCCGCCTCCCTCCTTCTCGAAGACCAAGTACAGATATCTCAGCAGCCCGTAGACGACGAAGGGGATGGTATAGACCAGGTTCTCGGTGTGAAACTTCTGCACGGTGCCCGGCGCTATGGTGTATATCGAATACGATATCACGGTAGCGGCGGAGACCATCGCTATCATCTGGTTCAAAAGGCCTATGGAGTAGTTGGCCAGGGACTTCCTGTGGCGGCGGGCATCCTGGTCGAGCTGCGCCAGCTCCGCGCGGCGCTTCCCCAGGCCGAGAAAGAGAGCGAGAAAGAGCGTACACACCAGAAGCCACGGGGAGAGCTCTATGTCGGGCTCCACCTCCACGAGCACGTTCACCCCGGCGATGGCCCGCAACACGAAGCCGACGGCTATGGACAGCACGTCCAGGCCCACCACCTGCTTTAGGCGGAAGGAGTAGAGAAGGTTCAGGACCACGAACACCAGAAATACTATGAAGAAGGCCTGCCCCAGGAAGTAGGCGAGGACCGTCGTGCCGGCGATGAGGACCACGGCCCAGGCGGCGGCCGCCCCCGGAGCGAGAGCCCCCGATGCGATCGGCCTGTGGCGCTTTACGGGATGGAGCCTGTCAGCCTCCCTGTCGGCTATGTCGTTTATGATATAGATCGCGCCGGAGGCCAGGCAAAAGCATATGAAGGCCAGCACGCTCCTTACGGCGAGCGCGGGGTCGGCGGCGTTCTTCGAAAAGACAAGCCCCGCGAACAGGACCAGGTTCTTGGTCCACTGCCTCGGTCTTAGCTCTACTATGAGGCCACGCAAGGACACCGGACGCTGTCTCCCTCAAAAGGGCCGAAGTGGCGCGCGGGCGAAGGGCCCGCAGCAACGATCCGGCCCATTATACACATTCAGGGCGCGCCCGCAAGCCGCGGGGGAGAAGATCTCTAGCCGCCGGACATGGGATAGAAGAAAAAGAGCAGAAGCGGCGAGGCCGAGGGGTTCGCGAGATCCAAAGGCTGCCCCGGGGGCACGATAAACTCGCTTCGCGCGGACGGATCGCAACTTATCTCGCGGGAGCCCGCCGTCCCCGATCCGCTCCACACGAGGACCGCGGCAGGACGATCGGCCGCGGGGCGGCGGTACTGGGCACCAGGCTCTATCTCGACAAGCTCCGCGTCGAACGCGTCGAAGAACACCCGGCTTCGCTTTCCCCACCCGGAGTCTTCCACAGTCTCCGGAGGGCGGAAGTACCTCTCGCGGAAGTCGGGATCGGTCGAGCGCTCCCAGTCGATCGCTCCCAGAAGGGCGTCCGCGTCCGGAAGCCCCCTCATCGCCGAGTCCTCCAATCGGCCCGAAAGCTCCTCCCCTGAGAGCCTCTCCCCGAGCCGCCAGGCGAGCAGGTTGTAATCGTCTTGGGGCGTCTGGATCTCTATTGTAAGCCACGGCCCGGGGGCGTGGATTATCCCGGCAGGGATGATCCAGCCTTCGCGAGGGCGAACGGGGTATGGCTTGAGCAACGAGTAGAGCCTGTCCGTTTCGCCGAAGCGCGCTATCGCGTCTCTTACTTCCTCGCGGGTCACGCCTTCTTTTAGGCCCAGGCGCGTGCCCACGGAATCGGGACTACAATTGTAGGGGGCCATGTCGGTAGGCGGAAAAAAGTAGGCCTCAAGCTTGCCCGGGGGCGCGGGCCTTCCATCCACTATGGCCCCCGGGTGGACGTGCGGAGGGATGGGCGGCACCTCGACGCCGTCGTGAAAGTCGGTGGCCATGGGCTCTCCGCCTATATCCAGCACTTTTATCAGAGGCCATGAGGACGGGCGCACGCCCAGGAGCGACTCGCCGCACGATTCCATAGCCTCGCGGAGGGTGAGCTTTTCGCCCCCTTCGAGGACGAGCCCGCTCAGGCCCTCTCCAGGTACGGGCACCGGGTTTCCGGCCGCGCAGGCCGAGGCCACCCATCGCTCGACGGGCAGATAGCCACGCGAGTCGACGGCCCCGGATGAAAAAGACCTGTTGTCGGCCAACAGGCCCCTGCCCGAGTAGGTATTGCGATATACCATATTGGCTTCGAGGAAGAGCAGGCCGTCGTTTACCTCCAGAGCCCGCTCGATCCTACCGGCTGTCTCCGATGCCCGCATAGTCAGGTCTTCCCTCGCGGTAACGGTCCGATCCCAGTATCATCTCCACCCCCGGCGCGATCTCTCCCAGCCGCGCGTCTCGAACCGGGAACTTGGTGCAGACCAGATGATAGAGACTGGGCAGCCCGTAGCCGAGCCAGAACTCCAGGTAGGCCTGGCCCTTCGCGATCACAAGGTCGGCCGACTTTAGCTCGTCTATGAACTCCTTCGAGACCTCATCCTCCGGCACGCCGAAGCAATCGCTGCCCGTGGGCACCACCTTCGCCACCTCCTCGAAGCCCAGATCGACCAGCTCGGAGGCTGTGACGTCGTTCAGCATGGGGGATGACTTCGCGGCGACCGCCACCCGCAGGTTGCGGTTTATCTCACGCATCCTCTCGATCACGACCCTGTCGAAGAGCACCTCGCCGCTGTTGTCGGTGAGATAGAGTACCCGCCTCGCGCGCGACACCGCGCGGTTGAGCTCATCGAAGTCGTCGTGAAGGAGCTTCCTCGCGCCCAGGTCGAGGAAGTCGTCGCCGTCCACCAGGAGCGCCCGTGGAGCATTATCGACGGCCCCGTAGTCCAGGCGGTTGGCTATGATGGAGGCTACCACGGCGGTCCGCAGGTCGTCGAGCCCGAGCTTCGCCAGGGTCTCCAGGGCCCAGGCGTTGGACATCCGCTTTATCTCAAGGAAGGGATCCGTGGCGCCCATCACGCGGTATATCTCACGATACCACTGCGTGTGGAACCTGGTGATCTCCGCGGGGATCCATTTTCCGGCGTCCACCCGCTGGAGGACGTAGCGCTCCAGCTCCCCCGTGACCACCCTGGCCTCCTCCGGCTCCATCCCGACCAGGTCGGCCATGCGATGGATCACGTTGACGTGAGTGCGGGGGTCTCTCTCCCAGGACTTCATGATTGTCGCGTCCCGTCCGATGCGGCCTTTATCGACCTTATCAACGAGGTGGTGGTCTCGCCCTGGTACTCCACTATCTTCACCTCGCCGCCGTAGGCGCAGACGATGTCCCTGCCCACGACCTCCTCGGGGGCGTAGTCGCCGCCCTTGACGAGCACGTGGGGCCTTATCCGCCGCAGCAGGTTTATGGGCGTCAGCTCGTCGAAGACGGTCACGTAATCGACGAAGTCGAGCGACGTGAGTATCTCGATCCGGTCGCGCTCGCAGAGCACCGGCCGGCCCGCGCCTTTGTTCTCGGCGGTGGACCTGTCGCTGTTTATCGCTACGACCAGCACGTCTCCGAAGGCCTTGGCCCTTCGGAGAAGATGCACGTGGCCCGCGTGGAAAAGATCGAAGCAGCCGTTGGTGAAGACCACCCTCTTGCCGGATCTCACATCGTCGACGAGACCGGCCAGCTCATCGACGCCGAGCAGCTTCTCGCTTCGCATTCCGGGATAACGTATCTCGCGCAGCACCTCCGACGCCGAGACGGGCTCGGTCCGGTCTTTTCGCACCGCCAGGGCCGCCGCGATGCCGGCCAACTCGAGGGCCTCGTTTGTCTTCGCGTCCGAGAGCCTGGCCAGAAGCAGCGCCGCCCCGAAGGTGTCGCCCGCTCCGCACACGTCCACTATCTCCGGCGCGCCGGCGGGGGTGTAGATGGGCATGGTGACGACACCCGACTCGTCCGCGCATACCACGCCGAGCCTTCCCAGAGTCACACACAAGGTCTTCAGCCCCAGCTTTCGTCTTGTCTCCTGCGCGGACTCGCAGGAGCACCCGCGCGGGGCGAAGCCCAGCAGGAGGGCCTCGTGCTCGTTGCATATGAGACAATCGGCGCCCGCTAGCTCCGCGGGCCGGCGCCGCGAGCTCGCGTAGACGGGCACTCCCGCCTCGCGCGCCACGGCGACCGCCTCGCCCGCCAACGGCGGGTTCAGGACGCCGACCGGGGGGATGTTCTCATCGTAGTCAGCGAGAAAAAGCGCCTCGACGTTTTCGAGGCACGCGCGGAGGGACCGCCGCAGCTCGTCCGCGGAGGCCCGCGACAGCGGGCCCGACGGCTCGTAGTCCACCCGCGCGTGATGATGGTGCTCTTCGTTCTCGCTCTTTGAGGCGAGCAGCCGGGACAGAACCCCGGTGCCGCGGTCCGCATCTTCCGACAGGAAGTCGACCGCGACGCCCGCCGTGGACAACAATCGCTTGAGCTCGGCGCCGGCGGCGTCCGCCCCCACCACTCCGAGGGCCGTGACCTCGGCGCCGAGTCCGGAGAGATTGCACGCCAGGTTGCCCGCGGCGCCGGCCCTGTGGTCGCGGCGCTGCGCCCTCATCCTGACAACCGGCATCTCCGGTGAAACACCCCTGATACCGCAGTAGAGATACTCGTCCAGGTAGTAGTCGCCCAGGACCGCTACCTTTCGGTGCGCGAAAGCGCTCAAGATATTAGACGCGAAGGTCTGGTCCATCTGCGGTACCTGATGCAGGGGCTAGAAAACCTCAATGCTGCTGTTCTCGCCTACCATGAACCGATAGGCCTTGGGAAGAGAGGGGGATCTGCGCAGAAAGGAGTCCCGGCCGATCAGGCTGCTCTCCATTCTCGCGCCGATACTGTCTATGCGGCTCCCCTTCAGGACGATGCTGTGCTCTATCTCGCTCTCGCGGATGTGCACGTCGTCGTCTATCGACGTGAAGGGGCCGATGTAACTGTTCTCTATCACGCAGCGCCGGCCTATTATCAGCGGGCCGCGCAGCGTGCTTCCGGTCACCTTGGAATCCTTGCCCAGGCAGACGCCGTTTTCGATCCTTGAGTCGCGGTCGAGCTTGCCCTCTATCCGCTCGCCGATGCCCGGCAGTATGATCCTGTTCGCCTCGAGAAGATCCTCCAGCTTGCCGGTGTCCTTCCACCAGCCGCTGATTATGTGGGACCGCACGTCGCGGCCCTCGTCTATGAGCCACTGGATGGCATCCGTGATCTCGAGCTCGTCCCTCCAGGAGGGCTTTATATTTTCCACCGCCTCGAAGACTGTCGAGTCGAACATGTACACGCCGACCAGCGCGTAGTTGCTCTTGGGCTTCTTGGGCTTTTCCTCGAGCCCCACCACACGCCCCTCCTTGAGCTCGGCGACCCCGAACTCCTGAGGGTTGCCTACCCCGGCGAGCAGTATCTGGCCGTTGGGGCGCTGGTCCACGAACTCTTTCACGAAGGGGACTATGCCGTCCTTGATGATATTGTCCCCCAGATACATCACGAAGGGGTCGTCGCCTATGTAGTCCCGCGACACCTTGACCGCGTGGGCCAGGCCGAGCGGCGCCTCCTGGTGGATGTAGGTCGCCTTGACCCCGAAAGCGGACCCGTCGCCGACGGCGGCTTTGATCTCGTTGTGGGTGTCCCCCACGACTATGCCCACGTCGGTGATCCCCGCCTCCGCCACCGCCTCCAGCGCGTAGAAAAGGATGGGCTTGTTCGCGACCGGCACGAGCTGCTTCGCGCTGGTGTGGGTGATGGGCCTAAGGCGCGTGCCCTTCCCGCCGCTTAGAATCAGAGCTTTGATATGCCGTACCTCCTGCGCCCCGGCCTCCGCCTATCCGGCCGGCGCCCGCCTATCCGGCCTGCGCCCGCCTATCGGGCCAGCGCCCGCCTTACGATATCTTTTACCGCCCCCAGCGATTTATCGACGGCCCCCGGGTCCTTGGCACCGGCGAGCGCGAGGTGGGGCTTTCCTCCGCCCGAGCCGCCGGCTATCCGCGCCACCTCGGAGACGATCTCGTCCGCGCGCAAGGTGCCGGCCTTAACCAGGTCGTCCGTCACCACAGCAAGAAAGGATACCTTTCCGCCGGTCACGGTGGCAAGCACCCCAACCCCCGACCGCAGCCGCCGGCGCATCTGGTCCCCCATTTTGCGAAGCTCGGGGACAGCGGCCTCCGGCACCAGGGCCGCCACAACCTGCACCTCTCCAACCACTTCGGCCGTTTCCACCAGCTTGTCCGCAAGCCCGGTGAGGTCCTTCTGCCTCGTCGACTCCGCGGCCTTGGCGAGCTCCTCGCGCTCCTTGAGAAGCGCCCGCGCCCTCTCGACCGCGTCCTTTCCCCTGGCGCCCAGCACCTCCTCCAGCTCCTTGAGGCTCCGGTTCCGCTCGCTCAGATACTTCACCGCCGCCTCGCCCGTAAGGGCCTCCACCCTGCGCACGCCCGAGCCCACCGCGGACTGGGACGCGAGCACGAAGGTGCCTATATCGCTCGAGGAGCTCACGTGGGTGCCGCCGCACACCTCGGAGCTCGCCCCCTTCACTGAGACCTTCCTTACGACTTCGCCGTACTTCTCGTCGAAGAGCGCGACCGCGCCGGCCGCCTGGGCGTCCTCCAGCGTCGTCTCGACCGTCTCGACGGGCAGGGACCGCGCCACCGCCTCGTTCACGCGGTCTTCGATCTCCCGGATCTCCTCGTCGGTCAGCGGCCCGTAGTGCGAAAAATCGAACCTCAGCCTGTCAGGCGCGACAAGCGAGCCGGACTGCATCACGTGCTCGCCCAAGGTCTTCTTCAAAGCCGCGTGCAGAAGGTGGGTCGCCGTGTGGTTTCTCGCAATGCCGAGCCTTCTTCGCTCGTCGACCCGCGCCTCCACCTCTTCCGGGAAGTTATCGGGAGCGCTTGCATCCGGAGGAAGCTCGGCCCTGTGAACTATGGAGTCTCCGTCCCGGTAAGTGTCTTTCACCGCCGCCTCGATCCCGTCCCAGCGGATCCAGCCCGTGTCGCCCACCTGGCCGCCGCCCTCGGGGTAAAACGGAGTCCTGTCCAGGACGATCTCCATCTCGTTCTCGCCCGGGCCGCGCCTGCAGCGAATGACCTTCGACCTTTCCCGGCAGCTTCCGTACCCTGTGAAAAGCGAGTCAGCGCCCTCGCGGGCGGAGACCCAGTCGCGCACCTCGCCTGTGCCTCCGGCGAAGGCCGACGCCTCCTTGGCCCTTCGGCGCTGTGCTTCCATCTCGCGCTCGAGCCCCTGTTCATCCCATTCCAGGCCCCTCTCCGAGGCCATCTCCCGCGTCATGTCGGGGGGAAAGCCGTATGTGTCGTAGAGCACGAAGGCCCATTCGCCGGGAAACGCGCGCGCCCGGTCGGACGACAACGAAGAGGCCATCTCGTCGAACTTGGCCACCCCCGCCTCTATCGTGCGGAAAAACCTCTCCTCCTCGCCGCGAATCACCTTTTCCACGTGGGGGAGCCTCTCGACCAGGTAGCCGTACAGGCGGGGGCTGCGCCCCATGACCTCTACGACGGCGGGCGCGAGCTTGTACAGGAAAGGCTCGTGGACCCCCAGGTCGAAGCCCCGCCTGACCGCGCGCCTTAAGATTCGCCGCATGAGATATCCGCGTCCCTCGTTGGAAGGCAGCACCCCTTCGCCCAGGGCGAAGGTGAGCGCCCGGCTGTGATCGGAGATGATCCTCATGGCGACCGCGGAGCCGGAGCCCCTTTCAGGCCCCGCCGAGACGGCGCCGCCCGCGGCCTCGGCCGCTTCGCGCACGGCCTCCATCACGGGAGCAAGAAGATCCGTCTCGTACACGGTGCGGGTGCCCTGCGACACCACCGCGAGCCTTTCGAGGCCCATCCCCGTGTCTATGCCCGGCGAGGGAAGCGGGGTTCGCTCTCCGGACTCGTCCTGATTGAACTGCGGAAACACCAGGTTCCAAAGCTCTATGTAGCGATCGCACTCGCAGCCCGGGCCGCAATCGGGCCGGTCGCAGCCCAGCTCGGGACCCATGTCGTAGAGGATCTCCGAGCAAGGACCGCAGGGCCCGCTCGTGCCGGCGGGTCCCCACCAGTTGTCCTCGGCTCCCAGCGATACTATACGATCGGGCGGCAGGCCTATCTCGCCCGCCCAGATCCGCCGCGCCTCGTCGTCGTCCTCGTAGACCGAGGCGCTGAGCTTTTCCTCGGGGATGTCCATCTCGGAGAGCAGAAACTCCCACGCCCAGATTATCGTCTCGCGCTTGAAGTAGTCGCCGAAGGAGAAGTTGCCCAGCATCTCGAAAAACGTATGATGCCTGGGGCTCGTGCCCACCAGCTCGAGGTCCGATGCCCTCAGGCACTTTTGCACGCTGACCGCCCTTCGCCGCTCCGGAGCGGGAGGGTTCGTGTAGTAATCCTTGAACTGAACCATGCCGGCCGAGGTGAAAAGCAGCGTAGGGTCGCCCTTGGGGACGAGCGGACCCGCCGGCAGGTGGAGATGCTTCTTGCCCACGAAAAAGTCCAGGAACTTCTGCCGAAGCTCCGGGGATGTAAACCTCTTTGCCATCAGATATCCTGTAAGAGATCCTCTATGATGGATCTCGAGAATCCTTTTCCCGCCAGGTACCGGCCGGCCTTGGCCCTGGCCTGCTCGATCGGCGCGCCTCTCAAGATCCTGAGCTTGGGCTCCAGCACGCGCCTGGCCAGCTCCTCCTCGGGCGTATCGCGCTGCTGCGCCTCTACCGCCTCCTCGATCGCCCCGGCGGGCACGCCCCTGGAGCGAAGCTCCTGCCGCAGCACCTTGTACGATCGCGGGCGCCTCCTGAGCCGCGACTCCAGAAACAGCCTGG
This sequence comes from uncultured bacterium, assembly GCA_964531335.1. Lineage (GTDB taxonomy): Bacteria > Eisenbacteria > RBG-16-71-46 > CAZHEV01 > CAZHEV01 > CAZHEV01. Next base: position 24,226 of record CAZHEV010000002.1, on the reverse strand, counting down.
CGAACTTTCGATCGTCCACCAGGCCCACCCTCTCAAGGTCGTTCATCGCGGCCTCTATCGTCTCGGAGGAGTAGCGGCGATCCAGGCGGACGCGCAGCTCCCATCTGCTTCGCATCCTCGATGATAGAAGCCGGAGCATGGCCTGCTTCGCCCTGTCCAGCTCGCCCGCGGATACCTCGTCCTCAAGAGACGCGCCGCCCGGGGACCCTTCACGGGCGGCTGCGATTATGCCCTCTATAAGATCGTCACCTTTGTCCCGTCGCGAGTTCCGGGCGGGGCCCGCCTGTGGATCTAGTCCGGCTTCGTCGCCCGGCGGCGCGCCGCCCTCCGGTTTCCTTCTAGCCATGGGCCGGCCCTACTTCTTCTTCGATCCCGCCACGACGGTCTCTCGTTTTGCGGCGACCGGCGCCGGAACCCCCAGCATCTCCCTGACCTTCGCTTCTATCTCGTCGCGCAGCTCGGGGTTGCTCTTGAGGAACAGCCGCGCGTTCTCCTTGCCCTGTCCCAGGCGGGTGTCGCCGTATGAGAACCACGCCCCGCTTTTCTGGATCACCTTCTTGTCGACGGCCGAGTCGACCAGCTCGCCCTCGCGCGATATCCCCTCGCTGTACATTATATCGAACTCGGCATGCCTGAACGGCGGTGCGACCTTGTTCTTGACCACCTTGGCCTTCACCCTGTTGCCCACTATCGTGTCTCCGTCCTTGACCGATCCGATTCGTCTCAGGTCGATCCTGACGGACGCGTAGAACTTGAGCGCCCTGCCGCCCGTGGTGGTCTCCGGGTTCCCGAACATCACCCCTATCTGCATTCTTATTTGGTTTATGAAGATGATGCACGTGCGCGACTTGCTTATCGCGGCCGCGAGCTTGCGAAGGGCCTGGGACATCAGCCGGGCCTGGAGGCCCATGTGCGAATCGCCCATCTCGCCCTCGATCTCAGCCCTGGGCACCAAGGCGGCCACCGAATCCACGGCGACCACGTCCACCGCGCCGCTTCGCACGAGCTGCTCCGCTATCTCCAGGGCCTCCTCGCCCGTGTCGGGCTGGGCGACGTGAAGGTTGTCTATGTCCACCCCGATCCGGCGGGCGTAGGCCGCGTCGAGGGCGTGCTCGGCGTCTATGAAGACGGCGTTTCCGCCGGCTCTCTGCGCGTTGGCGATTATGCTGAGGGTGAGCGTGGTCTTGCCCGACGACTCGGGGCCGAAGATCTCTATCACCCGCCCGCGCGGCACCCCTCCTATACCCAGGGCCGCATCGAGGGTCAGCGACCCCGTGGAGATCCCATCGACGGGCACCAGGGCCTCATGCTCGCCGAGCTTCATTATCGCTCCCCTGCCGAACTGCTTCTCGATCTGGGAGAGAGTGAGCTCGAGGGTCTTGGACTTGTCCTTAGGCGGACTCGCACCTGGCATGATGCAATCGCTCCTTTCTCTGCGACCGGCTACAAAAAGCTCTCCCGCGAATCGGCCAATTTCACGCCGCAGTCTGCAGATCTTGGTGTATAGCCCCGGCGTGCCCCCGCGTCATCCCTCGAGCGCGCAGGCCGCTCTGACTATGTACTCCGGTCCCTCCGGCCTCAGCCTGCTCTCCATCACGCGGACTGCATCGACCGTGAACGGACCTATCTCGATGAGACTCGCCGCAATGAGCCTTTCGACGGCATCGCCCCGCTGGGGCCTCCTCCAACGCGCGATTGTCAGATGTGGAGAGAACCGCTTGTCCGCCTTGCCGAACCTGCCGCCTCGAAGGCCGAACTCGACGAGCTTGGCGACCCGGCTCAGTCTTTCGCCTCCCTCGTCCGTCCCGACCCAGAGGACCCTGGGCCGCCGGGCGTTGGGAAACGCTCCCAGGCCTGTCAGCTTGAGCTCGAAAGGGGACTCCGCACGTATCGATTCTGCCACGCAATGCGTTACCAGGTCTAGCTTTTCCTCGGGCAGGCCGCCGAGAAACCTCAGCGTGAAGTGGAAGTTGTCCGGGCCGACCCACTTAGCATCGCCCGCCTGCCTGCGAAGGCGCGCGACCTCCTCGCCGAGCCTCAGCCTGACCTCCTCCGGGGGAAAGACGGCCACGAAAGTCCTTACCATGGGCGGGCCGCTCGATCGGCGCCCCTGGGGCCGGGACGCGGGCATCAGCTAAGCTCCTTCCTTATCATGTTCAAGGCCGCGCAGCAGGTGCGGTAGATGACCTGCTGCCGCGGTCCCATAAGCCTGAACTCCTTCACTTTGCAGGTGTCCGCCGTCGCGATACCGACGTAGACGAGGCCTACTGGCTTGCCGGGGCGCTCCCCTTCCGGCCCCGCGATGCCGGTTGTCGAGACCGCGAGGTCCGCCCCGGCGCTCTCCAGGGCGCCTTTCGCCATGGCCTCCGCGGTCTGACGGCTCACCGCCCCGGCCGATTTGAGCGTGCTCGAGGGCACGTCCAGCACCTCGGCCTTGGCCTGGTCGCTGTAGGTGACAAGGCCCCTGTCGAAATAGGCCGAGCTTCCAGGCTCGCTCATCAACATGAAGCTCAGCATCCCGCCCGTGCAGGACTCGGCCACTGCCAGCTTCATGCCTTTTGCAAGGATGATGCCGTGCACGACCTGCTCCAGCGTGGAGGTCCCCTCCGTGAAGACCGCGTCTCCGAGCCTGGAGTGGATCTCCTTGCGGCAGACCTCCAGGCGGGCCACGGCCTCGGTGTGATCGGTGCCCTTCGACGAGATCCTTATATCCACCCCGCACCTCTGGGGCAGATAAGATATGGAGCAACCCCCCTTGTCCGCCTCGGCAATCCGCTGCGCTATGATCGTCTCCGGCACGCCGATGGTGCGAACAAGGGCGCTTGCGCTCTTGCTCTCCCCCAGGCTCTCCTGCACCTCGGGAACGAGATACGCGCTCGAGATCGCCTCGAGCTCCACGGGAACTCCCGGCAACACCCAGACCCTCACGTTTCCACTTGTGACCGCGAAGGCCGGGGCGGTCCCCACCGGATTGGACACCACCGACGCGCCCCTGGGGATCAGCGCCTGAGACTCCATCGCCGGGAGCAGATCCCTTCCCAGCGAGCGCATCTTCTCCTTCAGCTCCCTGAGCACCCTGTCGCTGAGCACAAGCTCCTTGCCGAGCACGCGCGCCATCGCCTTTCGGGTTATGTCGTCCGGGGTGGAGCCCAGGCCTCCCGTGACCACGATGAAGTCCGCGCGCTCGAGCGCCGTGCGACACGCCTCCACCAGGTCGGTGACCGTGTCGCGAACGGTGGCGTGCCAGCACACCTCGGCGCCCGCTTCGGTCAGCTCCCTCGAAAGGTACGCGAAGTTGGAATCGAGAATCAGCCCGCTTAGGATCTCATCGCCTACCGTTATGACTTCGACCTTCATCGCGTCCGCACCCCTCGTCCCCGCGTCTCGGCCCGGGCGGTCACCGGCGGGCTCTTACAAGGCCTCACGAAGCGCGCGCGCCGGCTATCGGCCCGCGTCACGAGGCCAACCCCATTATGATCCTAAGCGCCAGGTTCGCGTAGATGCCGGCCATCACGTCGTCAGCCATCACTCCGACCCCGCTCACCAGCCTTTGCGACCTGTTTATCGGAAAGGGCTTCAATATGTCGAAGAATCGAAACAGGAAAAAACCGACGATGAAAGTGGAGGCCGTCGGCGGCATCGCGATAAAGGCGATCATCTGCCCGGCGACCTCGTCGATCACTATGGGACTGCCGTCGTGGCCGAACTCGCGCTCCGCGACGCTGCTCGCCGCAACGCCCAGCGCGATCACGACCAGGACGAGAGGCACGTAGAATATGCTGTCCAGTATACCGGAAACCCACACGACGGCGGTGACCGCCAGCGCGCAGGCGGTCGCGGGGGCCACCGGGAAGTAACCCACCCCGAGAAACGTCGCCGCGATCCGCCACTTCCGGCCCACCTTTCTGGATACGACTTTGTCCAATCCACACCCCCGTTAGACTCTTACCGCCCGCGTGCCAGGCAAGCACCGCGGCGCCGGGCGCCGCCTCACCGCTATAGCACTCCGGCAGGGCCGCATACGCCCGCATGCCGGGCGCCCGCCCGGTGCTGAAGCACCCCCCGGGCACCGATGCACCGCTGGGCACGGCCGCGCCGGCCCGGCACCGCGGCGCGCTCCCGGCAGGGCTCACTCTCGGCCCGGAGATGAGCCCGCCCCGCCGCCACGAGCGATGTCAGGCAAGACCGTCCAGGACTTTCTTGCAGGCGGTCTTCAGTGTATCGACCACCCCCTCACCCCGGATGGCCACCGCCTCGAACCGAGGGAACCTCAGCGGGTTAAGCTCCTTTTCGAGCTTTTCTATCCCGCATACACGATCGAGGTCCCGCTTGTTGTACTGGATCACGACAGGGACCTTGCCCAGCTCCATGCCCTGCTGTTCCAGCGCCTTCTCGAGCTCGTGAAGGCTCTCTATGTTGGCGTCGAGACGGCCCTCTTGCGAGTCGGCGACGAAGACTATGCCGTCGGCGCCTCGGAGTATGAGCCGTCTGCTTGCTTCGTACTGGACCTGGCCGGGTACGGTGTAGAGGTGGAACCTCGTGGTGTAGCCCTTTATGCGACCGAGCTCCATCGGCATGAAATCGAAAAACAAGGTCCGGTCGCCCCTGGTGGCTATGCTCACCAGCCTGCCCCTGGATTTCGAGGGGATCCTGTCCCTGATTTGAAGTAGGTTGGTCGTCTTGCCGCCGAGGCCGGGGCCGCAGTAAACTATCTTGCAGCTCACCTCGCGCGAAGTAGGGCTGATGAAAGGCACAATATCCGGTTCCCGTTCACGAAGGGCCGCAAGAGCTCTTCCTGAATGTCAAGGTAAGGCGTTCTCCAGGTTGTCGTGTCCAACCGCGCGGTAATCAGCCGCCGAACAGCTCGTCGAGCTGGCCGCCCGCCTCCTCGGCGAAGCCCTCGCTTTCAAAGGAATGCTGGACCTCTTCGGAGCGAGCTTCCGAGACAATGCCGGCGAGCTTCTTCTTGCTCTTGCTGACGCGGAGCTTCACCAGACCGAGCGTGGTCTTCTTGTCGAAAACCACCCCCAGTATGGAGTCGCTGTCCACGGTCTCGAGATAGACGCTCACCCCCTTGCCCTGATGCACCATCGCGTGGAACTCGTCCTCGCCGATCAGGCTCGCCAACTCCTGCCCGGCCGAGACGCACGCCGCCGACAGCACCGAGAACGGGGTTAGGTCCAGATCGCTTGCGTCGCCCACTGCCATCGAGATACCGCCGTCTTTCTCCAACAGAAGGACGGCTCTCGAGTACGACGTCGATCTGAGCTTCTCGAGAATCGAGTTCGCCGCGTCGGAGTACCGCTGGCTGAAGGTAAGTCCCATCAATGTGAGTTACCTCCTCTGGAGGGACGTAGGCCACGGTGGCTCTCTCCGCCACCCGCTAGAGCTGCTGAACCTATGCCCGCAGGGCCGCCGTGACCTCCTTTCGGGCGCCGTATGACCGGCGGACGGCCGGAAGCGGGATCAACCCAGGGAAACCGGTCGGATGATAGAAAATACGCCCTAAGGCATTTCCTTTCTTCCCTCGAGAGCGCGGCTCAGCGTGCTCTGGTCCGAATACTCCAGGTCCGAGCCCATGGGAACGCCCCTTGCGATACGGGTCACCTTCACGCCCGTATCCTTCAACGCCTCCCCTATGTAGAAGGCGGTAGTCTCGCCCTGCGCGTTGGGATTGGTAGCTATGATCACCTCGGCGACGCCGTTCTTGGCGACCTTCTCGACAAGCTCGTCGATCCTGAGATCATCCGGCCCTATGCCCTCCTGGGGGGACAGGGCCCCTCCCAGCACGAAGTACTGCCCCCTGTACTGGCCGGTCTTCTCTATCGCGATCACGTCGTTGGGTTGCTCGACCACACAGACCTGGTCCTTGATCCTTCTCTCGTCCCGGCACATGTAGCAGGGCTGTACCTCGCTTATGTTGCCGCAGCTCTTGCAGTATCCGACGTGCCTCTTGACCGAGGCGATCGCCTCCGAAAGCGCCATGGCCTCCTCTTGAGACATCTTCAAGACGTAAAACGTAAGCCTTTGAGCCGTCTTGCGTCCTATGCCGGGCAAACCCGCGAAGCCCTCAATCAGTTTCTCGATATAAGCGCTGCTGTACTTCATCTACTCCCCCCGCCGGGTCGTCGCGTAACGTCCCACCGGCGCCCTAGAAAAGCCCCGGAAGCGACAACCCTCCGGTGACCTTGCCCATCTCCTCCTTCACTATCTCGTCCATGCGCCTCATCGCCTCGTTGACCGCGGCCACGACGAGGTCCTCCAGCATCTCCGGGTCCTCCCCGGCCACCTGGGGGTCGATCTTCAAAGAGACGAGCTCCTTCTTACCGTTTACCTTGGCGGTGACCATTCCACCGCCCGAGCTCGCCTCGACCTCCCTGCGCCCCAACTCCTCCTGTATCTCCTGCATCTTGGTCTGGAGCTTGCGAGCCTGCTTCAGCATTTTCGTAAAGTCGGGCATGATTGCTCCCTGGTCTCTCCTGCATCCTTTAAGACATAACCGAATCGCCGCCGCGCGCCCGCGCGCCGGGCTCTTCAACGATTTCCCCTTCGAACACATCCAGGACGGTCTGAACCGGATCGCGCGCCCCCCGCCCGTCCGACATCCCGGCGAAGGAGCCGCCCGGGCCACCCCCGACCGCCGGGCCTCCGCCCGGCGCGAACGCACGGGGCTCGGCTGGGGCTTCCACCTGGTCGAAACCCGTCGGGCCGCCTTGGAGCGGGCCCTGTCCCGCGGCGCCCGGATGCACCGTAGCCGCTTCCCCCGGATACGCCGCCGCGCCGGAATCGTGGGCCGCGCCGCGATCCTGAGCCGCGGTCCCCTCGAGAGTAGTGCATTTGAGCTGCAAGAATCTGCCGAAGACTCCCTGCATCGCGGTCTGGATCAGCCTTCTGTTTGCGTTATCCGACACACGGTCCCTGTGAAAGGCGCACTCGACCGGAAAGCCCAGCGCGAGCGTGCCGCTTTTGGCCTCGATCGGAGAGGCTACCGTCAAGAAATTGCCGAGGTAGGCTTTCTCCTCGGTGACCTTTCTCACAACCTCGCGCCATTTCTCCTCGAGTTCCTCCGCCGAGGGCATCTCAGTGGTCGTCGCCGCCTGCGCCCCACCGGCCGGAGCGGTATCCGCGTCGGGCGAATCCACCATGGCCGCGCCGGCGATGGTCGTCTCCCCGTCGGCAGGCTCCCCCTCGGCAGGTTCAGCGGCGGCCGACTCCGAGGCGGCGGTCTCTGAGGTGGCTGCCTGCTCGACAGCAGCCTCCGCGCCGCGCATCTCCCTGGTGGCCGTCTCCCCCTGCGCCGACTCCGCGGTAGCAGCGTCAACTTGTGCTGCCTCCGCACGCACCTGCGCTTCCGCGGAAGCGGTCGAGCCCTCTGCCCCGGCGCCCTTTGGCCCGTCACCGGAGCTTCCCCCGCCGCCGGCCTTCGCCTTCCGTTTCCCTTTTTCCTTGATCTTCTCCGGGCCTTGCGCCTTTGCCGCCCCGGCCTTCACGGCGGAGCCCAGCCGTCCCTCCAGCTTCTCCAGTCTCAGCAGCAGGTCGCCCAGCCCCTCTTCGGTGCCCATATCCGCCATTCTCGCAAGGGCCAGCTCCGCGTGAAACCTGGGGTCCTCGCTCCGCCTCATGGCGGAGGAGGCCTGCGATGCCAGCTCCATGAACCGCAGAAGCTCCCTTTGCTTGAAGCGCGAGGACTGCTCCTTGTATCTGGGCACCTCCGAGGAGGGCACATCGAGCGCGTGCTCGAGCCGGGGATCGACCGAGAGAAGAAACAAGGAGCGCAGGTGGTCGCGGAGCCCGATCATGAACTCGCCCACGTCGAGGCCGGACTTGAACGCCGCGTCCATCTCGGCCAGCACCGCCGAGGAATCGCTCGATGCTATGTGATCGCACATCCTGAAGAAAAGATCGCTGTCGCCTACACCGAGAAGCTCTACCACCGCGCCCTCGTCGAGCGCGCCCTCGACCGCCGAGGTGACCTGGTCGAGGAGGCTCTCCGCGTCCCTGAGGCTGCCGCGAGCTTTCTTCGCAAGAAGAGCCAGCGCCGCCTCGTCTATCTCGAACTTCTCCTCCCGCACGATGGAGCCCAGGCGCTCGAGTATCGTGGCCGCCGGGATGCGGCTGAAGTCGAAGCGCTGGCACCTGGAGAGAATCGTGACCGGGATCTTCTGAGGCGAGGTCGTCGCGAATACGAAGACCACGTGCGAGGGAGGCTCCTCCAAGGTCTTGAGGAGCGCGTTGAACGCCTGGTCCGTCAGCATGTGGACCTCGTCCACTATGTAGACCTTGTACCTGCCCTCGGAGGGGGCGTACCTGACCTGTTCCCTGAGCTCTCTGACATCGTCAATGCCGCGGTTTGAGGCTCCGTCTATCTCCAGCACGTCCATGCTGGAGCCGGCGGCGATCGACCTGCACAGGTCGCAGGTCCCGCAGGGCTTAGGCGTGGGGCCCTTCTCGCAGTTGAGGGATCGCGCAAGTATTCTGGCAGTGGTGGTCTTGCCTACGCCCCTGGGCCCGGTGAAGAGGTAGGCATGCGCCACCCGGCCCGCCACGATGGCGTTGGCCAGGGTCTTGGTCACATGGTCCTGACCCACGACCTCGTCAAAGGTCCGCGGTCTCCATTTTCTCGCCAGTACTAAATAGCTCACCCCACCTCCAAACGGGAAAGAGGCCGGACCTTCGGTCGGAAGAAATACTCCGGTCTGCTCCGCCGGGGACCTTCGTTGGCCCCCGCATACTTCGTGAGCCCCGGCATACATAGTTGAGACAAGGCCGTGCACCTGCTTTCGATCGCCTCGATGGAGTCCCCACAAGCAGCCGGCTCCGCACAGGCTGACCCGCGGCACACCGCCTAACTTGCTTACCGCTGCTACCTTCCGGTCCTGACGGGATTCACAAGCGGAGGTTGCGCAGGACCTGTCCATCAACACCGCTGTTCCCGAGGGGGTGCTCGACCGAGGTGGACCTCGAGCAGGAGTTCAACCCCGCTATAGCGGGTTGCGGGTACAGGGCACCGCTACCTCCCCGTCTAGCACGGCCTGTCATCTCGCTTGTATGTGTATCTTCAGTGACTTGCATGGTCCTAGCACGCACAAGCGTATCATTGCAAAGCGGCCTACCGCGGTCAATAGCTTTCGTAGTGCATTGACAAATAATAACTTAGTGTGATAGAATAATCTATCTTTTAGAGCCTCCACGTGCTCCGGGAGCCGGCACTCCCGCCGCGCGGGCCGCTCCCCACGCAAGGGAGATCGCGATGATGTCAAGGTCCTGGCGTCGATGCGGCCATGGCTGACGCCATCGAGGTTCTCCACGTGAAGGAGATCGCAATGAAATCGAGGAGCACAGCCGGCAAGATCGTTTTTATCGCGACGGCTGTTCTGCTCATATCAAGCCGCAACGGAAGCACGTATTGGAGACGGGCCACGGCGAAGCGCTGAGACCCGCCGCGTTGGTCATCGGCTATCAGCCACAAGGCTGGAGCCCACAAGGGAGGTCGTATGAACAAGAGCTACGCTGCACTACTGCCGGGCCTTGCCGTATTCGCATTCGTCATAGCGCAACCCGGAGCGTCATGGGCGGAGTGGCCCCGGAACGGAGCCGCGGTATGCGAGGAATCCGGCGGCCAGGTGGAAGTCCAGATTTTGGACATCCCGGACGGCGGCGCGATCCTGACTTGGAGCGACGGAAGAAACGGAAACCTCGACATCTACGCCCAGAGGATAGACGAGTGGGGCAGGCCTCTGTGGGCCGCGGGAGGCGTGGCGGTGTGCACGAACGACAGCCTCCAGTACACGCCTCAATTGGCGACCGATCTGCTGGGCGGGGCGATAATAACCTGGTACGACAAGCGATCGGGCAACTGGGACGTCTACGCGCAGCGTATAGACGCCGAGGGCACACCTCTGTGGACCTCCGATGGCGTGGCCGTGGCCGCGACCGCCGGCGACCAGGTCGAGGCCCTGATAGTATCCGATGAAGAAGGCGGCGCGATAATCGCCTGGCGGGACACACGGGTCGGCGATTCCGACATCTACGCGCAGAGACTGAACTCCTCTGGAACGCCCCAGTGGATCTCCAACGGGGTGGCGGTAACGACCGCCACCGACGAGCAGATGATCTCCGCAATGATCCAAGACGGCGCGGGCGGAGCCGTGATCGCCTGGGGCGACTACCAGAACGAGATATTCGTTTCGGACGTCTACGTCCAGCGCATCGACGCGAGCGGGTCGGGCCTGTGGGCTTTGAACGGCGTGGCCCTGTGCGTTCAGTCCGGCATGCAGTGGCCGACGACCCTCGTCCCGGACGGTATGGGCGGCGCGGTGGTCACCTGGGAGGACTACAGGGGCTCCAGCCAGGACATCTACTCGCAGCGGGTGGACGGCGAAGGAGTCGCACAGTGGACGGCGCACGGGGTGGCCGTGTGCGCGGCGAGCGGCGTGCAGCAAGACCCGGAGTCGATAAGAAGCAGCACGGGCGAGGGCTTTATCATAGCCTGGCTGGATAAACGCACGGGAAATGGCGAGATCTACGCGCAAATGATCGATCTTTCGGGGACCGCGCACTGGACGGCCGACGGGGAGCCGGTTAGCACCGGCGCATGGGAGCGCATTTGCGTTGGACTGGTATCGGACGGGGCTGGAGGCGCCATAGTCACATGGGCCGGCGAACAGCTCGGAACCGATGACATCTATGCGAATCGCATCGACTCCGAAGGCGCTCTAGTATGGTCGCCGGAGGACGTCCCGCTCTGCACGGCGTCAGGAACGCAGACAATGCCGGTCGCGGTCGCAGACGGCGCGGGGGGCGCGATAGCCGCGTGGATGGACGGCCGGACCGGAGGCTGGGACGCCTACGCCCAGCGGATCACCCGGCAGGGCTACTGGGGGCTGCCCGCTCCCACGATAGCATCGATAACGGACATAGAAGGGGACCAGGGAGGCCAGGTTTGGATAAAGTTCGAAGCGAGCCGCCTTGACACATGGCAGACGGCGGGCGTCGACTACTACTCCATATGGCGCGATGCGGCGCCCCCCGAGGCCGCGCAGATCGCCGAAGCGGCTTCCCTGGATCCCGGAAACCCGGCATCACAAGGCGCGGTGGGGGCAAGCGCCTTCGCCCGGGCGCCGGGGGAGGCGAAAAGGCCGGCCCATTACCTTTCCCCCTACGGCTACTGGGAGCTGGTGGGCACAGTGGACGCGCACTATCTGGCGACTTACGGCTTCACCGCGGAGACGACCAGGGATTCAACCGGGGTCGACCCGGGGATAGAGAACTTCTTCGTGTCCGCCCACGGGAGCTCCGGGGTAGACTGGTGGGACTCGGCGCCGGCCGAAGGCTACTCGGTGGACAACCTGGCGCCCTGCATGCCGCAAGGCGTGGCCGGCGATTACGCCGGGGGCCAGAGCCTGTGGATACACTGGAACCCCAACACCGAGATCGACCTGCACCACTACGCGATCTACAGGGGCACGTCGCCCGGCTTCGTGCCGGATGAGACAAACCTGATAGGAACCGCGACGGACACCTCGCTGGTGGACACCGGCTACGGTTACGGGGACGAGTACTACTACAAGATCTCGGCATGGGACGTGCACGAAAACGAGAGCCCCTTCGCGCTCTTGAGCCCCGACATGATAACCGGCGTCCCCGGGGGCGGTCGGGCGCACCCCAACGCGCTTTTCCAGAACACGCCCAATCCGTTTTCGGCGTCCACGAGGATAACATTCTCGCTGAATGTGCAGGGACATGTTAGACTTCTGGTTTTCGACGCCAAGGGCAGGCTCGTGAGCACCCTCGTGGACTCGGAGCTTGCGCCCGACGAGTACGCGTTGGCCTGGGACGGCGCCGGGGCAAGCGGCAGGCCGATGCCTGCCGGGACCTACTTCTACCGGATAGAGGCCCCCGGCTGGAGTGACGTCAAGAAGATGACCTTGGCTCGATAGTATCATATCGATGCAAGAGCATCTTGTTGGCGCATCGTGTCGACGGGACTGCATATCGATGGGTCATCGTATCGATGGGACACGATCAAGATGGCGGGCCGTGTAGACGGGCCGCCATCTCTACGGGTCACCATATCGATGTGAAACCATATCGACGGAAGGAAGGGTGAGTGGCGGAAAAGACGAGCGGAAAGGACCCGCTGCATGTAACTGACAGGGAAGCATGGAGGAAATGGCTCCTCGAGCACCACGCGTCGCAAGGCGAGGCGTGGCTCGTATTCAACAAGAAGCACACCGGGGCGCAGACCCTCTCCTACGAGGAGGCCGTGGAGGAGGCCCTGTGCTTCGGCTGGATAGACAGCATAGCAAGAAAGATCGATGATCGGAAGTACATGCAGAAGTTCACGCCGCGCCGGAAAAAGAGCGAGTGGAGCGAGATCAACAAAAAGCGCGCGCGCAAGATGATAAAACAGGGCAAGATGGCCGAGGCCGGCCGGGCCAAGATAAAGGAGGCCAAGGCGGACGGGCGCTGGGGCAAGGTGAGGTTCAGGGAGTCGCCCGTCCGGATTCCACCCGAGCTCAGAGAGGCGCTGAAGTCCGACCCCGAGATAAGGGACAGGTTCGACTCCTACACGCCGGCCTACAAGAAGATGCTGATAGGCTGGATCCAGAGCCCGCGAATGCAGGAAACCCGCGAACGGCGCATGGAGGAAGTGATCGAGCTGATCGCGCAGGGGAAAAAGCTCGGAATGAAGTAGGTCTGTTTCCGCCGGGCCGGGCGACGGCGATGTCTTTGGCTGCCGGCGATAGCGGCTCTCCCCGGCACACGCTCTTCCCGGTGGGCCTTATGCCTGGATGCCGGGCGGCAGGTGTCAGCCTCGGCTCTTTCGGCCTGTTCTGTGGACCATGTAGAGCGCGCCGAACACGGCCGCTATGCCCACCGTCACGAAGCCGAACATGTACTTGTGGGCGGAGGACATCGGCCCGAGCGCCTCGCCCATCGCAAGGCGCATGTCCACGGCTCCCAGAGTCACGAGGCCGGGATCGTGACATGACCGGCACTTCTCCCTGTTCATGATGGGCAGAAAGAGCCTCACGCTGCCTCCGAGCTCATCGTCTCGGATGACGTCCACCCTCGCCGACGTTCCAATGGATGTGCGCTCTTCAAAGGCCGGCTCCGCGGTGTCCTCCTCGCCAGGTATCGACGAGGCCGCTATGGTCCCGTCTGAGCCTATGATCCTGACGTAGGCCACGTCGGGGGCTTCGGCGGCGAACTCGAGCAGCGAGCTCACCTTCTTCGCGGAGCCCTCCACCATGAAGACCGAAAGCCCCGCCTCGATCGTCCTCGCGAGCACCATCGCCTCTTCCTTTATCATCTCGGTGACCTGCCGCTCCCAGTAACGAAACGAGAGATAACTCGCTATCGCCAGCATCACCGCCACTACAAGCCCCGCGATAAGAAGGACCTTCCCTTTACCAGACGTTGCAGACATTCACCGCCTTCCTTTCAGAAGTTACCCATCGATCGTAGTTGCCGGCTGCCGCGTGACGCCTGCCGCGTGACGCCTGCCGCCGGCCCGGCAATTGTATCACAGAGCGCGTTGATGAACGCCGCATCTCTATAGTAGAATTGTTGTTCAGACATATTTAGTCCGCATCTGAATCCGACGGGCCACGTCCGGCGGTTGGAATGGGGCTCAGCGCCCCGGGGAGGTGTTCTATGAGGTGGACTGAAGCATCAACGCGACGCGCGCGCCACTATCCGGGCCTGTTGGCCGCGCTCGCCCTGGGGGTACTCCTGGCCGCGGCGACCGTCACCCTCGGCGCAGCCGCGCAAGCCGCCGGACTATCCCCGGGTGCCGTCCAGGCCCCGGGCGATTGCCCGCTGCCCCCGTACGTCAGAGACCAATTGATAAGAAACGCCTGCACCGAAGGCCTCTTGAAGTTCCCTCCATTGAGATATCCCGCAGTGGAGACTCTCGATGACGTGACCGCGCATCTCGAGGGGATGTACTTTCCCGCAGACGCCTTTTCCAACGCGTACGCGAACATGACGCTCCTCGGTCACGAGCTCGAGTGCGTTGACGGATTATCGTGCAGGTACCAGGCTCTATCAGTCGACTACGACGTCTCGGGCATGCAGCACAAGTCCTACGCCTTCTTCAGGGAGTCGCAGGCCGGGACCGGTGAAAACGCCATGCTAATAATTCCGGGCACGGGGGAAAATCAATCCACTAAGATATATATCAACGATGCCTCGAACTACCACCACAACATAGCCGAGATCGTACGGCCGTACTGGGACATGTACGTCTACGTAAAGCCCAACGAGGACTTCCTCGCCGTCCATAACGGGTATCGAAAGCTCTCTCAGGAGGCAATCGTCTATCACCTGGCGAACGACGGCGGCTCATACTCCTGCCGGTACATCGCCGACTCCATGTGCATGGTGCGCTATCTCAAGAACCGCTACGACCGGGTCGTCGTGGCCGGCCTGTCCCAGGGAGGCCAGGCCACTCTCTACAACGCCGTCCAATCGAAGCCTGACGGCGCGATAGTCTCATCCGGCTATTCCGTCATAAGGGAAGAGCTGTCCGTGGACGGGCTGAGCCAGATCCTCATCCCCGGGATGACCGAATACCACTCGCGAATGCACATATTCAACGCCATCCGCGACTCGGACACGGAGTATCTTTTCACCTGGGGCACCGAGGAGGAAGGGGCCTACTTCGCCGAGGTGCGAGCCGGTTGCACCGCTCGGTTCTTCTCGGCGCTGGACAACGTCCAGTGCCTGACGCACGCAGGCGGACACGAGTTTCCGGAGGCGGAGGTCTCCGCCTTCCTGTGGGACATGATGGCTCCCGTGGCTAGAATCTGCGCCTCCCCCTGCTCGCTCGACTTCGGCGAGGTCTACACGGGCTATGCCTCATCTTGCGATATCGTCTTCAAGAACACGGGGACCGCGCCCTTGTCCGTCGGCGATGTAAGCTGCAGCGCGGCGGAGTTCACGCCCGGGCTCGCCTCCTTCGAGGTCGCGCCCGGCGACAGCGCGGCCTTGGCTATCGACTTCCTGTGCGAGTCGGAGGGAGAGAAGCTCGGGACGCTGACCGTGCGCAGCAACGACCCCCTCGAGCCCGAGCTTTCAATACCACTTAAGGCGTCGGTGCTGAGACCGCCCGCCATCGCGCTGAGCCCCGATTCGATCTACGCCGTCGGCAACCCCACCGAGACCGTTACACACACGATATTGATGGAAAACCGCGGCCCGAGTGATCTCCTCTTCGAGGCCCGGGCCCTGAGCGACACGACGCCCGGGTCGTCAGCTATCGAATGGCTCGATGTCGCGCCGGCTGAAGGCACGCTCGCCCCGGGCCAGAGAGAAGAGCTTATCCTTGCCTTTGACGGCGCCGGCCTGCAGGGAAAGAGGCTGGGGGGAGGGGTGCTGGTGCTCTCGAACGATCCCCTGAGGCCCTCTGCGTGGGTGCCCGTAGAGCTTCTGGTGATAGGAGAATTCACGCTGTATCCGAGCCTTCCCAGCCCCGCTCGCGGTCGGGCCACCATAGCCTTCGACGTCCCCGCGGCATGCCACGCAAGGGTGGAGATATTCGACGCGAGAGGGAGGCTTGTCAGGAAGGTGATAGACGGCCGGCTCGGCCCGGGCCGGCACAGGGAGTACTGGGACGGGAGAGACTCCGAGGACCGCAAGGTCCCCTCGGGAGTCTACGCGCTGCGCATGGTCGCTCCGGGCTACACAGCGAGCCAAAAGCTTGTTATGGTTAAATAAAGGTGTCTTGATAAGAACACCCCCGCCCGAAGTACTGCCGTCCCCAGGAGGTAAGGGTTTTTGATAACAGACGTGGCGCGCAACCCAGGGCTTTTGAAGCTCGAGCTCTACTGCAAGGGAATGCGCATAGATGAAAGCTGCAACGTAACCGCACACGGCGGCCGCGCGATCACCAGGACCCGGGCGGGCCTGGGAAGCGGCCTCGAGCTCGTCCTGCCCGACGGCCTTCACACGAACGTTCCCGTGGTGGAGGAGTTCGCCGAGCGATCCCCATACGTGCTCAAGCGATCCGACGGGACCTACGCGATATACAAGGGCGATAGGCCCGTGGCCCCCGTCACCCTCTCCCCCACGCCGGCCTGGTACGGGGCGAAGACCTCCTCCGGCAGGAAGATGTCCCAGGTGGGCACCCTTCAAGGGACATATCTAGCCGTCTATCCCTCCCGCGTTTGCGACTACTGGGTTCACAAACCGCACAGGATAAACTGCAAGTTCTGCTCGGTGGGGCTGAACCTCGGGGTCGACGACGCCTCGGAGAAGACGGTCGCGGACATAGTCGAGACCGCGAAGGCCGCAAAGAAAGAATCCGGCATTACTTACGTGGACTTCAACACCGGCCACTACGCGGGCGACGAGTACCTGGACATACTCGAGCCCATCATAGCCGCCGTCAAGAAGGAGACAGGTCTCCTTATCGGGGTCCAGACCCCTCCCCATCACGACCTGGAGCGCTACCGCGGCCTCAGAAAGCTCGGCGTGAACAGGGTCTCCTTTTGCTTCGAGATATACGACGAGGAGATTTTCAAGGAAATATGCCCCGGCAAGCACGCCCAGTACGGCCTTAAGAGATATCTCGACGCGGTGGAGTACTGCGCGGACATATTCGACACCACAAACGGGGAGATAGTGGCGGGGCTCGAGCCCCCGGAGAGCTCGATCGCGGCGATAGACTGGATGACCTCGCGCGGGGCCATCCCCACGGTCTGCGTGTTCCGGCCGCTGAAGGGCACCGACATGGAGGGATCGCCGCCGCCCAAGACCGAGGAGCTCATCCCCGTGTTCCGGCGGATGTACGAGGCGTGCATGGAGCACCGCCTGCCCATCGGGGTCGCCCCGAACGTGAAGGTTAGCCTGGTGCTGCTCCCCGAGGAAGGCCGCTACTTCCTCGACGACCCCGGACGCTACCGCATGCAGCGGATGCGGCTTGCCGCAATGAAAGCCGCCTTCGCAGCGGCCTTTTACACCGGGCTCAAGGGGTAGGTGGGCCGGCATTCTCTCGTCATCGGAGAAGGTGAACCAGTTTCCTCCGGGAGACTAAGTGCAAACGCTATTATCTTACCGAGGCTTGGTTGTGCACGCCAGCAAGGCAACATGCGAAGCCAAGTGCCATCCAAATCCGGCGCTACGGCGCACCGTACGCAGATACGAATCGGCCGTCAGTGGACATTATCTCTATCTCGGCATCCACCAGCAGACGCTCAATGACGCCAAACAGCGCCCGAACTTCATCACGTGACGTCTCCTGCTTGGCAAGCTTACCTTGAAGTAGTAATCGCTCTAAGCTCACTCTCGGTTCCCTTTACATATTCCCTTGGTCCTTCCATGACAGATCTTATGAAATGCTCTTCCCTTCGGAATCGCTCACGGAAATCATCAGGATCGAACAGGACTACATTTATTTCCCTTCCCAGCCGTGACCGAACCGGGTAGATCAACTCGTGAAGCCTCTTGGAGTTGATCCGCCCGATCACCATGAGATCTACGTCGCTCTCGGGCCTTTCGCTGCCTCTTGCCAGTGACCCGAAAACGAAGGCAACGCGCACAGAAGGGACATCCGAGAGGACCGCCGCCAGCGCCCCTGCAATACCGATCGTCTTGAAGACAATGCTGCGGTACTCCGGAAACAACGGATGCGATTTGTTTACGGAGAAATGGCGCTGGTTTCCCACACGGCGGCTCGTAAAGATGCCCCCTTTCTCGAGTCTCACCAACTCGCGCCTGATATTAGCAACAGAAATGCCAAGGAGTCGTTCCAGCTCTCTCAGATAGTGCTCCCTGTCGGGCAACGAGAAGAAGAGCCTGAGAATCGCGTCCCTGGTCTTAGATTTGCCAAGCAGAAGATCGCGCATATCTTGTAGTCCTTTCTGACTACAATCGTAGTCACTATGGACTACATGTCAAGCGCCTTTTTCCTTATTCTTGCTGATCTTCCACTCCCCTGCCCATCGGGGTCGCCCCGAACGTGAAGGTTAGCCTGGTGCTGCTCCCCGAGGAAGGCCGCTACTTCCTCGACGACCCCGGACGCTACCGCATGCAGCGGATGCGGCTTGCCGCAATGAAAGCCGCCTTCGCAGCGGCCTTTTACACCGGGCTCAAGGGGTGGCCCTGATGTTCATTGTTTGCTCGCGCTGGAAGGCGGCGTTTTCCTTCGCTCGGCCTTCGGCCTCGCTATGTCGCTTCGTGTGCCAGGCGCTGCGAACGCCTCTGTCTGTTGAGGACCGCGCCGCGGAGCTTCCGCGGACGTTCCAGGGAGCTTCCAGGCACGGTCCCCCTCACTTGCCTCAGTCTACGACCATGAGCTTGCGGCCCGAGGGATCGCCCGCGCGGCTCAGTCTCACGAAGTACACACCCGGCGGCACGCCGGCGCCTGTGTCGGAGTCCCTGTTCCACATGACATAGTGGACGCCGGGGCCCGCGTAATCCTCCATCAAGGTCTTTACCCTTCTGCCCGCCGCGTCGTAGATGTACAATCCCACACGGCTTCCCGCGGCCAGCTCAAAGCCTATCCTCGTACCGCTCGTTACGACCGTGGGCGTGATCTTAAGGACAGGGCCGCCGTCGAAGCCGACGGCCGTGCCCGCGCCGGCTGACCTCGCTCCTATAGAGCCGCCCGAGCCCTTGCCCTTTCCGGCCTCAGGGCCGCCGCTTGGGCCGTTGGCCGGCCCGTTCGCGCCGCCGATGACCCGGATGGTGTCGGCCGCATGAAACGCCGTGCCGTCGGTCAGAAGACCGCTCACCCATACCTCGACCGTATCGGCGTGGCCCAGGGCCATGATCTGCGACCCGGCCTCAGCCGCCGGCCCTGTGCTCCACTCCGCGCCGCCGGAGCCACCGGTGTTTTGCCACTCCGCACCACCGCCTGCGCCTCCTCCAAGACACCACTCGGCGCCGCCTGAGGTGCCGCCGGATACGACCATGTTCTGCGAGGCGCCCACCAGCTCGATCACGGCGGATCTGTCGAACTTGATCATCCTATCCTCGACGCCGTCCATGTCGTAGTCGCCCACGCCCGTAGGCCTCATCTCCGCGGGCACGACGTCGTTCAACAGCACCGTGCTCAGGTCGATATCCCTGGGGTCGTAGCCCTCGGAAAGCTCCACATAGGAGGTCACGTACTTGCCCTTGCTCTTTAGATTGAGCGTATTCGGATCGAAGTCCAGATCGGCTAGGAGCCCGTCTTGTTCCTCGGACATGCAGCTTCCGCCTGTAGTCACCGACACGTCGTCGAATCGGCAGCGCGCAGAGCCCTGGTAGACTCCAATCGTGCCCATCACGTATGTCTCGTCGGTGGCGGTGACCTCAGCCAGCGGCGGGCCCGCGCCTCCGTCCCAGTCCTGGGCTGTCCAAACCCCGCCGTATATCTGCGAGCCTTCCATGCACATACTCAGGACGTACTCCTGTGAGGAATCGAACATGCCGCCCAGGTCCGCCGTTATGTCCACGGGCTCGCTCGCAAGGAGCGTGAGAGCCTCGCTACCATCGCAGAAAGGCCCCCGTTCGTTGCGC
The DNA here is from genome assembly GCA_964531335.1 of uncultured bacterium. Taxonomy (GTDB): domain Bacteria; phylum Eisenbacteria; class RBG-16-71-46; order CAZHEV01; family CAZHEV01; genus CAZHEV01. The sequence continues at coordinate 4,717 of CAZHEV010000002.1, read as the reverse complement.
AAAAGCTGCAAGTAAGAGCCCTGCCCGCACAGGGACTCTCCATTGTTGAGAACGAGGGCCAATAGATATCCGCTACAGAAAGCGCTCGTCCCCTGCACTCGGGCCGCTATGGCCATCGTGCCGCGCTTGCATGGGAACATCTCGTCGACGACAGAGATCGGGGAGAGCCTCACCGTGACGGAGTAATCGGACAGGCTCTGTAGCTCGGGGTCCGTCGCGGCGGCGGCGCAGTCGCCTCCCCCGCCGAATGGGACACCACCCCAAAGGACAAGCTCCTTGTCCGAGGTGGTCGAGGCGCCGCCCATGGGCGCGTCGTAGTCAACGCCCCAGCCGGCCGAATAGCAGGCATAGTGGTGATGGCTTTCCCATCTCCAGGAGTTGGCGGTCATGTCGCCGCATCCTCGAGCCAAGGTCCCCACGTTGAAAGACTGGAAATCGTCGGCGTAGACCGTGCTGTCCTGGGCGCGCGCGGAAGCCGGGCAGATGCCCAGGCACAAGAAGGTGAACAGGAGCGCGCAGAGCAGCCCGGTCCCTGCGATCGATACAGGAGACTTCAAAACTCGTTTAGTTGGCATGGCGGATGACCTCCTTCTGGGCGCGGATGCTAGCCGTGCGGCCGCCATCCGCCGCGCGCGGCGGCGGATGAAGATGCGCGAGTCGCGGCCGCTTGCCGTACCGGTGCTCTACGGCAGGTTCGGTGGCAATGCACATCGCAGGCTCTAAGTCGATGAATGCACTTATGTAACTGCATCCCATGTTCCTCTCGCTGGGAACCAAGGGAGGGTCCTGTTGGGCGGGCGACTCGTAACACTCTTGGATTCAAAACCCTAGGTGTTGTGGGGGATGTGTCACACTCGTAGGGCTCTCACTCGCAATCTTCGCCGCCCTTGTGGTAGTGCAAGAGATAAGCCAGTGCAGTGATTGAGAATGCGACCGGCGGGCGGGGGTTTCGATGGGCGGCGGGGGAGGTCGCTTTTCGAAGGCTGCGGAGGGTGTCTTCGGCAGGGCGGCATGGAGGGTGATGGCGAGGCGGCGGCGGCGATCCTGTTGCCGCGGCAAGTCGATAGCTGGGCACCAACCCTATTTTCCTGCTCCGATTTCCCTATTCGCCCACATCTTCCCAGAGCACGTGACCCTACCCCTTCATTGCTACCACGGAGGGGCCTAGCCAATACTCGCTTTCGGCGAGTTTGCCCTCTGAGAGATCAGGGATCTCCTTTTGCTGGTCGTTCTCGCCCCACTGGTTCGCCGCCCTCCAAGAAGAAGAAGCGGCTTCCTACAGATCGAAACCCGCTTCCATTCATTTGCTTTGGCTGAGACGGCGAGAATCGTATCCTCGCCCTGGCCATTCTGAGACTCACCCGTCAGGCGGTTCGAGGCCGCGATTCAGGATCTCAACATATCCCACATAACTGTATATGCGATTGCGCTTCTTCGCAGTGAGCTCACGTACAATGCCTAGTACCTCCAGACGTCTTAGCGTCTTGTTTACCGTGGCCGGGGTGATGCCCGTCGCCTTGACCAACCACGCCGAGGTCGCGATGGGACGTTCCATCAGCGCACGATGCAGGCGTATGGCCGAGGGAGCCGCACGACCAAGGCCGCTGATTCTATCACGATCGCCGGCGCTCAATTCGTGAAGTTGTTGTGCGGTTTGTGTCGCCTGCCTTGCGGTAGTTGTTACTGCATCCGCGAAAAAGTCCAGCCAGGCTTCCCAGTTCCCTGAAAGACGCACGTTGTTGAGCAGGTCATAGTAGTGCGGCCGGTGCCTCTTGAAATGAAGACTCAGGTACAGCATCGGCTCCTTCAGAAGACCACGCTCACACAACAACAGCGATATCAGTAATCGGCCGAGACGGCCGTTACCGTCGAGGAATGGGTGTATGGTTTCAAACTGCACGTGAGCAAGAGCGGCTTTGAGCAGCGGTGGCGTCGGACCAGGTTTGTCGTGCAGGAACATCTCAAGTGCCCCCATGCACTGCGGCACGTGTTCCACCGGCGGCGGAACGAAAAGCGCGTTGCCGGGGCGAGTGCCCCCAATCCAGTTCTGGCTTCTTCTAAACTCCCCCGGGGCCTGCTTACTGCCACATCCCTTTCTCAAGAGAACGGCGTGCATTTCCCTGAACAGCCGAAGCGAAAGCGGAAACCCATCCGACAGACGCCTCAGGCCATGGTCAAGCGCCGCCACATAATTGCTGACCTCACGGACGTCATCGAGAGGGACACCCGGCGCTTCGTCGAGCTCAAACAGAAGAAGATCGGAAAGCGAAGACTGAGTGCCCTCAATCATGGATGAGAGCACCGCCTCCTTCCGAACATACATGTAAACAAAGAGCGAGGTTTCGGGCAGGAGAGCGGAGACGCTGTCAAGACGACCCAGCTCTATCAAAGCCTGGTCGAACTTCTCCCGCAACTCGTGCGTCCAGCTGACCGGCGGATCCGGCGGCAGCGGATCGGGAACAAAGGCCTTTGCGCTTTCGCCAGCTGTGGATATAGGGACGTAGCGACCCTGGAGCTTACGTTTCATTGCAGCCCCCTGCATCCTAAAATAGCAATCATCGCTATTTTAGCTTTGCATCAGATCCTATAATAGCATGGAAGGCGAAGAGGGCAAGCGGATTTTGGTGTGCTCTAATCCATTGCAAAAACATAGATTATATGGTGGAGATGAGCGGAGTCGAACCGCCGACCTCCTCGTTGCGAACGAGGCGCTCTCCCAACTGAGCTACATCCCCACCTATCTTGGCCAATCGTTATGAACGGGGCCCCCGAATGGAGCCCCTGATGTCAGGCAATTATTATAACCGAACGGACACCCGCAGCGCCAGTGCAACCGTGGCCGCGGTTGCCGCGTGACCAGCCCGCGCCGACGTGCGATCTCCGCGTATGTCCCAGCCTAGGGCACGCTCGGTTAGCCGACTGCGAGGCGATCCCACCATCTGGCGGAGAGAGAGGGATTCGAACCCTCGGGCCAGCTATTAACCAGCCACACGATTTCCAATCGTGCACCTTCGGCCAACTCGGTCATCTCTCCGTATCTTGTACGCTTTGGAGCCTTGGACCTAGCCCATGCCAATCGCGGTCTCAGAGCCCGGTGCCCTTCCAGGCGGCAACCCGCAACACCGGACCAAATTATCAGCTAATTCACAGACTGTCAAGACGATAGCCTTCCCCTGGGCGAGCCTCATTAGGCTCTTCAGCGGACCAAGACATCTTGAGCTCAAACCAAACACTGAACGCCCGAGCCTATTCAGAATGGCGCTGCCGACGGGCGTCGGCTTCGCTGGCTCAACCTCTCCACGCTTTGCCCGGCAGACGGGCCAGGAGCTCGGTCCGCGCGTAACTTTCCGAGCAGGGGGTCTCAGGTGGAGTCTATGAAGAGCAGTGCCCCCGCGAAAGGCCAGAGCACTCCCCGCCACTTCGGGTCTGAATAAGGTGACAAGAACCCGGCTGATTATGAGATCCTGTTCGATCCGGGTATCTTGCACCCAAGGAGCCTGCCTTCTCCACTCGGTAATGAAATCAAGAGGTATCACAGGTCCGATTCAACCTTCACGTTGACAATGACGTTCCACCGCTCATCCTTGGATGTCCCCGAGACCTCGCAGTTAGGATCAAGCGCCACGGACCTTGTGGCAGAACCAACCAAGCAGCGCTCGAGCGCGTCCGCGTGCCCCGCTGCCCCAATCAATGATAATAGGTAGCCCAGACGCTGCGACCACGGCCTGGGCGACAAGGCTGCAACTTCAGGCAGCCGCTCAGGTTTCATTGCCTCCAGGAGCTCGCTGAGCACGGTAGCTACATTGTCGAGCCCGCCGGCGCTTGTAAAGTAGCCTATCAGATCGAACGCCGTCGCCTCTGCACTGGACACGGAAATCCGACCGCGGGGAGTATTGAATAGAACATAGGGAATCCGGTCAGCGTTGTGGCGTGCGGGGAACTCCACCCGCACCGCACCGCATGCTATGCTCGGCCGGTTCTTGGGTACCATGACCTGGAAGACCTGCGGCTGTTGATGGCCCGCCCCATGGTACCGAGCGGCGGTAAGCAGTGCTCCGTAGTACGCAGATTCCAGATGGTCCATGAGCTGTGGAATGAACTGCTCAGCCGGCATACACCCAATCCGCCGATACTCCGGAGGCACGATCACATGGAACCCGCGGTAGGGTGTTGCGACAAGGCCCTTCCTTCTCAGACGCCTGATAGCTGCACGGACCCCACCCAGTGACGACTCACCCATCTGAAGGGCTTCCTCGGTGGTGAAATGGTACCGCCCCTGGGCCGGCAGGCCGGCGATGAAGTCTGAGGCTGACATGGAAGCTCCCTGCAATACACTTTATAAAGGTGACGCAAATCGTTACCTTTGTCAAGTGTATTGCAGTTCGTCGGCATTGGCAAGGGCAGAAATGCGCCCGCCCGGATGGGCCGGCCACGACCGCACGGTATCTCTCCGCAGTCCGCAGCGATAGAAGATTTCAAATGCTAAGCCTCAGCAAGTGAACCAGATAGTAGCTGGAGCCCCGATGAATTCCTCCGGCATATGCAGGGTCAGTGCAGAGGCTGACCTACGTCCCTCATCTGCCCCAAGGAGCGACTGGCGCAGGGATTGCAGCACGTCACGGGCTCAAAGGCAATCCCCACACGACAGGAGATGGGCGCGTGGCTTCACCGCTAACCGGAACTGACCCGCCTGTGCTGATCAAGACGGACCCTTCTT
>CAZHEV010000001.1:309085-363134 GCA_964531335.1 uncultured bacterium | reverse complement strand
ACGCCAATGAATTCGCGGCTTTCCGACATCTCAAGCGTAACGGCAACAGGAACTAGGTAGCAGGCCTAGGTCATCTGTCAACGAACTGCTACCCCAGCTGCTACCCCTTCGGGTGGGAATAGGCGTGAAACGGTGTTGAGCCGTCCTAATGTGTTCTAACAGGTAGAAGTGCCCCGAAGTCGTACAAGGCTCCGGGGCACTTTGTGTAAAGTGCGATCTCCGTGTGCGTCAGTCAGTTAGCTTGCAGAGCGTCTAGGCGTGCGTTTTCCTGCTCTTCAGTTTCCTAAACCGCGTGCCGGGTGTTCGAGTCGCCCCGGGGGCACCAGACTACTCGACCTGGCGCATGTCGCCATTCCACGCTACAATATGAAGGTCAGTGGCAACGTATTGCGGCTCTGGTAGAATCAATGGCGATTGAATCAGGATGAGGCCCTTGGTTGTGAGGCGCCTGTGGTGATGTGAGGATTCTCATGCATCGACTTTTCAAGCTTGTGGTTCCTTGCATGTTGGTTCTGAGCTCCCTTGGTTGCGCGTCGACTCCACCCAAGGTCGTTGAGTTCAACCCAGTCGCAAGGTACGACGCGGAGTTTGACCAAGTGTGGGAGCCGGTCATCGAGTTCTTCGCCGCCGTTGGGAACTTGCCCATTGACACGATTGAGAAAGAGTCTGGCCTTATTGTCACATCGCGGATGGATGCGGGCACGGGAGAGATCCCGCATGAGGAAAACAAGGAGTACTGCGATTGTGGTAAGCCTGGGTTGATGGGGCACAAAAACTGGACAAGGGGAAAGTTTAGTATCCATGTGAAGCGGCTTCCGGAGGGCGGAACCGAATTGCGAGTGACATGCACTTTTCAGCAAGAGCAGCTGAGCGGTGCTTCGACTGCTGTCGTTGCATCCACTGGGAGCCTTGAAAAGCAGATTCACGACTACGTCAGGGCGAAGATCTTGGGGAAGCAGGTTCGCGAAGTACCTAGTTTCACGCCATCGGGGAACATTTAGCCCACCATTTGCGGAGGAGAGCAGAGCGAGCCCCTTGGCGTTGCTAAGAGGTGGTGCGGTAACCAGTTGTCCCAAATGCTGTTAGCCCTCTATTTGGGAATGCAAAGAAAAGCTTGACGTGTATATATAATGTATATACACTAAGGGAAAGAAGCTCATCGAGGAAGTCGACAATGGCGATGAAATGCCCATGGGGCGAGGAACCACAGTTCGAATGGGACGAGCACAATGAGTCGAAAATATGGGAGCATGGTCTCAATGCATTTGATATTGAAGAATGTTTTGATAACCCGTATGTGAGTCGCAGGCACAAGAAAGCTGGATCGAAACCTGAGAAATACGGTGACAGATATCTTGTTGAGGGCCGAACGAACGGCGGGAGGAAGCTGGTGGTGATATTGCAGCACAAGTGTGGTCCTCTAGTCAGGCCGATAACTGCATGGGAGAAGTGACTAGGAGAATTCCTATGAAGAAGAAGACTGCCAGAGAAGCATCTGTTGACAAAGAGTTGCTTGCCAAGGGCAAAAGAGCGGTTGAGGACTTTGAGAGTGAAACAGCCTTCTCGATGAAGCCCAAGAAGCGGAAAACCAAGCTGATTTCTATTAGAATTCCTGTTGATATGATGAGCCGTTTGCGAGCTGTGGCTGCTGAAAGGCGAGATGTCGGCTACCAGCAGGTCATCAAGGACTATATTGCCAAAGGCCTGGCGGACGACGAGCGCGAAAGAGAGTATTGGCGACACCAACTTCAGGAAGTCAGACTGACTGCCACTGGCGGTTCCGCAGAGCCAGCCTGGGAGCAGGAGCCAAAGCTATCGCTCATTCCAGGCGGCGCTGCGGCAGTGAAGAAAGCAAAGGACAGTTGGGAGGAATGAGATAATGAAGGTCGACTTTGCTTTTCTAGCTGATTCTGCTCAAGTGATAGATGGAAAACTCTTCGTAATGGGAGGAGGTTTTGACACGATTTGGACAACTAGATTGCCCGCCATACAGCAACATGTGGCATTTGTTATGAGGCTTCTGTTTAGTAACAAGGACGCAGGGAAGAGACACAACCTTGAGATCAAAGTCGTGCATGAAGATAAGGGTGAAGTTGCCCGTCTAAGTGGTGAATTGAGGATTGAGAAGCAACCGCGAACGCCCATGGTTGGAGCTTCCTCCGTTTCGACAGTTATGAACATTGAGTCGCTTCAGTTCAGGGAACTTGGCAACTATCGGTTCGAGATTCATGTAAACGGGTCTCACATGAAAAGCATCCCACTCAGAATCGCAAAGAAATAGACTCAACGAATCTACTAAGTTTAGAGGCGATCGACCATGCTGCTCGGAATCTGACGGTCGAGATCTGCCATCCCATCTGCTACCCCTTTGGCGTCGAATAAGGACGAAACGGTGTTAAGGCGTGCTAATCTGACCTAGTCAAGGAAGGTGCCCCGAAGTCGGCCAACATTCCGGGGCACTTTGAGTTACGTCCGATCTCTATGCAAGACAATCGATTGGCGGCGGGAGCGCCTGATTGTAGACCAAGACTTGCTTAAGTTTCCCAAACCGCGTGCCGGGTGTTCGAGTCGCCCCGGGGGCACCAGACACCGTGATGAATCCGCAGCGCGTGTATGCGTGATAATGAACGACTTCACATCGGTGCGAATGTCATATAATCTAGTCTGAAGCCGGCATTAGACCTGTCGCAAGAATGGAGTGATGCCCGCGAATGGAGGGGCGCGTCTCACAGGGCATACCGGATGGCCGACGTGGATTCGCGCTGGAAGCGACCTACGAGTTCCTTCCCGTGGCGTTGATCGCCGTTGCGGCCCTGGCCGCTTACTGGAACGCGACAAACTATTTCTTCAGTGAAGACGACTTCGGTTTTCTCTCCAGGGCAAAGGGGCTCAATGCCTATCCCGATTTTCTGGCTCCGATGGGGAGCAGGCTTGTCAGCACTCAGCTGTACTTCAAAGTGATGCATGGGATATTCGGCATGGACGCCGGCCCCTATCATTGGGCGAGCGTCCTGCTGCACGCGCTGAACGCCGTCCTGGTATACGCGGCAGCGAGATGCTGGACGGGCAGACGCCTGACCGGCTTTGTGGCGGGCGCCGTCTTCGCGACGCTCGATCTGGCGTTCACGGCCGTGTTCTGGATCTCCGGAGTGCAGGATCTCCTCGCGACCACCTTCATGCTGGTTACGGCCCTGATCTGGGTCTCGCGCCCAGAGAAGGGGCTGATTATCTCCGCTCTGTCGGGGGCCACTTATGCGCTTAGCCTGCTCTCCAAAGAGACTGGTATTTTGTTCTGGGTGGTCCTGCTCCTCCTCGCCTGGGGACGGGGGGCGTTCAATCGACGTACTGTAGTTGCGCTCACTCCCCACATAGCCCTTTCAATCGCCGCGGCTGTCCTGGCCCTCGCGCAAAGCGCCAAGGTGTCTCCTGGCGGAGCGTACGAGACCGCCCTCTCAAGCCACATGGTTCACAATTTTGCCACGTACGTCATGTGGACTGTCGACGTGGTGGATCCTTTCAAGGACCGTGTGGCCGAGATAGACCACGGTGCCTGGATCTGGGCGGCTGCCGCGGTCGTCGTCGTAGGTTTGGTGCTCTTTACATCCAGAGGGATTCAAGGCAGAAGACAATGGGCGGCCCTGGGTTGGTACGTTCTGGCTATCGCCCCCGTGCTGCCCTTGGTGAGGCACACGTTCCTGTATTACATATATCCCACCGCGCCGGGGGCCGCGATTTTCGTGGGTTTGCTGGCCGGCAGGTTGGAGCGTTCGCTCTCGGACAGATTTTCGTCCCGGGGCGCTTTGATCGCTTGGCTTGTGTCCGTTGCAGTTGCCGCCGGGTTCTTCGGGTTGGGCTATGCGAACGTACGGTCCAGAGAGTCGGCGAGACTAGAGAGAATCCCGGAGCTCCACGCGGATCACGTTCTGCGCTCTTCGGTCGTCGCGGAGAACGCGCTTACAACCTTCGCGACCATAGACGTCCCCGAAGGCGCCGACCTAATCCTCATCAATCCCTTTGAGTTCATGAGCGAGGACCTCATCAAAGACAAGGCAGCCGAGAAGAAGCGCAGAAGCTACGACCTGGTTCGAAGCGCTCTTCGTGACGGGCAGGTCCTCCGATTACAAAGGCCGGACATCGGCGAGATCGACTTCACGTACCAAATGGATCCGAAATGGGATGACCGCCATGCGCTTCTTTACGACGGCTTCGGAAGGCTGTCGCACCTCGGAACGGGCGCCGATATCTGGGTGAACCTGTGCTCTATTCACCTGAAGCACACCGGCCGACTCGCTGACAGCATCAGGTGCGGCCGCAGGGCGCTGGAGCTGGCGCCGGATCACCCGTGGGGCCATCTGTTTCTTGGGCTTGCTCTGGCCCAGTCGGGCCGAGAAGCGGAGGCTTCGCTGCATCTTGAACGGGCGGTTGAGCGGATACCCGGCGGTGCAATGAGGGATGAGGCCGCAAGGGCTCTCAGAAGACTGAGAGACGGGCAAAGATAGCCTCTTCACCCGGCCTGTCGCCCGGCGCAGACACGTGAAAGGGAGACGGAGTCTGGCGTTGCCCGCCCCGAGCTAGGCGAGTGCCGGGCGCACTAGGTTGCATCGTAGACTTAACATGCTGTGGAATATGGTATTAGCATTTGGCAGGACGCCTCCAGTTTCTTGTTGTCGGGGGCTCTCATGGGTGGTAGCGTTTGGTTGGTCCGGGAGGGTTGTCCTCGATGAACCTGATGCCCCGATACACGCGTTCCTACGACGAGCCCGCGCCGTGATATGGCCGGCGTGGGCCTTTGTGTTTAGGTCCGCGGCCCAAGCTCGAGGAGGGGAGCCATGAGATCCCTTGCCTGCTTGCTCTTAGCGCTCGCGTTCATATGCATCTCAGCCAGAGCAAATGCCCGCACCTGGTACATCAGAGCCGATCGTAACGGCGACGCGCCTACCATCCAGGCCGGGATCGACTCAGCGCAGGCGGGCGACGACGTCCTGGTGGCGCCAGGCTCTTACGATGAGCTCAATCAGAGAAGGGGGATGCTGGAATCGCTCTTTTGTATGAAGTCCGGCGTATGGGTGCACAGCGAGGGGGGCCCCGAGGTTACCTTCCTCAACGGAAGCGGCGTCTACATGGTGGTAAAGTGTATCAACGTGGACGACACCGCCGTCATAGAGGGCTTCAGGATGAGCTATGCCAGCCAATACCACCCCTACTTCTCCCATGGCGGTGGGGCGATCTACTGCGAGAGCTCCTCTCCGGTCATAACCGGCAACAGGATCGTCAGCAATCAAAGCGGAATAGTGTGTCTCGATCACTCCTCGCCCACGATCACTAACAACTGGATCGGCGACAACACATCCGAGTACGCGGGCGGGATATACTGCCACTTCGAATCCTCTCCCTCTATAAGCTATAACGTAATCAAGGACAACTACGCCGATATGGGGGGCGGAGTCTATTGCCAGGCGGGCTGCGCGCCGTCGATCACCAACAACACATTCGTCGGCAACAGCTCCCCCTCTGGTAGCGGGATCTATGCGGGTACGGCCGCGATCATCTCGCGCAACATATTCGCGGGACAGACCGGGGGACCCGTCCTCGAATGCCTGGTGAGCACTCAGCCGCAGATCACCTGCAACGCCTTCTGGGACAACGAAGGCGACATGTACGCCTGCGAGCTGGACGAGGACAACATCTCCGCGGATCCTCTGTTCTGCGATCCGGAAGGCGGCGACTACGGCCTTTGCTCGTTCTCGCCCTGCGCGGCCGCCTATTCCCGGGGATGCGGGCTGGTGGGGGCACTGGGGGTGAGCTGCGACTCCTGCGATCCCCCCGATGCGATCTGCGCGGTGGAGCCTTCTGAGTTGAGCTTCGGCTGGGTGGAGATCGGCTTCAGCAAAATCCTCGGCTTCACTATAAGCAACCAGGGCTTTACGACAATGACGGGAACGGTCGGCGAGTCCTGCGACTACTACACCGTCCTCTCGGGTGAGGGGCCCTACTCGCTCGCCCCTGGTGAGTCCACGACAGTCACCGTGCTTTACGAGCCGACTAGGCCCGGGACGCACATCTGCACGATCGAGACCGGGCATCCCTCGTGTGGCGCCGTAAGCTGCACCGGAGACGGTGCGGTCACCGGCACGCCGAACAACAGCGGCAAGTGGGCGCTTCACTACGCCGGAGCTCACAACTCGAAGGCCAATACCTGCGACTTCGTGCTTGAGGGCTGCGGCGACCTGGTGGTCGAAGGACCGGCCGATCCGGGCCGGTACGACGTGTATGTCATAGCCATCGACGTCGATAGGATAGCCGCGACCAGATACGGGCTCGACTGCGACGGGCAGTTCTACTTCTACGGATGGATGAGTTGCAGCTCTCTCGAGATCCCCACGGAAGGCTGGCCGGGCTGCGGTGAGGGCAACGCGCAGTCCTGGTCGCAGGAGCAACCGGGCCCGCATGTGACGATCGGCATTTTGGACGTCTACGTCTACGAGCCCTCTTCGTTGGGAGTTGCCCCCGATCCGAGAACGGGCTGGGCCGAATGGTGCGACGGAGCCGTGCCCAGTCCGGTATGTCGCATGACCGTGAGCCCCGAGGCCTTCGGATCGGTCGGCTTCGGCCGGGAGGGATACGATCCCAGCCAGGAGGTTCCCGTCATCGAGACCACCTGGGGCAAGGTCAAGGCCATCTATAGATAGCCGAAGAGCCGGGCAGGTTGGACGTCACGTCAAGCGCACCAATCATGGCGATACCAGAGGTAGGAGCAAATCCTTTAGAATGTGACACGGTTACGAAGGCATGTGCGATTGGGAGCAAACCCCACGTGTCCGCGCGATAGGCCATTACTATAACAACGGCCAAAACTACCCTCATCCGTTTATTCCCGGCCACGGTGTGAAGGACGGCGATTCGTTCTTTAGCATTTTGGTCGGGCTGATGAGATATGCGGGCGCAATGCGCTCGGTAAGTTGAGAATAGCGCCTACCGGATCGTGGCCAAGAGCATTCGGGCGAATGCTCCTATCACGATGGCTATGACGAAACTGAGAAGCGTTCCGATCACAAAGTACTCCGTTTGCTTTCTTGCCAGAGAGGAGTCGCCGCCTCCGAACCGAAAGATGGATTTCGCGGCAACGAGAAGGCCGATTGCCTCATATTGCTGGTAGAAGACGAATGTGAGTATGAGAACTCTCTCCAGGCGGCCAATTAAGAGGCCGGCGTTCTTCAAACCACCGTTTTCTCCGCCCGCCATATCTTGGGCCCAGACCCCCGCCACGTGACCTACGACAACTCCTCCGGGCCAGATGGCGACGGCGTAAGAGAGCATTATGATCCACACATTGGGACTGCCGGCTATCGAACGCATGGACTCCAAGACGCCATCGGCATTCAAATCAATCAATATGCTCCAACAGACGACAAGAACTGCGAGATGCGCGGCTTGATCCCAGACAAATGCCCCGAGGGTACGGCTACTCATTGACTTCAGCCCATCGATCACTATGTGGGAGAGCGCCACTGCCAGAAAAAGCCACAAGGCGTTCCACTGCCAGGCGAACAAATACACCATCACTCCGGCGAGGACCCCATGAACGTATAGCCACCATGAACTCCACTTCTTGTCCAGTCGTTGAGCCACGAAGGAGCCAGGCTGGAGGGCGAAGTCCGTCAGTACATGAGCGAGGATCATTCGGCACAAGAGCGCAATCTCTACGTTGTCAAGCAGGATAGCCACCGGGGTCACCTCAATGAGTCTATCTCTTATCGGCTTGATCGACCTTCGCTGCGATGTTCCTGGTGAAGCGCAGACATAGTCCCTGCACGGCTCGCCATCCGGCCTGCGACGCGCGCTGGGCGACTGCGGATTGGGAGATGTCGAGGTCTTCGGCAACCTGTTTCTGTCTTCGATCGAAGTCCTGAATCAAGATACTTACCACCTCAGCGTGCTTTGGGGTCCATCGACGCATGATTGCCTCGAGCAATCTCGTTTCTACCTCAAGCTCATCGTTGACATCCGGCCACGGGGTTTTCACCATTAGCCTGTCTTCGCCTCTCATCTTCTCGAGGGTCCTTCCCGAGTATAGGAAAGCCTCTCCCTGTCCTTCCGATACATTGTCGCTACTATCGACGGTGCCTATTCCTATGGCGATGCGCGCGTCCGGGTCAAGAGAACGGCCTCCCTTTCTGTTGCCGGTGGAATCGAGTCGCCGAAGCCGACTGCGTATCCAAACAGCGACATGAAGGGACATTTCGGGCCGGTTCAAGATGCCCTGAAAGGCATCTCCCCGGTGAATTTGGAAGGGTGTTTCTCTAATTCGCTCCCATTGTCTATCCGGCCCCTCGAGCGCTGCTTTCAATTCATCAAGTATGCGCCTTCGTTCCGGTGGAGAGTACGCCGATGACCCGATAACGTCCCCCGTAAGGACTGCGTAGATCGCTTGTTCTCCCATATGCCGGCTCTCGCTTTCTCGCTGACCTCTTGGGCTCGCGATGGAAGCTCGCTGCTCAAGTTCAGATGCCCCGCCATTTGCGGAGAGATAGAACCAATTATAAGATTTAAATCTTATATCTGCAAGTATTAGCCCGAGGCATCGCCTGCCCCAACTCAATGTACTTCCGTGGGGTGCCTCTCTATAAGCTTTTTCCCTAATATATCGGCATTATAAGGCTATAAGCTTATATCAACTCGGCGGCGGCGCCGCCAACTGGTAGCCGGACGGACTGCGAGTTGCTCCCGGGCCTTAGGAGCCGAATCACGGTGCGCTCCGAGCGTGCTTTCCGGGTCGTGGTTTGCATGAACGGCGACTTGCTGAGCTTCGGCGTGTAGGTTAAACGTGGACTGGCCGCTGACCATAGAGAAAAAACCGCGGCATGACGCTCTCCATAAGCGTCGAAGAGACATCCGGCCGCCAGTCCGTAGGAAGCTGCGGAGGGCTGGAGGCGGCGTTGATGACATTGATATAATCCTTATCACTCGAATCAACTGGACTTCGGGCGCAGGGAATGGCTGCATGGGGAAAGGCCTTTTGGATCGGTCGGGGCGCCGGGTCGTAAGACGATCACCGGGAAGGAGGCAGGGGCATGGTCACTGAGATAAAGACGCAGGATCTGGACGCGGAGCGGTTCATCGTGGACAAGGTCAAGGAGATCGCCGAATCAGTCGGCGACGGCACGGCGATAAACGCCCTTTCGGGCGGCGTGGACTCGTCGGTCGTGACCATGCTCGGCCACCGGGCATTGGGGGGCCGGCTCAGGACGGTTTTCGTCGAGAACGGGCTGATGCGAGAGGGAGAGCCCGAGCGCGTGGCGGGCCTTTTCCACGGTCTCGGCGTAGAGGTAGAGGTGGTGGATGCCAGGGACGAGTTCTTCTCGGCGCTCGAGGGCGTGGTCGATCCGGAGGAAAAGCGCGAGGCCATAACGCAGACCTTCTACAAGAGAGTGTTCGGCCGCATGGTCAAGGAGAGCGGGGCCAAGTGCCTGCTCCAGGGCACCATCCTCACCGACGTGGACGAGACGATAGCGGGAATAAAGCGACAGCACAACGTCTTCGAGCAACTGGGGATCGACCCGCAGGAGGCTTTCGGTTACAAGATCGTCGAGCCGCTCGTTCAGATTCGAAAGGACGGGGTGAGGAAGGTGGGCGAGGCGTTGGGCCTTCCGGCCGAGCAGTTCGAGCGGATCCCGTTCCCGGGCCCCGCGCTTGCCGCCCGGGTGATAGGCGAGGTCACCCCGGAGAGGATCGACGTAGCGCGCAGGGCCACCGCGGTCGTGGAGACGTTGCTCAAGGACACAGGCGCCTTCCAGTACATGGCGATCCTGCACCAGGACAGGGTGACCGGAATGCGAGACGGCAAGAGGGACTTCGGTCTTCAGATAGAAGTACGGTGCTGGGACAGCGTGGACGCCCGAATCGCGAGCCCCACGAAGCTGGCCTTCGAGACCCTCCAAGAGGTCGCAGCGCGTATGCTGAAGGAGGTGCCCGGGGTCGTCAGCGTCACGTACAACATTGCGCCGAAGCCGCCGTCGACAATCGAGGCGGTCTGAGCGTTGGCGCGAAAGCCATCCAGGGCTATACTGCCAACCGACGGCGGGCGAAAGCCCGTGCGGAGCATTCCGGCGCGGCACAAACCGGCGAGACTTAAATGACAGAGATCCCCACATTCATAAGCGCGCTGGCGGAAGCCGAGGCGCCCGGGCAGGTGCCCATCGTAAGGAGCCTTCTGGTCATCCTGGTCAGCGCCGCGGTGATCGCGATCCTGGTAAAGCGGTTGCGCCTGGTGGGAATACCTGTCTATCTGATCACGGGCGCCATGATAGGCCCTCACGCCGCCCGTCTCGTGCGCTCGCCCGAGAATCTGGCCGGCATTTCGCACTTCGCGATAATACTGCTTCTTTTCGGCATCGGCCTGGACGTTCATCTCTCGGCGCTCAAGCGGGGGGCCGCGCGGCTGGTCGCGGCCGGGCTGGGCTCGTGCGTCCTGACCGTCGTCATCGCTTGGCCTATCGTGAGGTTCTGGGGGCTGCCGCAGCCGGAGGCCCTTACCGTTTCGATGGCGCTCGGCCTGTCGTCCACCGCGGTCGTAATGCGGATCTTCGCTGAACGGCGGCGCCTTCGCTCCGCGGGGGGCCGTCTGGCGCTGTCGATCCTGGTCATCCAGGATCTCGTGGTCCTCTTGATGCTGGCCGCCTTGCCGGCGATAGCCATCTGGGCCGCGGCCAGGGGAGAGCTCGCGAGCTCCGCAGAGATGCCCTGGAGTATGGCAGGGGGCATCGGCCCCGCGCTGGGCCAAGCCTTGATCCGACTTGTGGGGCTCGCCGCCTTGGTCGTCGCTGCGAGGCACGTGCTCCCGCGGCTTCTGCGGGAGGCGGTGATGGGCTCCTCCGTCGATGCGCTCCTCATCGTGGGCATAGCGTGCGCCCTGGGCACGGCGTATGCGACACAGGCGCTTGGTTTCAGCCTCGAGATGGGCGCGTTTCTGGCCGGGTTCATTCTCTCGACCACCCCTTTCAAGCATCAGCTCATGGCGCAGATAGGTCCTTTGCGGGATCTCTTCATGGCGGTTTTCTTCACGACCATAGGCATGCAGCTAGACGCCCGCGTGATAGTGGAATGGTGGTGGGTCGTAATACTGGGCGGCGGCATTCTCATGGTGATCAAGTGGGTGATCATAGGGTCCACGTGCTGGGCGCTCGGCGCCACGGCCGCGGTCGCGATCTCGGTGGGGCTGTGCCTTGCCCAGGCGGGAGAGTTCAGCCTCGTGCTTCTCGAGGCGGCGAGGCAGGAGGGCATTCTCGACCCGGAGACAACAGCCGTCGTAATCGGGATAATAGTCATCTCGATAATGTTGACTCCGTTCCTCAGCAGGATTGCCTTCTATCTGGAGCGCAGGCTCGTAGGCCTGGGGGGCCCGCCCTGGGTCCGGTCTCACGCGTTGCGGGATACGGGCGCTGCGGGCGAGGAGGTGCTGCCCATTGGGGAGGTGGCTCCGGGATCCACGGGGGCGCGCGTGCGATATGCCATAATAGGCGGGTTCGGTCCGATCGGCCGGAGGATTGCGGAGACCCTGAACGCGGGGGGTGTGGCTTACTCGGTCATCGAATTGAACCCGGCTACCGTGAACAAGATAGTCGCCGGGGGGGGGAACGCCGTCTACGGGGACGTCGGCAGCGCCGCCGTTCTCGAGTCCGCCGGTATCGGCAGGGCCGATGTGCTGCTGCTGACGATCCCCGACGATCAGGCCGTCCTGCGAGCATGCACCGTCGCCAGGAGGATCGCGCCGGATATCTTCATATCGGCGAGGGTCAGCATGCTGGCCGGCAAGAGCGCGGCCGAGGAGGCGGGGGCGAACCTGGTCGTGGTAGAGGAGCTGACCGCCGCGGAAGCGATGACCAAGGCCTGCAGGCTCAGGCTGAGCGAGGAGTGAGCGCCGGCCGACCGGGACCTGCCTGCGAGCCCGTGAAACGATAGAAGGTCCCCGCCCTCAGATGCCCCATCGGGCCCGTTGACCTCTCACGTCCACATGGACGAAAGGGCCGTGGACCGAGTTCTTCTTGTACTTCGCGAGACCGCCTACCAGATCGGAGTTCGAAGGATCAGAGGTCACCTCGTTGGCTATCCTGTACAACACCGCGGCGTCCCGAACGTCTATCTTGCCGTTGCCGTCCAAGTCGTCCATCATGCCGTCGCGTGGGGAGTGGTCTATGAATATGTCCGCCGCCTTTCCCCAGAGGTGCTGGCTGTACTTGACGTTTCCCAGTCGCGAGTTGTAGTGGGGGGTGCGGTACCCGCTCATTATGTGGAATGTATCGCATTCGTGGCCGCGCTCGTTCGCTTTCTCCAGTATCCGCTCGAGCTTAACGAGAAGCCTCTCCTCCAGCAGGACGTACTTGGGAAACCCGCTCTGTTGCTTGCACAGAAACTGGCTCAGCCTGAAGTGCGGCGACAGCTTGGCGCTCATGTTTTCCGCCGTGACCTCGATGAAGCCTCTGGGCCTGTCGCATCCGCGCGGAATCCCGGGCGCCGGGCTCGGGTAGCGGCCGATCCTGTAGCCGCACAGGGAGCCCCCCTCCATCTCATCGTAGGGGACCATGACAAAGACGTTGAGGACCACGGACTGTGGCTGCGAGCCGCATGCCCATCCGGGACGTGTCACTGTGACCCTGTAAAGGCCTGTCGCGGAGGGGGCGCGCCATCGCCGGCGGCCGGCCTCCTTGCCCAGCACGGTTCCCGAGGAGCACTCCAGCCGGAACTCCCGCCCCGGGGCGCCGGATACGCCGATCGTCACGATCTCCTCGGGCAGCACGTATACACCCAGTACTGCGAGGTCGGAGACGATATCTTTGACCACGACGGAAAAGCCGGCCCTCTGTGGATTGAAGCCGCGCGGCGAAGCGCCGGCCGGGAGGTGATATATCAGGCCGAAGCACAACAACAGGCCGGCTACAGCCGCCGCAAAAGCCGGGCTGTTCGTGAGTATAAGTCTCTTCATACGGTCAGTACTCCGAGTAGTGGACGCGGTGCCGCGGCGTGCCCGGGCCCGGAGGCAGCTCTCGCAATGCGTCTCTCAATCTCTGATCCCTCTGATATACGTCCTGGCGAAAGTTGACCAGGCCTTCTTCGTCCACAGAAGCCGTCCAGTAGAGGAGGTGTACGGGTATGGGCTCGGGCATGGGGACGGTAAGTTCTTTTGATGTCTTCAGTATATCAAGTATCCTCCCGCGGTTCCATTGCGGCGATCCCCTGAGAAGATACTCGGCCAGCTCGAGCGGCTTCTCCACGCGGATGCAACCCGAGCTGAAGGCCCGCTCGGGCTTCTCGAAAAGCTCCTTGGCCGGGGTGTCATGGAGGTATATGTGAAACTTGTTGGGAAACATGAACTTGATTTGTCCCAGGGAGTTCTCCGGCCCCGGGTCCTGCCTGAACCTGTACTTCAGCCCGCTTGTCCCTACTGAGGACCAATCAATGGTGCCCGGGTCTGTCTCCCTGGTCTCCGTTCCCCACCCCATGATCACCTTGATCCCCTTCCGGCCGAGGTAGGTCGGGTCCTTTCGCACGCTGGGCAGAATGTCCTTCAGCGCGATGGTGGGGGGCACGTGCCAATAGGGGTTAAAGACGATGTATGTCATCTCATCGCTGAAAACGGGCGTTCTCCTGTAGTCGCGGCCCACGATTACGCGCGAGGTCCAGCGTGCGATCCCGTCCTCGACAATCCTCAAGTCGAAGGCGGCCGTGTTGATTAGAACGTAGCGAGGGCCCAGTTCCTTCGGGAGCCAGCGGCATCGCTCCATGTTTATCTCGATCTGCTCTATGCGCTTCTCAACGGGCACGTTCAGCGCCGACCTGGTCGCCTGGCCCACCACCCCGTCGGCCCGAAGCCCGTGCCGACGCTGAAACCTCTTGACGGCGCTCTCTACGGCCTCGTCGAAGACGCCGGCCATGGCCGCTGCCGGGGCTGGGCCCGCCGGCTGCCGCGCGGTTCCAGCGGAGGAGTCAGGTACGGCACCGGAGGCTGCGTTTTCGGTGGAGACCGCCAGAGCTGCCCCAAAGTCAGCGGCCTCGTGAGGGGGCGGGCCCGCCGCCGAACCGGCTGCCGGTGGCGCGCCGGAGGACGAGTCCGCGAGATCGCCCGAGGCCATGAGCCTTGCCCTGAGGGCGGCTACCTCGGGGCCCCTCGCCCCCTTCTCGAGCGCCTTGTCGCCGCCAATCAGCGGCCAGCCACCGCGCTCACGCGTGGCCTTGAAGGAGGCGAGCGCGTCCTTGAGCCGCTCGTACTCATCCAAGAAGGGCATGAGCGAGCCTATGGCCGCGTCCAGGTCCCCGGATTCGATCGCTTCCTCCAGCACCTTTGGTATGTCCTTTTCTCTTCGATTCGCATGCCATTCGGGGTCTATGCTCTCAGGATCTACCCTTCCGGCAAGCAGGTGCGAGCCGTATACGATGAAAGCGTCGGAGAGCAAGAGCTCGAGGTCGACCAGCGCCGCCAGGTCCGGTCGCAGGCCGGGCGCGTATCGCGAGGCCGCCTCTATGGATTCGCGAATCGCGCGCAGGTGATAGTCTGTCGGGTTGAGACCCTCCCGGTCGGCGAGAGATATCAGGCGCACCATGTCGACGGCAAGCGGCAGTGGACGGTTCCCGTCGGTCCAGGCCGGCTTGAATGCCCGCCGCTCGTAGAAGGTGGGAACGGCGCATGAGCAGTAAACGACGTCCCCGCACGCCACTATCTCCGAGAGTGCCTCGCCGGCCTCTATTCTATCGCGAAGCCGCTCGGCGAGCCGGTCCGCCGCGTCGGAAGCCGGTGACTCCTTCACGGCGCCCGCAGCCAGGAGTAACACCGCTGATATGAGTGCGAGAAGACTCCGCAATTACGATTCCCCCTCCAGGACAAGCTGATCCGCGTTCTGTCCTCGCAACCGTCCACATATTACATGCTATCCGGTTAGGATCATATTTTGCGGGATCCGATTTGTCTTCGGCTTCGTGCGCCGCCGGGGTCAGCCGAGGCGGCGCAGGGCCAGAATGAGAGATGAGCCGAGAAGCGCCAGGGTCAGGGCGGCGAGGCCTATGCGGCCGGCCGCAGGGACGCTGGAAGTCGTTTCAAGCTCTACGCTTCGGACTGTCGCCCGGCTCGGCCAATACTCCTGGGGAAAGTAGACATTTATGGTGTTGAGGCCGTCCACGAGGTAGGAGGTGACATCGACGGTGGGGGTGGAAAAACGCTTCCAAGTGCCGTTTGCCTCCAATATGTAATAGTCCGTCCCGTCATCGTTCGTAAAGTCCAGCGTCAGGAAGGCGGAGTCCGTGGTTCCCAAATTGATAGTCTCGGTCAGCCTCAGAAACTGGAACTCCGTGCCACTGGTCCAGGTGAACAACCTGGGAACTCCCTCCTGCATATCGCCGGTTATGTCCAGTTGTGTGACGATATGATACGGAGGATAGTCATCGATCGCCTGTCTGAATACGTCCAGGGCGGGTTTCTCCCTGCCGTTGTTGTAAGTGACCAGGCCCCAGTGGTGCTCTATGTCATCGCCGGTGCCCGCGTCCGGGTACATGAACTGGAGGTAGCTTTTCACCTCCGGAGTGAAGTTGGTCATTATGTCGGTGATGATCGCGTCGAAATAGGCCTCCTGCTCCGCCTCGGTTCCATGCGCCTTGTTGCTGCTTCCCTCCCAGGTGGAGAACCCGCTCTCCAGGACGTAGACCGGCTTGCCGTCGGAGTAATTGTCTATGAACCATTGAATGTCATCGTGGATGATCGCAGCCGTCCGCCCGTAATCATCCAGGCCCAGCGCGTCGCTTACGCTCATGGCCGTGCCCAGCCAGTCTCCGACGAGCCTGAGCCTGTCCACGTATATCTGTCCGCTTCCGTAGTCCTCGGGCTCGAGGCGCACCTCGACGCTCTGTACGTTGCTCCTGTTCGGCCAGGAGGAGATGTCCATGGAGTAATCCGTGAACTCATATGTCTTCGTGGCGTTTGAGATCCTGGGGCCGTCGATGTAGCCGCCCCACTCGTCGTTTATGCGCAAGTAAAACTTCTCGCCCGAGTTTCCCTGGGGGTCGTCGTCGTCGTACATGCCGATGTACTTGCAGGTCAGCTCGCTGTAGTCACTCCAGTCCTGCACGGTGTCGAAGGTTCGCTTCACCCCGGTCCAGTAGGGGCTGGTCTCATTGTGGTACTCAACCTTCATCGCGTAGGGGCTGAGGTAACCCGGGTCCCTCAGGTAGATCTCGTCCTTCGCGTGGGCGACGATCCAAGATGCCCTGAGATCGGCATCGTCCGTGTAGTAGTCGAAGCCCTCGACCATGAGCCAGCTTCCGGGCAAGTAGTAGTTGTGGTTGTCGGCTATTACGTCGCAGATGACCTCGGCGTCCGGCAGCACGGATTTCACCTCGTTCACCAGATACACGTACCAGTCGGCCCATTGCATAGGGTCGATGCCCTCTTGATCGAAGACGTACCACTGCATCTCGTAGTCTATGACCACGTAGATCTTGCCGAGGCGGCTAGCCATCTCCTGGTAGTACGCCTTCAGGAAGTCGGCCGCCGCCTGCCTGGTAGTCGAGTTGTTTATGTCCTGCGGATAGAAGGACGGGATCTTGTTGGCCATGTATATGCTGCCCACGGCCTCGGCGCCGAACTTGTGCGACTCGGTGAGTATGCCGAACTCGGCCTGGCTCCAGTCGTAGACGCCCGGGCTCGTCTCTATCCAAGACCACCTGTCCCACGAGACCCTCTGCATCGGCAGCAGGCCTACGTCCTCTAGAACGGTCACGGGGGTAACGCTCCCCGCCCTGGGGTAGGTGCCGAACATCACGCCGTCCGTTTTTGGGACGGCCTTCATCAGGTAGGCGTCCCATCCCTGACAGGGGACCGGCATTGCAAGCAGGGTGGCTGAAACCAAAACCGCTGGAAGAACCAGCCGGTGGTATCTCATGGAAGCCCTCGGCACGAAAAAAACGCCGTCCGATGTCCTCGGCGGCCGGAAACCCTGAGCCTCCCGCCGGCTCTCGACGGCGAGGAAAAGCTCCTCCCACGGTCTTGGCGGCGAAGGCCCGGTTACAATGAGCCCGGCTGAACGCTGAACGACGTCCACGCCGGCAAGCTGAGTTTAAGTATTGCCATTATAATGCCTGAGGCCGGCTATTTCAAGTCATTTATGCGGCTTGGCTTATCCGCTTGCCATGCTGAACGGAAAGCATGTTGCCGTGAAGCACCAGGGCAGACATCACGCTCCGTGGCGGAGGGGGCGACTGGCCGAGGGCGTTTTTCTGACGGCCCGGCGCCGGAGGGGGCGCCGGATTACCCGCTTTGTTAAAGTTGTGTTAAGAAAACGCAGAGGCAAACATAACTTCTTGACATTGTTGGGATTCCGTGATAAAGTCACGTCGTGATTTCGCTGGTGCGCTTTGCGACGGAGGATGCTGGATTCGCCCTCTGCCGGCAGGGTGTGTTTTCCCCGCCCGGCACGGAGTCCTTTTACGTTAAAGCACATCTAGTCCGCTATGAGCGTGGAGTAGTTTGTGTTCTGTTTTCGGCCGGGCCTGTGCGCAGGTCTAACGGGGAGGTGGCCAAGTGAGAGTTGCTATGCTTGTTCGATGTTTGGTGTTCTTTGCATTTGTCATTGGCGCGTTTCTGCCTGTGAGCTCAAACGCCGCGGTGTCGAACGTCGAGGAGTTCGACCAGTACGTCGACGATGCTGATCTTCGGGCATCCTGGGTTGTAACGCACGCCAAGGACACGGTGTTCGTGATGACCCCTGGATATCAGACCAGCACCCAGTCGATGAAGATCGCCTACCACAACGGGGCCGATCCTTATTGGACGGCGGTGAGCATGACTTTCTCCTCGGTGCAGGACTGGAGCGAGTTCCGCAGGGTGGGATGCAGGTTCATGGGATTCTACCCCGAGGACGACCCGCAGGGTAACTCCGGCGAGAGGTTCTTCTTAAGAGTCTATGACGAGTGGGGCGGCTATGTCGACGGCCCGAAGATCGACAACGCGACCAAGACGTACGAGTGGATCTACTACTCGATGGATATCTCGACATGGGCCAACAGGTCGAACGTCGCCTCCATAGCTGTCATCCTGGAGCCCCAGGACTTCGGCAGCGGCCAACTGTACGTGGACAGGATCCACATCGACACGCTTCCCCCTGTGCTCGATGACTACGAGACCTACACCGATACCAACGAGTTGAGGGAGTCCTGGCTGTACGGGGCCAACAACCTGAACTACCTGTTGGCCGATCCCGGCTCCGACGGCCCCGCCTGGTCCGGGGACCAGTACTGCGGCCTGGACTACCTGTGCAGCATTGCCCCGTATCAGGGCGATCTGACGCTCGAGTTCGACTTCCAGGAGGACTGGTCGGACTACGAGACATTGACCCTTTACTACAGGGGCAGACATGATACCTTCAATTCGAGCGAGGACTTCCAGGTAGTTCTGGAGGACGTTTACGGGGGCACATACCATGGCCCCGTGATCTACGGTGCGACGCAGTGCCCGTACACGGGGGATTTCTTCTGCGAATGGCACCAATACCAGATGGACTTCAGCTCCTGGGCGTCAAAGGGGTTCGTGAAGAAAGTGATCCTTAGGATCATCCCGAGCAGCTACGGGGACGGGCGTCTGTACATAGACGAGATCGTGCTGGGCGGTCCGGGAGTTCCGACTGAGACCATCACTTGGGGGCAGCTGAAGGCCAAATACCAGAAGTAGCCGGTTGACGCCGGGGGGGATGATATAAATGACGAGAATAAAGCTGCAGCGAGGGCGGTTCTTATTCACGGCTATTGTGGCTCTGGGGCTCTTCGCGGCCGCCGGCGGAGCGATGGCCCAGTGCGAGTACTATCCGGACTCGATGGCCGTAGAGGACTTCGAGTTCTACGCGGACACGGATGAGCTGAGGATGACCTGGGTGATTATAGACGAGAGCAAGGCCACCGTTGACCTGGCGATTGATGGAACCGCGCCGGGATCCGCATATGACGGCACGCAGTATCTGAGACTGAACTATCTGACGTCAACGGCGGTGGGGCGCATGCTCGTCGATCCACCCCAGGACTGGTCGTGCTACGACTACCTCCGGATCGCGTACAGAGGCAGGCCCGGCTACTACGGGGAGCCTTGCGGGGAGGCCAACGGCTCGGCGAACTTACGGATCCAGCTGGTAGGTGACGGCGGCTCTTCGGTGATTCTGAAACCCACGGCCGGTCCGGTCGTTAACGCCACGCAGTGCTCGTGTTACGACGGCTACCCGTACTGTCCCTGGAAGGTGCTCTATGTGAAGATGTCACCTCTGTGGCCCGGAAAGGACTCGGTCGAGCAGCTCGATCTGCTCCTGACCGACTTCGAGAGAAACGGCGAGCTCTATATAGACGAGATTTGGTTGCTCAAAGACGCCCCGGTGCCTGTTGAGACGTCCAGCTGGGGCGCCATAAAAGCCTTGTATAGATAGGTCCCGCCCTTTGGGCGGGACGGCCATCCTTCGCGGGGGGGGCTTCGGGGGGCCCGGCAGGGACGTGCTGGGAGCGCCCGCCCGGAAGTACTGGCATCACAGGGGCCGGTGATGCGATCGAGACCTTCACTCCCGACAGGTGGTTTGTCCATCCTGCAGAGATTTGCCTTCCCAAATAGCGGCGGCGGCGAGCCGCGACCTGCGGAGCGCCGCTGAAAAGGGGTCTTCGATGATGTTCAGACGCGGACTTGTTGTGCTTTTTTGTCTCGGGGCGCTTGTCTCGTCGGGCGCCGTGCCCGCAGGCGCCTTCGAGGTGTACAAGATGGAGGCCACTCCGAAGTCGGACGGCGTGATGTTCGGCACCTACCCCAGGGCGGGGAGCGTTACCCCCGTGACCGTTCTAGAGGACGTAGGCCTGCTGCCGATGCAGAGGGTCTCGTGGGACAGGTGGTCTTGGATAGAGACGAGCCCGGGCGTCTACGACTGGAGCCAGGCCGAGTTCGGCATACTCACCGAGTCGCACAAGTTCGGCGCCGAGGCCGTGGGCAGCATATACATGGCCAACAAGATCCCGTCCTTCTATCCGCAGGACATAAACGATCCCATTACAAGGCAGGCGGCGGCTGACTTCATCAAGGCTTACTATCTGGAGATGCACCAGCGGCTGGGCAAGGTGTGGGTGGTCATCGACTACGAGATGCAGTGGTACGTTTTCGCCGTCGCCGGCATAGACCCCGACGAGTGGGCGAACTGGTACGTGTTTCTTGTCAATGAGGTCAAGTCCGTCCTTCCCGACGCTCCCGTGATCTGCGACGTCATCGCGGACGATCACGACTATTACCTGCCCGGCGCCTGGCTGACCACCGCGATGAGCGTGAGCGACGCTCTGGGAATAGACGATTACGGCCAGACGCCGCAGATAATCCATGACGACATCCAATGGCTCATAGACAACTACGCCGATGGAAAGCCCGTGCACATACTGGAGAACGGGTTCTCGACGTGGACGGGGTTGAGCAACAAGGCCCACGGCACGGAGGCCGAGCAGGCGGCGTACTTCGACGAAGTGATAGACGACGTAATGACCAACTTCAGGCCGCAGGTGAAGAGCTATCTCCAGTTCATGTATCCGGACGCGGGCACCGGCGACGACATAGAGGAGCACTGGGGCCTGGTGACTTACAACAACGGCAGGGAGAAGCCCTCGCTCAACGTCTTCAGACAGGCATACGCGGACTATCCTCCCTACGACGTGGGCACCGTGAGGAGCATCAAGGACGACCTGGAGGCGGGCGTCCCGGAAGCGGTCACCTGGACGGGCGGAACGGAGTTCGAGTTCATACGAGTGACGGAAGTGATAGACGTCACAACCACGATCAACGCCACGCTCAGCATCGACTTCACCAACGACGACGGTACGCCCGACTTCATAGTCGAGGCGAACGGGAAGTGGAGGTATGTCTCATCCGGAGCGGTCAACCTTTCGGACTACCTGATCCACGGGGTCAACGTTTTCAACCTCTACTTCCCTCAGGAGTACTGGCCGAGCGGGGCGACGATCAGGAACGTCGATCTCGACTTGTTGATCAACGGCGACATCCTCAAGGAGACGTTCGAGGTCTACGTGACGGATACCGATCTCTCCACTGCCTGGTCGCCCGAGCTGAACATCTTTCCGTGGCTTCACGACGACGGAGTCCCCCTCGCATACGACGGGGACAAGTCCATGGCCCTGAGCTACCTCTGCTCGCTTTCTCCATACTACGGCACCGTGGTCCACGATTTCTCCCCGTATGAGGACTGGAGCTCCTTCGAGGGCTTCGGGTTCTACATAAAGGGACAGCCGACCAACGAGTACGAGAAGGTGAGGACGACGCTCAGAGACGGCTCCGGTAAGGCCATCCTCTCCTGGCAGTTCTTCGGCGTTACGAAAGAAACCGAATGGACTCCCTGCCAGGTTTTATTTGATAACGCCCTCGACGAGAGCCAGACGTGGAAGCTCGGAGGCATAGCGGCGATCGAGATCTCGGTGATCGGCATGACGAGATCGGACGGCACAGTATACCTGGACAACTTGTTCTGCCTGGCTCGCGCGGATTCGAATCCTCCCTTGATGTCGAGCGCGGAGCCGGTCAGCCCGACGGCGCTGACGGTGAGATTCACGGAGCCGGTGACGCTGGAATCGATCGAGAACCCCGGCAACTACTCTATAATCGACGACGCGCAAGCTCCCCTGGCCGTGCTGGACGCCGTGAGCATCACAGACGAGCAGACGGTGATGTTGTCCACCGCCGAGCAGTCGGACAAGCCATACCTCCTGCGCGCCGAGAGCATCGTGGATCACAACGGAAACGTGATGGAGCCCGGGCTTGCCGACACTTTGACTTTCCGGGGCGACGACACCATCACCACGGGCGTCGGCGGAAGGGACAGGCGGGGGGGTATCCACTTCAGCGCGTCGCCGAATCCTTTCCGCAGCGAGGTGTCGCTGAGTCTGGAGCTCGATCCCGGGGCTTTCGGAGGCGGCCCGGTTCCGGTGAGCGTGCGAGTCTTCGACGCCGCGGGAAGGATGGTGAGAACTCTGGCGGATCACACTCCGGCCCAGGGATTGACCCGCCTGACGTGGGACGGAAGAGGGGACGACGGCTCGAAGCTGGCGGCCGGCGTTTACTTCGCCCACCTGCGGGTGCGTGACGCCGGCATGAGCAGGCAGATCATCCTCACCCGATAGCCGATTCCCCTGCAGCCATGAGCCACCTTTGGCAACAACATGATGCGGACGGGAGCCGGTCCCTGCTATGATACCGGCCATGAGGTTCGCTGTTCCCGCGCGCATATTGGTGAAAGCGCCCAACTGGCTGGGCGACATTGTCTTGTCCCTTCCGGCCCTTAGAGCACTGAGTGGGTCTCTGTCGGACTCGTCTATATGTGTCGCCGGAAACGAGACGGCCGGCGGCGTTCTGTCGCTTTCCGGGCTTTCCCTCGACTACGTCCACTTCGACAGGCATAGAGGCACATCCGGCACTTTGAGCTCGGGCGCCGTAGGCCGGAGCTCGGCGACCGAAGGAGGCGAGCAGGGGGGCTCAGGTGGGTGGTCGGGCGCCCTGAGGGCCCTCAGGCGGTTGCCTTGGGACGTTGGGGTGACCTTCGCCGAGTCCTTCTCATCGGCCTTGTTCCTCAGATTGGCCGGGGCGAGACAGGTAATCGGCTACAGGACGGACTTCAGAGGCCCGCTCCTTTCGATTACGCTTCCGAGGCGCAGATTAGGTTTCAGGCCACACCTGGTGCGGGAGTTCATGGGCCTCGCCGCGGCCGCGGGCGCGAGCCCCGGCGATGAGACCCCCAGGCTGGGCTCTCTGGAAAAGGCGCTGCCGGAGGCCGATCAGGCGCTTCGCCGCGCGGGGATCGACCCGGAAGGACCCTTGCTGGGACTATGCCCGGGAGCCGCGTATGGCCCTTCGAAGAGATGGCCCGCCGAGAGGTTCTCCGCAGTGGGAAAGGAGATCGCCGCCGGAGGCGCCTCGGTGGTCGTAATGGGATCGAGGTCCGAAGAGCCGCTTGCGGAAGCCGTGACAGCCTCGATTCCCGGCGCGGTCAGCTTGGCCGGAAAGACCACCATCAGGCTCCTGGCGGGGATAATGGCGCGCTGCGCGGCGGTGATCGCAAACGATTCGGGATCGGCTCACCTGGCGGCGGCCGCGGGATCGGGGGTGGTGGCCATATTCGGGTCGACGGATGTCTCCTGGACAAGGCCTCTGGGGTCCAACGTGGTGGTTGTCAAGACCTCTGATATGCCATGCACTCCGTGCTTTGGAAAGGAATGCGACCGGGGCTACGCCTGCCTTCTGGATATCACCGAGCGCGAGGTGGCGGCCGCCGCGCGGGCCGTGGCCGGCGGGCTCCTGACCTGAGGCCGGCGCGGAACGGGCTCCGTGGGGCAGGGCGATATTATTGTCCCGACCGGCTTGACGCCGAAGGGCGTCGCTGATATATTGTTAGTGGAGCCGCCGCCCCAAGGCGGCTCTCGTCTTGTTTTTCTCTCATAGGAGCCCTGCGGAAAAGGTGTTGACACTGGCGTACCTCAAGAGTAGCATCGTTAAACTGAACTTCGGTTATGAACCTGTGTCGGATCCGCCGGTAAGGCCTGACCGGCGACCGTACCTCCGGGAGCAGTTACAGGCTTGAGGAAGCAAGAGGAGCAGCGGTGATGCGGATCAAGTGGAGACGGAGAGCGGCAGTTCTGTTTGCGGTATCGTTGATGGCTACGGTTTCGTTGGTTGTTGCCGGCGCCCTGGCTCAAGAAGAGCCGGCCGGAGGAGCGGCGGTGCCGGTTGAGACCGAGGAGGCCGCGGAAACTACGGAAGAGGCCGAAGGGCTTCCGCCGGAACCGGCCTTTACCCTTCCGACCGGCGAGGAGGAAGAGCCGGTTGTCGAGGAGGAAGGGGAAGAGGAGGGCTTCGGCGCCGGCGCGGTCGAGTTTTTCAGGCAGGGCGGGGACTTCATGTGGGCCCTGCTGTTCTGTTCTCTTCTTGGCCTCGCCGTTATACTGGAACGGCTTTGGACGCTGCAGCGGGCGCACGTCAACACCAGAAAGTTGATGACCAACGTGCTCGGCGCCCTTCGCGAAGACGGGGTGGAGGCGGCAAAGGCCATCTGCACGAAGACCAGGGGCCCGATCGCCGCGATTTTGCATTCGGGCTTGCTCAGGGCCGACAAGGGCCCCGAGGCAGTTGAGAAGGCCATTGAGAGCGCGGGCTCCATAGAGATGTCCTTCCTTGAAAGGGGCCTCGTGGTCCTTTCCACGATCTCCAACGTGGCGCCCATGCTCGGGTTCTCCGGAACGGTATCCGGTATGATTCACGCGTTTCAGGCAATCGCCGCTGCGGAGCAGGTAAGCGCCAAGCTCGTGGCGAGCGGTATTTCGGAAGCTCTCATCACCACTCTCTCGGGGCTCCTCATAGCTATCCCGGTCCAGGCGGCCCACAACTATTTCGTTTCCAGGATCGACAGATTCGTAATGGAGATGGAAGAGTCATCGGTCGACCTGGTCGACACGCTGGTTGACTTAGAGACGCATAAGTCGGCGAGGGCCTAGACATGGCTAGGATGATCAAGCGCAGGACCCGGGTCTCGGAGGAGATCCCGGCGTCCTCACTGGCGGACATAGCCTTTCTGCTGCTCATCTTCTTCATCGCCACCACTATCTTCGACGTGGAGCAGGGCATCACGCTGCTTCTGCCCGGCGTGGGGGGAAAGACCGCCAAGGTAAATCCCAAGAACGTGATGAGGATCACCACCGACGAGGCCGGCGCAGTCTATATCGACGGCAGCCCCGTAAGGATCGACGACGTGGAGGGGATGACCAGGCAGAGGATAGAGGAGAATCCCAAGACGATTGTGTCCATCGAGTCCCATCCGGAGAGTCGCTACAATGCGATGATCGACGTCTTGGACGAGGTCAAACAGGCACAGGCTCCAGTGATCTCCTTGAGGATTAGAAGGGATTAGTCCGCTGTTCGGGGAAATGGGAAATGGCACGCTTTAAGAAGAAGGTCAAGATAGAGCCGAAGATACCGACTGCCTCCATGGCTGATATCGCGTTCCTGCTGCTTATCTTCTTCCTCGCGACGACCATCTTCAAGATGGAGGAAGGGTTGATGGTCCACCTGCCCAAGGCCGTCACCGGCGAGAAGCTTCCCAGGGAGAGCGTCTCGCATATCTGGATAAACGCCTCGGGCAAGATCTCCATCGACGACAAGATCGTGATGGTCAATGAGATCGAGCCGGTAATGGCTCAGAAGTGGCGGGACAATCCCAGCATGATTGTGGGCTTCAAGACCGACAGGGACGTTCCGTACAGGATCATGCATGATGCTATGGAGCAGCTAAAGCGCGCCAACGCGCTGGCGGTGGCGTTCAACACAGACAAGCAACTAAGTGGTAGACGATGAGGACAGATACTGAAGCACGCTTGGTTCGCCGCACTACTGCCAACTATGTTTTCAAGCAGAAGTTCGGTAAGTACTTCTCGATTTCGCTGCTGATAGCGGCTATCGTGCACTTGGCCTGGTACCTCTTCATGCCTCCCTACGAGCCCGAGCCGTACAAATTGAGGGAGAAGCGATTCGAGGTGGTCGAGGTCCCGCCCGAGCTTATCATCCCTCCGCCGCCGCAGGAGATCCAGAGACCGGAGATCCCTCAGGAGCTCGAGATCTCCGAGGAAGCGAGCGAAGAGGAGTTCATAGAGACCACCAGCTTCAACCCCATGGAACCTCCCGTGATGACCGGCGACCAGGGAGATGCGCCGGCTTTCCTTGCTTTCGACCAGCCTCCTGTTCCGATACATACCGTGGCGCCCAAGTACCCCGAGCTCGCCCGCCAGGCCGGAGTCGAGGGGGTCGTGCTGGTGCTGGTTAGAATCGACGAGACAGGAAGAGTCACCAGGGCCATACCCGCTTCCACCGACGCCAACCCATTGCTTGTCCAGGCGGCTGTCGAGGCCGCCAAGAAGTGGCTTTTCACGCCTGCCAAGCAGAGGGACGTTCCGGTCGAGGTGGACTACGTAATCCCGATAGCGTTCAGAGTCAGGTGAGGGGCCGGGCTGCCGTGGCTTTGCCGCCCTCGAGCAGCGGTATCGCCCGCTCATCGTCATTTTCCCTTTGCGCCCGGGGCCGAGCGGCCTTGGCGGCATGTGGAAGAGCCCCGCGGGCACGACCACGCATCGCCCCCGAAGGCGCTGGATGAGCTCCGCCCGAGCGTTATGTGTATGTCTGGGCGCCTCTGGCGGCTCCATGGGCCCCCGAAGCGGGTTGCGCCTGGGATGCGAACTGGTGGAACATGCGGGCGATTGGTATCGTAATATTTTCTAGATACTTCCAGCCCGGCCTCGCGGGAACCGGCGCAGGCCGTTGAGAATAGGCTCGGTTTGAACTTCAAGGAGGTCTGAGATGAATATGAGGATCTCGTCTGCGTTGCTCTGTTCTTTGCTCATCTCGGCCTGTGTCCCGGGCGCGCCGGGGGCCGCGGGTGAGGCGAGAGTGGGCATCAGCGGGCCTCTAACGGTCGAGGAGTGCGTGGAGATCGCCCTCCAGCGCAACCACAATGTAGCCATCGCGCGGAACAACATAAGCTCTTCGGAGGCCGCGGCCACGAGGGCCTGGGCCGGCGTTCTGCCGTCTGTCTCCGCCAACGCTTATTGGAACAGACTTACCCAGGGTCCCAGCGAGCAGCTCACTCTCAACGAGAGAACCGGCGAGATTATCTCCTCGCAGACCGAGAGCCAGGCGTTCGTCTCCTACAGCATGGGTCTTAATGCGTCGCAGAGCCTCTTCGATTGGGGCTCCGTGCAGAGCGTGGCCCAGGCCAGGGCCGGCGTGTCGGCCGCCAGACACTCCAGCGAGGCGGCGCAAAACGACATCGCCTACGAGGTGAGGAACCAGTTCTACAACCTGGTGAAGGCTGAGAAGCTTCTCGAGGTGAGCGAGAAGAGCCTGGAGAGGAGCAAGGGGCAGCTGGAGAGAGCGGAGACGTTGTTCGAGTTGGGCTCGGTGGCCAAGAGCGACGTGCTCCGGGCGAGGGTCGACGTCGCCCAGGGCGAGCTCGATCTTATCACTGCACGAAATCTTGGCGAGCTGGAGAGGGTCAGGCTCGCGAAGATGATGGGCGTGAGCTACGACGAGGAGATTCGGATCGAGGCCGACCTGACCGTCGAGCAAGTGGAGATAGATCGCGCGGACATGTACGACACGGCGACTTCTCTCAGGCCGGACCTCCGTGCCGCGGCCGAGAGGATACGGGCGGCCGAAGCGGGAGTGCAGTCCGCGAAGGCCGGCCACTACCCGAGCCTCTTCGGGTCCTTCAGCTGGCGCTGGAGAGACAACCAGTTTCCCAACTCCACGAGTGACTTCGAGACCAGATACACCTGGGACGTGGCAATGGGGGTCAGGATCCCGATCTTCGACGGCATGCTCACGAGGGGGAACATAAACAACGCCAGGGCGGGCCTGAGGAACCGAGAGAGGGAATACGAGGATCTGGAGCTTACCGTGACCCTCGAGGTCAAGCAGGCCCTGATCGCTCTGGAGGAGGCGCGCCAGCGGATCAGGGTTTCCGAGGATCAGCTCGCCGCGGCCGAGGAAAGCTACAAGCTCGCCAAGGAGCAGTACGATGTGGGCTTGGGCACAATCCTGGAGCTGACGGAGGCCGGCGTCGAGTTGACCTCAGCGGAGAGTCAGAGGGTGGAGGCGATAACCGATTTCAAGGTGGCGCTGGCCCAGCTTGACCGCGCCACGGGCCAGAATGTAAAGTAGTGACGTTTGCCGGCGCGTCGAGCCCGACCGTGAAGAGGCGCGGGGGAGTCTGGGCCTAGGGGGTGCGGTTGCTAATCGAAATCAAAGACGTCAGCAAGATCTACGAGATCGGCACCGTCGAGGTGCCCGCGCTCAAAGGCGTGTCGATGGGGGTCGTCGCCAACGAGTATGTGGCGATCATGGGGCCGTCCGGTTCGGGCAAATCTACGCTGATGAACGTAATCGGGTGTCTAGACAGGCCGTCGTCCGGCTCATATCTTCTGGACCAGGTCAATATTCAAAAGCTCAAGGACAACGAGCTTGCCCGTATAAGAAACAAGCAGATCGGGTTCGTGTTTCAGACTTTCAATCTGCTTCCCCGGGCCACCGCGCTGCGGAACGTGGAGCTCCCGCTCGTGTACGCCGGAGTGGATTCCCGCACAAGGCGCTCCAGCGCCGTGACCGCGCTGGAGCAGGTGGGGCTCGGAGAGAGAATGGGGCACCGCCCGAACGAGCTCTCGGGGGGCGAAAGACAACGGGTGGCGATAGCGCGTGCGCTCGTAAACGACCCATCTATAATCTTGGCCGATGAGCCCACGGGCAACCTGGACAGCAAGACCGGGGAGGAGATCATGTCCGTCCTCTCCGGGATCCACAAGCGGGGAAGCACGATAATCGTTGTTACGCACGAGCTTTCCATCGCCCAGCACGCAAACAGGGTGGTGAGGCTCAAAGACGGCCTCATCGAGAGCGACACCGCAGCCGCGAGGACGGCTTAGCTCGATGAGGTGAATCTTCGGCCCGTGCTCGCGGGCCTGTCTCGAAGCGAAGACTATCAGGCTTGATGAAGAGACCGCCCGCGATAAAGCTCGCCTTCTTTCTATGGGCTCTCGCCGCCATCTTGACGGCGCCCTGCTTGTGTGGGGCGTCCCAGCCCCCTTCGCGGCTCGAGATCGATCTTCCGGCCACCGTCAATCCCAACATATCGGTCGCGGTCACGGTCAGGGCGATAGACGCCGGCGGCAACACGGCTGAGCGCTACCACGGCGCGGGCGTTCTGTACGGCGCCTCCCCGGCGCTCGAGCGGGGCACGGGAGCCGTTCCCTTCGAGCTCAGGTCCGGCGTGGCGGTCCTGCGGCGCACGTTCGTCGAGGGAACGGAGCTTCGCGCGGAGGTCGACGGTATCTCGGGCGCTCGAGAGGTGGAGCTGCGCGGCCTGCCCGGCGTCCTGTCCATAACTCCCCCTCTACTGGCAATAGCCCTGGCCCTGTTGACGCGCCACGTCGTCCTCTCTCTTTTCTGCGGTGTATGGCTGGGCGCCACCTTCATTGCGGGCCTGAACCCCCTCTCCGGGTTCCTGAGGAGCCTTGACACCTACTTCAAGAACGCCCTCGGCGATCCGGACCACGCCGCCATAGTGATTTTCAGCCTGTGCTTGGGCGGGATGGTTGGGATCATCGCGAGGTCGGGCGGCTTGCACGCTATAGCCTCGGCAATGGCCCGGTGGGCGTCCACGGCCAGAAACGGCCAGATTGCGACCTGGCTCATGGGGGTCGCCATATTCTTCGACGACTATGCGAACACTCTTCTTGTGGGAAACACGATGCGGCCTTTCACCGACAGGCTGCGGATAAGCAGGGAGAAGCTCGCGTTCGTGGTCGATGCCACGGCCGCTCCCATAACCAGCATCGCCGTGATATCGACATGGGTTGGGTATGAGATAGGTCTCATCCAGGACAGCTGGGCATCTCTGGGCTTGCCGGGCGCCGACAACGTCTACGCCGTCTTCATAAGGACCATTCCCTATAGCTTCTACTCGATAATACTGCTTGTGATGGTGCTCGTGGTGACGGCCAGCGGGCGCGACCTCGGGGCCATGTACAGGGCGGAAAGGCGAAGCAGGCTGGAGGGGAAGCTGACCAGGGACGGGGCGGTGCCCATGGCGGACAAGGAACTCACCGAGATGCAGCCGCCGGAGAACGCCCCGTTACGCTGGATAAACGCCGCGCTGCCGATAGGAGTCGTCATCGCAGCCGTCGTGGGCGGGCTTTACTACAACGGCTCAAAGGCGTTGGGGGAGGCGGCCTCCGCGGCCGGTCCGATGGAGATCCTCGGAGCGGCGGATTCGCTGAGCGTCCTGCTGTGGGCCTCGGCGGCCGGCGCGGCGACGGCCGGGATCCTGGCCGTGTCACAGAGAGTGCTCGACGTCTCACAGACGATGGAAGCATGGCTCTCGGGCGTCAAGGCGATGATGGTCGCGATGGTCGTGCTGGTGTGCGCCTGGTCTCTCGGGGCTGTGTGCGGTGATCTTTTCACCGCCGGGTACGTCGTCGACAAGGTGAGCGGAGTAGTCACGCTCGCGCTTCTGCCTACCGTCGTCTTCCTTACCGCGGCGGCAATAAGCTTCGCCACCGGCACGTCCTGGGGCACGATGGCGATACTGATGCCGGTGGTGATACCGCTCGGATACAACTTGGCCCCGCCCGGCGAGGTGGTCGGCGGGCCGCTGCTGGCGGCGGTGGCGGCTGTTCTCAGCGGCTCGTGCTTCGGCGATCACGCGTCGCCTATATCGGACACCACGATACTCTCCTCGATGGCCACCTCCTGCGATCACGTGGACCATGTAAAGACGCAGCTGCCTTATGCGGTCCTCGCCGCCGGCATAGGGATAGCGGCGGGCTACCTGCCGGCCGGGTACGGGGTGCATCCGGCGATATCAATCGTGGTGGGGCTGGGCGCGATGGCGGCGTTCATACTGCTGTTTGGAAAGAGGGCGGACGAGACGGAAGGGCGAAGGGCTTGACACGCTTATCGATAGACTGATAGCATCGAAACAGTCGGCCGCCGGGCCGGCGGGAGGCTGCGCCGGAGCCGATCCCATAGACAACAAGGAAGAGGCAATGAAAGATCTGGCTGAAACGCGAACCGATCAGGGTGCCCTGACCTCGGTTTGGTTCGACGAGCAAGAAGACACAGTAGTCGTACAGCATGAGTTCGTGCACCTGAGCTTCGGCCGACCGGACTTCGAGGCATTTGTGGACGCCCTCGTAGAGGCAAGAGCCAGGTTGGGGATGCCCACGGGGAACTGCTGAAAGCCGACGTATCCTCGTGCGATGGGGTGTGGACGAGGGGATGGATCTCGGTTCGGTCGCGGATCTCGGCGGCGTCCCGCACTCCCGGACGCCCGGCCCCACATTCGATCCGCACTAAGATTTGTCACAATTTATTGATACATCGGCACCAACTCGCGGAGCTGTCGATGGACTATATTACAATTAGAGGCGCGAGGGAGCACAACCTCCGCGGCATAGACCTCGACGTTCCGAGGGAGAGCATGGTCGTGATAACCGGCGTGAGCGGGTCGGGCAAGAGCTCGCTTGCGTTCGACACCATTTACGCGGAGGGGCAGAGGCGATACGTCGAATCGCTTTCCAGCTATGCCAGGCAGTTCCTGGGCGGGCTGGAAAAGCCCGACGTCGACCTCATAGACGGCCTGTCTCCGGCAATAGCCATAGAACAGCGAAGCCTCGGATCCAATCCCCGGTCCACGGTCGCGACGGCCACCGAGATCTACGACTATCTCAGGTTGATGTACGCGAGGGTCGGCGTTCAGCACTGCCACGTCTGCGGCCGCGCGATAGAGAGCCAGAGCGTGACCAGAATGACCGAGCGCGTCGCCTGTCTGGGGGCGGGAGAGCGGGTGGCGGTCCTGGCGCCGCTGGTCAAGGGCCGAAAGGGCGGCTTCAAGGCCGACCTGGAGGCTTTGAGGAAGAAAGGCTTCCTTCGAATAAGAGCCGACGGCCGCGCGTACGATATATCCAAAGCGATTCCAAAGCTCGCTCGTAATCGCAGGCACGATATCGAGGTCTACATCGACAGGCTGGCCGTGGGCAAGGGCTCGTCGCGCCGGTTGGCCGAGGCGCTCGAGGCGGCACTGGCCTTGTCGGGCGGGACCGCCATCGCGCAGCCGGAGCGAGGTGAAGAGATCCTGTTCAGCGAGAAGGCGGCCTGCCTGCGCTGCGGAGTGAGCTATGGGGAGATGCAGCCCAGGGACTTCTCCTACAGCAGCCCGTACGGCGCCTGCCCTGATTGCGGGGGGCTGGGAACGGCGCTGGACATAGAGGAGAGCTTGGTCGTGCCGGATCCCTCTCTGTCCATCAAGGAGGGGGCTCTGGTCCCATGGGGGCCCATCGAGGGCAAATGGATCGGCAAACAGCTCGAACGATTGGCGGGCCGCGCTGGTTTCGATCTTGACGCGCCGTTCCGCAAGCTCAAGGAGTCCGCAAGGAGGCTCATCCTTTACGGCGGCGAGGGCGCCGGCGGGGGCAAGCGAGGCCGCGGAGGGCGGACGGCGGCCGCGCGGTCGTTCGAGGGGGCGATCCCCAGCCTTCAAAAACGGCTCAAGGAGACAAGATCCGAGGCCATAAGGAGCTGGATATCCACATTCATGACCGCCCGGCCCTGCGCATCCTGCGGCGGAGCGAGGCTCAGGCCTGAAAGCCTCGCGGTCAAGGTGGGCGGACTTTCCATCAGCGAAGTGACCTCCCGTACCGTCGTCGAATGCGCCTCTTTCTTCGAGGCGCTCGAGCTGAGTCGCCGGGACGCAGCCGTCGCGGGCCCCATAATCAAGGAGATAGCGGATCGACTGCGGTTCATGGCCGACGTGGGTTTGGACTACCTGACGCTGGACAGACCGGCCGGGACACTCGCCGGCGGCGAAGCCCAGAGAATCAAGCTCGCTACCCAGATAGGCTCGAGGCTGACGGGCGTGCTCTACATACTCGACGAGCCGACAATAGGTCTTCACCACAAGGACACCGGCAAGCTGCTCTCCACGCTCGCGGGGCTGAGGGATCTCGGTAACTCGGTCATAGTGGTCGAGCACGACAGGCAGACAATAGAGGCTTCGGACCACGTGGTGGACCTCGGTCCCGGGGCGGGCAACAACGGCGGGAAGGTCGTGGTGCAAGGGACCCCCGGCGAGGTCCGCGAGTCCACGGTCTCGCTGACCGGGCTCTATCTCTCGGGCAGGAAGAAGATACACGTACCCTCCCGCAGGCGGACGGGGAACGGGTCGTCGTTGGAAGTACTCGGCGCCGGCCAGCACAACCTCAAGGACATAGACGTCGAGTTTCCGCTCGGCACGCTCATCTGCGTGACCGGAGTCTCCGGTTCGGGCAAGAGCACCTTGGTCAACGATGTGCTCTACTCCGCCCTGAGCAAGCGCCTCTACAAGAGCCCGGTGATACCGGGAGCGCACAGGAAGATAAGAGGCGCTGAAAACGTGGACAAGGTCGTGGACATAAACCAGTCGCCGATAGGGCGCACGCCGAGGTCGAACCCCGCCACGTACACGGGTGCCTTCACGCCGATAAGGCAACTCTTCTCACAGGTCCGGGAGGCGCGCCTGCGCGGCTACAAGCCCGGGCGCTTCAGCTTCAACGTGAAGGGCGGCAGATGCGAAGCCTGTCGAGGCGAAGGCATGGTCAAGATAGAGATGCACTTTCTGCCCAACGTGTACGTGCGTTGCGACCAATGCGGCGGTAAGAGATACAACAGCGAGACGCTCGAGATCACCTACAAGGGCAAGAACGTCGCCGACGTGCTGGACATGACCGTGGACGAGGCTTGCAGGTTCCTGAGCCCGGTCCCGGTGATCAGGCGGAGGTTGGAGGTGCTCAGGGACGTAGGACTCGGCTACATACATCTGGGCCAGCCCGCCACCACGTTGTCGGGCGGTGAAGCGCAGAGGGTGAAGCTGTCCGCCGAGCTGTCCAAGGTGGCCACGGGAAGGACGCTGTATATTCTTGACGAACCGACCACGGGGCTGCATTTTGAAGACGTGAGTTGCCTCCTCGACGTCCTGAGACGGCTCGTGGAAAGAGGCAACACGGTGATAGTGATCGAGCACAATCCGGACGTCATAAAGACCGCCGACTTCATAGTGGATCTCGGGCCCGGCGGAGGAGACTCCGGAGGGCGAGTGGTGGCGTCGGGCACTCCCGAGCGCGTCTCCGCGCTCCCGGGGTCCCATACCGGACAGATGCTCCGCGAGCTGCTGGAGGCCGAGG
Source organism: uncultured bacterium (assembly GCA_964531335.1). Taxonomy (GTDB): domain Bacteria; phylum Eisenbacteria; class RBG-16-71-46; order CAZHEV01; family CAZHEV01; genus CAZHEV01. Next base: position 329,330 of record CAZHEV010000001.1, on the reverse strand, counting down.
GGTCCGGCGGGCTTCAGGAGGCGTGTTGAGAGTGGGGATCTGATGGAGCTGAAGAAGACGGCCCTGTTCGAGCGGCACGAGCGATCGGGCGGGAAGATGGTGGAGTTCGCCGGATGGCTGATGCCGGTCCGGTACGGCAAGGGCATAATTCACGAGCACCGAGCGGTGAGAACCGGAATAGGCCTCTTCGATGTCTCCCACATGGGGGAGATAAGGGTCCGGGGAGCGGGCGCGGGGCACTTCGTCGACCGGATGTGCACCAACGTAGCGCCGAGGGAGGCGGGCGCGATCACCTATACGCCCCTGTGCTATCCGGACGGTGGCATAGTGGACGACGTCACCGTATACTGTGTTGGCGAAGATGATTATGTATTCGTGGTGAACGCCGCCAACACCCGCAAGGACTACGATTGGCTGGCCGAGCACGCGAGCGGCGGCGTGGCCGTCGAGGACGAAAGCCCCGCGACGGGCCAGCTGGCGGTTCAAGGGCCTTCGGCGGTGCCTTTCGTCTCCGATCTGCTGGAACCCGCGCTCGTGGATCTGGGCCGGTTCAAGCACAGGGCGGTGACTTTCGGCGGCCATCGTGTGATGGTGTCCCGGACGGGCTACACCGGCGAGGACGGCTTCGAGCTTTACACGAGCCCCGAGGGCGCGCGAAAGTTGTGGGATGCTCTGACCGGCGGCGATTCGGCGGCAGCGTGCGAGCCCATCGGGCTCGGGGCGCGGGACACGCTGCGCTTCGAGGCATCGTACAGGCTCTACGGCAACGACATAGACGAGACAACGGATCCCCTGGAGGCCGGGCTTGGATGGACGGTGAAGTTCTCGAAGGATGATTTTATAGGAAGGGAAGTCCTTGCCAAGCGCAAGGAGCGAGGTCCTTCGAGGAAGTTTGTGGGGCTGAGGCTGTTGGAGAAGAGGATAGCCAGGAAAGGGAACGTGCTGAGATATGGAGGGGAGGAGGTGGGCCGCGTTACCAGCGGCGCTTTCGCGCCCTACTTGGAACAGAGCCTCGCCATGGGATACCTTAGGAAGGACTCCGCCGGTCTGGGGACCAGGATCGAGGTTGACGTCAGGGGGCGGGGCGTGGAGGCGGAGGTCGTAAAGATCCCTTTCTTGACCGGAAAAGGCAAAGGAGCGGCCGGAGGCGCCAAGGCTCGGAGACCGTGACGCCGTGGCCGGGAGGTAGCGATGATTCCAAAGGACCTGCGGTATACCAAAGAGCATGAGTGGGTGAAGATCGACGGAGACGTCGCCACTGTGGGGATTACGGACTACGCTCAAGGGGAGTTGGGCGACGTGGTCTATCTGGAGCTTCCAGAGCCCGGCGCGTCCGTCGAGCAGATGAAGCCGTTCGGTCTCATAGAGGCGGTAAAGACAGAGGCCGACCTCTACAGCCCGCTCACGGGGGAGATCTCCGAGCGCAACGAAGCGGCCATAGACGACCCCGGGATCGTGAACTCCTCGCCGTACGAAGACGGCTGGCTGGTCAAGATAAAGATCAGCGACAAGTCCCAGGTGGATGGCTTGCTCAGCTCCGATCAATACGCCGAGCACATAGGGAACGGCTCTTCCTGACGGGGTGCCGGTGAGACGCCAATGTACGTGACCAGAAGCAAAGAAGAGCTGGACCGGATGCTCGATGTCGCAGGGGTGAAATCGATCGATGAGCTTCTCGACCGCGTCCCGAGCGACCTCGTGCGCCGCGAGCCGCTCGACCTTCCGCCCGCGATGAGCGAGATGGAGATGACATCGCACGTGAGCGGGCTGGCCTCGACCAACAAGGGGGCGTTCTGCGCGGGCCCCTTTGCGGGCGGCGGGGCCTATGACCACTACGTTCCGGCCGCAGTCGGGCATCTCGTCTCCAGGTCCGAGTTCTTGACGGCATACACGCCCTATCAGGCCGAGGTCAGCCAGGGGACCCTGCAGGCCATCTTCGAATACCAGTCCATGGTCTGCGCGCTCACCGGCATGGAGGCTTCGAACGCGTCGTTGTACGACGCCGCTTCCGCCGTGGGCGAGGCCGCACTCATGGCGCGGGCGATTACCGGCAGGCCGGACGTCGTGGTCGCGGGAACGGTGCACCCCTCATACAGGCGCGTGCTGGCCACTTACCTGAGGTACGTGGGGGCGGGCATAAGGACGGCGCCCCCGGCCGCGGGGAGGATCGATGAGGCCTCCTGGGGAGAGCTCGTCACCCCGGAGACGGCGGCCGTCATAGTCCAGTCTCCCAACATGCTGGGTATAGCGGAGGACGCCGCTCCGGCCGTAGAGGCCGCCCACCGGGCGGGCGCGCTCGCCATAGCTGTGTGCGATCTGCTGTCGTTGTCTTTGCTCAAGCCGCCCGGCGAGTACGACGCCGACATCGCCGTCGGCGACGGCCAGTCCACGGGGAGCGCGCTGAATTTCGGCGGGCCCTACGTGGGATTCATGGCCGCGCGCGGCTCCTATATAAGGAGGATGCCCGGACGGATCGTCGCCGAGACCGCCGACATCGAGGGAAGGCGCGGGTATGTGATGACCCTTCAAACGAGGGAACAGCACATCCGCCGCGAGCGCGCGACCTCGAACATATGCACCAACCAGGGGCTGGTGGCGCTGGCCGTCGCGGCCCATATCGCCCTGATGGGACCAGGAGGACTGCGCCGAGCGGCGGAGGCCTGCGTGAGAAACGCCTGGTACGCGGCCGATCGGCTGAAGGCGCTGAAAGGCTTCAGCCTGGAGCACCCGGGGCCCTACTTCAGGGAATTCGCCGTGAGGACGCCGCTGCCTCCGGCCGAGCTGAACGCAAAGCTCTGCGAGAGGGGTGTCGCCGGTGGGCTCGATCTCGGGGTGTGGGACGAGTCGCTGGCCGGCCTTTGGCTGGTATGCGCAACGGAAAAGCACGGCAAGGGCGACATAGACAGGCTGGTCGAGACAGTGGCGGACGTGGCGGGGTGAGGGCGGCCCTTGAAGGCGCGTGCCGATATTGCCGAGCCCTGCATTGGAGGTGGCAATCAATTGGAGAGACTTCTGAACGAGATGCATAATCCCGGAAGCTCGACCGCTTACGTGCCGGAGACCGACGTCCCGGCGCCGGGAGTGGACGAGCTGATCCCGGATGACATCCGCCGTGCCGAGAGGCCGCGGTTGCCCGAGATACCGGAGTCCGAGGTCGTCAGGCATTTCACAAGACTTTCCACTTTGAACTATAACATCGACCGCGGCATGTACCCTCTGGGCTCGTGCACTATGAAGTACAACCCCAAGGTGAACGAGCAAATGGCCTCGCTGGAAGGCTTCGCGCGCCTGCACCCGATGGCTCCCGAGCACTCCGCGGCGGGGGCGTTCGAGCTCATGTGGAATCTCGAAAGTCTGCTGAAAGAGATAACCGGCATGGACAGGGTCACCCTACAGCCCGCGGCGGGGGCGCAGGGCGAGCTCGTCGGGCTCATGATGATAAGAGCTTATAACGACGCCAGGGGCGAGAGGCGCGACAAGGTCCTGATACCTGATTCCGCGCACGGCACGAATCCCGCGAGCGCGACTCTGAGCGGATGCAAGGCCGTGACCGTCCCTTCGGGGAAGGACGGCAGGGTCGATCTGGAGGCCTTCCGCAAGGAACTGGATGAGAGCTGCGCCGCCGTGATGTTGACGAACCCGAACACGCTGGGACTTTTCGAGACGGAGGTGCGGCGTGTCGCCGACATGGCGCACGGGGTAGGGGCGCAGATGTACCTGGACGGGGCGAATCTCAACGCCATAGTCGGGAGGATGCGCCCGCGGGAGATGGGCTTCGACGTCGTTCACCTGAACCTCCACAAGACTTTTTCCACGCCCCACGGAGGAGGGGGGCCGGGCTCCGGCCCGGTGGGGGTGGCTGCCCACCTGGAGCGGATGCTGCCGCTGCCGGTGCTCGAAAGGTCCGGGGACGGCCGGCTGTTCTGGGACTACGACAGGCCGGAGTCGATAGGAAGCGTGCACGCGTTCTACGGCAACTTCGCGGTGCTGGTGAGGGCCTACTGCTACATAAGGATGCTCGGCGCCCCGGGGCTGAGCGAAGTGAGCCGGAGGGCCGTGCTGAACGCAAACTATCTGATGGCCTCCTTGAAGGACGACTTCGATCTACCTTACAATACGCGCTGCATGCACGAGTTTGTGCTGTCGGGCGCAAGGCAGAAGAAGAAGGGCGTGAGGACCCTTGACATGGCCAAGAGACTGCTCGACTACGGCCTGCATGCGCCCACCGTGTACTTCCCTCTCATAGTCGCCGAGGCCCTGATGATCGAGCCAACAGAGACGGAGAGCAAAGCCGAGCTCGACAGGTTCATAGAAGCCATGAAGAGCATAGCCAAAGAGGCGGTTGAGAACCCCGAGCTGGTCAAGTCCGCCCCTCACAACACCCCCGTCCGAAGGCTCGATGAGGCGGGGGCCGCGAGGAAGCTCAAAGTCCGCTGGGACGACTAGCGGCGGCCCCCGCGGGCGGCGCCCTCCGGCCGCGCGATTGCGTATGGAATGGCGATTCCTGAAACACGTTGACAGACCCGGCGCGTTCCACATGGCGGTGGACGAGATCCTGCTGGACTTTGTCGGAAGGGGGATCTCGGGGCCCACCCTGCGCGCGTACACCTGGCGGCCCAGAGCCGTTTCGCTCGGCCGGTCCCAGCGCAAAGCGCTGCGTCTGGATCCCGATAAGTGCCGCTCGGCCGGAGTGGACGTGGTGGTGAGGCCGTCGGGCGGCCGAGCCGTGCTGCACGGAGAGGACGTGACCTACGCCGCGATATTTCCCGTGCGCGGGCCGCTCGAGGGGGACGGAGTTCAGACCACCTACAGGCGGCTGGCGGCGGTTCTCCTCGATGCCTTCCGGCGCCTGGGAGCGGCGTGCGACCTTGCCCCAACCCGGGATCTCGGCGGCCCACTTGGCGCGTTGCCCTGTTTCACAGGAGCCGCTCGAGATGAGATACTGGTCGGCGGCAGAAAGCTCGTGGGCAGCGCACAACGCAGGACCAAGGACGCGGTGCTCCAGCACGGCGCCATACTGGTGCGGGGGGACCAGGCCGAGTTGGCCTCGTTGGTGGATGGGTCGAGGGAGTCGAAGACCCTCCGGGAGAACCTAAACGGGCGGACGGTCACGCTGGAGGAGGTGCTGAAGCGCGAGATCACTTTCTACGAGGTGGCGGAGGCCCTTAGAGCCGGCGCGGAAGAGGTGCTGGGAACTCCGGTGAAAGAGGGAGTGCTTACGCAGGAAGAGCTGGCGGCTGTCGAAAAGAATATCAGGGAGACGCCCGGAGGATTTCGATGAGCGACGGCGAACGAGACACAGGTCCGGACCGCGGTGCCGGAGGCAACGGGGCTCTCCTCGACGTCAGGGATCTCAGAACCTACTTCCGAACGGATGAGGGTCTGGTCAAGGCGGTCGATGGAGTGAGCTTCCGTGTCGATCCCGGGCGCACTCTGGGCGTGGTGGGAGAGTCCGGGTGCGGCAAGAGCGTCGCTGCTCTGTCCATCCTCCGGCTGATCCAGAGCCCGCCGGGGGAGATAGCCGGCGGCGAGATAATCTTCAAAGGACGCGATCTGCTGGGTCTTACCGAGAAGCAGATGCGCCGGGTCCGCGGCAACGAGATCTCGATGGTCTTCCAGGAGCCGACGACCTCGCTCAACCCGGTGTTCACCTGCGGGGACCAGATAGTCGAGGCGATAGTGCTGCATCAGAAGCTCTCTAAAAAGGCCGCCAAAGAGCGCGCTGTGCATATGCTCAAGCTCGTGGGCATTTCCTCTCCAGAGCAACGCGTGGACGAGTACCCGCATCAGCTTAGCGGGGGCATGCGCCAGCGCGTGATGATAGCGATGGCCCTTTCCTGCAACCCTTCGCTGCTGATAGCGGACGAGCCCACTACCGCACTGGACGTTACAATACAAGCCCAGATACTCGAGCTGCTCTCCGAGCTCCGCAATGAGCTATCGATGTCGGTCATTGTGATAACCCATGACCTGGGAGTCATAGCCGAGATCGCCCACAGCGTGGTGGTGATGTACGCCGGCAGAGTCGCGGAGTACGCGGAAGTCGGCCCTCTCTTCGAGAGCCCGCAGCATCCTTACACAGTGGGGCTGCTTAGGAGCATGCCGAGGCTCAGCGAGACGCGCGAGAGACTCAAAGTGATACCCGGCGCGGTTCCCAACCCACTGGACTTTCCCGCCGCGTGCAGGTTTCATCCGCGATGTCCGCTGGCGGTTGACCAGTGCAGGGCCGAAGAGCCTCCGCTGGGGGAGGTCAAGCCCGGCCACTTGACAAGGTGCTGGAGACCTGGGGAGGCGAAATGAGCCATGCGCGATCCGAAAACGGACCTCTGCTCCAGGTCAAGGGTCTCAAGAAGTATTTTCCCGTGCGCCGGGGGGTCCTCTCCAGGACAGTCGGCTATCTCAAGGCTGTCGACGACGTGTCATTCGAGATCAGGGAGGGCGAGACGCTGGGCCTGGTGGGCGAGAGCGGCTGCGGGAAGACCACCGTGGGCCGTTCGATCCTGCGTTTGATCGAGCCGACCTCGGGAGAGGTCCTCTTTCGTGGCAAGAGCGTGACGGACCTGCGCCCCAGGGAGATGAGGGCGTTGCGAAGGCGCATGCAGATAATCTTTCAGGACCCCTACAGCTCGCTCAATCCCAGAATGACGGTCGGCGGCATGCTCGATGAAGCTTTGAAGATCCACAGTCTCGCGCGGGGGGAGCAGGCCAAGAGAAGGGCCGGGGAGCTGCTCGAGCTCGTGGGGCTGGCCCCTGAGCACGCGCGCCGCTACCCTCACGAGTTCAGCGGAGGGCAAAGACAGAGGATAGGGATCGCCAGAGCGCTCGCCGTCTCGCCGGATCTCATAGTGGCCGACGAGCCCGTCTCGGCGCTGGATGTGTCGATCCAGGCGCAGATAATAAACCTCCTGCAGGACCTGCAGGAGCGGTTGAGCCTTACCTATCTTTTCATCGCACACGACCTGAGTGTGGTCGAGCACATAAGCGACCGAGTGGCCGTCATGTATCTGGGCAAGCTGGTCGAGACGGGCTCAGCCGAAGATCTCTACGGCTTGCCGAAGCACCCGTATACGCAGGCCCTTCTCTCTGCCGTGCCGGTGCCCGATCCCGGCGGTAAATCTCGAAGGATCGTCCTGAGAGGCGACGTGCCGAGCGCCGCGGATCCTCCTCCGGGGTGCCCGTTCCATCCGAGGTGTCCGATAGCGATTCCTGAATGCGCCGATTCCTTCCCCGAGCCCAGAAGGTTCGGGAACGGCCACCTGGCCTGGTGCATAAGGGCCGAGTAGCTGGTCCGGTGGGCCCGCGGCGGTCATAATCCCAGGAAATATACGAGCCCGAGACCGAGGTCGAAGAAGGTGGTTCTCTTGTCCTCCGTGAAAGCCACGTGATACCTTGCATCGGCGAGCAACGCCACGGACCTGGTCAGAGAGATCTCGGTACCTCCCCCGAAGTTCAGGCCGAATGCGTTGTCTCTATCTCCGTCCCGGATGAAGGGGCCGGACGGGAAACTGATAGTGGTGTCGGGCATAGAGCCGGGTCTGTCGACAGTGAGGGTGACCGCGACGTCCGCGTCGCTTTGGCCGGTGCTGTAGAAGCCTCCCTGCGCTGTCAGATATGGTCTCAGCAGTGCGTCCTCTGCACTCGGGAACAAGTACTGAATTCCGCCCGTCACGTGCATGGCGTTGAGGTGGCCCCCGCTAACCGTGAGCTCGTCTATGGTCACCTCCGACCCGGCCGGCAGGGACGGGCCGAGCGGAAACAGGTCTCCCAGCGAGTCGGCCAGAACGGGCTTGATCATGTTCGCGAACTCGCTCTCGCGGAGCCGGAAGTCGTTGTAGCCGAACTCGCCTACTATGTTCCACTTGTCGTTGAAGGTGATGGCTCTATAGAAAGTGCGGAAGTGGAGCCCGCTCTCGGCTATATCAGTCAGCCTGTCCGGGCCCTGAGGATCCGTGACCGAGAACTGAAACCCGACGCCCATAAGATCATTCCGGCAGCCGGCGGCGAGCGGCCAGCATAGCGCGACGGCCACGGCGGCACATATCACTTTCCTCACAATTTTCCTCCTTTCAAAGCACGGCTGACTCTCGACTAACGCAATCTATCACCACACGAGGACCCGGGCAAGATAAAGCTGTGCCTTAGGTTGTGCGCTCTCCGGCCCGCCACCCGCGGGGGGGGCGGGAGAGGACCGGCCCGACCGACCCCGTTCACGGGGCTCTGACCTGCGGCCCCACGTGGGCCGGCAGGGCCGGGGCTGGCCCGCTGTGGCGACGTCTCAGGCCGCCCGCTGGGGGGATCCAGCCGATTTGCCCCACGGGGGGCGCCGTTCTGGCGCGAAAAGGAAGGCACAGGTCCCCTAAAGGCCTAAGTTGCGAAGCCGATAATTCCACAAGAGCCCTAGTATCAAACTGACTTGCATACCTAAACCACCAATCGGAGGTCTCTGCCATGAGGAGAATGGCTTTGGCGCTCGCCCTTCTGCTTTTTGCCCCTTCCTGCGAAGACAGCGATCGGGTCACTGATATACCCGAAGTCGATGAGAGCAAGAGCTACATCGGCACCTTCGCCCCGTCATCGTGGTCCGTCTCGTCCGGGGGCACCGTGGGCCTCAACGCGACGGTCGTAAACCCAGTTAACACTCCGCTTTCCGGCAGGACCGTCACATTCGACATCATCTCTGGCCCGGGCTCTTTGAGCGCGGACAGCCTGACGACGAATGAGCAGGGGGCGGTGCAGCTGATTCTGATGACACAGCCTGGAGAGCCGGGGAACTCCACGATAAGGGCGCGGGTGGAGGACTCCCACAAGGACCTGACCATACAGGTTGTCGACCCCGGCGGCCCCGGGGATGAGGGTCAGCCGGCTTCCATTAGCCTGGAGGCCGAGCCCCCGAGCCTGATCGGGAACGGCCGTACGTCCTCGTCCGTGACCGCCGGCGTATTCGACGGGCTCAACAACCCGGTCGGCGACGGGACTGCGGTCAAGTTCGCCGCGGGAGAGTCCTTTTCCGATGTTGACGGCGATGGATACTTCACCGCGGGGGTAGATTCGATTCTCAACGACGCCGACGGCGACGGCAGCTGGGACGAAATAGGCACGATCGACTTCGTGGCGTCCACAGTCGGCGGGGCGGCCATCGCGACCTACAACGCGCCCGAGGACACGGGAACGGTGTACATAAAGGCCACCGCCGGCGACGTCTCCAGTGACGTGACCATAGAGCTGCTTCCCGTCACAGCCGAGCTGGAGGTCGCGAGCATCGTCCTCGTTGCGCCTTCGCCGACGTTGCAGGTGAAAGGCACCGGAGGCACCGAGTCCACACCTATTACCGCGTACTGCTATGACGTCTTGGGAAGGCCGGTCGGGGCCAACTGGGGAATCAATTTCTTGGTGGTTTACGGTCCCGGCGGCGGCGAGGGTCTCGAGGGTCAAGGATACGGGCCCATGACGTACTACACGGATGAAGAGGGCAAAGCGACGGTGAGCGTCACCAGCGGCACCGTCTCCGGCACCATGTACGTGAGCGCGCAGTGCGGGGAGGTCTCCTCCAAGGTGACGCAGGTGGGTATCTCCGCCGGACCTCCGGCGTATATCAGTCTGGGCGTCAATCCGGGAAACATCAGAGGCTGGGATATCGAGCACGTGCCCGCGGAGGTCTCGGCGCTGGTGGGCGACCTTTATCACAATCGCGTATCAGACGACACAGCCGTGTACTTCACTGTTGACGAGGGGACCATCATAGGAGACGACGACTCCGGCGTGAGCTTCACGCAAAACGGCTTCGCCAACGCGAGCTTCTACAGCGGAGAGCCAAGAGAGGACGGCATAGTCGAGATAACGGCGAACACGATGGGAGGGAACGTAAGCGCGGTCACGCATCTCATTACGTCCGGCCCACCCGCCAATATCTACTTCATTAAGTACCCGCAGTCCCTGATCGCCTCAGCCTCGTCCGACGGCGACGTCTTGGTGAGGGTAACGGACATCAATGACAACTTCGTAGTGGACGGCACCGTCGTGCGCTTCGACACAGACTACGGCGAGGTGACTCCCACCTCGACCACCTCGGACGGCCTCTACGACAGCATCGCCGAGGCAAACATGTACGGCGAGGTGCTGGATTTCGACGACTCAATGCCGGGACCGACCGACGACGGGGTGGGAGCGATAGCCACCCTGACGGCCGGCTCTTCGCTGGAGTATGGCTCGAGCTCCTCGGTGAGCGTCCAGCTCACGACGACGGTGGCCCGAAGCGACAGGTCGTTGGTGACCTTGCCCCAGAACATCCCGCTGGGCGCGACAGTGCCGCTGTACGTGACCATCATGGACAGAAACGGCAATCCCCTGGGTGACCATAGTCTCTCATTCAGCGTCTCGACGGGGTCCATAGACTCGCTCGCCGTGACCGATTACCTCGGCGAGGCGGTGGTTACTTTCGCCGCGCCCGAAACGGCCGCCGAAGTCCTGCTGACCGTGCGGGACCTGGACCCTGTCTACGGCGGGCTCGTAATGTTCGAGTCCATAGTCATCGATTGAGCCGGGAGTGGGTAAATCCCCCCCAAGCGGTGGCGGATTAGCCCACAACGGATGCGGGGATCGCGTGTCAAAGCGCCCCCGGAAGCCGAAGTTGCTTCCGGGGGCCTTCATATTCCGGCCTGGGACAACATGTTAGCGAATATGTCCTTTGCCGGGGGGCCGTGGCACATGCGTTGCAATTGCCTAGGGTCAGACAGACATAATAGAAAAAGTTCCCTGCCATGTCCGTGTTAAGCCTGGTCGTGGGCTGATCCCCCCTTGTACTGCAGAGGAGTTGCACGTATACTTGGCGCACGGCATCGGGGCGGGGAACTTTTTTTTGCCCGCCTCCGGCTCTCAGCATGCAACGGCGGACGGCGCCGCCGGAGGCCGAAGTGAAAGGGGATTCGCGCCCGACCCAGTCTCTTCTCTCTGCGCCCCAGGCCGGCCAAGAGCAACAATCGAATAGATCCAGGCCGCGTTAATAAATTCGTTGCGGCACTCCCGCGCCTTTGCTAAGGTGTTTATCGAAGGGAGAATACAGAATGCCGATTTTTGAATATACATGCTCGAAGTGTAGCGGAAAGTTTGAGCTGCTTATGAGCACCTCCGAAAGAGACTCGGCGGTCTGCCCGAAATGCGGGACGAAGAGCCTGAAACGCGAGATATCAAGCTTCGCGGTGGCGGGCGTCGAGAGAGGCAAGGGGGCCGGGGGGGACTCATGTACGAGCTGCTCCACCACCAGCTGTTCCACTTGAAGCTAGGTAGTAAGCCGCCCGGTCCGGGCGGCCCAAGGGGGCTGAGAGGAGACCACTCCTATCAGGGTGTTGATCTGTTCTCGTTCCTTACTATTCTTGGCCCTGGCACGAGGAGAGCACGATGACTAAGGCGGACCTGGTGCAAGAGATTTCGGAGAGGACCAAGATCTCCAAGACGGAGACCGCGGTGATCGTGAAGGAGCTCCTGGGAACGATCTCAAGAGCGCTCAGCGACGGGAAGCACATCGAGATCAGGGGCTTCGGCAGTTTCAAGGTGCGTTCCCGCAACCCGAGAAAGGCCAGAAATCCGAGGAGCGGGGAGACCGTGATGGTGCCGGCGAAGGCAGTGCCGTATTTCAAGGCGTCTGCCGACCTGAGGGACCTTGTGGATCAGGCCCTGTCGGGCAAATCCCTCGATGAGGGAGAGCGGCGGCAGTAGCCGCGCGGCCCGGCGGGAAGGAAGGGAGGTTTGCAAGAGCTAAATGGGCTGTGGCAGGAAGCGCAAGAGAAAGAAGATCGCTACTCATAAGAGGAAAAAGCGACTACGCAGAGACAGGCATAAGAAGAAGAACAAGTAGAATCGATCTTCGCCGTCTGTTTTGACGTTCGGCGGCGAACTGAGATATATCTTTGTGCCACTAAAGCGTCGGAAACTGATAGGCTGAGACGTTGTTCGTCCGGTCGTTTCCGGCGCTTTCTCTTTCGCGGAGGTTTGGTTGAGAAGATCGAAGAGACACACAACGGGCATACTCAGGATCTCTCGAGGGGGGACGGCCTTCGTCGCGCCCGATGACGGGGGTCCCGAGATCCTGCTTTTGCGCGGCCCCGGCCACGGGGCGCTTGCAGGAGACCGGGTGGAGGTGGCCTTCGGCGAAACCAAGTGGGGGTTGAGAGGGCGCCTGGTCGACGTGGTGGAGGCCCGCACTCGCGCGGCTCTGGGGGTGGTGGAGAAGTCGGGGCGGGGTCTGCGCGTCGTGTTGGACAGGCGGGAGTTCCCTCCCTGGCTCAACGTCAAGCGCTCGGCGCTCGGCGGCGCCGAGGTGGGCGACAGGGTCTGGGTGGAGATCCTGCGGCGGGGATCGGGGGAGGTCACGGGCAACTGCGTGGTGGATGAAGTGCTGGGATACGCTGACGACCCACGGACCGACTTCCGGGCGATCTGTTTGGAGCACGGGCTCGATGAGGGATTCCCGGACGCGGCCAAGGTCGAGGCGGCCCGGGCCGCGGGGGCTTCCATCAGTGGATCGGGCCGCAAAGACTTCCGCGACGATCTGCTCTTCACAATCGACCCCGCCGACGCGAAGGACCACGACGACGCGCTTTCATACCTTGGGGTAACGGGTGGTCGCTGTCAGGTCGGGGTCCACATAGCGGACGTCTCTTACTACGTCCGTCACGGGGGAGCCCTCGACGTCGCCGCCAGGGACAGGGGCACGAGCGTGTATTTGAGCGACGGCGCGCTCCCCATGCTCCCCGCGATACTCTCCGAGAACATCTGCAGTCTCGTGCCCGAGCAGGACCGCTACACGCTCAGCGTAATCTTCGAGATGGACCGCAACGGCGAGGTGAAAAGGCGCGAGTTCGTCCGGGGGATTGTCAGGAGCAAGGCCAGTCTCAGCTACGAGGGGGCTGAGGCCTACATCGAAGGCGAGGGTGGCGGCGATCTGGGCGATGCCCTGCGCGCGCTCGCCTCTCTGGCCGCCGCGCTGGCCGAAAGGAGGTTCCGCCGGGGCGCACTCGACCTGGACATTCCCGACGCCGAGATCGTCTTCGACGAGAAGGGAAGACCGGCGGACGTGCTCAGGGAGAAGCGCTTGGTGTCGCATCGGATAATCGAGGAGTTCATGCTTCTCGCCAACGAGGCGGTGGCGGCCGAGGCGCGGAAGAGGAAGCTCCCTTTCGTCTATCGCACTCACCCTGCCCCGAAAGCGGAGAAGCTCGACAAGCTGTCGGACTCCCTCGGCGAGCTGGGAGTTCGGTTCTCCCCGGGCTCCGTCGCGAAAAGCTCGGATCTGGGGAAGCCCTTGCGGAAGATCTCGGACGAACGCCGGCGCGCCCTGGGCGCCTATCTCGTGCTGAGGGCCATGCAGAGAGCCAGGTACGCTCCCTCCGCCGGGCTGCATTTTGGACTTGCCTCGAGCTGCTATTGTCACTTTACATCCCCGATAAGAAGGTACCCCGACCTCTACGACCACAGGGCTCTGCGCGGGACGGTCTTCGACGATCGCCGGCGAGAGGGCGGGGCGGGCCCGCCGGAGCGCGGGGGAAAGGACACGAGAGATCGCGAACGGTGGAACCCCGCTCGCATAGCCGAGTCGTCCAGCGAGACGGAGGAGCGCGCCGACGCCGCGGAGAGGGATTCCATTAAGGTAAAATGCATCCGCTTCATGGAGGGCAAGCTGGGCGAGACATTCACGGGGATCGTCACGGCCGTAATGGAGCGAGGCTACGCGGTCGAGCTGGACCGCTACCCGATAGAGGGCTTCGCCGGGAAACCTCTCTATCGCCGCAGTGGCGGACGCAGGGGCGGGTTTTTCCTGGGGGACAGGGTGACGGTCCGGGTCTCCAGGGCCGACCCTTATCAAAAGGAGCTCGAGCTCGCCGTCGTGAAGAAGGACAAAGAGGATACCGATAAGCGGTAGTGGGAGGCATCTTCCGGAAGGAGGAGAATATGGCGCAGAAGGAGAGGAGAAAGAGCCGGCGGGTGGCGGCCAGGATAGCCATGCGGGTCAGACAGGCCGCCGACGCCGCCAAGAAGAGCCTTAAGGCACAGAGCATCAACCTGAGCTCGGGCGGCATCTACTGCAGGATACCCGCTTTTCTACCTCCCTTGACCAGAGTCACCCTCTCCTTCGATCTGCCGGGTCTGCCCGACGGTCCGGCCAAGTCGGTCAAGTGCAGCGGAGTAGTGGTCAGATGTGAGAGGGTCCGGGACGACAAAGGCTACGAGGCCGCCTGCTGCTTCACCGACCTAACGGAAGAGGACAAGGAGTTCATTGAGGACTTCGTGACGAGACAGATGCTCCTGTCGCTGGCCGCGGACACCCGGCACTAGCGACCTCGCCTCAGGAACCTCATCCCCAGGGCCTTGTTATAGGAATACAGGGAAGGCCGAGCCGGCCGGGGCGCCGGCAGGTAAATGCGGCCTGATGGGCCCCGGGGCGCTATCTTGGCCGGCCCGGAGCGCCCCGATCCGCGAGGGCCGGTGGAGCCGCCCGCCGCGATTGACTGATCGCCGCCCCGCATGTAACATTTAAGTAGGCGTCGGTGACCCCCCTGAAAAGAGGTACGAATTGAATAGAAGCCACCTGATCGGGTTCCTTCTGCCCGTCTTTCTTCTAACCCTTTCGGCGTCACCTTGCAGCGGCGACAAGTTCGCGGCTGAGTTCCTGAGGTTGGGCGTTGGCGCCCGCGCTCTGGGCATGGGAGAGGCCTTCGTGGCCGTGGCCGACGACGCGAGCGCCCCTTACTGGAACCCGGCCGGTCTCGCCTACCTCGACAGCCGCCAGGTCCTTTTCATGCATGCGGAGCAGTTCGGCGATGTCATAAACCATGACTTCATCAGCTTCGCCATGCCCCTGGACGACCGAGACGCGCTGTCCGTGAGCGTGATTCGTCTCGGAGTGGACAACATCCCCGTGACGGCCGGCATAAGGCCGGATTCGCTGGAGGACGTTGGCGCTGACGGCATTCTCGATCCGGACAATCCAGACGAGGGCGAAGGGAACGGCAGATTCGATCCGGGCGAGCCCTTCATACTGAGGCTTCACCAGAACGAGGTGCTCTGGGCGAGCGATGCCGAGTACGCGATCTTCTTCTCATACGCAAAACGCATCGGCGAGAAGCTCAGCGTCGGCGGCAACTTCAAGCTCATCACGCAGAGACTGCTCGGTCTCGCTTCGAGCTTCGGCATCGGCCTGGACGCCGGAGCTCTTTACCAGGCGACGGGCCACCTGATGTTGGGCGTTCGTGTTGGAGACTTCACCACTACAAGACTCTTCTGGGATACCGGCGCGAGGGAGACGATACGCCCGACGATGATTCCGGGCTTGCGATACTCGAGAGAGATACCCGCCCTGAGAGGCGCCGTCAACGCGGCCTTCGACGCGAGGATCACCTTTGAAGGAAACGACGGCAGCCAGTTCGAGGGCGACAACGTGAGCGCCGAGCTGCGCCCGGGTCTCGAGTACTGGTTCCGTGAGACTGTGGCCGCCCGCGTGGGCGCGAGCGGGGACAGGATCACGGCCGGGTTCGGCCTGCGCTATGGCGGATTCGGCGCCGACTATGCCTTCGTGGGACACGAGGAGCTCGACAACTCCCACCGGGTGTCGCTTTTGGTGGATTTCTGAGCGTATATAGTTGTAGATTGATCTGTTGAAAATGAGCAATAGCGCCCGCCGCCCCCGGATGGCCCTCCGGTCACCGGTGGGGTTTTCGCCCCTCGCGCAGGCGATACGGCGAGCGCACGGAAAGCCGTCGACGGGACCGGGCGCCGCGATGATCCTCGGGGCGCCGATGTCCGTCTCTATGCCTTGGGAGGGGAGTGCCGTATGGATAGAGAAAAGCTGCTCGTGATTTTCCTTGTCTCTTTCGTGATGGCTCTGGGTGCGGGGGCCGGTTGCGGTAAGTCCGGGAAGGAGCAAGAGACCGCCGAGGTTCCTGCGGATACGCAGGCCCAGGGGGAGGCTATGCCCGAGGGAGTCGAACCCGAAGGCGAGGAGGCGCCGGAGGAGGACATCCTCGAGGTCCCCGAGGGTACCGGCACATTCTATGTCACCTCGAATCCGGTCGGGGCTAGGATTTACGTCAACGATCAGAGCGTGGACAAGAGGACGCCTCATCTGTTCTCCGCTGAGCCCGGAGACTACAAGGTTACCGTCGAGCTGAGCGGCTTCACTCCCGTCCCGGGAATGATGGAGATCGAAGTCAAGGAGGAGTCCGTAGACACCCTGAGGTTCGACCTTGATGGCGAGCCGATGGCCTCCTACGCCATAATCTCCATGGCCGACAAGGAGGTCTGGCCGAAGTGGTCTCCCGACGGCAAGACGATAGTGTACGAGGCTTACTACGGAGGCAACCGCGACATATACACGATCCCGGCCCTGGGTGGAACGCCGACGCGCATCACATTTCACGAGCGAGCCGATTTCTCCCCTTGCTGGGCTCCGAACAGCAGGGAGATCGTTTTCAGCTCCAACAGGGACGGTACGGTCGACCTATACATAGTTGACGCAACCGGCGAAGAAGAGCCCAGGGTCCTCGCCCATGGAGAAGGTGCCGAGGACAACGCCGCCTTCTCGCCGGACGGCAGGTGGATAGCTTTCGAGAGCCTTTCCAAGATATGGAAGATGCCGGCGAACGGGGGAAAGATGGAGCAGGTCACGACCGGGGCGGAGCGACACTTCTATCCATCCTGGTCCCCTGACGGAAAGGAGATAGCCTACACCGTTCAGATAGGCGACTCGCGCCGGATATGGGCGGTCAGCGTGCAGACGGGCGCCGTGAGGGAGATCGTTGCCGATGAGGGATGGAGCTACAATCCTGCCTGGTCGCCGAACGGCAGGGTGATAGCCTTTGCGCGGCGCGGAGGTCCACCCGATAGAAACCACGACCTGTGGATTTGCGCCGCGGAGGGCGGGGAGCTCACGCAGATCACGACGAAGGCCGGCCTGGATCAGCATCCAAGCTGGTCGCCGGACGGCCACAGCCTGGTATGGACGAAAAACGCGGACCTCTGGATCATGACGAACCTGCCCGGGTGGTTGACGGGCGAGGTCGAGGCTCCGGAGACAGAGGGGTGATGCCGTCCGCCGGCGAGCGGGTATGCCGAGCCGGCTGCGTTGTGAGCAGTCCGCGCCTGTGGGTCGATGGAGGCCCGGGCGCCGGTCAGCCCGGTTGGTCGTCCCTGAGAAATATCTTCAGGACTTGTCCGGGCCTTAGCTTGTTGATCTCGGACAGGTCGTTCCACGAGGCAAGCTTCGCGACGCTTGTCCCGAACTTGATGCTTATGCGCCAGAGGTTGTCCCCCGGACGGACCGTGTAGTGAAGGATGTCGGGGGTCTTGCCGGCGGCCTCCTGGCCTTTTCCTGCCGCCTTCTCCTTTTCAGCCGCCGCCGTGGCTTGCGCCGCGCTTGAAGAGGCCGCCTTCACCATAACCGGCGGTATGGTCAACAGCGCTCCCCGCCTTATCCTGTTGGGGTCGGATATCGCGTTAGCCCGGGCTATCGCTCGCACGGATACGTCGTACTCGGATGCTATCCTCGATAAGGTCTCCCCCTTGGACACCATGTGGTACCGTATCTTGCTCAGCTCCTCCGTGCACACCTCACCCGTCCCCGCGGGCACCCTGAGAAGGAAAGAAACGGAGCCGGGAGGGGTCATACCTCGGATCAAGGCGGGATTGAGCAGCTCCAGCGTCTCCTGCGAAGATCCGCAGATCGCCGCCACCGCCGAGAGCTTCACCGGACCGTTGACCTCCACCACGTCGTACCGCAGCGGCCGAGGCTGCGGCAGCTCAAAGCCGTACCTTCCGGGGTCTGAGAGGATGGCCAGCACGGCGGCCACCTTCGGCACGAACTCTCTCGTCTGGCGCGGTAGCTTGAGCGACCAGAAATCCCTCGTGTTCTGAGCCTTCACGGCTCTCAGCACTCGACCTTCACCGCTGTTGTAGGAGGCCGCCGCCAGCGTCCAGGAATCGAAAAGCCCGTGCAGGTACCTCAGGTAACGGGCCGCCGCCCTTGTTGAAAGCTCCGGGTCGCGCCGCTCGTCGACGTATCTTCCCACGCGCAGGCCGAACCTGCCGGCCGTGCGCCTCATGAACTGCCAAGGCCCCGCCGCTCTCTTGTGGGATAGCGCGGCAGGGTCGAAGCCGCTCTCGATATAGACCAGGGCCAGCACTTCGGGAGGAAGGCCCTCCTCGCGGATTATGCTCTCCATTAGCTGGACGTAGCTCGCCGAGCGGGTGATAGCCTTCTCCAAGTACCTCCGCTCGGGGCCGTAGGCGTAATAATCAATCCACTCATCTATGCTGGGCCCCGCGGTGAGCGCAAGCCAGCGCTCCGGGCGCAGCCGCTCCGAGAAGAGGGAGGGTACGTTTCCCGAGTCCGCCCTTTCGAGAGCCTCCAGGATGGCTTCTATCAGCAGCGACCTGGGGGCCTCCCGGCAGGGTAGGAAAGCGCGAAGTGAGTTGTGCCTGTAGCCCGGCGCCTCCGGAAACTTGCTCGATAGGAAGCAGGCCCGTGTCGAGTGCCGATTCTCCAGGGGGGGCGGGGCAGCACATGCGTCCGAAAAGACGAATACCAGCGCTCCGAGAAGCGCGATGCCCTTGTGGAGGCCCCGGCGTGGCCCCTCTCGGCCTTTCGGTCGTGGCGAGCGCATAGTGGCAAAACTCTAAGGACTGCCGAAAATAAAAGCAAGAGGGTTTTAGCTCTCGGCTCCGCGGAGAGGGTAGGGCCGCCGTCCCTTCCAGGCCGCAACTCGGATGACGCCTCAGGGATGCGCTGTAGCGCTTTATAGAACAATGACTTAAAGAGACGGGCCGTCGCGCGCGGGGCCGTCGAAGCTGCGGGGGTTATTAAGGAATGAAGTCAAGCTGGCGATCGACGGCGACCTCATGGGCCTGTTGGCTTCTGGGCGGAGGTCTTGCCCTGGCGCTGGCGTTCGGCGCGATGGGGCTGTCCCCCGATGGCGTGAGGCTCAGAAGGCTTATCGGCGCTGATGCGGCCACTGAAGCGGAGCAGGGACGGTCCCCGGCGGAGGCGGTGTCGGCGGCCCACACGGCGGCCGCGAAGGCGCAGGTAGCGCGTAGGGAAGGGCCCCTTCGCCGCAGGCCGGCCAAGCCGGCCGGAGGCGACTCGACCGGCTCCATCGTGGCGGAGGTAATAGGGGCCTCGACAGACGTGGACGTCTTTCTCGATGGACAGTGGAAGGGCGTGGCCCCGGTGGCCCTCGACGGCATACAGCCTGGCGCTCACAAGCTGTCCTTCATAGTGGGCGACCGCGCCTGGGACGAGTACATAAGGGTGTCCGCCGGCGACACCACGGTGGCCGCTTGCATGGCTCCCGACAAAGAGATCCCGGGGCAGCTTGTAATCAGGCCTTCTTACGTGGGCTCCCTCGCCGAGGGGGTCGACGACTCCGTGTTCGTGGACGGCCGCTTCGTGGGCAGCGGAGAGCTCAGCGTGGAGGTTGGCGGCGGGTATCACTGCGTTACTTTCTTGAGGCCCGGCCGCACGCGAAATGACTTCGTGATGCTAGTTCCGCGCGGGTCGGTCCAGTACATTTCACCGCTCGACATAGATCCCCCCTTTACAGTGATCGCTGATCCACCCCAGTCAGCCGGCGATGCGGTGACCTTCAGGGCCCGGCTGAGCAGGCCCGTCATAAACCAGCCCGAGCTAACGCTGTCCGTTCTTGGCGCCGCCGGGACCTCGCTCAAGACAGCCAAGATGCCTTGGCTGGAGTCGGACGGCGAATACCGGATGACCGTGGCCCTGAGCGAGCTTCCCGCAGGCGGCGAGCTGCGATACTTCTTCAGGGCCTGCTTGCTCTCGGGCGACGAGATCGACACCCCCATCTTTACCTGGTCGAAGGACCGCCTTCTGTCGCGGAAGGACTAGCGGGCGCCCGGTTGCCGCGGCGGCACAGGGCGAGCGCGGATGTTCGGCGGGGGCTATCCGGCGTTCGTTAGTCACAATCCATTGTAGTTGATGTCACATGGGCCTCCCTCCAGTGCAGCCGGCAACCTGCTTTGGGGACAGACCTGCCGAGTCGGGTTTCGGCCGGCGACCCACCGCAGAACGACACACAGCGCGGCCGAGAAATAGTGATTGACTCCCCGAGCGACAATGCCCTTACTTTTGAAGAGATGTGGGTCGGGCGGGAGCACCTGTCCGGCCGATGACCTATGGCGCGAGTCGGCGCTCAACGACGGAGGGCTTATGCATCGATTCCTGGGCAGGTTCTCGGAGTCC
>CAZHEV010000001.1:13892-308985 GCA_964531335.1 uncultured bacterium | reverse complement strand
CGGGGATCATCAGCATAGACGGCTTGTTCGCCGGGAAGAAGGCCGGGCCATGATTCCGGGAGATCGTTTCTGCTCAGAGGCAACAGGCCCGCAGCTTCTAGGCCGGGCTCCCGGGTTCCGGCAGCGCCGCGGGATAAATCCCAGGGCGCTGAAACGGCCGATAGTCGCATTCATCCGCGAGAGACGCAGACGTATGAGAGCGTTCTTGATCGCCTCGTTCGGTCTTCTCTTGTCCTCGACTTGTGCTTCGCCGGTGCCTGCCGGAGACTCGACGGCTGAAGGCATCGACGCCGCGGTGGCCGAGCGCTTCGCAGGCCTGGCGCTCGGTTGCGTGAAC
This sequence comes from uncultured bacterium, assembly GCA_964531335.1. Lineage (GTDB taxonomy): Bacteria > Eisenbacteria > RBG-16-71-46 > CAZHEV01 > CAZHEV01 > CAZHEV01. The sequence goes on along the minus strand of CAZHEV010000001.1, from coordinate 308,648 downwards.
AGGGAGTACCCAAACCAGATAAAGCACGTTTTGCAGAGCGACGAGGACGTGCGCCCACCGCGGGAGCTTACGCCGGTGTTCTACGGCTGCTTCGACTGGCACAGCGCCGTCCACGGGCATTGGCTGCTCGTGCGTCTGTGTCACGAGTTCCCGGACGAGGAATTCGTGGCTGCGGGTTCCGCCGCCGTCGACAGCAACATCACCGCCGAGAAGGTGGCCGTGGAGCTGGAGTACCTTCGCGGCGAGGGGCGAGCGACCTTCGAAAGGCCCTACGGGCTGGCGTGGCTCCTCCAGCTTGCCACGGAGCTGCACCGATGGGACGATCCGCGCGCAAGGCGCTGGGGTGAGGCTCTAGCGCCCCTTGAAGCCGAGGCCGCGCGGCGATTCAAGGACTGGCTGCCGAAGCTCCTCTATCCTATAAGGACGGGAGAGCACAGCCAGACGGCGTTCGCCCTGGGCCTGGTGATGGACTGGGCGCAAACCGTGGGCGACGACGAGATGGCCTCACTGGTGCGGCGTAAGGCGCTCGAGTTTCACGGTGATGAGCGCGACGCGCCGCTGGCCTTTGAGCCGTCGGGGCAGGACTTTCTCTCGCCCGTTCTCGGTGTGTCCGACCTGATGCGGCGCGTGCTCCAGCCGGATGACTTCGCCGACTGGTTGAGTAGCTACCTGCCCTCGATCCCGGTGGACGGGGACGGCGAGTGGCTCGAGATCGCCCTGGTGAGCGACCGGAGCGACGGAAAGCTCGCCCACCTGGACGGACTGAACCTGAGTCGCGCCTGGATGCTCGAGGGGACAGCCGGCGGACTTCCCGAGGATGACGCGCGCCGGGCGTCGCTGCTCTCTGCGGCCCGGCGCCACGGCGACGCGGGGCTGAAGGCGGTGACCGGCGAACACTACGAGGGAGGGCACTGGCTGGGGAGCTTCGCGACTTATCTGGCCACGCGCGCGGGATCGGAGGCCGGCGGTCATTGAGATCGCGGCGAGCATGGGAGAGGGAATGGAAACGGCCGCGGCTCTGCGGAGCCATCTGGAAGCATTGCCGCAGTGGAGCGAGGCGCACGGCGGATTCGACGAGGCCGTCGCGGACATCCCCGAGGTCCTGCTGGTAGAGCGTCCCCAGGGCGAGGGGGGGCGCGGCGCTGGAGGCGCTTTCGCCTCTTCCGGCGCCGGCCGGGGCCCGGCGGGCCGCTCGCCCGCGGGGGGTGGGCGTCAGTCCGAGGCGCGCCGGCGCAGAAGGCCTTGGATGATGAGCTCCACCGCGTCGTCTTCCGTGAGTCCCCGGGACATGAGGGTCTGTAGCTGCTTGGAGTCCACGCTTCCTATGGAAGCTTCATGGGTCACGTGTGCCTTGGGATGGCGCACTTCGACTACGGGTATCGCGGCGGCCACCGCTTCGTCCTGCACGATCTCCTTGCAGTCCACGTGCCCGCGGCAGAAGGCCGCCTCGGCTATCAGGTCGTTCTCTATGCGCGCCTCGGCCCTGTCCCGCAGGGCGATGTAGGAGGTCAGCACGCCGACGGCGCGCTCTCCGACGAGTCGTCCGGCCTCGCGGATCTTCACCTTGTCGTCCCCTCTGCCGCTTATCCTCGCCGTCATGTCCATTACGGCCCGCGCCTGGCAAACGGTTTCGATGTCGATGTCCATCAGGCCCACGCGGCCTTTTATGAGCTCGAACTCCGTCTTGAAGCGGCCGCCCTCCTTGACCGTGACCCTGGTCTTGGGTATGACGCGCACTCCGCCTTCCCTGCCGTGCACGTGACGCTCGAAGTAGGAGTACTCGGCCCCTTCGGCGACGACTATTCCGGCGTCCATGACGTGCTCCACGTCGACCGCGTTCGGAAAAGTGCAGTGGGCCACGACATCGACCTTCGCCTGCGGCTTTATCTCGGCGTTTATCAGAATGCGCTGGCGGCCTTTCTCGGGCAGCAGGCCGAAGCAAAGCCGCACTGGTTTGGGGATAGCGACGCCCTCGTCCACCGAGATGTTCGCCTCGATGCCGTCGTCCAGCTCGTTGACGTCGACGTTGAGGCCGGGCACGAGGTGGCTGCCGACCACCCGGTTGCCGCTCACCTCCAGCCGCGCCACGTCCTCGGGATGGAAATGCGGGCTGGCCATGAAGGAACTGTAGAGATCCATGACGGTCTTGTCGTCGCTCATGCGTTTACTTCCTCATCGGGCACGTTCTTGTGCGGGCACGGCAGGCACTGGTTTTCGAAGTACGAGGCTATGCGATCCACGTTTCCCTTTTCCACGAGCTTGCCGCAGCACATCAGGAACGCGTGCTCGGCCCGGCGCAGGACGGTCAGGCTGTGGGTGATGAGGACCACCGTCGAGCCTCGCTCCCGCATCGTGTCGAGCACCTCGAAGATGCGATTGAGCGCTTCCACGTCGATTCCGGAGTCGGGCTCGTCCATGAGCACCAGCCTTGGCTCCATGGCGAGTATCGACGCCAGCTCTACGCGCTTTCGCTCGCCTCCGCTCAGCGTCCGGTCTATTGCTCGCTGGGCGTACTTGGCCGGATCGAGCCCCAGCATGTCCAGGCTCTCGCCGACGACGTCGTCGTGCTTTCTCTTCGATCCGGCCAGTATGAAATCGCGCACGGTGACGCCCTCGAATCGGGCGGGCTCCTGCCAGGCGAGGGTGATGCCGCGCCTGGCCCTCTCGTCGAGGGGCACGTCTTTGAGCGGCTCGCCGTCGAGCCGGATATCGCCGGAATAATCCTTGTAGCCTTCGAGACCCATGATCGCGTTCGCCAGCGTGGACTTGCCGGCGCCGTTGGGGCCTATGATCGCGTGCACATGTCCTTCCCACAGATTCATGGTCAGACCGTTCAGGACATGATTTCCCCCAAGGGTCATTCTCAGCCCTTCTACTTGAAGCAAGCTCATCTACGTTCTCCCTCCTCGGGGGGCGGAGCCGCGTAGATGCCGCAACGGGCGGCATCGGGCCTCTGTGCTCGGGAAGTGAAAGAGGGCGCTACGCTTGGTTAAGATAAACACAAGGGCGGCGCGATAGTCAAGCCGATGATGGGATGTCGAGCGACGCGCGGTCGGGCGAAGGCGTCCGGCCAAGGGAGCGTGGGGACGGTGAGGCGTTCCGTTCGAGTGCCGCGGCCATGGGCTGAGCGCTCCGGTCGATGAATAAGCCGCTGCGCGGAGAGCGTTGCAGCCGCCCTGCGGACACACTGTCAACAGCCGGTGAAAGCGGCCGCCGGGCACGGTAGTTGCTTCAAGTCACCAGGGGAGAGCGCCCCCAGGCCGGCTCTTCCCGCGGACCCCCTGTCATTTCATAACAACGCGAGTCACATCGGTCCTCTTTAGGAGGGCTTCTTTGCTCGGCAGGGCATCGCCGTTAATATCTCTTACCGTTTCTTACATCGCGGGGTTCTATTCGTCCCCGGTCGTCGCCGGGACCCAGGGGCCCGGTCCGATCGGCGCGGCCGTCGCGCTGTGCCTCGCGGCGTGCGCCGCCGCAGCAGCTTGGGGCGCCGGAAGAACGCGCCTTGCCGTGAGAGTGCCGCCTCTGAGGATCGCTCTCGTGCTCGGGTGCTTTTTCTCTTGCGGACTCGCCCGGGGGATCGAAAGCGAGCGGCTGTGGTATAACACAATCGCCGGGCTGAAGGTCCTGGTGTCGCGGGGCGGCGAAGGGAAGGCCGCGGAGGTCCCTCGCGATGGCGGCCCCGTGGACGGACCGGCGGGCGCGCACCGGGCCGCGCCCGGCGAGGCGCGCGGCACGGGTTCCGCCGAAGCCATCGTCACCGGGGTGGTGACAGGGTTTCCCTCGGAGCTTCGAGGCGGCACCCGCTTCGCACTCCGGGCCCGAACGGCGAGGAGCGAGAGCGTCGCGGTTCGGTGGAATCGTCACGGCCCTAGGCTCCTCGTCACGGTAAGGCCGGCCGCTGAAGTCCGTTACGGAGACCTTCTCAGAATCACCGGCAGGATCGCGCTCCCAACAGGACCGAGAAACCCTGGAGGGTTCGACTATGGGGGATACCTGCGCTCGAAGGGGGTTCATGCGACCTTCAAGGCGCGCTCCACGGAGGTCAGGTTGTTCCGCGAGGGGCAGGGCCCGGCCCTTCTGGTTCGCGCCGTGGGGCCGGTTCGCCGCGGGATCGGCGGTCTAGTAGACCGGGCGGTCGACGGTGAGGCCAAGGCGCTCCTTCGAGGCCTTCTGCTCGGCGATCGGTCGCTCATGGACAGGGACGTGCGCGAGGCCATGGCCAGGGCGGGCGTGGTCCATATAATGGCCGTTTCCGGGCTTCACGTGGGTCTGGTCGCCCTTATAGTGGCGGTCCTCGCGCGGTTCGCCGGAGCGAGCGGCCGCGGTGCGGAACGTATCTCCCTGGCCGGGGTCTGCGGGTATTGCGCGATCGTCGGGTTTCCCGCCTCGGCATGCAGGGCGTCGGCGATGCTGGCGGCGTATGTGTTCGCCAGGGGGCTGCAGAGGCCGGGCGCTCCGTTCGACTCCCTTGCCGTGGCGGCATTCGCGCTCTCACTCTTACAGCCGGGATGGGTCGCGACCCCCGGCTTTCAACTCTCTTTCGCGGCGGCGGCGGGGGTGCTCGCCTTTAGAAACTGCCTCATTAGAACCGTCGAATGCCTGGGGAAAGTTAGAGTTACGCGGTTCAAGGGCGCGTTGACCTTTCTGGGGGTCTCCGTGGGCGCCTCGGTCACGACCTGGCCGATAGTGGCGTATCACTTCGGGCGCGCCCCGCTTTTGTTCCTTCTTGGAAACGCGTTCGCCGTGCCGCTCGTCGGGGTCGTGCTCGCCTGGGCGATGGCGGGGGTCGTGCTGGGCCCTGTTTCCACGACTCTCTCGGATTGCATGTTCGCAGCCGCCTGGGCCGCCGCGCGGTTGCTCCTGGAGGGTTGCGAGCGCATAGGGTCGATTTCATGGGCTTCGGCTGAGCCGGCTCCTTTCAACGCCTCTCTCATTGCGGGATATCTTGTGGCCCTGCTCGCCACGGTCGCCGCGCGCGGCCGCGCGAGGCGCGCGGCCGCGGCCATGCTCTGCGCGACGGCCGCGCTGATATGCGCCGGACCGGAGAGGGGACCGGACGGGGATCACCTCGAGGCGGCCTTTCTGGACGTGGGGCATGGAGACGCCTGCGTCTTCGTTACGCCCGGGGGAAGGACGATGCTCGTTGACGCCGGAGCGAGCGGGCCGAGCTGGGACGCCGGGCGAGAGGTGATCGTTCCGTACCTGAGGGCAAGGCGGATTCGCGCGCTCGACCGGGTTGTCATATCTCACGGGGACGGGGATCACTGGGGGGGCCTGCGGGAGCTTTCGAAGCGGGTTCGAGTGAGAGAGCTGGTGTTGCCCGAGAACACCCCGCTCGGGGGGCTGTCCGATCTCCTTCCGGAGCTCGAGGCCCGGGGGGCGTCGCTCCGGCGGGTTTCTGCCGGGGATACGCTCGATCCGCTCGGGGGGCTCGAGTGCGTTGTGCTCCACCCTTCGGCCGAGTTCGAGGCGCGGTGGGCTGAGGCCATGGGCGAGCGACTCAACGACAGGTCGCTTGTGCTGAGAGTGAGGTACGGCGAGGTGGTGTTTCTCATGACCGGCGACGTGGAGGGATCGGCCGAGAACTGGCTGGCGGAAAACGGCGCGGCGCTCGACTGCGACGTCCTAAAGGTGCCGCACCACGGAAGCGACACCTCGAGCGGCGTGGAGCTGATCGGAGCGGCGTCGCCGCTGGTTGCTGTCATCTCCTGCGGACCTATCGAACGGTTCAATCTGCCGAAGCCCTCGGTCATCGGGCGATATGAGTCGATGGCCGCGGCGGTGATGACGACCTCTCGCGACGGGGCGGTGATCGTGCGGACCGACGGCGTGAACGTGCACGCCCGTTCTTTTCTATGCGCTCAAAGGAGATTGGAGTTTCGCGCCGGTTCGCCGGAATAAATCGATCGGCCCGTCGGAGTATCGCGGCCTGTCCCGGACGGCGGGCGCGAGGGCGCACTAGGGAAAGACCGACGGGCGATCGAAGTGACGCCGCGCCCGGCCGTGGAAGGGGCCGCCCGGGGCTTTGTGCTTGCGCGGGGCGGGGAGCTCTAATATCCTGTTGCCTGTGATAAGTTCTTGAGACCGCCGGTCGGGCGGCGATAATTCCGCGCGAAAAACAGGAGTGAGGTGAATGGGCGAGTCCGGATCCAGACCCGCGCGCGAGGTCGTTTTGGGCGTGCTGGCATCGGGCAGAGGAACCAATCTCCAGGCCATAATAGACGCGCTGGCGGACGGCCGGCTCGACGCCGGGCTGGCCGTAGTAATAAGCGACGTGGAGAGCGCGGTCGCGCTTCAACGCGCCCGCGACGCCGGCGTCGAGGCTGTCCACATTCCACCGGGGCGCTTCAAGACGAAGCTCGAGCCCGAGGTGGAGCTGCGATATATCGAGGCCCTGAAGGAGCGCGGCGTAGAGCTCGTCCTGCTGGCCGGATTCATGAGGGTGATTCACGATGAGTTCCTGAGAGCCTTCCCCAACAGGATCTTCAACGTCCATCCCTCTCTTCTGCCTTCGTTCCCCGGGCTCAATGCGCAGGGGCAGGCCTTCGATTACGGCGTGAAGGTCGCCGGGTGCACCGTGCACATAGTCAACGAGATGGTCGACGGCGGGCCCATAGTCCTTCAGGCGTGCGTGCCGGTGTCCGAGGATGACGACGCCGACTCGCTGGCCGCGAGAACACTCCGCGAGGAGCACAGGATCTACGTGGAGGCGGTGAAGCTGTACTGCGAGGGTAGGCTCCGTCTCGAAGGGCGCAAGGTCCGCATCCTGCCCGCGGCCGATTGAAGCCGCGCGGCGCGGCTGTATGAGAAAGGAACGCAAATTGAAAGTATTCACTGATATGGATCTCGGGGATCTCAGGCCCACCTTCCGGGGCAAGGTGAGAGAGCTGTTCGACCTCGGGGAGTCCATGGTGATAGTCGCGTCGGACAGGATCTCCGCCTACGATCACATACTCCCGACGGGCATCCCGGGCAAGGGGGCTATCCTGACGGCCATGTCGGCGTTTTGGTTCGACAGGCTGAGGGGCGTTGTCGACAATCACATGATCTCCTGCAAGATGGAGGATATGCCCAAGGCCTTCAGATTGCGCTCCGACGTTCTGGAGGGCAGGACGATGCTGGTGAAGAAGGCCAGGCGGTTCGACGCGGAGTGTGTGGTCAGGGGCTACCTCGCCGGATCGGGATGGAAAGAGTACGAGGAGACGGGAAAGGTTTGCGGCATCCGCCTGCCGCAGGGGCTCTCCCGCTCCGACAAGCTGCCGGACCCCATCTTCACGCCGGCGACCAAGGCGACCGAAGGCCACGACGAGAACGTCGGGTTCGAGATCTTCGCGGGCATCGTGGGCACCGACCACGCTGAGACTCTCAGGGACAAGAGCATTGAGCTGTACAAGGCGGGCGAGGCGTACGCGCGCGCCGGGGGGCTCATATTGGCCGACACCAAGTTCGAGTTCGGCACCCTCGACGGCGAGATCATATTGATAGACGAAGCCCTCACGCCCGATTCGTCCCGTTTCTGGGACGTCGACGACTACAGGCCGGGACACGAGCAGGCGAGCTTCGACAAGCAGTTCGTCAGGAACTACCTGGACGAGATCGGTTGGGACAGGACGGCCCCCGCGCCGTCGCTGCCTGAAGATATAGTGAACAAGACGAGGGACAGGTATTTGGAGGCTGTGAAGAGACTGGAGGTTCCTTTTGATTTCGATTAAGAGAGCTCTCCTTAGCGTATATGACAAACGTGGCCTGCCGGAGCTGGCGGACGCCCTCTCGTCCATGGGGATCGAGCTCGTATCATCCGGGGGAACGGCGGCGGTCCTGCGCGATCACGGCCTGGATGTCACCGAGGTGAGCGAGCTGACGGGGTCGCCGGAGATGCTCGGAGGCAGGGTGAAGACGCTTCATCCGAAGATTTTCGGCGGGATACTTTACAGACGGTCGAACCAGGGCGACTTGGAGCAGATAAGGGAGCACGGCATTCCCCCGATAGACCTGGTGGTAGTGAACTTCTATCCCTTCGAGAAAGCGGCCGCCGCGGGGGCCGGGATGGCCGACGGCGAGAAGGCGGAGCTCATAGACATCGGCGGCCCCTCGATGGTGAGGGCGGCGGCGAAGAACTGGGCCCATGTGTTGGTCCTGACCGACCCATCCCAGTACGACAGGGCGGCGCGGCTTTTGAAGGACGGGCGCGGTACGGTGGGGGGGGACCTGGCGAAGGAGCTCGCGGCGGAGGCGTTCCGAAGAACGTGCATGTACGATTACATGATCTCAAACGCCTTGGAGCGGGACGGGGCCGCGCGCTTTCCGCTGTTCAGAGTCGATGCCTTTCGCAGGAAGGCGGAGCTGAGATACGGTGAGAACCCCCATCAGAAGGCGGCTCTTTACGTCGACCAGGCGGCTCCTGCGGGGCCGGCAGGGGCCGAGCCCCTTCACGGCAAGCCGCTCTCTTTCAACAATATCCTAGACATTGAGGCCGCTTGGAGCTCGGTGTTGGAGCTCGGGCCCCCGGCTTGCGTGGTGATAAAGCACCGGAACCCCTGCGGAGTCGCGATGGGCGAGAGCGCGCTGGACGCGTTTACAAAGGCCAGGGACGCTGATAGCCTGAGCGCTTTCGGCGGCGTGGTGGCCTTCAACTGCCCCGTTGACCCGGCCGCCGCCGCCGCGCTCTCGGAAATGTTCCTGGAGTGCATCGTCGCTCCGGGCTACGATCCCGGAGCCCTCGAGAGGCTGAAGACCAAGAAGAACCTGCGACTGCTCCGGCTCGAGGGAGGCGGAGCACGGGGCGGGACAGTGGGCTATCCGGTGGCGGGCGGCCTTCTCCTGGAGGAATGGGATGGGCCCGGCGGTCCGCCCGAGATGAGGACCGTCACCAAGCGAGGCCCATCGCCGGAGGAGGAGGCCGAGCTCCGTTTCGCCTGGGCGGTGGCCAAGCACGTAACCTCAAACGCCGTCATACTCAGCCGCGGCGGCGTGACCGTGGGAATAGGCTCCGGTCAAACAAGCAGGATCGACGCGCTGAATGTTGCTATAATGAAGGCGGGGAGGCAGGGCACCGAGACGATGGGCGCGGTCCTGGCCTCCGACGGGTTCTTCCCTTTCAGGGATTGCGTCGACAGGGCGAAAGAAGTAGGCATCACGGCGATAGCTCAGCCGGGGGGCTCCGTGCGTGACCAGGAGTCGATCGACGCCGCCGACGCCCACGGCATGGCCATGGTATTCACGGGCAGGCGGTGCTTCAAGCACTAATGAGATATGCAGCACGACAGGGGCCCCCGATTTCGGTGCGAGGGACGGCGGCGGCAGCCGCGTTCCTGCTCCTTGCGGTTCCCCGTATATCCGACGCTGTTCCTCCCAAGCCTTCCGACCTTCCGGCCGGCGGCGATCGCGCGCTCATGCGGCTCAGGGCGGACTGGACCGAGGCTCGCAAGTGGGGCATGGACCTTCCCCATCCCGACCTCAAGCTCGACGCGTCGATGTACGGACCCGAGGGGGCGAAGAGAAACACCCTCGTAATCCTCATGGACTTCAGCGACAATCAGCGCTCCGTTCCGCCGGAGAACATCGAGAGCCTTCTGTTCAGCGAGGGCACCTACGCTACCGGCAGCATGCGCGATTACTACCTCGAGAACTCCTACGGCATGCTCCAGGTCCAGGGGCAGGTTGTGGGGTGGCTGCGCTCGGAGCGGACCTACGCCTATTACGCCGGCGGGCGCCGTGGGCTCAATTTTGAAGATGGAGACGCGAACGCGCGCGGAATGGCCGCCGAGGCGTTGAGGCTCGCCGACCCTCTCGTCGATTTCTCCCGGTTCGACAATGACGGGCCCGACGGCATACCTTCCTCGGGAGATGACGACGGCTACGTGGATGCGCTCATGATAGTGCATGCCGGCCCGGGCTCGGAGGTGACCCACAGCGCAAACGACATCCTCTCCCACCAGGGCTGCTTCACCGACGACATGGTCTACGACGGGGTCCGCTCGATCCTCTACACCACCGAGCCGGAGGACGGAAGAGTAGGCGTGTTCTGCCACGAGTTCGGGCATACCATAGGGCTGCCCGACCTCTACGACATCAGCGCGTTTCCCGGATGCTCGGTCGGCCTGGGCGAGTGGTCCCTGATGGGCACGGGCGTTTGGCTGGCCGACGGACGGAAGCCGGCGCATCTTGACGCGTGGTCGAAAGTGACGCTGGGCCTCGTTAACCCAATCGTCCCGGCCTCGAACGAGTTGGGTCTCATAGCTCCCCCCGTCGAGGAGGAGCCGGTCGTTTACAAGATATGGAAGAACGGGCGGCCCGACCGGGAGTACTTTCTCGCCGAGCACAGGAGCCGCACGGGCTTCGACTCGGAGCTCCCCGGAAGCGGTCTGCTCATATATCACGTCGACGAGTCCGTACGGCTTCAGACCGACATCGAGCGCTACAAGGTCGCCGTCGAACAGGCCGACGGCTTCAGACAGCTCGAGACCCAGTGCGGAAACCACGGTGATACCGGAGACCCTTTCCCCGGCGCCACAATGAACACGTCTTTCACCCCGCTCTCGACGCCGTTCAGCGGAAGTTACGACGGCCGGAACACCCAGGTTTGGATCAGCGATATACAGGAGCGGGCCCCCTTCGGAGACTTCGACTCCGCGATAGTCTTCGACCTGCAGGTCGAGACGAGCCCCGAGCTCGTCCTGGAGCGCGTCGAGGTGAGCGATCCGGACGGAGACGGGGACGGCATAGTGGCGGTCGGGGAGCCGGGGCACGCCGAGGTGACCGTGCGAAACGTCGGCCTTGCGGCGAGCGGGGTAGAGGTGGAGTACGAAACAAACGTGCCCGAAATATCGTTGTCGGAGCAGGGTGTGTCGGTGGGCCGGGTGGAGGCCGACTCATCCTTCACTCTGAGCGTCGGCTTCACGTGGCTCGAAACGCCCGATTATGAGGACACCTTCGAGGTGCCCTTTCTGCTCGCAGTAAGCGACGGCGGCTTCAGGGATTGGGATCTCGAGTTCTCGGTGGGAACGGGGGACGGGACCGGATTCGCGGACGATTTCGAGGGCGGTGGGGCGGCCTGGACCCACGCCCCGGCGAGCGAGGGGCGGGCGGACGCCTGGGCCTTGACGACGGCCGGGGCGAGATCCGGCGCTCAGTCCTGGGTTTTCGGAGGTGGTGGCGAGGGCTACCCCAGCCTCGCGGACGGGGCGCTTACCAGCCCGGTGGTACTTCTCGAGGCGAACTCGCAGCTTGTCTTCTTCTACCGGTGCGAGGTCGAGTCCCTTGGGTCCTCCATCGCCTGGGACGGATGCGGGGTTGAGATATCGAACAACGGAGGCCCGTGGGCTCCCTTGGAGCCGCTGAGCGGCTACGCGTTCAAGGTGTCGGAGTTCGGGGACACGCCCCTTGCGGGTCGGGGCGTTTTCTCGGGAAGCAGGGACTGGACGCAAGTCGGCGTGGATCTGTCCGGGTACTCGGGATCGGCGAGGTTTCGGTTCCGATTCGTGTCGGACGACCTGGTGCAAGGCGAGGGGTTCTACCTCGACGACGTCGCCGTGGTGTCGAGAAGCTACATCGCTTCGCTGGGGAGCGTGAGCGAGGTGGAAGGCGGCGTCGAGGTTGTGATAGACGTGGAAGAGGTGAGCGGTCCCTTCGACGGGGAAGGCTTCAACGTGTACAGGAAGCTCGAAGGATCGGGCTCCGTCGAAGGGGAGCGAGGGGCTCCTCCCGGGTTCCGCTTGCTCAACCGGACGCCGCTTCTTCCCGGCGGGGGCGACGAGACGGTCTTCGTGGATCGAAGCGCGGAAAAGGGGCGGATATATCACTATCTAGCGGAGGACCTCGGGCCGGCGGGGCCATCCGCGTCGGTCTTTATCGGGCCGCGGAGGATCTACCTGTGTTTGGGCGCGGCCGGCGCCAAGCTGGGCAGGTCGTTTCCCAACCCGTTTCCAGCCGGCGGCGGCAGGTATGTCACCCAGCTCGTCGGAATACCCGATCCCGAGTGCGTGGAGCGGGAGGCCGGCGTGGACGTGTGGATCTTCGACGTCGCCGGAAGGCTGGTCAAGAGGCTGGAGGCGGCACGGGTTAGATCCGGCGTCGGAGAAGTTCTGTGGGACGGGAGGGACGAGGACGGAGATCTGGTCCCCAGCGGAGTGTATCTGTGGAGAGTTCAGGTTGCCGGGCAGGTGCTTCCGGCGAAAGTCATAGTGATAAGGTGAGAAAGATCGTGGTCCTCGCGGTCGTTTCGGCGGCCGCCGTGCTCATGCCGGTCGCGGCGCCCGGTCAAGACGGGGCGGGCCCTTACGGGGGGGCGGCCTCGGTCTTTTCCGATCTCGAGGATGCACGAGGTATGAGGTGGTGTGGGGTCACCGAGGGCGTCCCCGAGCTCGTGATCCGCGGCTACGAAGCCGAGTCCAGGATCATCGAGTATCTGGCGCAAGCCCAATCGTCCGCGCTCAGGTCGCCGGTCGAGGAAGCGCTTCACCTCGCGTCGGCCCTGGCCGGCTCCGGTAGATACGACGAGGCCCTCGCTACCCTCGATGCCGCCGGCGCGGACGCCTTGCTTGCCGACGGCCTTTTCCTCAAAGCTCTCTGCCTGGACAGGCTACGCCGGTGCGCCGACGCGGCCGAGGCGTACGGAGCGTACGCGGTGGATGAGTCGCTGATGGGGGACTACGCCCTGCTCTTCGCCTCGCGCTGTCTTTCCCGGGGAGGAGGCGCGGCCGCGGGCGTGGAGCTGCTCAGGCGGCTGGTGGCGCGCTGGCAGCACAGCCCGATCTGGGCCGAGGCCGGGCTCGAGCTGTGCGGGCACTATCTGGAGCTCTCCAGGGACGAGGAATGCGTGGAGCTTGCCCGGCGAATCTCCAACGAGGCGAGGTACTGGAGGGAAAGACGAAGCGCGGAGTTTCAGCTGGCGCGCGCCCTCCAGAGGATGGACAGGCCGGAAGAAGCGGGACGGATCTACTGGGGAATCGTCGAGAATTATCCCTCGCACTCCAGGGCCGGCCGGGCGTTCAGGGCGTTCGCCAAGATCGTGCGCGCGCGCGGACGGGAGCTGACGCCGGAGGAGCTCTACCGAGGAGGCCTTGCCCTTCGCAAGACCGGCAACACTTCGGAGGCGCGGAGCACTTTCGGAGAGGTCGCGTCCATGGACGAGAAGACGCCCTACTGGAGCGAGAGCGTGATGGAGATGGCCTCGTTGGACTATAGTACAAAAAGGTATTCGGACGCCGCCGAGAGCTACCAGGCGCTGGCTCGCGAGGGATCGATGAGCCCGGAGGAGGCCATGCTCTGGGTGGGGAAGTGCCGCATAAGGTCGGGCAGGCAGGAGGAGGCCTTCAAGATACTCGAGGAGGTCGGGAGGGGACCGGGGGACAGAATGGCGAGGGCCGAGGCGCTCTGGGAGGCGGCCCGGGAGAAGGAGAGCCTCAACCTGTTCGAGGAAGCCGCCGCGCACTATAGTTTCGTTGCCGACAGCCTGCCGGGGACTGCGCCGGCCCCGGCCTCGTGCTGGCGACGGGGCTTTTGCCTGTATCTGATGGGGGACTACGAGGGCTCCCTCGAGGCGTTCGAAAGAGCTGACGGTGTATCCGGCGTCGCTTTCCGCGAAGCTCAGGCCCTGTACTGGGCGGCCAAGGCCCTTTTGAGACTCGGGCGGGAGGCCGAAGCCCGGGAGAGCCTCAAGGATGCCGCTTCGCGCGGGCCGGGAACCTACTACGGGGCGCGGGCCGCTTGGGTGCTGGCAACGGACCTGGCGGAGATGGAGGCTCAGAGCTTCGATCCGTCGGCGGCGGTGCAAGGGTCCGCCGCTTCGCATACCCGGGGCGATGAGCCGCGATCGCCGTGCGCGGGGCCTGTCGAAGGATATCCCGCTCACGGCGCGGTCCCCGTCGGCGTCGATCCGGCCGCCGAGCCCGCGCGCTGGCACTTCGAGCGTGGAGCCCGCCTGCTGCGCTGGGGAGATGATGAGAGCGGCTCGATAGAGATTCGAAGGGCCGTCGACCTGGGCTACGACAGGCAGACCGCGATCGACGCGCTGCTGTTCCACGGAGCCTACAACCGGGCGATGAGATTGGCCGGCGATGAGCCGCCGGCCAACATTACGATCCCCGGCGAGGAGAACTCCTACGTCAAGTACCCACTGGGCTTCGCGGATACGGTCTGGCGGGGCTCATCGGAGAACGAGGTGGATCCGTTCCTGGCCCTCGCGGTGATAAGGCAGGAGAGCCGTTTCGCCCCGGACGCCGTCTCGTGGGCCGGGGCGTACGGACTCATGCAATTGATGCCATTGACCGCGAAGCGGCTTGCGGTGAAGGCGGGGGTGCGCTGGACGAGGACTTCGCAGGCGTTCGACCCGGAGATCAACATTCGGTTGGGCACCATGGAGATCAGGAACCTGTTCGAGGACTTCGGAGCGCTTCCCATCGTCTTGTCGGCCTACAACGCCGGGCCTAGAAAGGCGAAGGAATGGGCGGACAACTCCGAAGGCAGAGATCTCGACTGTTACATCGAGATGATCGGATACAGGCAGACCCGCGACTACGTCAAGCTGGTCCTTCGCGACTATCTGGCCTATCTGCGGCTCTATCATCCTTCCTGGGGTCCGCATTAGTCGCGGTCCATTGAGATCGAAAGCCCCGGGGCGTGGACGGATCCACGGACCAGGGGAACGTCATCTTTGACTTGACGCACCTTCAATGTTAGAAAGAAACTGTAGCCGTCGGGGATGGGCACGGGCTACGCGGGCGCGCGCCGGCCGGGGAGCAAGGCTGTCCGGGCCTGCGCCCGCGGCGCGCGCAGGCGTGCGCCGGATGAGGCCGTTCTATGTTGGCAGAGCTGCACCGCAAGGCGATTCACCTCTCATCCCTGATAATTCCTCTGGGGTACTACTTAATTCCCAGCGAAGAGACCTCGAGGCTCCTACTACTCGTCGCGGCCGTCATGGCGATAATCGTGGAAGCGGTCCGGCTCAACGAGCCGCGCATCGGACGTCTGACATTCAGGATGGCGGGCGCCCTGCTCAGGGAGCAGGAGAAGACCGGCTTGTTCGGCTCGACCTACCTCATACTGGGCGCCCTGCTGTGCGCGCATTCGTTCGAGCGACCGGTAGTGGTTGCCGTGATGTTGTTCGTGATACTGGGCGACCCCGCGGCCGCGTTGGTTGGCAGGGCGTACGGCAGGGTAAAGGTATTCGGCAAGACACTTGAAGGAGCCATCGCCTGTCTGGTGGTCTGTATCCCGGCGGGGATGCTGGTCCCGGGAGTCCCCTTCAATGCAGTTCTGGCGGGGGCGCTGACCGCCACCGCTTTCGAGCTTCTGCCGATCCCGCTCGACGACAACTTGAGGATTCCCCTGGCGGCCGGCTTCGCGATGAGGCCGGCGATGCAATAGGAAAAGCTCATGCAAGAAATGAACTTCAGGCTGTTGGGCAAGGAAACTTCGAGCTGGCAGAAGAAATTCTTCTTCCACGAGATCGGACGGGAAGGCAATCCGGACAGCGCCTTTATCCTGCTCCTGGCCTCCAGCAGAAAGCGCCCGGACGAGGCCGCCGAGCCGCCCGGAGCGAATCTCTTCGCGGAGTTGGTCGATCGTTATGGACGGGACCACCTGTTGCGAAATCCCAGAGAGATGGTGAGGGTCCTCGTGGAGTCGGTTACCTCTCGCGCGGCTGAAGCGGCCGAATCGAAGACGGAGCTCGCGGCGGGTTTCCTGCACGTCAAGGGAAGACGGGCCGCCGCGGGGTCAGTGGGCAGGCTGAGGGCCGGGTTCGCCGACCGTGACAAGATCGTTGCGACGTCTCCGTTGCCGGACCCGGCGCGCAAGAAGACGGGGCCGGGCCAGGTGGCTCTGGATCTGGGACAGACCGTCGAATGCGATCTCGACCAGAGCCCGCTCTTCTTCATAGCGCCTTCGAGCGCAATGGCGGTGGGCGATGAAGCAATGCGCAAGTTCGTCTGGGGCTTCGCCGCTGGCCCTGAGGGCATGAATGGGTCGCCGCCCGACGATTGGAGACATTTTCCATGCTTGGTCGGCAGGGCAGAGGCCGGGGCGGGGGAGACCGAGGAGACTCCGCGTAAGAGAAGGCTCTTTCCCGCCAGGGCATCTAGGAAGAGGCCGGACGAGGGCGTACCCCGGGAGGGGGCCCCGGCGCCGGCTGCTGAGAAGGAGAGGCGGGCCAGGAAGGTCTATGGTCCCTCACAGGGTGAGCTGGACGGCCGCGGAGCCATCGTCAAGACGGCCGCGTGGGTGGGACTGATTGCAATTGTTGCATTTGTGGCCATCAAGTTCGGGCTGGCCGGCCTCGACGGGGATGAGGCCGAGCAGGGCGCATCCGCCGTCGCCACGGAGGTCTTGGACGCGGCGCCGACAGCGGTCCCGCCGGCTGTAGAGGATGCCGGACAAGGTGATGAGGGGCGCGCGGCTTCCCGGGAACGGACCGCGGATGAAGGAGCGGCGCGTGACCCCGGTCATGAATTGCTGCCTCTATGGACGCTGAACCTGGGCGGGGTGCTCACTTCGTCTCCTGTCGATCTTGGAGAGGCGCTGGCCTTCGGCTCGAGGGCCGGCGTGGTCCACTGTCTCTCGAAGGTCGACGGCTCGGAGCTGTGGAGATTCAGAGGTCCCGACGGCTTCGGATCGTCGCCGGCCGCCGCCGACGGAAGGCTCTTCATAGGGTGCTACGACGGCAGTGTATTCTGTTTGAGCTCCGGGGACGGCTCGAAGATCTGGAGCTACGGCACCGGGGGGCGCGTCGTCTCCTCTCCGGAGATCGCCGAAGGGGGCAAAGTGATCCTGGGCTCCTATGACGGCTATCTCTACTGCCTGTCCTCGGAGGGAGAGCTCCTCTGGCGCTTCAATTCGGGGGCGAGGGTCTGGTCTTCTCCCGTCTCGACAGGCGGCGCGGTGTTTTTCGGCGATGTCTCCGGCCGCATACATTGCCTGGAGCTCACGGGCGGGGTGCCTCTATGGAGCTCGTCCGTCGAAGGATCTGTGCGCGGATCTCCGGCGGCGGCCGGCGGTCGCGTCTATTTCGGGTCGTCGGGAGGGGAAGTGACGGCCTTCTCGGCCGGCGACGGGGCGAAGCTGTGGACCCACGAGGCGAGCTCCGGCGTGTCATCGTCGATCGCACACGCCGCCGGCGCCGTTTACGCCGGATTCGAGGACGGCTCCTTCGTCAGGCTTTCGGCCGATGGCGGAGAGGTGGTCTGGAGGACGGCGCTGAGCGCTCCGGTGAGGTCGCAGCCGGTGGAGGCCGGCGGGTGCGTCGCCGTGACCTGCTACGACGGTTCGGTGCGTTTGTTGGATATCGCAACAGGAGCCACGGTGGACCGGTACCAGATGGAAGGTAAGATCTACGCGACACCGCTTCTTGCGTCGGAGATCTTGTACTTCGGAAACATGAGAGGAAAATTCGCGGCGCTCCGAATCGCTTCCCCTGACCCCCGCTAGGCACATTATGTTATTGTCGATCGTCGCGTGCGCGAGTCGGGAGAAATGTATTGATGCTCCAGAACGCGCGTGATAACGTTCTATAATGCACGCCGTGTCTTTTGAGACCGCAAGCGCACGATATGCAGGAGGATGAGCTAAAGTTCATGGCAGGCTTACTTGAGAACATATCGCGCTCGGCCGGCGCCGTAATAACCAAGGTGTTCGGTACGAAATACGAGCGCGACCTGAAGAGAATGAACCCTATAGTGGACGAGATAAACTCCGTCTACGAGCGCCTCCATTCGCTGTCCGAGGACGACCTGAAGGCGAAGACCGAGGAGTTCAAGAGCAGGCTGGCCGCGGCGGCGGACGAGGAGGAGGCGGGCCGGATGATCGAAGAGATCCTGCCGGAGGCCTTCGCCATGGTGAAGGAGGCCTGCCGCAGGCTCTGCGGCCGTTCTTGGACCATCGTCGGGCAGAAGGTCGACTGGAACATGGTGCCCTACGACGTCCAACTGGTCGGCGCCGTAGTCCTTCACGAGGGCAAGATCGCCGAGATGGCCACGGGTGAGGGCAAGACTCTGGTCGCCACCATGCCCATGTACCTGAACGCCCTCAGGGGGAAAGGCGTTCACCTGGTGACCGTGAACGATTACCTGGCGAAGAGGGACTCCGAGTGGATGGGCCCCATCTACGAGATGCTGGGCCTCACCGTGGGCTGTATCCAACACGACATGGGCCCCCGGGAAAGGCGTGCCGCCTATTCCTGCGACATAACTTACGGGACGAACAACGAGTTCGGCTTCGACTACCTCCGCGACAACATGGCGGTGCGGTCGGAGGACCGGTCCCAGAGGGGACACCAGTACGCGATAGTGGACGAGGTGGACAGCGTCTTGATCGACGAGGCCAGGACGCCTCTGATCATCGCCGGGCCCGTAGCCGCCGGGAAGCAGCAATTCGAGGAGCTCAAACCCAGAGTAGAGAGGCTCATAAGGAATCAGACCAAGCTCGTAAACAGCATGATGGCCGATGCGCAGAGGATACTGAACGACGAAAACGCCGACGACTACGAGGCGGGCATCAAGCTGCTCCAGGTCCGCCGCGGCGCCCCCAAGAACAAGCGCTTTCTCAAGGCCACGCAGGAGGGAGGCCTCAAGAGGCTGATCCATCGAGTGGAGATGGATTTCATGCGCGACAAGAAGTTGGGGGAGCTCGACGAGGAACTCTACTTCTCCATAGACGAGAAGGGGCACAATGTCAACCTCTCCGAGAAGGGCAGGGACTGCCTGGCGCCGGACGATAAGAACATGTTCGTCATACTGGATCTGCAGGACGAGGTCCGGAAGATAGAGAGCGACGACTCGCTGTCCCCCGAGCGGAAGTCGAAGCGAAAGGCGGAGCTGGAGGAGCTTTACATAAAGCAGAGCGATAGGATCCACTCCATCTACCAGCTGGTGAAGGCCTACTCCTTGTTCGAGAAGGACGTCGAGTACGTCGTCAAGGAGGGCAAGGTCCTGATCGTGGACGAATTCACCGGCAGGCTGATGCCGGGAAGGAGGTTCAGCGAGGGACTCCATCAGGCCCTGGAGGCGAAGGAGGGCGTGAAGGTCGAGGGCGAGACGCAGACCTTCGCCACCGTCACCCTGCAGAACTACTTCCGGATGTACGACAAGCTGGCCGGCATGACCGGAACGGCCGAGACGGAGGCCGGTGAGTTCTATCAGATATATAAATTGGACGTGGTGGTCATTCCCACTCACAAGCCGGTGCGGCGGGTCGACTACGACGACGTCATATTCAGGACCCGGCGCGAGAAGTACAACGCGATCATCGACGAGATCGCCGATATGCACGAGGCCGGGCGGCCGGTCCTGGTGGGGACGGTGAGCGTAGAGGCGTCCGAGACTCTCAGCAGGCTGCTCAAGCGCACAGGCATAAACCACTCCGTGCTCAACGCCAAGTACCACCAGAAGGAGGCCGAGATAGTGGCCGGAGCCGGCCGGCGGGGGGCTGTGACCATAGCCACCAACATGGCCGGAAGGGGCACGGACATAAAGCTGGGTGAGGGCGTCGTGAAGTGCGACGATACCTGCCTCATAGAGGAGCCGGAGAGCTCTCTCGACGCCGAGCAGAGGCGGCTCAAGAAGGAATGCCTCCGGTCGGTGCCCTGCGGACTTCACATAATCGGGACCGAGCGGCACGAGAGCCGCAGGATAGACAGGCAGCTCAGGGGCCGCAGCGGCAGGCAGGGCGATCCGGGCTCTTCCAGGTTCTACCTGTCGCTGGAGGACGACTTGATGCGGTTGTTCGGCTCCGAGAGGATCGCGGGGGTGATGGACAAGCTGGGCGTCCAAGAGGGCGAGGTCATACAGCATTCGATGGTGACGGGCGCGATAGAGAGGGCGCAGAAAAGGGTCGAGGCCCACAACTTCGATATCCGCAAACATCTCCTGGAGTACGACGATGTGATGAATCAGCAGCGGGAGGTGATATACGGGCTTCGCGATGAGGCGCTGGAGGGGGAGGGCCTCCGAGAGACGGTACTGGAGTACTTCGCCGAGTCGATCGACGAGATGATGTCGAGGCACGTCGATCCCAAGGCCTACTGCGAGGAATGGGATCTCCAGGGATTGGCCGGCGATTTGGAGACCGCGTTCCTGCGCCCGGCAGATCTGTCCGGGGTGCTCGAGGAGAAGCCGTCGGCCGAGGAGCTGAGAGATAAACTGCGCCAGGCGACCGAGGAGGCGTACGCTCAGAGGGAGAGTGAGCTGACTCCCGAGGTCCTCCGTGAGGTCGAGAGGTACGTCATGCTGAGGGTGATCGACGACAAATGGAGGGATCACCTGTATGAGCTCGACCAGCTGAGAGGCGGCATTGGGCTGAGGGCATACGGCCAAAAGAACCCGCTTCAGGAGTACAAGGGAGAATCTTACAGGATGTTCATCGATCTGATGAACGATATAAGGGACACCGTCGTGAGAAGCGTCTTCCGCGCCAGGGTAAGCGCCGGGCCGGAGCCGACAAGAGCCGCGGCTCCCGCGAAAGCCGAGCACGCCGAGGTGAGCGCGTTCGGCACCCCGGTCGCCGCCGGGCCGGGCTCTCCGGGCGCGGCCCATTCAAAGAAGAAGCCCGTTCATAGAGACGAGCCGAAGGTGGGGGCGAACGACCCCTGTCCGTGCGGCAGCGGGCGCAAGTTCAAGAAGTGTTGCATGAAGAAAGCGCAAAATGTATAAGGCCCGGCGGCGCCGGGGCGCGCCGGCGCCGCCGGGCCGACGATAGACGGAGGCTTAATGCCCAGCAAAGCGATAATAGTGGAATCACCGACGAAAGCCCGGACCCTATCGAGGTTGGTCGGCAAGGAGTACTTGGTCAAGGCGTCGAGCGGCCATATCAGGGATCTCCCCACCAACAAGCTCGGAGTGGACGTGGACAACGGCTTCGAGCCCGAGTACGTCTTGATAAAGGGCAAGTCCAAGTGGCTCAAGGAGCTGAGAGACACCGCTAAGAAGGTGGACGAGGTCTATTTGGGTCCGGACCCCGACCGCGAAGGCGAGGCCATCGCCTGGCATCTGGCCAACTATCTTGGAAAGCACTGCAAGTGCGAGTTCAAGAGGCTGACCTTCTACGAGGTCACAAAGAACGCGGTGACGGCGGCCCTTGCCAAGCCGCAAGAGATAGACATAAACAAGGTGGACGCCCAGCAGGCGCGTCGCGTCATGGACAGGCTGGTGGGGTACCTCGTCAGCCCGTTTCTGTGGACCACCGTGCGTTACGGATTGAGCGCGGGACGTGTCCAGACGGTCGCCTTGCGGCTCGTTTGCGAAAGGGAGGACGCCATAGCGGCGTTCGTGCCCGAGGAGTACTGGTCCATAACAGCGGAGCTCAAGACCGAAAGGGGCGAGGGCTTCGAGGCCAAGGTGCACAAGCTGTCGGGCAAGAAGGCGTCGATCGGCGATGAGAAGGCGGCCAAGGCGGTTGTGGAATCTCTGAAGTCCGAGAGCTTCTCGGTATCCAAGGTCTCCCGGACGAAGAAGAGAAGGAATCCGCCGGCGCCTTTCACTACGAGCACTTTGCAGCAAGAGGCCTACAAGAGGCACAGGTTCTCCGGGCGAAGGACCATGGCCCTGGCGCAGCAGTTGTACGAGGGCGTGGACGTGGGCGAAGGTGGCGTCGGACTGATAACGTATATGCGCACCGACTCCACGCGTCTTTCGTCCGAAGCGGTCGGTTCCGCGAGGGACTTCATCGCCAATGAGTTCGGTTCCGAGTACGTGCCCTCGAGCGCCAGAATGTACAGACCGAAGAAGGGGGCCCAGGACGCCCACGAGGCGATCAGGCCCACCTCGGTCGCCAGGACGCCGGCCGCGGTGAAGAAACACCTGACCGAAGCCCAGGCCCGGCTCTACGAGCTTGTCTGGAGGAGATTCGTCGCCTGCCAGATGGCGCAGGCCGTGTTCGAGGCCACGTCCGTGGACGTATCCGCCGGCGACGTCCTTCTCAGGGCCACAGGCAGCGTGCGCGTCTTCGACGGGTTCCTTCGCGTGTACGGTGACACCGACGACGGGCCCGATTCCGGCCTTCCCAGGTTGGAGGAGGGCGAGCCTCTGGAGCTGGTGCGTTTGACGCCGAAGCAGCACTTCACCGAGCCGCCCCCTCGTTACACGGAGGGCACCCTGGTGAAAGAGCTGGAGGACAACGGGATCGGGAGGCCCAGCACCTATGCGACCATAGTCGGCACGATAATAGGTCGCGAGTACGTGGAGCGGGATCGCGGCAAGCTGAGACCCACGGAGCTCGGGGTAACCGTGTCGCGCCTTCTGGTGAACGTCTTTCCTGAGGTATTCAACGTGGATTTCACGGCGATGATGGAGTCCGAGCTGGACCAGGTGGAGACCGGCAAATCCGAGTGGTCTCGAGTGGTGAAGGACTTCTACGGTCCTTTCAGCATCACCCTTACCGAGGCCGAGAAGAAGAAGGGTGAGATAAAGAAGGACCTGCAGGAGGAATCGGACGAGCAGTGTCCCAAGTGCGGGCGCATGATGGTCAAGAAGTTCGGGCGGAACGGCCCCTTCCTGGCCTGCCCCGCCTATCCCGAGTGCAAGAGCACGAAGCCCCTGGAGGCCGTGATCGAATCGGAGGAGACCTGCGAGAAGTGCGGCGCCCACATGGTGATGAAGAGAAGCAAGTACGGCAGGTTCCTGGCCTGCTCCAGATACCCCGAGTGCAAGAACACCACGCCCCTCAAGATAGGGGTGGACTGCCCCAAGAAAGGCTGCGAAGGCGAGATAGTAGAGAAACAGAGCCGGCGGGGCAGGGTCTTCTACGGCTGCAACAAGTATCCCGACTGTGACTTCGCGAGTTGGGACAAGCCCGTGTCCGTCCCGTGTCCCGGCTGCGGTTCCCCGTACATGACGCACAAGGTGACGAAGTCGGGCGAGTTGCTTCGTTGCCCTGAGTGCAAGTACCAGGAAAAGGTATGATCCAAGAGATCCGCGTCGTCGGCGGGGGCCTCGCCGGCGCGGAAGCCGCATGGCAGGCCGCAAGCCGAGGCCTGGGCGTGACACTCTTCGAGATGAGACCCGGCACTCCGACGGCCGTCCACCGGACGGGGCTCATGGCGGAGCTCGTCTGCAGCAACTCCCTAAAGTCAACCGAGATAACTACAGGGTCCGGGCTTCTCAAGTCGGAGGCCCGGGCGCTGGGATCGCTGCTTCTCGATATAGCCGACGAGGCGAAGGTCCCGGCGGGAACCTCTTTGTCCGTGGACCGGCTGGAGTTCGCCCGAAAGATCACGGAGAGGCTGGCCTCGCATCCCCGCATAACGCTTGTTCGCGAGGAGGTGACCAGCGTGCCGGACGATCCGGTGGCCGTGGTCGCGAGCGGTCCGCTTACGAGCGATGCCCTTTCGGAATCGATCGCGGCCTTCGCCGGACGGGATAACCTCTTCTTCTTCGACGCGCTCGCTCCCATCGTCGAGACCGAGTCCATAGACATGCGCGCGGTCTTTTGCGCGTCGCGTTACGGCAAGGGCGACGCGAATTTCCTCAACTGTCCCTTTTCCGAAGAGCGATACCGCGCTTTCCGCGAGGCCCTATTGGAAGCCGAGGTGGCCGCCGTCAAGGACGTGGACAAAGGATATCTCTTCGAGGGTTGCCTTCCCATCGAGGAGCTCGCCGCGAGAGGTTACGAGACCATGGCCTTCGGGCCGATGAGGCCCGTAGGCCTGGAGGTCCCGGAAGGTGGGTCTCGACCTTTCGCCGTGCTCCAGCTTAGGCCCGAGACGGCGGAGCGCACAATGTACGGACTGGTGGGCTGCCAAACGCGCTTGACTCCGCCCGAGCAAAGGCGTGTATTCAGAATGGTGCCGGGCCTCGAAGGCGCTCGTTTCGCCGGATACGGCGCGGTCCACCGGAACACTTACATAGACTCTCCCAAGGTCCTCGGTCCCGACCTCATGTCGAAACGGCGTCAGGGCCTGTTTTGGGCGGGTCAGATCGTGGGCGGCGAGGGTTACGCCGAGGCTATAGCGACGGGTCTGATCGCCGGGGCGAACGCGGCCAGGCTGGCGCGCGGAGGACGGCCGGCCGTGCCGCCCGAGGAGACGGCGGTCGGAGCCCTCTTGCGATACATAGCGTACGGCGGCGGCCGGCGGTTCAATCCCATGAACTTCAACTTCGGTCTGTTGCCGCCGTTGCGGATGAGGGCCTCGGCGCGCAAGCGAAAAGCGGCGATGGCCGCTCGGGCTTTCGAGGCGCTCGGCCGCTGGAAGGAAACGGAGTGGGATGAAGCTCGAGGTGGAAGGATTTCTTAAGTACCTGAAGGACGTCAAGGGCCGATCTAGTCACACGGTCGAGGCCTACGAGCGGGACCTGGCGGAGTTCGTCCGCTATCTGTCGGATTCCGCCTCCAATCCGGCCGCCACGGTCCAGACGTCGCAGGTCAGAGGCTATATGGCCGGACTCTACGGCCGCGGCCTCAAGCCTTCGACCTCGGCCCGGAAGCTCGCCGCGTTGAGATCGTTCTTCAATTATCTCGCGAAGCGGGGGGAGGTGCCGGTCAATCCAGCCGCGGCGGTGAGATCTCCCAAGATCGCGAGGGGCCTGCCGGGGTTTATAGGGGCGGAGGCCTTGCGCCGGCTGTTCAACCGAATGCCCCCCGGCAAGGACGAGGCGGTGAAGGTCCGTGACAGGTGTATCGCGGAGCTCTTGTACAGCACGGGGATACGGTTGAGCGAGCTCGTGGCCCTCGACCTGGAGGACATCGATTTCAAAGGCGCCTTGATCCGCGTGGAGGGCAAGGGAGCCAAGGAAAGGGTCGTGCCCGTAGGGCGGCCGGCCGTGTCCTGGCTCCAACGCTATATTTCCGAGGGCAGGGCCGTCCTGGAAGGGCGCTCGGGGGCGGCTCCGTGCGCCGCCGTCTTTCTGGGCAGGGAGGGCAGGATAAGCCGCCGCCAGGTGCAGCGCAGGGTGGCCGCGTTCTTGCGCTCCGCGGCCATCTCGGGCCGGGTGAGCCCTCACGCGTTGCGTCACAGCTTCGCCACCCATATGCTTGATGCAGGGGCGGATCTGCGATGTGTGCAGGAGCTGCTCGGCCACGCCAGTCTGGCGAGCACGCAGATCTACACGTACGTGACTTCGAGACGGCTGAGACAGACTATCGAGTCGGCACACCCGCGAGGATGAAGGTGTCCGGGTCCACGGGGCGGGACTAGAGAGGGGGCGACCATTGCTTAGAAGCACCACCATTGTGGGCGTCAGGACGTCCGAGGGAGGCGCGCTCGGCAGCGACGGGCAGGTCACGCTGGGAAGGACCATTATCAAGCATACGTCGCGCAAAGTCCGCAGAATGTACAATGGAAAGGTCCTGGCCGGGTTCGCCGGAGGCGCGGCGGACGCTTTCACTCTTTTCGAGAGATTCGAGAGCAAGCTCGACGAGTTCAAAGGCAACCTCCAGAGGTCGGCGGTGGAGTTGGCCAAGGACTGGCGAACGGATCGGTACCTGAGGCGCTTGGAGGCGCAGCTTGCAGTCGTAGACAAAGAGACGGCGATGTTAATATCCGGGGACGGCGAGGTGGTCGAGAGCGAGGACGGTCTGGTGGCGATCGGATCGGGCGGCCCTTACGCCTTGGCCGCATGTAAGGCGATGGTCGCGCACTGCGACTTCCCTCCCGACAAGATAGTCGAAGAGGCCCTCAAGATCGCCGCCTCGATCTGCGTGTACACCAACGCGGAGCTTCACATCGAGGCGCTGTGACCGGGGGAGGGTGAAGGGCACGGCCGCCCGCAATACCGAACGCGGACGACGGCGATGAACGGGAGATAAGATGCACGACGTTGGAGATATGACTCCCAGACAGATAGTGAGCGAGCTGGATCGCTACGTTATCGGTCAGGAGAAGGCGAAAAAGAGCGTTGCCATAGCGCTGAGAAACAGGTGGAGGCGGCTGCGCGTGGATGGAGATCTCAGGGACGAGATCCTGCCCAACAACATAATCATGATAGGGTCCACGGGGGTGGGCAAGACGGAGATCGCGAGGAGGCTGGCCAGGCTGTCAGGCGCGCCGTTCGTCAAGGTCGAGGCCTCCAAGTTCACCGAGGTGGGCTACGTGGGCAGGGACGTCGAGTCCATGGTGCGTGATCTCGTGGAGCTTTCCGTGTCGATGGTCAAGGACGAGAAGTCGGCGGCCGTGGAGCCTAAGGCCGAGCGTCTCGTGGAGGAGAGGCTCCTGGATCTGCTTTTGCCCGGGGAGAGGAGGCCTAACGACGATCGTTCGGAGCACGAGGTCCGGGAAAGCCTGGC
Source organism: uncultured bacterium (assembly GCA_964531335.1). Taxonomy (GTDB): domain Bacteria; phylum Eisenbacteria; class RBG-16-71-46; order CAZHEV01; family CAZHEV01; genus CAZHEV01. The sequence goes on along the minus strand of CAZHEV010000001.1, from coordinate 282,437 downwards.
CAGGACAAGGGAGAGACTGAGGGAAAAGCTCCGCGCCGGAGACCTGGACGCGAGGCCGGTGGAGATAGACGTCGCCTCGAAGACGGCTCCGACCGTTGAGATATTCTCCAACACGGGATTCGAGGAGATGGAGGTCAATCTCCAGGAGGCCTTCGGGGGCCTGATACCGCAGAAGAAGAAGAGGAGGAAGATCACCATAGGCGAGGCCAGGCCCATCCTGTTTCAGGAAGAGGTCCAGAAGCTGGTGGACATGGACAAGGTCGTCGTGGAGGCGACGGAGAGGGCCCAGAACTCGGGGATCATATTCATCGACGAGCTGGACAAGATAGTGGGGGCGGACAGGCCGGGGGCGGGTCCGGACGTGTCCAGGGAAGGGGTGCAGAGAGACATACTCCCCGTGGTGGAGGGCTGCAGCGTGCCGACGAAGTACGGGATGGTCAAGACGGACCATATACTTTTCATCGCTGCCGGAGCATTCCACGGGTGCAAGCCGTCCGACCTGATCCCCGAGCTCCAAGGGCGGTTCCCGATCAGGGTGGAGCTCGACAACCTGACCGAGGAGGATTTCATACGCATCCTGCTCGAGCCGAAGAACGCCCTGATAAAGCAGTACCAGGCCATGCTGGCCACCGAAGACGTCCGGGTGACCTTCGAGGACGAAGCCATACGGGAGATAGCGAGGGTGGCCACGCTGGTAAACGACCAGACGGAGAACATCGGGGCGCGCAGGCTTCACACGGTGCTCACCACGCTGCTCGAAGACGTCCTTTTCGACGTGCCGAACGTAACGGACAGAGACATAGTCATAGCCAAGGAGGACGTATCCAGCAAGCTGGGCTCCATAATGGCGGACAGGGACCTGAGCCGCTATATACTATAGTGGAAGCCTCGTCCGCGCGGTCGGGACGCCGCCGCTCGGCGGGCGCCGCTCTCCTGTCAGCCCGCGCGGCCGCGCTGGCGGCGTTTCTTCTCGCGGCGGGCTCCTGCGCGCAGAAAGGATTCCCGCCGGGCGGCCCCCAGGACATCAGCCCTCCGTACGTGGTCTCGGTCGAGCCCGACTCGGGAGCCGTTCAGGTGGGGCCCGGCTCACCGGTGACGATAACGTTCAACGAGAAGATGGACAGAAGGTCCGTGGAAGGCGCCCTTTTCATCACGCCGCGCACGGACATGGAGTCCGTCGAGTGGGATGACGCGGTACTGACCATGGTTCCGGCCGGAGGCCTGGCCTCGGACGAGACGTACACGCTCCTGTTGGCCTCCGGGATGAAGGACCTGAGAGACAACGCGACCCCTGAAGGCGTCGTCTCGCTCTTCAGCACGGGCGATTCCATATCTCCGGGGACGATCGAGGGGACAGTGGACATAGGCCGGGCGAGGACGCTCAGGATCATGGTCTGGGCCTTCGGGCGGGAGGATTGCCCGCCGGTCTTCGCCGCCTCTTCGCCGGACGGCGTTGCCCAGGCGGGCCGCGGGGGCGAGTTCGCGATCCGGGGGCTCGGCGCCGCGGGCTCGTATTGCGTATACGCCCATCTGGACAGGGACGGAGACGCCCAGCTCGACGACGAAGAGCTCTTCATGGGGGCCGACTCGCTGGTCACGCTCAGCCGTGACTCGACCTCGGTTTCCGGGATCACGATCTACCTGGTTCCCGAGGACGAGCCCGGGAAGATAGCCGGAAGCGTGGTGGACTCAGCGGGCGTGGGCGCGGACAGGGCGGCCGCGGTTCCTCCGCCGGACAGCCTCTTGGCCCCGGCGCCCGAGGACTCCGCTCGTGCCGCCGCGGTGATCGATTCATTGGTGACGTTGAGCATGAGGGCGGACAGCGTCTATTCCGCGTCGCCCGTCATAGTGACGGCGGTGGATGTTGCCGACAGCTCCAACTTCGCTCAGGCGGAGCCCGGCGCTCAAGGAGGGTTCAACCTGGAGCCGCTTCGGCCGGGCGTGTACAAGGTGGAGGCGTTCAGGGATCTGAACCGTGACAGGATCCTTACGCGCGCCGAAGAGCCCTGGGCCGCCCGGGCGCGAGTCGTAGTGAAGCCCGGCCGGGTAGCCGACGTGGGAGTGTTGATCCTGAAGCGCCGGGAGGTGGATGTCCCGAATGAATAAGATATACAAGAAGAGACGCCCACGCCGCGGCCTGGGCGCAGGCGGAGGCGGCTTGGTGATGCGCAGGCTCCTGGGCGGAGAGGGCGGCTGACCGTCCGGGACTCAAGGCGGGCCAGTTGGCTGCTGCGGGGTAGGTGCGTTGAAAGAGACATTGATCCGTTTCACCAAGATGAGCGGCGCCGGCAACGACTTCATCGTGATGGACAACAGGGATGGTCGGCTTCCGGAGCCGCTGGAGAACCTGGCCGGGGCCATGTGCCCTCGCAGGACCGCCGTGGGCGCCGACGGCCTGATCGTCGTCGAACCGCCAAAGGGCGATGAAGACTTCTCTATGAGATACTACAACGCCGACGGGACCGAGGCGGACCTGTGCGGCAACGGGGCGAGGTGCGTCGCCCGCTTCGCCCACGAGCTCAGTATCGCAAGCAGTCTCATGTCGTTCTCCTCGCCGGCCGGACGGCACAGGGCCACAGTGGAGGAGAGCGGCGTGCGGGTCGGCATGCCGGCGCCCGAGGGGCTCGGCGCAAGGGTGGAGGTCACGGTGGGCGGGGAGCGCGCGACCGCGCTCTACCTGGTGGTGGGAGTGCCCCACGCGGTGGTGTTTCACGATGACGTAGGGAGCCTGGATGTCGAGGCGGAGGGGCGGCGGATAAGGTCGGACAAAGCGTTCGAGCCCGAGGGGGCGAACGTGGACTTCGCGCAGGTAGCGGGTGAGAGCTCGTTGCGCATAAGAACTTATGAGCGAGGCGTGGAGGCGGAGACGCTCGCTTGCGGCACCGGGGCGGTGGCTTCGGCCGTGGCGGCCTGCTCGGAGGGATTCGTCAAGATGCCGGTCGCGGTCAGGACCTGGGGAGGCGAGCTGTTGCGCGTGCACTCCGCCGGCCCGGAGGGAGGTTTCGACGAGCTGGAGCTCGAAGGCCCCGCGATAGCTGTTTACGACGGGGCGTTCGCCTACAGGGTCTGCGGTCCCTGAGCGAAGAGAGGAGTTGAAGAGATGTTCGAAGGACTGAGCGTGGCGTTGGTTACGCCGTTCAAGGACGGGAGAGTCGACATCGATGCTTTCTCGCGAATTATAGAGAGACTGCTCGGGGGTGGTGTGGACGGCCTGGTGGTGGCCGGATGCACGGGAGAGGCCGCTACCCTGAGCATGGACGAGAGGGACGAGCTGATAAAGACGGCCCTGGAGCTGGCCAAGGGCAAGGCCTTCGTGGTTGCCGGGACCGGGTCCAATGACACCAAGATATCCATGGCTCTGACCCAGCGGGCGGAGGACCTGGGAGCGGACGGGGCGATGCTCATAACGCCTTACTACAACAAGCCCGGACCCGAGGGGATGTTCAGGCATTACTCGGCGGTCGCGGAGTCCACCGCGCTGCCCATCGTCCTTTACAACGTACCCTCGCGAACAGGCGTGTCGCTGCGGCCCGAGACCGTCGCCAGGCTCTCGGAGATACACAATATCGTGGCGGTGAAGGAAGCGGCCGGGTCCCTCGATCAGGTAAGCCGGATCCTGAGTCTTTGCGATATAACCGTCGTATCGGGCGACGACTCGCTGACGCTGCCCATGCTCTCGGTCGGGGCCGCCGGCGTCGTGTCGGTCGCCGGACACCTGGTGCCCGAGGACTTGAAGGCGATGCTGAGGGCGCACTCGGAAGGCGACGTCAAGAAGGCGGCTAATATACATCTCAAGCTCTGGCCGATCTTCAAGGCGCTTTTCGTGGAGACCAACCCCACCCCCGTGAAGAAGGCGCTGCATCTGCTGGGCTTGTGCGAGGACGAAGTGAGGCTTCCGCTTTCTCCTGCCTCGGAGTCCACCGCTCAAACGCTGAGGGACGCGATGAGAAAAACCGGGGTGGCCTGAGCTCCTTACCATCCCCAGATGTGTCTCAGGTACTTTTCGAGAAAGCCTTTGCCGGTGAAAAGGGAAACGGCCCTCTCGGTGGAGGGGCTATCGGTGCCCCAGAGCAGCACTCTGGGATCCCTGAAGGTGATGTCGAGCTGGACGAAGCACTTCTTCTCGACTGACAGGGCGACCGGCAGTATGCGGCAGAACCGCGCCGAAAGGGAGTTGGCCGCTATTCCCCCGATGGAGATCGTGGGACAGCCTTGCACCACGGCGTCGGCCTCGTACGAGAGGTCACCCAGGACGACGGCCTTCCTCCACTCGGATCCCGCGCCCCGTTCGTCTATCTGCTCCTTGAGGCGATAGGCGAGCGGCCTGTCGTTGACCTCCTGATACACGCCGGACCCGACGACGATCATGACGGTCTCGTTCAAATCAAAGAGCTTCATCGTCGCGCTCCCGCGATGCGGAGCCTTCACCGTGAAGGCCCTGGACACGGCGCTCGATCATCTCTCGATTCGAGTTTCGGACGCCGAAGGCTTCAGCCGGGGAAAGTGACGGCGACAGTATGAGACGGGACCGGAGGCCGTGTCAAGCAGCGTGGGGTCTCCCGGATTTTCAGAGCCCCTTGGGGCTCAACTGGATCATTGCCGGTTCGAATATTCACACCCTAGCAGGCGAGGACGCGCAGCTCACTTTTCTGATTCCGCCTACCTGTTGTCCTTTTGCAGGTCAAATCGCTCGGAAGGTCACCTGTTCGGGAAGGTCCTGCCGGACAAGTATATAGTCAGCCCGCTGGTGGGACGGATGAGTGCGTGCGGCGAAGAAGGTCCTCCCGCGCTCGGGTCACACAGGTCATGCATTAGCTCGGGCATCGAACAAACCCGTCGGTGAGGGGAACTCCCTATACGGACACATGCCCCATGTACGGCGTCGCGGCCCATTCCGGGGCCAGGGGCTGATGGTAAAGCGTCAAGGGCTAACAGTCCTGGAGACACGAAAGCCGAGTAGGCTGTAGCTGAAGTCCGGCAAGATGTAGGCGGTCCGAGCCGCGCATCGAAGGATGCTGTCATCGTGGTCCCACGAACCGCCGTGAACCACGCGGGAAGTGCTGCTCTCCGGACCAGTCGGGTCGGTTGCCGGTGACGTCCCCAAGGCACAAGCGTGCCAGTCGTTGCACCACTCCCAGACGTTGCCGGCCATGTCGAAGAGCCCGGTTGATGCCGGGGCGTCCGGGTAGCTCCCGACTGGCGACGTCCAGCCGACGCAGTAATCAGTGTCAATGAAATTCGCCCGGCTGCAATCCGGCGCCTCGTTGCCCCAAGGGTAGATCCGTTCGTCGTTCCATTGCGCCGCGTACTCCCACTCGGCATCCGTCGGCAAGCGATAGCCCTCCGCGCCGTAGGGATCGCCGCCGTTGCACGCCCAATCGCCTGTGTGTTGATACGCCCGCCCAAGCCCCGCCTGAAGACTCAGCCAGTCGCAGTAGCGTGCGGCCCCGTACCAAGTCACCTCCTTGACCGGATGGTCGGGGTTGATTCCGTAGCCGGCATCACAGAGAAAGAACGTGCCGCCGGAAAAGGCAATCTCATGGTCCACGGCGTCTAGATCCAGAAGCTCCTGGACGCTGCCATCCAGGTTGTCCGTCACCGAGTAAGTCGTCGCCGTCACATATCCGTTGTCATACGCCCACTGGAGAGCCTCCAGGTACTCCTGGTTTGTCACTTCGTGTTGACCCAGGTAGAAGTCGTGGGTCAGAGTTACCTCACGCTCGTTGATGCCGCAGACGGCTCCTCCGTCGCCTTGAGTGAAAACGCCTGCCGGGACCTGAACCATGGCGTTGAAGTCAAAGTACGTGACACTATCCACAGTCGAACATGCGAACGACGTGGTCGTGGCGCCCTGATGCACTCTCATCCTCCACTCTGCTTGGCCCGCCGATGCGCCTATGAGCATCGCCAAAGCCAGAACCGCCATTAGCACCAGTTTCATCTTCGTTCAGTCCTCCCTCAAATCCTATAGCTGCCTAGCAGCAGATCTGTTTCAGAACCCGCCACTTCCGGCCGCTTATTTGACCAAGATCATCCGCCGGTTCTCGTCCACCCCGGGCGCCGTGAGCGAGTAAAAATAGATACCGCTGGCCACCGCCCTGCCCGTCTCATCGCGGCCGTCCCGGCGCACGCTGTTCGGCCCCGCCGGCCGCTTCTCATCGAGCAGCGTTCGAATAAGCCGGCCGCTCACATCGAAGATCTTGAGCTCGGCTCGCCCCGCCGCCGGAAGGTCGAAGACTATCCGTGTGTGCGGCCAAAATGGGTTGGGTGTGTTCTGGAATAGGTATGTCGGATCGAGTGGTATCGGACGGTCACCGGGGCCCTCCACGCCGACCGTAGTCGTATCCAGGATGAAGTCGATACGCACTATCGCGTCAAGGGCGTAGGTATCGGTACCGTCGGCCGTGGTCACGAAGAGCTCGTCCCCTCCATAAGTGATGCGCTCGATGTCGTTCAGGGTGTAGAGCCAGTCATGGCCGTTCGTCTGACGGACGGCAAGCCAAGCGTCGCCCGCCACGGCGACCTGTGATAGGCAGCAGAGGATTACTAACGCCACGGCCACAAGTATGAGTCCTTCGGGGCTCCGCCGACTTGGGGCGTTGGACGAGGCGCTGTGAAGAGAACGGCCTGAGACGGTGCTGCCGGAGCCGGGATGCCCGTGACGTCCCGCTGCCGCATCCGGAGTGCGGGAATCGGACGGCACGATATAATGTAGATCGCAAGCGCATGTAGAGGGAAACAAACTCGTACCTCCTGAAGAGGTGACATGCAAGGTTCACAACGTTATATTATATCGAAAGTTAAGCAGAATGTCAAGCGCTGGTTGGGCGCGGGGTTTATCCGTTTTTCGGAGCCCATTGAGGCATAATTGTATTATTGCCGGTTCGAATCTCACACCATAGGAGGCGGGGGCACGCAGTCCACTTCTCTGATCCCGCCTACCCGTTGTCCTCTTGGAGGTCAAATCAGTCGGAAGACCATTTGTCGGGGAAGGTCCCGTGTCAAGCAGCGTGGTTGACAGCGGATACGGCGGTCAATAGACTCTCCTTGGCCCCTGAATGCGTGAAAGGAGCGTAGGACGTCATGAGCTCGCGTGGGAGAGAGGTCGCGACGGCGGTCGCGGGAATCTGCGGCAGAATGGGCATGGAGACGGCCGCGGCCTTGATGGAGAGCCCGTGGACCAGGCTCGTCTTCGGAGTCGAGAGGGACGACCATCCCTCGGTCGGCAAAGAGGTCTCGCCGGGATCGCGATCCGGGGAGGGTGCGGCGGCGGGGGTTCCTGTTCGCGGCCAGTCGTCCGCCAACCTGGGCGATGCCGGCGTGCTCGTCGATTTCAGCTCGGCAGCCTCTGCGCCGCGCTACGCCGAGCTGTGTGCTTCCGCCGGAGTGGCCTACGTTTGCGGTGTGACGGGCATCTCCGAGTCGGGGATGGACTCCATCAGGGAGGCCGCCCGGCGCGTGGCCGTGCTCTACAGCCCCAACATGAGCGCCGGCGTGAACCTTCTCGCCGCTCTGGTGGAGGAGGCGGCGAAGAGGCTCCCCGGGGGGTACGACGTGGAGATCGTCGAGGCCCATCACAAGGGCAAGGTGGACGTGCCCAGCGGAACCGCCGCAATGCTCGCGCGGAGAATCGCCTCCGCCAGGGGGAGTGGAGGAGAGGCGGTTGAGATATCCAGGCCGGCGGGCTCCGGAAAAAGGGTGGAAGGGCGCGTAACCGTGCACTCCCTCAGAGGCGGCGACGTGGCCGGCGATCATCAGGTTTTCTTCATAGGAATGGGCGAGACTTTGGCGTTGTCGCATCGCGCGCACGGCAGGCAGGCTTTCGCGGGAGGCGTCCCTCCGGCGGTGCGGTTCGTCGGCGGGGCGGCGCCCGGATTCTATACCATGGAGGATGTTCTCGAATGAGGTGGAGCAGGGCTTTTATCCCGACTCTAAAGGAAGACCCCTCCGACGCGGAGATAGTGAGTCACAAATTGATGGTGCGCGCCGGGCTCATGAGAAGGCTCGCCAACGGGATCTTCAACATGCTGCCCCTGGGATGGAAGGTGGTCCGGAAGGTCGAGACCATCGTTCGCGAGGAGATGAACAGGACCGGGGCCCTGGAGTTGCTTATGCCGATAATGCATCCGGGAGAGCTCTGGATGGAGACGGGGCGGTGGGGAGTCTACGGCAAGGAGCTGTTCAGGCTGAGCGACAGGCACGATCGCAGCTTCGCGCTGGGGCCCACCCATGAGGAGGTCATCACCGATATCGTAAGAAGGGAGCTGCGGTCTTACCGCGATCTGCCGGTGACGCTTTATCAGATACAGACGAAGTTCCGCGATGAGATGAGGCCGCGCTTCGGCGTCATGCGGGCCAGGGAGTTCATGATGAAGGACGCGTACAGCTTCCACGCGTCGGAGGAATCGCTTCAAGAGACGTACCAGGCGATGCACAACGCCTACCACCGCGTGTTCCTGCGCTGCGGCCTAGATACGCTGCCCGTGCGGGCCGACTCCGGCGCGATAGGCGGGGACGTGACCCACGAGTTCATGGTTCTCGCGGACACGGGCGAATCGGAGGTCTTCTACTGCGAGTGCGGGTACAACGCGACCGGCGACAGGGCGGAGGCCGCGTTGCCCGATGCCGAGTCCCAGGATGAAAAGGCCCTCGAGGAGAGGGAGACCCCCGGGAAGAAGACCGTCGAGGAAGTGAGCTCCTTTCTGGGCGTCACCCCGGCGGATCTGGTGAAGACGCTCATCTACGAGACGGACGATGGGCTGGTGGCGGCGCTCATACCCGGCGACAGGGAGATAAACGAGACCAAGTTGAGCAAGGCCGCCGGGGGCGTCGGGCTGGAGATGGCTTCGCCCGAGAGAATAGAACAGGCCACCGGGGCTCCCGTCGGATTCTCGGGTCCTGTTGGTCTCGGGGTGGAGATCAGGATGATAGCCGACCCCAGGATAAAGAGCATGAGGAACTTCGTGACGGGCGCCAATGCCGCCGACCGTCACTATGTGAACGTCAACATTGACCGGGACGTGACACTTTCCGAGTACGCCGATCTCATACACGTTCGCGCGGGTGACCCGTGCATTGAGTGCGGCAAGCCGCTCGAGTCGAGGAGAGGAATAGAGGTCAGCCAGATATTCAAGCTGGGAACGAAGTACAGCGAGTCCATGGGAGCCACCTTCCTCGGGGTGGACGGCGTCGCCAGGCCGATGATCATGGGCTGCTACGGTCTGGGAGTAACGAGAACGGTGGCGGCCGCCATAGAGGCGTCGCACGACGACGACGGTATCATATGGCCCATGAGCGTCGCGCCCTATCACGTCCTGGTGCTGCCGATCAATGTCTCGGACGAGGCCACCGTCGAGGCCGCGGGCAAGATCTACGATGACCTGACGGCGTCCGGGATAGAGGTTCTCTTCGACGACAGGGATGAAAGGCCCGGAGTGAAGTTCAAGGACGGGGACCTCATAGGAATACCGCTGAGGGTGACCGTGGGGTCAAAGGGCCTGTCACAGGGAGTGGTGGAGCTGAAAGAGCGCGGCTCTGACGATGTGACCAAGGTGGAGGTCGGAGAGGCGGCCGCAAGGGCCGGGGCGATGGTGCGAGATAAGCTTCGCGCCATAAACGCCCGGGCCGATGGGATCAAGACTCTTTAGCGTTGACGGACTTGGTCAGCCGCGACTTCAGCCTGTCAGCCTTGTTCTTGTGAATGGTGCCCTTCATGGCGACCTTGTCCAGGCTGGAAAGGGCCTCGACGAGCCTCTCGGAAGCGGTGGCCTTGTCGGGGGCGGTCCTCACGTCCTTGACCGCCTTCTTGACCGTGGCTTTGCGCGCCTTGTTCCTCTGGCGTCTCACGACGCTCGTCTTCATCCTCTTGGCCGCAGACTTGTGCTGTGGCATGCGCGATCCCTCCAAAGAGAAAAAAGATACACAGGATCAAAACAGATGTGCCCCGGTACCTCCGAGAGCACATCGAGCCATACTAGCACAGGGCGGCCCGCGCGGTCAACAGTGGAGCCCCGCGGGGGGGCGGGAAAGCGGCGTTGTCAAGCCCGCCGGCTCCGTGTTAAACTCCTATGTCCGCATACCGGGGGCATTTCTGCGCTATTCTGGGGGCTGCCCGGCGCAGGATGATGGCTCCGGGAAATCGCCACTTCTTCGCGCTGAGGCTCCTTTTGAACGATTCACTGCACCAGATCGGCCGGGGCGGCGGTGGAAACGCCAGTGAGGCGCTCGGCGTCGTCAGGGCCGCCGGGAAGTTCGGCGCCGGGACGGCGCTGAGCAGGATACTGGGCGTCTTGAGGGACATGCTGAAGGCGTACCTCTTCGGAACCGGCGTGGCGGCCGATGCTTTCACGGTGGCCTTCAGAATACCCAACATGCTTCGCGCGTTCCTGGCCGAGGGAACCCTCAGCGCGTCCTTCGTCCCCGTGTTCAACGACTATCTCGCCAAGGGTAAGAAGGAGGAGTCTTGGGAGGTCGCAAGGAACGTCTTTGGCATCCTCTCGCTGGTCCTGGCGCTCGTCTCGGGGCTCGGCATCATTCTCGCTCCTGTGATCGTCCGGCTGATCGCTTCAGGGTTCGGCCAGGTGCCAGGAAAGATCGATCTGACCATAACGCTCACGCAGATACTCTTCCCCTACATATTCTTCGTCGGCCTGACTGCGCTGGCCGCGGGGATTCTGAACTCGCACAGGCACTTTACGGTGCCGGCGCTGGCTCCGGCCATGCTCAACCTCAGCATGATAGCGTTCATGGGATTCCTCTGCACGCGCATCATAGGCGGCCCCAAGATGCAGATATACGGCCTGGCGGCCGGCGCCCTCGTCGGCGGAGCGGGCCAGCTTCTCATCCAGATTCCGATTCTGAGGAAGAAAGGAATGCACTTCAGGCCCGGGTTCGACTTCCGGCACCCGGCGATAGGAAGGATATTCAAATTGATGATCCCGGGGGTGATCGGCATGGGGGTGGCCGAGATAAACGCCTTCGTGGATACGTACCTGGCGGCGCTTCTCCAGTCGGGCAGCGTCGCCGCGTTGGAGTACGGCAACAGGCTCGTCCAGCTACCCCTCGGAGTGTTCGGGGTGGCTCTGGGCACGGCCGCGCTGCCCACGATGTCCTCCCAGGCGGCCCGTGAGGACACCGAGAACCTGAAGAACACTCTGTCCACGACCTTGCGGATGATAGTCTTCATAATGGCCCCCGCCACGGTGGGACTGATAGTGCTGCGGGTCCCGATAGTGCGGCTCCTGTTCGAGCGCGGGCGCTTCTTCGAAGGGGACTCCGTCGGGCTCGTAACCTCCGCCCTCATGTTCTACTCCATAGGCCTCGTAGCCTACGGGGCCGCCAGGAGCGTGGTGGCCGCATTCTACTCGTTGAAGGATACCAAGACCCCGGTCAAGTGCAGCTTCGTGGCGATGGTCGCGAACGTGATTCTCAATATCATATTGATGAGGTACCTGGAGCTTGGGGGGCTGGCCCTGGCCACGGCTCTGAGCTCGATGATCAACGTGACTTTGCTGGTGATCATCCTCAGAAAGAGATTAGGCGGCTTCTTCGAGCCCCGATGGTGGACAAGCGCCGTCAAAAGCATCTCGGCGGCGCTGGGAATGGGCGTGGTAACCTATTTGTGTCAGGCGTGGGTCTACGGCTGGGCCGGCCCACTGGGCGGGATGGCCAAGATCTACAACGTCGCCCTGCCTGTGGCCGCGGGGATCGCCGCCTATGTGCTCTTTTCCATGCTGCTGGGCAGCCAGGAGCTCAAGCTGGCCCTCGACGCAGTCAGAAAGAGATGACGACCTCTTATGAAGTCGAATGAGATAATCGCTGGAATGCCTTCTTATCCTGGGGTTTACATATTCAGAGGGCCGTCGGGCAAGATTCTCTACGTGGGAAAGGCCAAGAGGTTGAAGGACCGGGTGGGCTCGCATTTCAGGGGCGGCGGGGACGCCAGGCACGAGGCGATGATGTCTGAGGTCGAGTCGGTCGACTACATTGTCACCGAGTCGGAGGTGGATGCGCTCGTCCTGGAGGCCAACCTGGTCAGGGACCGGCAGCCGCACTACAACGTGGCCCTGAAGGACGACAAGAGATACCCGTATCTGAAAGTCACCGTTCAGGAAAAGTACCCGCGCTTGATTTTGACGCGGCAGGTGGCACGTGACGGAGCCCGCTACTTCGGCCCTTACACGGACGTCAAGTCCCTGCGGAGGACGCTCAGGCTGCTTCGGACGGTGTTTCCTCTGCGGACTTGCGGCGATCTCGATACGCGCCGGCGGCTCGCGATGGACTGCCTCAGCCTTCACGTCAAGAGGTGCTCCGGGCCATGTGTTCACAGGGTCTCGGCCGAGGAATACCGCCGGGTGGTGGAGGACCTCGTCCTGTTCCTCTCCGGAAGGAGCTCGGCTTTGCTCGCCGTCCTGAGAAAGGCCATGGAGGCGGCTTCGGCGAGAAGAGAGTACGAGAAGTGCGCCCTCATACGGGACAGGATCGCCGCGGTGGAGAGCGTGGTCAGAGGCCGCAGGACCGTGAACGTGAGCGAGCCGGAGGCCGATGTGCTGGGGCTCGAGCGCCGGGGAGAAACGGCGTGCGTGGTCGTGCTCAAGGTCAGGGACGGCAAGGTGATGGGCCAGGAGCGGAGGTTTCTGAGGTGCGGAGGATCGACTTCCGAGGGTGAAATACTAACCTCGTTCATCGAACAGCACTACATAGCGGGCACGCCGGCGCCGCGCCTGATCGCCATCCCGGTGAAGCTGCAAGGCGCGGGATTGCTCGAGTCTTGGCTGAAGGAGGTCAGAGGGTCCAAGGTCACGCTCAGGGCTCCGGTGCGCGGGATCTTCAGGAGCCTGATTGAGATGGCGCGTCGCAACGCAAAGGTCGCCATGGAGGCCAGGGAGCCCAAGACCGCCGCTGAAAGGGAGAGACCTTTGGAGGAGCTTCAGAGGTCGATGGAGTTGCCGACTCTTCCATACGTAATTGATTGCTACGATATATCAAATACATCCGGGACGAGCCCCGTGGGCTCGCGGGTGGTGTTCGTCGGGGGAAAGCCGCACAAGGGGGCGTACAGGAAATACAGGGTCAAGGGCGCTGGGGGGGCCGACGACACCGCCATGATGGGAGAGGTCGTAGAGCGGAGCCTCGCTCGCAGGATCCGCGAGGGCGAGGAGCCGCCGGACCTGATTGTCGTGGACGGGGGCAAGGGACAGGTCTCCGCGGCCACCGCCGCCGCCGCCCGGGTCGGTCTGGAGACGGTTCCCATAATCGGCCTCGCCAAGGCGAACGAGCTGGTCTACGTCCAAGGGAGAAAGGACGCGCTGAGCCTGCCCAGGGGCGGGCCCTCGCTGAAGCTCCTCCAGAGGCTCAGGGACGAGGCCCATCGTTTCGGATTGAGCTATCACAGGAAGCGCAGGGGGACGGCGCAGCTCAAGAGCCTCCTGGACGAAGTGCCGGGCGTCGGACCGAGGAGGCGGGCTCTGCTGATAAGGAGGTTCGGATCCGCCGAGGCCGTCGCGGAAGCCACGGAGGGCGAGATCGCGGCCCTGCCGGGGCTGGGCCGCGCCACCGCGCGCAGGATAAAGGAGTCGCTTTCAAACGGCGGGCGAGATGGCGCACGCGGATAGGAGCAAAGGCGCGAGGGGCCGGAAGGTCGATGCGAAGGCGCCTCGCTCTGCGGGCGGGCGAGAGCGCGCGCATGCGCGTGCAGCGGCGGGAGAGGGACGGGGCCTGCCGGCGGAGATAGGCGGCTATCTCGATTATCTTACGACCGAGAGGCAGGTCTCTCCGCGGACGGCGTCCGCTTACAAGAGCGATCTGCTGCGGCTCGCCGGCTTCCTCCGCGGGCGCAAACGCCGGGCGAGCGCCGATGTGAAGCCGGTGGACCTCGAGGCCTACCTTGGCGCGCTCAGATCCCAGGGCCTGCAGTCTTCGACGATCGCCAGGCACGGAGCCTCGATAAGGAGCTTCTATGCTTACTTGGAGGAGGAAGGCCTGGTGCGCGCGAATCCGGCCCGCCACCTCGAGGCGCCGAGATTGTGGAAGAGAGTCCCCCGCACTCTGAGCAGGGAGGACGTGGCCTCTATCGTCGAAGCGCCGGATACCAAGACTCCGCTGGGACTGCGCGACCGCGCGATGCTGGAGCTGATGTACGGCACCGGGGTGAGGGTCAGCGAGCTGGTAGGCCTCGGGCTGGAGGAGCTCGATCTGGAGGAGGGGACCGCCCGGATCCGGGGTAAAGGCGGCAAGCAGAGGCTCCTTCCCCTAGGCGGGCAGGCGAGGCACTGGCTTGGGCTGTACCTGAATGAGGGAAGGGCCTCCGTCAAGAACTCGCATCGTTGCGAGCGGGCGTTCGTCAACGCCCGAGGGGGTCCGCTTACGAGGATGGGATTCTGGAAGATCCTGAAGAAGTACGCGCTCGCGAACGGGCTCTCCACGAGGGTGACGCCGCACGTGTTGAGGCATTCGTTTGCGACGCACCTGCTGGAGGGCGGCGCGGACCTGAGAGCCGTTCAGGAGCTCCTCGGACACTCTTCGATCAAGACTACTCAGATCTACACCGAGGTCGAAAGAGAGTACCTGAAGAGAGTTCACAGGCAGTTTCACCCGAGGGCTTAGCCGGGGTAGAAAGGACACTCGCCATGGGCAGACAGATAATGTTGCGTAAAGTCGTCCTAGCGCTTGCAACGATCGGAGTCCTGCTGGGCACTCTCGGTGACCTGGCGCCTGCGTCGGCGCAGGAGGGGGAGTCACGCCGCGTGCGGCAGTACAGGCGTCCGTGGAGGTCGGGTGTGGTCTCCTTTGGACTGCAGGGCCAATACGGCTACAACGCGGGCGGGACCGAGTTCACCGATCCTTTCGACTGGGGCCCGGGGCTGGTGGTCAACGCCCGGTACGCGGCCAACAGGTGGGCCTCGGTGGGAGTCCGTTTCGAAGTGCACAACTTCGGAGCCAAGGAGGACTTCATAGCCTCAACCAAGATCTTCGGGACCGACGACATGACCGCGATCGACTCCCAGCGCATAACCACGGCGGGGCTCGATTTCTACTTCTACCAGAACCGAATCAAGGAGACCATGCGCTACTTCAATGCCGGCGCCGGCATTTACCAGCTTTCAATACTCCTTCCCGAGTCGGGTCTTCTAAACACCCAGTCAGCCAGGACGGAGAAAGACAACATCTATCTGATGGGGGGCGCCGGCATAGAGCACTTTCTAAGGAGAACGCTGACCCTCGACGTGAGTGGCAAAGTCTTTGCGTATTTTGGTGATGAGGAGGAGATACCGTTGTCGTTTCAGATCTCGGTGGGGCTGCATGTTTACTTCTTCGACTAACTTACCGGGATCTGGAGGGGTTGGGGAGCCATGAAGAGTCAAGCTCAGGCCAAGAAAGAGCCCGAGGCGAGGCACAATTACGACGTAGGTGAGCGAATCGTCCACACCTCCTTTGGGGAGGGGTTGATAGTGGAGGTCCGCGAGCGGCCGTTCTATGACGTCCTGGAGGTCGTTTTCCGGGACGGGGTGAGGCGTCTGACCTCGGTGCATCCGGACATAAGGCCGGCGGGTGCCGCCAAGGCTCCGGAGGAGAAAGAGCCTCCTGAGAAGAAGGACCCCGCCCGGTCGGGTTTCTCGGAGTCCGAGAAGATCATGCTGCACCCCGACTCCCGGAAGGTGCTCTCGGCTTTCAAGGGCAAGGAAAGGGACGAGCTGAAGTTCGTAAGGCTGCGGTGGCAGGGCGAGAGCCTGTCGCTCAACAGGGGCTTCGACAGGCTTATGTGCCTGGACCAGCTCAAAGAGGTGAAGCGCTATCAGCACCAGATCGAGGCCTGTCTGAGAGTGCTTCGTCATATGGGCGGCCGCGCGCTCTTGGCGGACGAAGTCGGTCTGGGAAAGACCATCGAAGCCGGCATGATCTTGAAAGAGTACGTGCTGCGCGGGCTGGTGAAGACCGCGCTGGTGCTTGTGCCGGCCTCCCTGACCGAACAGTGGAGGGAAGAGCTGGAGGTGAAGTTCGCGCTGCCTTTCGTCATCTATGACCGAAACAGGCCGCTTGAGGAGAGCCCGTTTCTGATCTGCTCCCTGGACACGGCGAAGACCGCGGTGAACAGGGCCAGGATAGCGGGGCGGGGATTCGACATCGTGATCGTCGACGAGGCTCACAGGCTCAGGAACCAGCGGACCTTGGGCTACAAGTTCGCGAACCATCTCGAGGCCAAGTTCCTGCTCCTGCTGACGGCTACGCCCGTCCAGAACGAGCTGAGGGAGCTGTTCAACCTGGTGACGCTGCTGAGGCCCGGGAGCCTGGGGACCTACAGCTCCTTCCGCAGGGCCTTCACGGAGAGAGGCGACAAGAGGTTGCCCAAGAACACCGACGAGCTGCGCGGCCTGCTCTCGGAAGTGATGATCAGAACGAGCAGGAGCGGCACGAACATATACTTCCCCAAGCGCAACGTGGAGACCCGCGCATTCGATCTAAAGGATGAAGAGCGGGATCTCTACGATTCGGTGAGCGAGTTCGTTCACAAGGTCGCCTGGAGCGGGGAGGAGGACATCTTCAGGCGATGGTATTTCACGCTGCTTGTGCTCCAGAGGGAGATCGGGAGCAGCTCCTTTGCGGCGCTCAGGACGCTTGAAAACATCAAGGATAAGCAAGTATACTCAGACTATAGGGCGGACTTGTACGACCTGCACGGCAAGGCGGCCGGAATACGCCGGAACGCAAAGCTCGACGGCCTGCTGGAGATCCTCTCGAAGCTCGATGAGAGAGTTATTGTCTTCACTCAATTCAAGACGACGCTGGACTACCTTGCAAGCGAACTCAATGAGAGAGGAGTCGACATCTCCTGTTTCCACGGGGACCTGAACCGCTCCCAGAAGGAGGACGCGGTCAGGAAGTTCCGGCGGGACAAGAGAGTGTTGTTGAGCACGGAGGCGGGCGGCGAGGGCCGGAATCTCCAGTTCTGCCGTGTCGTGGTCAACTACGATCTGCCATGGAACCCCATGCGCATAGAGCAGCGCATAGGGCGCGTACACCGGCTGGGCCAGGAGCGTGATGTCGATGTGTTCAACTTCACGGCGGGCGGCACCGTCGAGTCCTATGTCCTGGATGTGCTCCAGAAGAAGCTGAGCATGTTCGAGCTGGTCGTAGGAGAGATGGACATGATCCTCGGCAATCTGGCGGACGCCGGTTCGTTCGAGGACAAAGTGTTCAGGATCTGGTCCTCCTCCAGGTCGGATAAGGAGCTGAAGAAGCGATTCGACCAGCTCGGCGACGAGCTGTACTTCGCCCGTCGTCGCTACGAGAAGGTCAAGGAGCTGGACGAGGATATATTCGGAGTGTGATCGAGATGTCGACGTCGTTCGCCAGATATCCCAGGCCCAGGCTGAGGCCGTTCCTGCTGGAGGTTTTCTCGGCATGGGGTTGCCGCGTCGAGTCCGCCCCCGGGATCATCGAGGTGCGGCTCACGCGCCCGTTGCAGAAGCGCTTCGGAACCAAACGGTTGAAGCTTGTCTTGAGCAGGAGCGCCCGGCCGTCGAGGAAGAGAACCGGCGAGTTGATGGTGCCCGGAAACCCGATCTATCGTAGCTTCCTGGATCTGTCGAGGCAGAAAGGGGCGGTGGGCAGAGGATTCCTGCCAATGCCCAAGAGGCGCGTGGCCCCCTCCGGCGTGGCGCGCGCCGTGGGGCGCGCCGTGGACATAGAAGGGGCGACGTTCAGGAGCGTGGCGCGGAGCGACGTATACCATCCCGTCCTTCTATTTCATTTCAGCCTGTCCTATGGCGCGCCCGAGGTCCCCGACGAGATAAGGACGGTGGCCTGGGACGTGGTCGGTGGCGAGGCGGTGGACCCCTCGCCCTTTGCGCCGGGAGGACTCTCCCTGGCGGCCGGACCGGCGGAGGGTGTGCCGGTCGCGGAGGTCACCGGCATAGACACGGTCTTTCCCAGGGTCGAGGCCGCGATCGAGGCGCAGATATCGAAGAAAGTCTCAAGGACGGAGACGCGCGCAAAGAAGAGGCTCGACAAGGAGAGAGCCCGGATCGAGGGATTCTACGGAAGGATGATACAAGAGGAGAAGGCCCGTTCCAGGTCCCGGAACGACGGTGACCCCGAGGCGTCCGAAAAGATAAAGCTCTACCAGCTCGATTGGAAGAGGAAGCTCTCGGAGGCCACGGAGCGCCTGAGGCCGCGCATCGAGGTGCGGCTCTTCTCCATAGAGGAGGCTTTCATGCCGAGGCGGAAGGCGGCCTTGATAGTCGCCGGTTCGTCGATTCCCGAGAGAGAGTGCTTCTACGACCACACCACGCGCGAGATCCTGGGGCCGTCTTGTGACGTGTGTGGGAGCCGCTCGCTCGAGATGTCGGTGTGTCAAAACGGACATCTTTGTTGCCGAGAGTGTGTAGGAAGTTGTACTGTTTGCGAGCGACCTTATTGTCAACAGTGCTGGAGTGAGAGTTGGGACAATGCCCGGGAAGGCGGAGTGGGCGGAGCCGGCGCTTCGGTAATGGCGGAGATGGATCCAAGCTGCGCCCGGGACAAAGGGAGCCGAAGAAGGAGGAATAGAAAGTGATTAACAGCCGCGGGATGTTGGTAATCGCCTCGGTGCTGCTTTTCTGCGTGACGCTGACCGTCGTCGGACCGTCGTGGGCGGCCGATGAGGTGGATAGAATCAGGCAGAAGTGCGAGGAGTTCTTCATTTCGTTGACGAAGAACGAGTATAAGCTGTACGCGGAAGGCAAGAAGCCGAAATACGAGTCGTCCCACAAGGACTTCAATTATCTCTTCAAGGAGAAGAAGATAGGGCTCATTCGCGAGAAGGCGGCCGCGGCGACGGACCCCAAGGAGGCGAGAGCGTTGAACCTTCTCGCCGACGCTCTGAGCTATTCCGCCGTCAGGTTCTACGCGGCGCCGGACATCGACCAGATGTACGACTTCATGATGACCGCCACCATCTCCTATAACGGAGAGAGCGTCAGCTTCGCCGACGTGAGAAAAGCCATAGCCATGGAAGAGGACAGGGACACGCGCAGGCAGATGTACATCGCGTTCAACACCCACCTTGAGCCTCTGAAGTTCTTCAAGTCGGGTATCCTGTCGAAAATGGACGAGCGGCTGACGCAATGGGGCTTCGAGTCATATCTGGACATGATCTCCACGGTGAGGGAGCTTGACGAGGCGTCCCTGGAAGCTGATGCCGAGAGCTTCCTCTCCGCCACCGACTCTCTGTATACCGCCGAGCTGACCCGGCTCCTCTGCGATCGCCTGCAAGTCGATCTGCGAAGGGCGCGGGGATACGACATTCCGTACATCCTCAGAGGCAGCTGGCTCGACGGCGACCTGGTCTCGAATAACGCGAAATCGTTGGTCGAAGACTTCTTCGAGTCGATGGACCTCAAAGCCAGGAAGGCGAAGCTCAAGATCGAGTCGGAGGAGTTCTGCGGGGAATCAATAGCGCCTCGGGTCTTCCCGCTCATAGTGCCCGAGGATATCAAAATGTGCTTCGTCCCAATCGGGGGAACTTGCGATCTTGCCTCGCATCTGTACATGCGAGGCAAGGCGGAGTGCATCGCGAGCATAAGGCAGAAGGAGTACTTCGAGCTGAGGAGGCTGGGCAACAAGGGCATGTGGGAGGCGGCGGGCCTGCTCTTCGAGCGACTGGCCTGCGATCCGGCGTGGCTGACGGGGGTGGCCGGGCTCGACCCCGAGATCGCCGAGGCGGTGGCGAGACACAGGGCGTTCGTCCTGCTGTACGAGACGCGCAGAAACTGCGTGTCAACCCTGTTTCAGATCGGCACCTACTCGGGCGCGGGCGCCCCGGAGCAGTTGTATGGCGACCTTCTGCAGAAATACATGAAGTGGGATCCGGTGCTGGACAAGAACCGAGCGGCTCTGGAAATAAGCGAGCTCGACAGCGCGGTCCTCATGCAGGGTTATTTCCTGTCGGCGCAGCTCTCCAGGGTGCTGGAGGAGAAGTTCGGTGAGAATTGGTTTTCGTCGGTCGAGGCCGGAGCCTTCTTGAAGGATCTGTGGAGAGAGGGCCAGATGTTGAACGCGGAGTCCGCCGCCGCGAAGCTGGGCTATGAGGGCGTCAGTCCCTCTTTGCTTGTTGCCGATGTCGGCGAGGCGCTGGGGGCGAGGTAGCTGTTCGTGGTTGGGGGTAATAGGAGGTCAAGTTGAAGGGGAGAAGACTGAGCAAGCGGGAGATGAAAGAGGACGCCTTCGTCACCTTCGCTTTCCGTGCGGCCGATTTCATCGAGGAGCACAAGTCGAAGATGATCTTGGGCGTGGTCCTCGTGGCCCTGGCCATCGCCGGGGGAGCGTTCATCGTGAGCTCCAGAAGATCAGGCAACGAGGAAGCCAGAGAGCAGCTCCTGGCGGGAGTGATCCAGCAGAGGTACGGCAGCTACTCGGGCGCCGCCGCCGCTTTCGAGGACGTCCTGGCGCGTCACCGGGGCACTGCCAGCGGAAAGCTCGCCAATCTGTACCTGGGGCACGTGAGATACGAAATGGGAGATTTCGAGGCGGCGTTGGAGGCCTACCGTGAATATCTCAGGAGGGAAAAGAGCGACAGACTGACCGTAGGCCAAGCCAAAAGGGGCATCGCGGCCTGCTTGGAGAACACCGGGAAGTACGAGGAGGCGGCCGAGCTGTACGAAGAGGTGGCCCGCTCGTACGACAGAGGTAACGTGGCCGCGGAGGACCTGATGTTCGCGGCGCGCTGCTGGAGGGCCGCCGGCCAGCCGGATAAGGCGATGAAGATCCTTCAGGAGGTCGTGGACTCATATCCGGGCTATCAAGAGTTGAGCAAGGCCAAGGTCTTCCTCGCGGAGCTCGAGTACGACTCCTCGCGCTGACGGGTTTCCTTCGGGAGCAGACCTCACATGCGCCGGCTATCCGGCCGGGCGTTCCGTCCATACAGACAGCATCCTGTTTTCAACCGTACGCGCCGCGACGGCGCGGGGAGGAGGTTGTGAAGAATTATCTCGAGGAGATAAGCGCCAGGGTGAGGGACGAGAGCTTTTTCGCGGAGTCGCTGCAGCTTCAGATATCCAGAGTGGTCGTCGGCCAGAAGAAGATGATCGAGGGACTTCTCATAGGGCTCCTGGCCGACGGGCACATACTTCTCGAAGGCGTCCCCGGACTCGCCAAGACCATGTCGGTGAGGACGCTGGCAAGCTGCATCAAGGCCGCGTTCCAGAGGCTGCAGTTCACCCCCGATCTGCTGCCCGCCGACTTGACCGGAACCATGGTGTACAACCCGCGCGACGGCGGTTTTACCCCGAAGAAGGGGCCTATCTTCGCAAACCTGGTCCTCGCCGATGAGATAAACCGGGCCCCCGCGAAGGTCCAGAGCGCGCTGCTGGAGGCCATGCAGGAGAGGCAGGTGACCATAGGGGACACAACCTTTCCGCTCGAGGAGCCTTTCCTGGTGCTCGCCACACAGAACCCCATAGAGCAGGAGGGCACTTATCCCCTACCCGAAGCCCAGGTCGATCGCTTCATGCTGAAGCTCGTGATCGGCTATCCGGACAAGGAGGAGGAGCGGGCCATCCTGGACCGGATGACCGGCGCGAAGATTCCGACCGTGGAAGCCGTCGTCGCCCCTGAGGATCTGGTTCGAGCGCGATCGGTGGTGCGTGAGATATATATTGATGACGCCGTGAAGGACTACATCGTGGACATCGTCTTTGCCACTAGAAGACCCGGCGATTACGGGCTGGACGTCAAGCACCTCATCGCCTACGGCTCGTCCCCGAGGGCAACGATATACCTTACGACGGCCGGCAAGGCCCATGCCTTCCTGAGGGGCAGGGGCTACGTAACGCCGGAGGACGTTAAGGCCGTGGCCCCCGACGTTCTGAGGCACAGGATAATCGTCAGCTACGAGGCGGAGGCCGAGGAGATCACGGCGGAGCAGATAGTGGACAGAGTCCTGGACAAGGTAGAGGTTCCCTGAGTTGCAGCTTCAAGAGATCCTCAAGGCCGTCAGGCGGATCGAGATCACGACCAGTCATCTGGCCGAGGACCTCTTCTCCGGCGAGTACAAGAGCGTATTCAAGGGAAGGGGCATGGAGTTCGCCGAGGTCCGCCCGTACATGACGGGGGATGACGTCCGGACCATAGACTGGAACGTCACGGCGCGCATGGGACAGCCCTTCGTGAAGAGATTCACCGAGGAGAGGGAGCTGACGGTGGCGCTTTTGGTCGACGCCAGCTCTTCGTGCAATTTCGGCACCTCCGGCAGGCTGAAGGCGTCGCTCGCCGCGGAGGCCTGCGCCGTTCTCGCGTTCGCGGCCGTGGGCAACAACGACAGGGTCGGTCTCGTCATATTCGACGAGGGGGTGCGACGGTTCATCCCGCCTCGCAAGGGCAGGCGCCACGTCCTCAGGGTGGTACGAGAGGTCCTGGGCGCCGAGGCCCGGGGCAAGAGTACCGATCTCAGCGGCGCCCTAGAGTACGCGTGCAAGGTGTTTAAGAGGAGGGCCGTTCTGTTCGTGGTGTCGGATTTCCTCTCGCGGGGCTACGAACGGCCGCTGAGGATCGCAAACGGCGTGCACGACGTCGTGGCGCTGGTTGTGTCCGACCCGTGGGAGCGGGAGCTGCCCCGAGGTGGTTTGTTGACCCTGGAGGACGCCGAGTCGGGCAGGCTGATCACCCTTGACTCCTCGGATCCGGTGGTCGGAAGGACCTACAAGGAGGCGACAAGAAGGAGACGCTCCCTACTCAACGCCGGGCTGCAGGCCGCCGGCGTGGACGGCGTTGAGCTCATGACTGATCGCCCTTATGTTCCGCCGCTCATGGATTTCTTCCGAAAGAGGGCGTTGCGCCTCAAGAGAACCGGATGAGGAGAGGACGATGCCCCGTTCTTGTGTCGCTTTTGCCGCCGTAGCGCTGGCTCTCGCGTTCTTCGCGAGCACGGCGGGCGCGGAGGCGGCCATCGAGACCTCCGCGTCCGAGTCGATCATGAGCGTCGGGGATACGCTAACCTATCACGTGCGAGTCCTCGCGCCCGAAGGCTCACAGGTGCTCCCGGCCGAGCGCTTCGATCGGCTTGGTGATTTTCACGTGCTGGCGCGGCGGAAAATCCCCCCTCGGATCCTCGAAGGCGAAGGGACCGTTTTCACGGAAGAGCTCGTGCTGTCCGTTTACTCGCCTGGAGAGCACGCCATTGCCCCTCCCGCGGTGGCCGTCGTCGACTCCCGCGGGGACACCACCGTGCTCGCCGGCGATACCCTTCGTATCAACGTCGCCAGTGTGCTTGGCGAAGGCGAGGCGGACATGAGGGACATCAAAGGTCTGGCAACGACGCCGGGGGCCTCTCCGGGGCCGGTCACCTTGGTTGCCGTGGGACTCGCCGCGGCCGCTCTTGCCGTCGCCCTGGCGGTGTACCTTCGCCGCGTGGGAACCACGGACGAGCGCCCTGCGGCCGTGCCCGCGGCGCACGTGGTCGCTCTGGAGAGACTTGAGAGCCTCGTGGGATCCGGCCTGCTCGAGCGTGGGGAATTCAAGGAGTTTTACACGGAGCTCTCCGAGGCCCTTAGGGTATATCTCGGTCAACGATACCTTGTTCCGGCGCCCGAGATGACCACCGTGGAGCTCGACAGGCGCATGCAGTACCTGGGACTGCCGAGGACCGTGAGGAACGAGACGCTCGAGATACTAATAGAAAGCGACATGGTCAAGTTCGCCAAGCACAGGCCCGGGATAGACAGGGCCTTCGCGGCGGCGAGAAGGGCTGCGGACCTGGTGAGAAAGACGTCGCGGGGCAGCGGGGAGAGCGCGCCCGCCCCACGACCGGGGGGCGCGGAGCGCGCTGAGGAGGCGGTGGCAGCACCCGGGTCGGAAGCCCGCGGGGCGGCTGGAGCGGCGAAGGACACCGGAAAGCCATGAGATTGGCGCATCCATACCTGATACCTATCGCGCTCGCGGCGTTGTTTGCGGCGTGGTGGTTCGGACGTCGGGGTTCCAGGCCCGCCGCGTTCCGTTTCTCCTCCGTGGAGCCGCTCTTGGGCCTGCCCAGAGGCTGGAGATCGGCTGTCAGGCCTGTGGCCACCTTCCTGAGATATGCCTCCATCGCCGCCCTGGTGGTCGCGGCCTCGAGGCCGCAGGGGGGTAGCACCCAGGTTCGCATGGTCGGCGAGGGGATAGACATAGTGCTCGCCGTGGACGCATCGGGCAGCATGAAGGCCGAGGACTTCGCGCCGAGAAACCGGCTCCAGGTCGCCAAGGACGTCGCCGGTCGCTTCGTCTCATCGAGGGCCGGGGACAGGATAGGGGCCGTGGTCTTCGCCTCGGAGAGCTTTACCCTTTGCCCGCTCACGCTCGATCACGGATTGCTGAGAGATCTATTGGGCTCCATTGATTTCGGGATGGTCGAGGACGGCACCGCGATAGGCATGGCGATAGCGACGGCCTCCAATAGGCTGCGAGAGAGCGACAGCGAGGCCAAGGTCATAGTGCTTCTAACGGACGGGCGGAACAACTCGGGCAGGGTGGACCCTTTGACCGCGGCGGAACTGGCCGCGACGCTGGGCATTAAGATATACACGATAGGGGCGGGGACCGTCGGCCTGGTTCCGTATCCCGTCGAAGACCCTCTGCTCGGGAAGAGATACGAGAGAAGGCAGTTCGACCTCGACGAGGAGACGCTCAGGAGGATCGCCGAGGAGACGGGCGGGCAGTATTTCAGAGCAACGAGCCCCGAGGCGCTCGGCGAGATCTACGAGAAGATAAGCGAGATGGAGAAATCGCCGATCGAGTCCGTGGAATACGTCGCGTACAGGGAACTGGGCCCTTACCTGGCCGCTCTCGCCGCGATGATGCTGGTAGCGGCGCTGCTCCTGGAGACGGCCGCCGCTCCGGTTTACCCGTAGATCGGCCGGCGCGGAACGCGAGGCCGCGCCGGGGAGGCGGGGAGCTTGACATTCGCAGAACAACATTATCTTATCGCGCTGGCGGCCGTTCCGCTGATAGCGATCCTGGCCGCTCTGATGAAGCTCAGAAGGCGCGGGATTTTTGCGAGGATGGGAGAGCCGCCCCTCATAGCGGCTCTGGCCGAGGGATACAGCCCGGAGAGAAGGGCGCTCAAGCTGACTCTGGCGCTCCTTGCGGTTGCGTGTGCGGTTTTGAGCGCCGCGCGGCCGCAGGTCGGGTGGGAGACGACGCGCGGCTCCGCGGAGGGAATAGATCTGATAGTGGCCCTGGACGTCTCGGCAAGCATGCTCGCCGAGGACGTCAAGCCCAACAGGATCGAGAGGGCCAAGTCCGAGCTCGCGGCGCTGATCTCCGAAATGAGTGGAAGTAGGATAGGCATAGTGGCCTTCGCGGGATCGGCGGTCGCCGTCTGCCCCCTGACAGCCGACTCCAGGGCGGCCATGATGTTCCTTGACGCGATCCAGTGGGGCGTCGTTGAGGAGCCGGGAACCGACCTGGGCGAGGCTATCGACAGGGCCCTGGGAAGCTTCGACAGAGCCGAGGATAGGACCAGGGCGGTCCTGATAGTCAGCGACGGAGAAGACCACGAGGGCCGAGCCGCCGAGGCGGCGAAGCGCGCCGTCGAAGCGGGGGTGCCGATCTACTGCGTCGGTATGGGAGGCGAATCAGGCGTTCCCATACCGACTTCGCCCAGTGGGGTCGAGGGCGGTCTCCGGAGGGACTCAGACGGACGCGTCGTGCTGACCCGCCTGGAGGCCGAGGTTCTCAGAGAGATCGCGGTCACGGCCAACGGAGCGTTGCACGTGCAGGGGCCCGGAGGGGTGGGTCTGAAGGGACTGATTGAGGACATCGAAGAGCTGCCCCAGAAGGAGAGGCCCACCTCGTACACGCACAAGGGAGAGAGGTTTCACTTGTTCGCCATGGCCGCCGTTTTCCTTCTGGCCGTCGATTGGGCGGTCCGTGACAGGAGGAGACCGGGACCGCCCCTTTGGGCGCCGGTCCTCGCCTGCTCGATTCTGATGGCGGCCACGCCGGCCTTCGCCTCCCCGGCGGATGACGCGGTGAAGCTCTACAACGAGGGAGACTATCTTGGCGCCCTGGCGCGTTTCAAAGAGGCTCTCGAGAAGGAGCCGTCGCCGTCTTTGTACTACGACGCGGGCAACGCACTTTACAAACTCGATAAGTACGATGCGGCGGCGCGCCACTACGCGGGATCGGCCGCGGAAGCCGAGCCGTCCTTGGGCGCGCGGGCCAGGTACAACCTGGGAAACTCGCTGCTGAGGGCAGGCGACGCGAAAGGGGCGATAGAGCAGTATATCGAATCTCTCAAGTTGAACCCCGGCGACGAAGACGCGAAGCACAACCTCGAAGTGGCGTTGCGTATGCTCCAGAACAGCCGGCAGCCCCCGCGGGGCGCTCGCGGCAAGGACGAGGAGGAGTCGAGCGAGGACCGGTCGGGAGGGCAAGGTCCTGCCGGCGGGAAGGAGCGTGTGGGCGAACAGCGCCGGGATGCGCCCGGCGGCGGAACGGGGCAGGGGGAGGACCGGGGCTCGATGGAGGAGCCGTCCCTGTCGGGGGAGGCGGCCCCGGGTGCCCGCTTCACCAAAGAGGAGGCCGAGAGGCTGCTGGAGGCGCTGGCCGGCGACGAGCGGGATCTACTGAGCAAGCGCATGAAGTCTAGGGTGAAGCGCAAGGGGGTGGAGAAGGACTGGTGATAAAGGCCCTTGTGATTTTCTGCGCGGCTGCTCTCGGGATCTCGCTTGCGGGCGCCCGGGCGGAGGCCGAGATCGACGTGTCGGCTTCGGTTAACACGCGCACGGCGGCGGTGGGACAGGAGATCCTGCTCTCGGTAACGGTGAGCGGGGGCTTCCAGAGCCTCCCCGCGCCGAAGCTTCCCGATATGCCGGACTTCAACGTCTACCCCTCCGGCACCAGCACCAATTTCTCTCTTGTGAATGGGCGCGTGACCTCGAGCAAGGTGTCCAGGTTCGTCCTGGTGCCGAAGTCGGAGGGCAAGTGCGTCATTCCGGCCGTCTCGGTCGAGCACGAGGGGCGCGAATACCTGACCGAGGAGATCGAGATAACTGTCACCGCTTCGACCTCCGCCCGTCCGCCCGCCGCCGGGCCTTCGGATGCGGCTTCGGACGACCTCTCACTCGAAGCCTCGCTCGACAAGGAGCGCGTCTATGTCGGCGAGCAGGTTACGCTGACGTTTCGCTTCTACCGCAGGACTGCCCTGCTGGACAGCCGCTTCGTTCCGCCGTCGACGACCGGGTTCTGGGTGGAGGAGTTGCCGGGCGAGAAGAGCTATTACGCGGTCAAGGATGGAATCCAGTATTACGTGACCGAGATCGCGATGGCGTTGTTTCCCACCACCGACGGGGTCATGGAGATCGGGCCGGCCGGATGGGAGTGCGTGCTGAGGGAGAGAGTCGGTCCATTTCAAATGCTCAGAGGCCTGACGTCCGCGGGAAGAAAGGCGTCGGCGGAGAGCGAGAGGCTCGACGTGAAAGTGCTGCCCCTGCCCTCGAGGGGCAGGCCGCAGGGCTTTAGCGGGGCGGTCGGGAGGTTTTCGGTCACGGCAGACGTGGACCTACACGAGGTCATGGTCGAGGAGCCCGTCACACTCACCGTGACCCTCTCGGGCGCCGGCAACGTCGGCGCTGTGGGGGAGATCGACTTGCCGGAGCTGGGCGGATTCCGAAGTTATGACTCCGGGGGGGCCACCGACCTGGAGAAGGACGACGGGCTGGTAAAGGGCACCAAGTCCTTCTCCAAGGTATACATTCCCGGAGTGCCGGGCGAGTACGTGATACCGGCGGTCGAGTTCCCGTACTTCGACCCCGGCGGGGAACGGTACGTGATCGCGTCGTCCGAGGAGATAAGGATAGTCGTCCGAGCCGGGGAGGAAGGCGCCGAGGTAAAATGGCCCGCCGCGGGCCGCGGGGGCGACTTCGTGAAGGACATCAGGTATATAAAGACCGAGATGCCGGACTTCTCGCCGGCGGGGGACAGGCTTTACAAGAGCTTGGGCTTCATCCTGGCACAACTTCTGGCTCCGGTCATGCTGTTCGGAGCCTACGCTTACAGGGCGGCCGGAGAGAGAGCCCGCAAGGACCCGGCGCGAGCGCGGGCCAGGAGAGCCGGGCGCGAGGCTTTGAAGGCCCTCTCGCGGGCGATTTCCCCCGCGGAGTCGGAGTCGACCGCTCAGGCGTGGAAAAGCGTCTCCGGAGCGCTTCGGGGCTACATGGCCGACATCGCGACGGTCTCGGCTTCGGGACTGAGAATTGACGACGTACCGCGTGTTCTGAGGTCCCTGGGGATACCTGAAGAGCTGGCCCGTGAAGCGGCCGCGGCTTTGGAGGAGTGCGACAGGGCGGCTTTCGCTCCGGGCGGCGCGCCGAAGGGGTCTCTCCGGGACGCCGTATCCCGCGTCTCGGATTTGATCGATCGGATTGAGAAGGCGAGAGTGAGATCGAGATGAGCAGGCACATTTTCTTGGGCGCGCTGGTGGCGGCATGTCTGACGCCGGCTTGTTTTGCAACGGCAGGGGCCCTTTCTCCGGAGGAGGGCTTTGCCAGGGCGAACTCCCTCTACGCCGAGGAGAACTACGAGGAGGCTCTGGGGATTTACGAGCGGATTATGAGAGAGGGATGGGAAGCGCCTGAGCTATACTACAACGCCTCCAACTGCTACCTGAGGACCGGGCGACCGGGCCTGGCCCTGGTCATGTGCAAACGCGCCGCGGAGCTTGCGCCGACGGACGAGGACGTCAGGGCAAACCTCGACTTCATCGAGTCGCTCGTGCGCGAGGGCGCTCCGAAGCCCCGGAGCTCGCGGCTGCTGGACATGATCCTCTCCCCTTACAAGGTGCTTTCGACGGATGGGGCGCTGCTTGCCACGTCGATCTCCTGGTTCGCACTGGCGGTGGCGCTGTCTCTGCGCGTGCTCTCGCTGGGCCCGCGCAGGATCGCCCTCTACGCGGCGGCGGCGGCGGGGTGCGGAGTAATCGTGTTCGCCTCGTGTTTCGGGGCTAAGCTCTGGGCGGACGTGCACAGAACGGAAGCGGTGATTATCGTCCCGTCGGCAAGAGTGCTGAGCGGCCCCGGCGATGATTTTGTGGTGCAGACTTCTCTGGGGGAGGGCGCGGTTGTCAGGGTCAAGCGATCCGGGGGACAGTGGGTCGAAGTGCTGTTGGGCCCGGAGATGGCGGGATGGGTGAGGCGATCAAACCTGGAGGTCATATGACGAGCCGTTCGGTCGAGAGGGGATCGGCGCGCTGGGCGTTGTTGGTGCCGGCCCTGGCGGTCTTGGTGGTGGCGGCCCTCGTCGCGGGGCGAGCGTTGGTATCTCGCGTCTCGAGCCCGGAGGGATTGTCGGATAGGCTGGAGTCCGCACTCGGAACGCCTGTGAGCATAGACGAGGTCAGCGTAAGCCTCCTTCGCATGGCCGCGTCGGTGAGAGGCTTTTCCATGGGAGGCTCACTCACCGTGTCCTCGGCGGCGGCGGATCTGAGCCTGGGTTCGCTGGTTTCGGGGGATTGGGGCTTCCGGGGCGCGAAGATCTCCGATCCGGTATATGTTCTTCCATCCTCGGCGGACGAGGCCGAGGTGTTCGCGCGGGCGCTGCTGATCCCCGTGTGGGTGGCGGTCCGCTCGGACTCCGTGTTCCTCACCGGCGGCCGCGTTCTAGGGTCGGGGCGGGAAGGAGAGCTCGCTCGGGGCGTCGAGGGGGTGTTGGTGAGGGCGCCTGCGGAAGCCGGGTTGGAGAGCATTGAAGTGAGGGTCGAGGGAGAGACAAGGAGGTTCGGCGATGCCGGCTTTTCCGCGACCTGCCTTGTGTCGGACACCGCGGATTCAGTGGAGATCGAAGGCGCGTTGCTTTCCCTTGCGGGTCACGAGCTCCGGGGCGAGGCGACGCTGTCCGCGAAGGGACGGCCGGCGGCTCGCGTCCGGCTTTCCCTGGAGAGCTTCTACGGCGGCGCGGCGGACATCTCGATGGAGCTTGCACCGGGCGCATCCGGGGTTGCGCTCAAAGCTCACATTAGGTTGTCGGATTGCGACGGCGCGGCGCTTATTAGAGAGGGCCTCGGCTTGGAGCTTTTCAAGTCAGGGCGTCTGAGTGGGCGTTTTGAGGTAGAGGGCGAAGTTGGGCACTTGCCGGGGGCCGTAGGCGACGCGGTCGAAGTCGAGGGCGAGATCGAGGTCGGGAATGCCGTGGTGGACCCAGAAGGTCCTCTGGCGGAGTTGATCCCTCTGCCGGCCGAGGGATTGAAGGTTGATAGAGCCGTCGCACAGGTTCTCGTATGCCGGACGGGGGAGACGGCGGTCGACATGACTCTGGATTCCGCGGGGACGACGTGGGAGGCGTCGGGCGCGGTGGCCGGCAGCGGATCTTTGAGCGGGACGCTCGTCGGACGAATTCCGTCGGCGGTGATAGCATCCGAGGGGGCGGCGGCCGCCATCGTGGCCGGACTTCTGGCGGATCACGAGGGCAGGATACCTGCTTGCTTCAGCGTAGGGGGGTCTCTGGAGAACCCCTCGGTGGAGTTCGACCTGGAGTGCACAGCGGAGGAGGCGGCGAAATCCGGCCGCCCCGAAGCCCGACAACTGGTTAAGGCCATGAGTCGCACGGAGAGAGAACGGCTTGGGCGGAAGATCGATGAGCTACTGTGGGATTATGCAGGTCGCTGAGGTCCCGCCGTGCCGCCTGTTCTTCAGGGCGCGAGAAAAAACGATTGCCAGCCCGACTGGCCGATTGCTAGATTCTGGTTGCGGGGTGTCCCCCCGCCGAGTGCCTGGGGGCCAAGCGAAGGTGCGATCCGGCGGCGATCGGGCCGTAATGGAATTGGAGGCATGGCAGTGAAGCAGAAGAAGGAACTGGCGGAGTACTTCGACAAGGATCTCTTCATACCGGACATGGAGGCCAAGACGAAGAGCGCCGCCATTGAGGAGTTGGTCGATACCTTGTCCAAAGCCGGGAAGATAAAGGACAAGTCGCTCATTCTGGAGATGCTCGAAAGGCGCGAGGCGCTCGGAAGCACCGGTATCGGCCATGGTGTGGCGATTCCGCACGGGCGCTCCCTTGCCGCCGATCAGATAATGGTGGTCTTCGGGAGATCGTTGAAAGGCGTACCCTTCGAAGCCATGGACGACAAGCCGGTGCAGCTTTTCTTTCTCATCCTTGCGCCACCGCAGGACCGATTCAATCAGTACCTGCCGTTTCTGGGCAAGGTGGTGGAGTTAATCAAGGAACAGTCGGTGAGAGGGCGACTCATGGAAGCCGGCTCTTTCGACGAGTTCTTGGGCGTGCTTTCCGAAGGACGGTCTGATGAATGAGAGCATTCGCCTGCTTGTGGCGCTGCAGGACCTGGACTTGATGATCAAGGAATCGAAACAGGAAGAGGAGAGTCTCGGGTTCAAGATCCAAAATCTCGCGAAGTTGAAGGAGGCAAGAGAGAAGCTCGCCAAGCAGATCGACGAGAAATGGCTCGCGATGTACGAACGCGTGTCATTGAGACACGGCAGGGCCGTTGTGCCGGTGCAGGGCGGCGTCTGCCTGGGTTGCTTCATGGGTCTGCCGACGTCCCACCAGTCTTCTCCGAAGCGCGGCGAGGACGTGAGCGTCTGCGAGAACTGCGGGCGCATACTCTACTGGCTGTAGATTCTGCCGGGGAGCCCCTTCCGGGCCCGGCTCGTGAAGACATACATGTGCCGGGCCGGCGCCGCGGCGCCCGCCCTGCTCAGAACTCGAAGTTTAGGCCCAATCCGAAAGACGTATCGTCCCCGGCCTGCAACTCCGCGACCACCGAGGCGACGGCGGATAGCCGGTAGACCGTTCCCAGCCTGACCTCCAGGTCGTTGTCTATGTCCGTCTCATCCCCCCTTGGAAGGTCTATCGCCGTCCTTTTCGCGGCGACCACCAGCCCTATATACGGCTCCAGCCCTCGCGATCGCGGCTCATGCCCCCGCCAGGCCCCTTGCCCGCTCGCCTTGAAAAGAAACCGGCTTGCATCCTCCAGGTCCACGTATCCCACCCCGAAGTCAAGGGAGATATCGAAGGGCAGCTCCTCGTCTGCGCCTCGGATCAGGTACTTTGCGTCTCCGGCCAGGAGGACGCGGGTGTCGTCCTCCTCGCTGAAGAAGCCGCCAACGGATATGCGCTCGTCCACGGTCTCCACGCCGATCTGAAGGCCAATGTCCAATGCATCCGCAGGTCCGTAGCGGAACTGGCTCAAAAGGCCTATCACGTCGTCAGAAACGATGAAGTAAGCCCCGGCGGACCTCCCGTAGCGGCCGACGGTGCCGGCTGAAGAGAAATGTCCGAAGACCTGTGCGAGGCAATCACCTGCTGAGAAGGACAGGACAACTATCAAGAGGGCCAGTGCAGACATGTGTTTCATGACGTTCTCCCAGGCCTCCGGCCTTGCCGCGTTTTGAGGACTAAAAGGAACCATGTCAACTTTTACAACTTGTCCCCGCCGTGGTCAACGACATTCAGTCCGCCCCCCTGGTCTTTCGCGGAGGGCTCGTATCTGGTAAGATCTGCTCGACGGCGCGCTTCGGATAGGCGCCCGGCGGCCGGCCGAACGGGCCGGCCGCGACGGAGGTCTCTCTCTACTGGAGCCAAGCGCCTGAGAGGATGTCATGAGATCTACTGCCTCAATAGTCTTTGCGGTGATCATTTTGCCGGCCGTCTCGACGCAGCCGGCCTGCGGCGAGACTATCAGGGTACCCTCGATGTTTGCGACCATTCAGGAGGCGGTCGAGTCGTCCGCGCCGGGCGATACGGTCCTGGTGGCGCCGGGCGTCTACGACAGAGTTTGGACCCGGACCGTGGTGAAACGCTTCGAAGAGATCGAGATCATGACGAACGTCCTCGTCGATCGGCCCGTCGTTATCATAGGAGAAGCGGGGGCCGGCGCCACGGTGATCAAGAGCGACGGGCGGGGGCCGGTGGTGATGGTGACCGGGACCGGCGGCGTTGTGCTCAGAGGCTTCACCATCACCGGCGGGAAGATAGACGAGCGAACAATGGACGGCGGCGGGGGCGTCTCATGTGCGAGCAGCAATATCGAGATAAGCGATAATATAATCGAGGGAAACGCGGGGCCTTTCGGTGGCGGCGTCTATTGCAGCGACGGCGCCACGGCGGAAATACGGGGCAACTTGATCAGAGACAACACCGATTCCGAGTTCGGGGCCGCAGTGGCCTTGCTCAGCGGCAGCAGCGGAATTGTCGAGTTCAACGTCATGGCCGAAAACAGAGCACGCGTTTTTGGGGGCGCTGTATTCGTGTCCGACTACTCCTTCGCTAGGATCCGTCGCAACACCATGGTGGCCAATGACGCCGTCTCCGGTTCCGCCGTCCTTTGCCGGAGCGGCTCCGACTCCGATGTCTCGGCCAACATTATCGCGTTTTGCACGGGCGGGCCCGCCGTATACTGCGATACTCTCGCCGCGGAGGATGCATGCACCCTCGATTTGTACTGCAATGACTTCTGGGGTAACCGGGGAGGAGACATGTCGGGCTGCGCGTGGAGCGAGAGCAACAGAGTCTCCGATCCGCTGTTCTGCTCCGTTCAGAGCGGGGACTTTTCGCCGTGCGTTTTCTCGCCGAGCATCCGCGTGACGGGTGAGTGCGGTAGGCGGGGAGCATTGCCCTCCGGCTGCTCCGGTTGCGAGATAGAGGACATTCGCCTGTCGTGGGGATTTCTGAAGTCGCTGTACCGATAGCCCGACGACAATCGAACCGCGGAAGTCGTGGGGCCGCGTGTCGAAAGATCGACGCGGGGCGCGGCCACGCTGCGAGGGTGGGTAGGGGCGACCCGCCACTCGGCCGTGTTACGGCGAAGATCATAGTCCGACGCGTCGATAATCCGACGCGAGCCGCCCCGGACTGTGCGGGCGCACCCAGCGCTCGAGCGGCGAGGGGCCTTTGACGCGGGGTGGCCGCGGAGTTCTTGGCGTGCTTACTGGCTTTTCTCATTGACATCCACGCTCCTTTCATGATATAAATATTGGACTCGAGGCTGACTCACCACCGTGACATCCCCTAAGAAATAATGGAGCCAAATCGGGCAGCTCTGTGCCCTGCACAGGGGGTCGTCTTCCCCTTTGAGGGTCGGGGTTCGGGAGAAAGGAGGAAATCATGTTCTCCCGTCACTGGAGTGCATTCGCAATGGCGGCGGTGCTCGCGTGCATTGCGGCGCTCGTTGCGTCTCCATTGTTGTTGAGCCTGCCGTGCTCCGCGAAATCCTCGGTCACGCCGATATACGCACCGGGCGATCCGGACGAGTTCGAATCGAGGACCGGGTGCTCCGGCGGGGCCGGCGGGAGGATCGCCATGGAGGGAGAGCCATCAACGCTCGATCCGGGGACCTACCCCGGCGGCGACCATCCTTGCCCTGAGGTCCGGACGGACGGGCTGGAGGAAGACTGGTATGAATCGATAAGACGCGCCTTGAGGCGGGTCTTGAACTTTATAGCAATAGAACTCGATGTGGTGTAGCCGCGAAGGGGTATGGCCATGGATCCGAGACCTTCTGTAAAGAAGATACAGGATTGTGAAGCCGCCGCCGCGCGGTTGCGCGGGGCGATAATAAACGACGACTATCTTGAAAAGCTGCGACAACTCGCCGAGCTTTATCTTGCCGCGGACGGCTATGAGCCCGCGATAGCGTGTCTTGACGAGCTCATCTCGAGAAGGTCGGAACTGGCATTGAGTTCCAAGGAGGTCGCTCTTCTGTGTCTTAGAAAGGCTGACGCGCTCAGGGCCCGGGGCCGGCCTCTCGAGGCCATGAAGTGCTGCGACGAATCGGAAAGGCTGCTGGGCGACTCGAAGTCGGAGCTCGCGTACGCGAGGAGCAAGATGGTGCGCGCTGCGGTGCATTCGGACTTGGGGCAGTACGCGGAGGCCCTGCGGCGCTGCAAGGAGGCTCTCCCGGCGCTTCGGACGCAGACGAGACGCAGGGAGATGGCGGAGCTGGAGTGCCGCCTGGGCGGCGTCAAGGCCAGGATGGGCGACGTCATGGGCGCGCGCGATCACTTCGAGCAGGGCCTGTGTTTCTTTCGAGAGATAGAGGACGAGCTGGGAGCGGGCAAGGCGTGGAACAACCTGGGCGTGGTCCACAAGACTCTCTGCAACTGGAGGCGCGCCGTGGAGTGCTTCACGCGGGCGCTGGAAAGCGCGAGAAAGCACGGCGAGGCCAGGGCAGTCGCCACACGGTCCTGCAATCTGGGCGTGGCGCTTCTCAAGGCGGGTAGATGGTCCGAGGCGAGGGCGCATCTCACCGAGGCTCTTACCAGGTTTACGGCGCTGGGCAGCGATTCCGGCACGGTCAGAGCGAAGATAGCCCTGGGCATACTCCTGCGCCTGGAGAGAAAGTGGAAGGCGTCCAGACGGCACCTCGAAGAGGCGCTGGAGACCGCCCGTGACAGGAACCTCAGACGGGAACACGCGCTCGCTCATGAGTTCCTGGGAGAGTTGGCCTTCGACTCCGGGTTTCCGAGGGACGCCCTGGGCTGCTACGATCGAGCGCTCGACGTCGCCGATGGGGCGGACAGTCACGTCGACGTGAAGCTCGAGATCCTCAGGCGCAAGGCGGAGGCGCTGTTGGAGCTCGGTGACGCGCGGGAGGCGCTGCCGTTGTGCGACGAGGCTCGGGAGCTGGCCAGGGCGGTCCACGACCGCTACGAGGAGGCTGTGATCGAACGGGTGGCGGGTGCGGCGCTCCTGGCCCTGGGGAGGCGGGACGACGGTCTCCGGAGGCTCAACAGGAGCCATGCATTGCTGCGCCACATAGGTCAGAACTACGAGCTCGCGAGGACGGCTTTGACGCTCGGGCGAGCCCTGTCTGACGGTCCCGGCGAGGGGCCGGCGCGCGCGAAGGAGCTTCTTCTCGAGTCCCGCTATCTGTTCGGACAGGTCGGAAGCAGGTACTGGGTGGGGCGAACCGAGGCGGCTCTTCTGGGGCTGCTCGGAATGAAGGGGCCGAAGGACCGCGCATCCGCAAGGAGAGCCCTGGGAGCCACTAAGGACTGCGAGACGGTGGCAGGGGATTTCGGGCTGGTCGGCTGCGGCGATTGGCTCAAGAAGGTCATGGAAGCCGTCGCCTGTTTCGCAGACAGCACTCTTCCCGTGCTCATCGAGGGGGAGAGCGGAACGGGCAAGGATATGGTCGCCAAGGCGCTCCATCTGGCGAGCAATCGCAGGAAGCGCCCTTATATACCGATGAACTGCGGGGCGTTGCCGGATGGGACGCAGGAGAGCGAGCTCTTCGGTTATGTTAGAGGCGCTTTCACGGGCGCGGTGGGAGAACGCAGAGGCTGCTTCGAGTGCGCCCACGGAGGGACACTGTTCCTGGACGAGATAGGGGAGATGACCTGGTCGACTCAGGTAAGGCTCCTGCGGGTCCTCGAGGCGGGCGAGCTGCGGCGCTTGGGGGAGACGTTTCCCAGAAAGGTCGACGTGCGGGTAATAGCGGCGACTAATCGGGACCTGCTGAGGGCGGTGGCTCAAGGGGTCTACCGCAGAGACCTGTATTACAGACTGGCCGGGGTAAGGATACATCTGCCTCCTCTGCGGGAGCGAAAGGAGGACATCGGGCTCTTGGTGTCACACTTCGTCGGCTCCTTCGCCAGGGCGCAGTGCAAAGAGGTCAGCATAGACGAGGACCTGCTTCAAGCCATGATGGATTACCACTGGCCCGGCAACGTGAGGCAGCTGCGCAACGAGATCGAGCGGATGGTGACTCTCGCCCCGGAGAGGGGCGCTCTGCGGAGTGAAGGCTTCGCTCCCGAGCTGGAGCGCGGGGATGGTTCGTCCACCGCGTCGATGACGCTTGCCCAGGAGCTGGAATCCATCGAGAAGCAGCGCATCGTCGAGGCGCTGAGAGATAGCGGATGGAACAAAGCCAAGGCGGCGAGCAAGCTCGGCGGCATGAAGAGGACGACCTTGCTGGGACGCATGAGGAAGCTCGGGATTCCATCTCGGCCCTAGAGCGAGCTCCGGGGCGAGTGACCCCACACTCGGCTTGGTACGGCGCATTGAGGAACCTCGCGGCCGCGGGATCATGATTCCAGGCGGGACGTGCCGCGGCCTGCGGGATTCCTCATTCGCCGACCCGAGGGGCCCGTCCCCGCGCCCGCGCCGGAGGACGACCAAGATCCTTCCACGGTCTGATTCCCCGATCGGAGGGCCTGTCGCGGGCCCTCGCGCCGTGCTATCCTTCCACTGACGACATAGACCGGCCTTTGTGCTTCACAGGCCACGAGTGGAGAGGACGCCGCCCTGGAAACCGCGCGGATTGAAATACCCGAGCACGTGCTCAATGTGATAAGGACCCTGCGGGAGAGCTCCTTCCAGGCATACCTCGTCGGGGGCGGGCTGCGCGATGCGCTGCTGGACAGGCCGCCTGTGGACTGGGATGTGTCGAGCGACGCGAGGCCCAGCGAGGTGATGCGGGTGTTCCCCAAGACCGTGCCGACCGGAGAGGCCCACGGCACGGTCACGGTCTTCGCGGACGGGAAGTCGGTCGAAGTGACGACCTTCAGGAAAGAGGGGCCGTACAGCGACTCCCGCCGGCCCGACAGCGTGCGGTTCATAGACGCGGTAGAGCAGGATCTCGCGAGGCGGGATTTCACCATAAACGCCATGGCGTACGATCCACTGTCGGGGGAGCTCGTGGACCCGTTCGGCGGCAGGTCCGATCTCCAGGCCCGTGTGATACGGGCGGTGGGCGATCCTTTGGAAAGATTCTCAGAAGACGCCCTTAGGCCCTTGCGGGCCATACGCTTGGCCGCGGTCCTCGAGTTCGAGGTTGCTCCCGAGACTTTCTTGACGATAAAGAAACTGAAGGAGGGCATCTCCAGGGTCGCCGCCGAACGCGTCAGAGATGAGCTGATGAAGATACTGAAGGCGCCGAGGCCGTCCGTAGCGTTTGAGATGATGAGGCAAACGTCAATTCTCTCTCACATCCTACCTGAGCTCGAGGAGGCGGTGGGCGTGCCGCAGAACCGGTATCACGCATACGACGTGTACTTCCACAGCTTGATGACGTGCGACGCCGCGAGCGCCGAAAAACCCCTTGTCAGACTCGCGGCCCTGCTACATGATATCGGCAAACCGGTTACCAGGCGGGAGATCCGGGGAGAGGGGACTTTCTACGACCATCAATTGGTCGGGGCGGAGATGACGGACGCCGTTATGGCGAGACTCAAGTTTTCGCGCGCCGACAGGGAATATGTTGTAGGGCTCGTAAGAAACCATATGTTCAACTACACGCCCCAGTGGAGCGACGCCGCTCTGCGAAGGTTCGTGAAGAGGGTCGGGGAGGAGAGCGTAGCCGATCTCTTCGACCTTAGGATAGCGGACAGGCTGGGCAATGGCCTGAAGGAGGGGTTCCCGACCTACATCGAGGAAATGCGCGGGCGGATCGACTCGATTCTCGACGAGGCGCACGCGCTCAAGATCTCGGATCTGGCAGTTGACGGCGAAGACGTAATGAGGGAGTTGGGAGTGCCGGCCGGGCCCAAGGTGGGCCTGGTGCTGAAGGAGCTTCTCGAGGCCGTTCTGGAGGATCCCTCCCTGAACACGAGGGAAAAGCTTCTGGCCATGATCAAGGAGTACGAATGCGAAGAGTAGCAGGGACAAGGCGAATAACGAGACTGGCGGCGCTGGCGGCGATTTGCGGTCTCGCGGCCCTCGCGGCGTCGCGGTTTGTGGGGGCTCCTTCGGACGTTCCGGCCGAGGAGAGCTCCCCGGAAAACGTCGAGACAGAGCACCAGCCGCTCTTGTGCCTCCACCAGGGCGAGGTCAGCCCGGGGGAGTCATTCTTCGACGAGTTGGTGGCCGGCGGGGTGCACCCCAACGAGGCCGAAAAGCTGGTGTCGGCCCTGTCCGAAGTGCTGGATATGAGACGACTGAAGGCCGGTGAGAGCTACGAGGCCCTCACGGACCAGGAAGGGCGCATCCGGTCCTTCAAGTACGTCAGGGGCGTCAGGGAGTACATCGCCGCCTCCGCCGGCGAAGGCGGGATCAAGTGCGAGCTGGTGAGGGTGCCTTTGGAGGAGAAGCTCCGCAGGATCGAGGGCACTATCCGCTCCTCTCTGTGGAACTCCATGGTGAGCCGCGGCGCCTCGCCGGAGTTGGTCGTGAAATTCGCCGATGTCTTCGCCTGGGAGATCGACTTCTTCACCGATCCAAGGGAGGGCGACCGCTACGTGCTGATTGCGCAGGAGTACTGCTTGGGCGACAGCGTGATAGAACACGGGGACATCCTGGCCGCCGGCTACGCCGGAGGGTCGAAGTGCTGGAGAGCCGTCGGCTTCGTGGGGGACGACGGAGTGCGGCGCTACTACGCTCCCGACGGCCGTTCGGTGAAGCGCGCGTTCTTGAAGTCTCCTTTGAACTATAGGAGAATCTCCTCCTACTATACCCACCGGAGATTCCACCCCATCCTTAAGAGATACCGCCCTCATCTGGGAGTTGATTACGCCGCCGCCACCGGCACTCCCGTGGTGACAATCGGCGAGGGCGTGGTCGTGAAGGCCGGCTGGAACGGTGGGTTCGGGAACTATGTTGAGGTCAAACACAACAGCATCTACTCGACGTGCTATGGCCACCTCTCGAAATACGGCCGCGGGATTAGAAGAGGCGTCAGGGTGAGCCAGAACCAGGTAATCGGCTACGTGGGCTCCACCGGCCTTTCCACCGGGCCGCATCTTGATTTCCGCGTCAAGAAATACGGCGAATACGTCAATCCGCTGAGACTGGACAGCCCACGGGCGGAGCCCGTGCCGAAGAGCGAGATGGCGCGGTTCGAGCAGGAGGCCCAATGGGCCGCATGGGCCTTGGACTACCTGCCGGCCGACTACGCCGCGGGAGCCTACGAGCTGAGGACGGCTCTGCTGGCGGACGCCGCCGAGGGCGGCGAGTAGCCCGTTCCGCGATCAAAGGGACACCTCCGCTCACCGAGCGAGGTTTCGCGCGACCATGGGATGGAGGCGGTGGGAGCCGCACGGTCGCGTTCCCCACGCGATGCACGCGCGATCCTCAAGAGAATTCGATTGACACAGCTGCTCTGCGGTGATAATTAAAGGTTTTACCGCTGTTGATGATCCGCATGCCGTGGCCACCCCAAGGCCGCGACGGACGGAAACGGGAGCCATCGCTCAAGGGCCGGCGTGCCAGCGGGAAGATTGATGATGGGGTTCCGCGAAACAAGGCCGCCCGCGGACGGCTTGGCTTTCGGCGGAGGGTTATGAAGGCGGCTGCGTCAACACTCAAATGGATCGGGTTGTCCGCCAGGATGGCTTCCTTCAGGGCGCCGGTGGCCGGCGAGCTTGAGCTCGTGGACAGCGAGCTTTCCCGCGTCTTGCCCAATGGAGGGGGCCTGATCGACGAGGTCTCCGACCATGTGCTGTCCACCAAGGGTAAGAAGTTCAGACCGACTCTGCTCCTGCTGACAGCCCGGATGTCCGGCGGAGCTTCTACGCAGGACTGCGTCGCGGCCTCCGTGATGCTCGAGCTGGTCCACATAGCCACGCTCATTCACGACGATACCATCGACAAGAGTCTGCTCCGCAGGGGAAAGCCGACCGTGAACTCCAGGTGGAGCCAGGAAGTCTCCATCATCATGGGGGATTATATATACTCCAAGGCCTTCAAGGTTCTCGCCGAGATGAAGATGTTCAAAGTCATGGAGACGCTGGCCAGAACAACGCACTACATGACCATAGGCGAGATGGCCCAGATCGAAAGGAAGAACGATCTGCATACGACCGAAGAAGACTACATGACGATCATAGACAATAAGACGGCTTCCCTGATCTCCGCCGCATGTGATATCGGGGCCGCGGTCGGCGGTGGCGACGAGGAGATGATAAGGTCCTGCGGATCGTTCGGTCGCGAAATCGGCTTGGCGTTCCAAATAATGGACGACATCCTCGACTTTGTGGGCGACGAGAAGGTCTTGGGAAAACCAAAGGGCAGCGACATAAGGGGGGGAGACTTCACCCTGCCGCTTATATCGGCGATCGAAAACGCCCCGGAAGGTGAGGCGGCCGCCCTGCGGGAACTGGCCTCATCGCCGGCGCTGAACGATGGAGCGCTGGATGAGCTCACGCGACTGATAGAGAAGCACGGAGGCTTCGCTTACGCCCGGGAAAAGGCCGCTGGTTGCGCCCGTTCCGCCAAAGACCTCCTTTTATCCTTCGAAGAATCACCGAGTCGGGATGCTCTTCAATCCGCTGCCGATTACGTCGTCGAGAGAAACTTCTAGAGCCTCCGGGCATTGTCCCGGGGTCGACTCGATTGTCGAAGATGCCGCTTCGCGCCGCCGGGAGCGGCCTGGCGCGGCAAGGTTGCCTTGAGGAGGTTCAGCGAACTGGTTAAGAGAAGTCCCGTCAAGAAAGTCACACCTAGACAGGCGGCGAAGCTGGCAGGGGCCGCCGCCCTGTCAAAGAAGGCCCAGGACGTTCTTGTCCTCGATCTGAAGGGTATCTCCACAGTGGCTGACTTCTTCGTCATCTGCAGCGGCAACTCCGATGTGCAGGTGAAGGCGATCGCGGACGCTATCGTTGAAGGCCTCAAGGGAAAGGGCATGATCGCCTGGCACACCGAGGGATACGGCGCGAGGCGGTGGGTCCTGATCGATTTCGTGGACGTCGTGGCCCACGTGTTTCATAAAGATGCGAGAGAGTACTACAAGCTGGAGAGCCTTTGGAGCGATGCGAAGCGGATCGGAGTCGATTAGCCTACACCTGGCCGAAGCGATAGCCGAAGCGGTCAGGTCCATATCCGGATGCGAGCCGGTCTCGCCGGAGCGGATCGAGATAGGCGTTCCCAAGGATAGAGACCACGGCGATCTCAGCACGAACGTCGCCCTGGTGCTTTCCTCCGGCCGTGGCCGCAATCCCCGCGCCCTCGCCGAGGACATAGCCGAGAGGGCGCGGGTGGATACCGCCATGGTGGAACGGCTCGAGGTCGCGGGGCCCGGCTTCATCAACGTCTTCTTCAGCCCTGAATGGCTCAAGCGGAACGTTGGATGGATACTGGAAGCCGGCGGCGAATACGGCGTCTCCACCGAGGGAAAGGGCAGGCGGGTACAGGTCGAGTTCGTGAGCGCCAACCCCACGGGCCCGCTCAACATAGTGAGCGCCAGGGCGGCGGCGTTCGGCGACTCGTTGGTCAGGGTCCTCAGGGCCAGGGGCTTTTCCGCCGACGCGGAGTACTACGTGAACGACTCCGGGGAGCAAGCCAGGAAGCTCGGCGCCTCATACGAATCGAGGTTCAGACAGAGGTTGGGCGAGAGCGTGGAGATACCGGAGGACGGCTACCCCGGTGAATATCTCGCCGAGATGGCCGCCGGGCTACCGGAGGAGGAATGGAAGCGCGTGCTCGAGTTGGACGAGAACGAGCGCGGGTCGCGGTTCGCCGCTCAGGCAATGGAGGAGATCGTCGCCGGTCAGAAGCGAGATCTCAGCTCCTTCGGTGTCACGTACCGGAACTGGCGGCGGGAGTCTTCACTTCACGAGACGGGGGCGGTCGAGGGCGCGCTCCGTAAGCTGCGCGAGGCGGGGGTGGTGATAGAACGGGAAGGAGCGGAGTGGTTCCAGTCGACCAAGTACGGCGACGACAGCGACAGAGTGCTGGTCAAGAGCACGGGCGTACCCACGTACTTCCTCGCGGACATCGCCTACCACATGGACAAACACGCGAGGGGCTACGAGCGGGTGATCGACGTCTGGGGTCCCGATCACCACGGGCATATACCGAGGATGGCCGCCGCGGCCCAGGCGCTCGGTTTCGGGACGGATTGGCTGGAGATCCTGATCGTTCAGTGGGTGAACCTGGTCAGGGGAGGCCGGTCGGTGGGGATGTCGAAGCGAAAGGGCGAGTACGTGACGATGAGGGAACTGGTCGACGAGGTGGGCCCCGACTGCGCGCGGTTCTTGTTCCTGACGAGGCGGGCGAATACGCCGCTGGACTTCGATCTCGATCTCGCCAAGCAGCAAACGGACGAGAACCCGGTCTATTACGTCCAGTACTGCCACGCGCGGATCGCCGGCATTCTGAGGTTCGCCTCGCAGCACGGCGTTGACATGGTCTCGCCGGCGGCGGGCGATACGAGCGGGCTCAACGAGCCCGAAGAAATGGATCTGATGAGGACTCTCGCCGATTATCCCAGGCTCCTCGGAGGTAGCGCTCGCGCAAGGGAGCCTCACAGGCTCACCGATTACTCCAGAGAGCTGGCGGCGGAGTTCCACAAGTTCTACCACAAGCACCGGGTAGTGAACGACAGCGACGGCGTCCATACGGGAAGACTCGCGCTTTCGAAGGCGGTGGCGATCGTGCTCGAGAACGCGTTCTCGCTGCTCGGTATCTCGGCTCCTGAGCGCATGTAGGCGACACGGGCCCGGGTGACGGAAAACATGGTCGTCGAAGGTGGGCGCTCCCGCTCTGGTGTGCGAGAAGCTGATAGGAGAGCCGATTGTCTCAGAAGGTCGACTTGGTCGTCGTTGGTTCAGTAGCCCTCGACTCGGTGGAGAGCCCTGCGGGGTCCGTCGTCGACGCGCTCGGCGGGTCCGCGGTGTACTTCGCCGTGGCGGCTTCTTTCTTCTGCAAGGTGGGCATCGTCGCGGTAGTGGGAGACGACTTTCCCGGCGAGCACATGGACATGTTGGCCGGGAAAGGGGTCGACGTCGAGGGACTCTGCGTGAAGAAAGGCGAGACCTTCAGGTGGAGGGGTGTCTACTCGGACGATTTCAGCACCAGGCAGACTCTAGAGACCCGGCTGAACGTGTTCGCCGACTTCGAGCCCGAGATCCCTCCGGCCTACCGCGACGCCCCGATGCTGTTCCTGGGCAACATATCGCCCCAGCTTCAGTCTCACGTGCTGGAGCGGATGCGCGACGCACGCGTGACCGCGGCCGACACCATGAATTTCTGGATAGACTCCGATCGCGACGCAGTGCTGGAAGTCTTCAATTCCTGCCGGGGGGTCCTGCTGAACGACGAGGAGGCGAAGTCGCTGTCCTCCGAATCGAACTTGATAAAGGCCGCCCGATACCTTCTGGCCGGGGGGCCTCGCTTTGCCGTGGTCAAGAAAGGCGACCATGGTTGCCTTCTCGCCCACGGAGGAGATCTCTTCTCGCTGCCTTCATATCCGGTGCTGGACGTCAGGGATACGACTGGCGCCGGCGACAGCTTCGCGGGAGGTTTTCTGGGTTATCTGGCCCACTGCGGTGAGCCGACCTGGGAGGCGCTTAAGGGGGCGGCGGCGGCGGGCACGGTGATCGCCTCCTTTGGTGTAGAGGGGTTCAGCGTGGAAGGGTTGTTGAGGGCGGATCACTCCGGTCTGAACAGGAGGATGTCGGACCTGGCCGCCATGTGCTCGTTCGAACCGCCGACACTGTAAAATCCCCTTGCCGCGGTACGCGCCGTGGTGCTATTGTGCTGCCGCACGGGGGATGGCTTGACAAGAGGAGGTCGGGAAGCTGAAACGAGACGGTTCGACACAGCCTGTATGGGT
This sequence comes from uncultured bacterium, assembly GCA_964531335.1. Lineage (GTDB taxonomy): Bacteria > Eisenbacteria > RBG-16-71-46 > CAZHEV01 > CAZHEV01 > CAZHEV01. The sequence goes on along the minus strand of CAZHEV010000001.1, from coordinate 237,985 downwards.
CGAGCAGGCCGAGGAAGTCATCCGTAGCATAAGGGGCGTGACCGGAGCGAGGATTCTCGCGGACGACGGCGACATATCCGAGATTCACGTAGCCGTTGTAGCCGATCCCAGCGGAAGACGAATGCCCAAGCAGTATGTTCGAGATATCGAGTCGGCCCTGCTCGTGAAACTCGGCCGAAAGGTCGACCACAAGAAGATAAGCATCGTGGAGGACAGAACCGTCCAGAGCGCGTCCAGAGATCTTCGGGAGGATGGCCGGGACGTGGCTGCCGCGAAGCGCATACGAATATCCAGCGTCAACCTTCACACGGAGCGCCTAGAGGCTCACGCGCAGGTGGTCCTCGCGCTGAACTCCGTGGAGGCGCTCGGTACCGCGGTCGGTCCAAGCTCCAGACTCAACAAGTATCGGCTCGTGTCTACGGCTACTCTCAACGCCATACAGCACTTTTTGGCGGAGGACTGCTCGTTCAGTCTCGGCGAAGTGTCCCCGGTCGGGTTGGGCAGGGATGAGGTGATCTCAGTAACCGTGGATTTTCTCTCCATGGCCGGAGAGAAGACGATTTGCGGGAGCTGTGTGGCGAAAGAAGACGACATCTATTATTCGATTGTGTGCGCGACGCTTGACGCGGTCAACAGATTGTTTGAGGGGCTCAAGACTAAAGAACCTTTGGAGTACGAAATAGAGCCGGAGTGACACGGCTCCGGTTTCGGGGCTCAAGCTGCGGCGCGCAGCGAGCCCCGGTACGTCCCGCCGCCCGTGCTCGATCAGACAGGCGCGCCTACCGGAGTCCCCCGCGGTAAGGGCCATGCTGCGGTGGACGCTGAATCAGGTGTTAAGCCCCTGGCGGATCGAAGCCGGGTCGCGTTGTTTACGACGTGAGACGCGTCCCCTTGGGAGCGCGTCCGAACATCGGGTCTGACTGTGAGACGAATTCCAAAGGCGATAATGCTCTTCTACATCTCCGTCGTTGCCTGCGGCGCGGCGGTTCTGGTCGCCTCGATCGCGAAACCGGGCGTGGCCCCGTGGTCCGCGGTCGCGATTTGGGCGCTCCTGGTGGCCGCGGTCGATCTTTATCCCATAAGCCTTCCCAGGGGCCGTTACGTCACCGTGGCCCCCGCGTTCGACTTCGCGGCGATAATCGCCTTCGGGCCCGCCGCGGCGGCCATGATCGAGCTGCTGGCCCAGGTGCTGATCCGGGGGGTCGTGAGAAAGACGCCCGTTTACCGGACCATCTTCAACGCCGCGCTTTTCCCTTTCAGCGCTTACGTCTCGGGCCAGGTCTACGTGTTCGCCGGCGGAGCCGTAGGCTCGCTTCCTCTGCCGGCCTCGATCCTTCCTCTGTTTCTAGCCGGGATGACTTATTTCGTAGTCAACTCGTCCGTGCTCAGCGCAATCGTGGGGCTCGCCGAGAGGGTGAGCGTGTGGCGGGTTTGGCACCTCAACTATACCTGGGCGGCGCTTCACCTGGTGGTGCTGCTGTCTCTCGGAGCACTGATGGCGCTGGTGTTCCTGCAGGCGGGGTTCTGGGGATTGTTCATATTCTGCGTCCCTCTGGTCTTCGCGAGACACTCTTTCCACCTCTATGCGGAGACTCGTAGAGAGTTGTACGATTTCGTAAGGGCGATGAGCGACATCATAGAAGAAGTGGATAGTTACACAAAGGAACATTCCCAACGGGTGGCGGAGTATTCAGTAGCCCTGGGACGGGCGATGCGACTTTCCGAAAAGGAGATCCGTTCGCTGGAGTACGCCGCGCTCGTACACGACCTGGGGAAGGTCGCGTGGCCCACCAGAGCGGCTCTGAAGAACGAGGGAGAGCTTTCTCCCGAGGAGCGCAGAGAAATGATCGAGCATCCCCGCACCGCCGCCAATATAATGATACGCGTAAAGGCGTTGCGTGACGCCTCCAGAATCGTGCGCTATCACCACGAGCGCCCGGACGGCAAGGGATATCCCCTGGGCCTGCCCGGCGACGAGGTCCCGGTCAGCGCTTTGATTCTCAACGTGGCGGACGCCTTCGACGCCATGACGTCGGACAGGCCGTACAGGCCGGCGCTGACCGTCGGGCAGGCGATGGATGAGCTGAACAGGAACTCGGGCACGCAGTTCGATCACAGGGTCGTGGAATGCCTGCTTGGCCTATACGAGAGCGGCAAGCTGGGGCCGGACGGCGCGACGAGTGCTTCTTTGGAGTGGACACAGTCCGGGTGGTAAGAAGGGAGGGCGCGCGTGAAGTACAAGGACGCCGGCGTCGACATCGACGTCGCGAATCGGGTAGTCAAGATCGTGGGCAAGAAGGCGAAGACCACTTTGTCTCGGCACGTCTTGGACGGGGTGGGTCCGTTCGGGGCCATGTACCGGCTTCCCAAGGCATGGCTGAAGGATCCCGTGCTGGTGTCGACAATGGACGGGGTCGGAACCAAGCTCAAGATCTGCTCCCAGCTCGGCAGACACGACGTGGCAGGGTACGACATAGTGAGCCACTGCGCGAACGACGTCCTTGCCGAGGGCGCCCGGCCCATCTTCGTCCTGGACTACATAGCGATGTCGGTGCTCGACCCCGCGGTAGTCGAGAAGGTGATAGACGGCATAGTCAAGGCCTGCATCGAGAACGAATGCGCGTTGATAGGCGGGGAGACGGCCGAGCTCCCGGATACTTACCCCGAGAACGAATACGAGCTGGTGGGCTGCATGATAGGAATAGTGGATGGGGCGAAGATGGTCAACGGGGCCACGATAGCTCCGGGCGACGTGGTGGTCGGGCTGGGCTCGTCGGGGCTCCACACGAACGGGTACTCGCTGGCGAGGAAGGTCCTCCTGGATCTCAGGGGTTACGCCCTCACCGACCGCGTCGCGGAGCTGCGGGCGACGGTCGGCGACGCCCTTCTGGCGCCGCACAAGTCGTACGTGCGCTCGGTGCTTCCGCTCGTGGACCGCGGGCTCATCAAGGGGATAGCTCATATAACCGGGGGAGGGATTCCCGGTAACGTCTCCAGGGTCCTACCGAAGGGCATGGGAGTGACGCTACGAAGGGACGCGTGGGAGGTGCCGCCTATCTTCAAGGTGATCCAGCGCGAGGGTGGAGTGAGCGAAGACGAGATGTACCGTACGTTCAACATGGGCCTCGGACTGATGCTGATAGTCGGCCCCGCCGAAGCCGACGCGGTCGTCGGGTTTCTTGCGGAGGCCAAGGAGGAGCACTGGAAGGTGGGGGAGGTGGTCGAGCACGACGCTGGTTTTCGCTTGACCGGTTGAACGCCGGCGGGCTGTCGACGCGGAGGGTTTCTCATCGGATCTCGCTGTGATGCGGGTGAAGGGAAGGGAGAGAGATCATGAGGGACCGCTATATCGGTTCGCCGGGCGCGGAGGAGCGCGGTTGCGCCGCCCGTGACCCGGTGGAGGATGCGATCGGAGAGTGCGGATTCGTGGCCGTCTCGTCGCTGATCAAGAGGTCGCTGCATGCGGCGAGTATAGCAGCGAGATCCGATGCGCCCGTGCTGATCGAGGGCGAGACAGGAACGGGAAAGGAGCTCGTGGCGCGTTTCATCCATCGGATGAGCGCGCGGAGGAAAAAGGTGCTCGCGGTTCACAACTGCGCCGCGACCCCGGACGGCCTCCTGGAGAGCGAGTTGTTCGGACACAAGCGGGGGGCCTTCACCGGGGCGTGCTACGAGCGCAGGGGCTTGATCGAAGAGGCGGACGGGGGAACACTGTTCCTGGATGAGATAGGGGATGCCTCCGCGGCTTTCCAGGCCAGGCTGCTGCGAGTGCTCCAGGACGGTCGTTTCAAACGGGTGGGCGAGAACGCGCTGAGGCGAAGTGACTTCAGACTGCTATCCGCGACGAACAAAGATCTCAGGAATCGCGTCGGAGACGGCCGCTTCAGAGAAGACCTCTATTACCGTCTCAATGTATTCCGGATCTACCTCCCTCCGTTGCGCGAGAGACCGGAGGACATCGCGGCCCTGGCGGATCATTTCCTGGGTGTTCACGCGGGGCCGGGCGTCCGGCTTACAGGGGAGGCCATGGAGGCGCTGGCGTCCTATGACTGGCCGGGAAACGTAAGGGAGCTGGAGAACGAGATAACGAGAAGCGGCGCCATGGCGGGTGGCGGGCACGTGGAGTTGTCTCACCTGTCGGCAAGAATACCGGTCGGGCCGGCCGGACCGGCGGCGGTCAGCTCGCGCTCGACCCTGCGGGAGATGGCCGCGGAGGTGGAGCGGGGGGCGGTGGCCGAAGCACTTTCACGGTACGGGGGGAACAGGACCCGGGCCGCGAGGTCGCTGGGTTTGAGTAGGCAGGGCCTCACAAAGAAGATGAGGCGACTGGGTTTGTCTATTTGAAAAACGGAGGTTATGAGCGGCCGGATCTTATTGTTGAAGAATGCAGCGGGTTAGTCCTTGACAGCGGCTAATCTTGGCAATATGCTGTATATAGAAGCTGAAATCTGCTGGCCTTTCGCGGCTTGCCGCGGCGGGCTTCCACGACGGGGGTGGAGCGAGGTTCCCTGTCGTTCTCGTGGATTATTCGGGCTCGAGACCTAGAGTGTTATTGGGGAAAAAAGGACGTGCTCCCGAGGTTTTGCGTGCTCCGATGACACGGATCGATCCGGGGACCTCGCGCTTTTTCTTTCAAGACGTGTTCGGGTTGTGCGCGGCGTGTGAAGGAGGCCCTGGGTGGATCTCGATCCTATTCTTCCTGAGCTAATAGAGAAAAACGACAGACGAATTCTGTTGGTGGTGATCGACGGCTTGGGCGGCCTGCCTGGTCCCGGCGGGCGAACCGAGCTGGAAACGGCCTCGACGCCGAATCTCGACGCCCTGGCCGCGCGCTCCGTTTGCGGACTCTCCCTGCCGGTCGCTCCCGGAATCACACCGGGCAGCGGGCCCGGGCACCTGGCGCTCTTCGGCTACGATCCGATCAAGTACCAGATAGGCAGGGGCGTGCTTTCGGCGCTGGGAGTAGGTTTTCCCCTTCAGCCGAGCGATGTGGCCGCACGGGTGAATTTCGCCACGGTCGATGACTCCGGGCTGGTAGCCGACAGAAGGGCGGGCCGGATCAGCACCGACCTGTGCGAGAAGCTGTGCCGCAAGTTGTCGGATGAGATATCCCTGTCCGAGGTGGAGCTGTTCATAGAGCCGGAGAAGGAGCACAGGGCCGCCCTGGTCTTGAGAGGCGAACAGGTCTCCGACGAGCTCGGTGACACCGACCCCCAGAAGACGGGAGTGAAGCCGAAGAAGGCCGAGGCTCTCGAGCCCGAGGCGGGGTTCTCGGCGGACGTGGTGAACGACCTCATATCCCAGGCTGTAAAGATCCTGTCCGACGAGAAGCCGGCCAACTATATTCTGCTTCGCGGCTTCGCCGCCTACGATCCTTTCCCTGATTTCATGGTGAGATACGGCTTGAATGCGGCGGCCGTGGCCTCATACCCCATGTACAAGGGAGTGTCGCGGCTCGTCGGCATGGACGTCCTCGAGTGCGGCGAGACGATAGAATCGGAGATCAAGGCCGTCAGGGAGGACACGGCCGGCTACGACTTCGTGTTCGTCCATTTCAAGAAGCCCGACAGCGCGGGCGAGGATGGCGACTACGAGGCCAAGGTCGCCGCCATCGAAGCCGCCGACAAGGCCGTGGGTGATTTGCTGGACTGCGGCTTCTCCGTGGTGGTGGTTACCGGGGACCACTCCACTCCTTGCGCGCTCAAATCGCACAGCTGGCACCCGGTGCCCATTATCCTGAGCTCGGAGTTCTGCGGCGTGGACAAGGTCGAGAGGTTCACTGAGAAGGACTGCGTTACGGGCGGCTTGGGACAGATGTCGGCCAAGTTCATAATGCCGTTGGCGCTGGCTAACGCTCTGCGCCTCAAGAAGTTCGGGGCGTGACTTTCAATAGAGGGTCAACATGGGCCGGCTCCTGGACCTGGGCGGTCCTGTCCGGAATCGCGCTCACTCTCTGCTATCCCCCCTCGCCGCTCGGACCGCTCTCCTTTGTGGCCCTGGTTCCTCTCTGCATGGGTATCGAGGCGCACCGAGACGGGCGGTGGCGCGCCCGCGCGGGCGCCGGGTTCAGACTTGGCTTCTTCGCGGGGGTCGCCTTTTTCGGTACGACTCTGTACTGGATTCTCTTCCTGCCGAAGGAGAACCTGACATATCCGCCGATGCTGATTCCGGCCCTGCTTCTCATGGTGGCGTACCTGTCGCTCTACCCGGCACTATTCGGCGCGGGCTACGCGCTGGCCCGGCCGGCGTTCGGTCCGCTGGTGGCTCTACCTGTAATGTGGATCGCGTCGGAGTACTTGCGATCGCAAGGCGAGCTCGGGTTTCCATGGGCCAGCCTCTGCTACAGCCTGTACGATCACCCGTCTCTGATTCAGGGGGCCTCTTTCGCGGGCATGTGGGGGGTGGGCCTGTGGGTGGCGTTTGTAAACGCGTGCGCGCTGAAGGCCGTCTTCTCGAAAAAGGCCGGGAGGCGCGCGTTGTGGGCCCTGGCGGCGGGGGCGCTCGTTGCCGCGGGGCACGTGCAGGGCAGGCTGGCCATGGGGGGAGACGCCGACGGAGGAGTCGTGAGGGCGGCGCTGATTCAGCCCAATGTGCCCGTCGAGGTGAAGTGGGATCCGGAGCGCAAGGACGAGATTATCAACAAACTGGTCGGCCTCACCAAATCGGCCCCGGGGCCGCTGGACCTGGTGGTTTGGCCCGAGACGGCGGTGCCGTCCATGCTCTTGAAAGACCCCCCGGTCCTCGGCGCGGTCCGGAGGACCGCCGTGGACATAGGGGTCCCCTTGGTCACGGGCTTCCCCCACGTGGAGCTTTCTAATGACGGCGTGCGGCGAGCCTACAACTCCGCCGTCGTGGTGAAGCCGGACGGCCGGCTGTCGGAGCGCTACGACAAGGTTCACCTGGTTCCGTTTTCCGAGAGATTCCCATTCCAGCACGTCATTCCATTCATAAGCAGGATCGATTTCGGACAATCCGATTTCACGCCCGGAGAAGAGTATGTAGTATACCATACAGAGGCCGGGAAGTTCGGTGTGCTGATCTGCTTTGAGTCCCTTTTCCCGGAGATCTCACGGGAATTCGTCCTCGGAGGCGCGGACTTTCTTCTGAATATCACAAACGATGCGTGGTTCGGCAAGTCGCAGGCGCCCCTGCAGCACGCGTCAATGGCGGTGTTCAGGGCCGTCGAGCACAGGATCGGCATCGGCCGGGCCGCTAACACCGGCATCTCGATGTACATAGACCGTCACGGCCGCATGCATCAGGAGACGGATCTCTTCACTGAGAGGACATTGGTCGGAGTGATCGAAAAGCGGGTGGGCACGACGTTTTATACGAGGCACGGGGACTTTGCGGCGCTGCTGTGCCTTGGGCTCGCGGCCCTGCTCCTCGGGGGCGCGGCGCTCGTTACGGCGCGCTCCTCGGCATCGTCGGGTGGTGTGTGATGCTGGGCTCCTCGTACGCCTTCGGCGGCTACGTTCCCGGAAGCTCCCCTCTTCACCGGCTGAATCCATACACGAAGGCCTCCATGCTCCTCGGCGTGGTGGTGACCATATTCGTCGCTTCGACGGCGGCGCCCATAGGCCTCGTGGCGGCGGCCTGCTTTGCGGCGGTGGCGACGTCACCCGCAGGACGCGGAGGAACCCCCGGACTTCTTCGGCTGGTCTCGGTGCTCGCGGTCGCGGCCTTCGTCCTCAACGCGCTGTTCACGCCCGGACCTCGTTTGCCGGGCCCCGAGGCCGCGCCGATTTGGCCGACGGTCGACGGACTGGACAGGGGCGGGATCGCCGCGCTCAGACTTGCGGCAATGGCCGCCCTGGGCTTCGCCCTGGTGACCACGACCAGCCCGAGGGATCTGGGGGAGGCGGTCGAGCGGACGGTGGGGAGGATACCTGGGCTGAGAGGGGCCGGGCTTGCCGTTGACGTCGCGAGCAGATTCACTCCCGGCTTCATAACGGACGCGCGCAGAGTGGCTGCCGTAAGGTCGGTCCGCGTGAACACCCGGGACATGGGCGTCGTGGACAAGCTCAGGGATGGAGGCTCCTCGCTTCTCCCCTTGATGGTCTCCGCCGTGCGCAGGGCGGAAAGGCTTTCAGACGCGATGGCGGCCAGGTGCTACGAGGGAGGCCGGGTCGGCATGCGGGGGCTGCAAATGGGATGGCCCGATCTTGCGGCGCTCGCCGCTACCGTGGTGGTGTGCTCGGTCGCGTTGGTTCTCGAAGGGATCCGATGATGCCCAACGTGAAGATGATCCTCGAGTACGACGGAGAGGGCTTTCACGGCTGGCAGAGGCAGAAGGGCGTGCGGACCGTACAGGGGGAGCTCGAGGAGAAGCTCGCCGTCGTTCTCCGCGAGCCGGTCGCGCTGACCGGCGCCGGCCGGACCGACGCCGGGTGCCATGCCTCGCGCCAGGTCGCGAGCTTCCGCACCGAGGCCGGCGTCCCGCTGAGCCGGATCGCCCACGCGTTGAACGGTCTCATGAGGGGAGAGGTGGTGGTGGTCGGGATCGAGGAGGCGTCCGAATCGTTCAACGCGAGATTCTCGGCGATATCCCGCACCTACAGGTACAGGATCGCGCAACGGCCCACTTCGCTGCTCAGGAGAACCGTTTGGGTCTTGGACAAGCGCCTCCATACCTCCGACATGGCCCGCGGAGCCGAGTCGTTGCTTGGAAGGCACGATTTCAGCGGCTTCTCAAAGGCGGACGAGCGCGTGGAGCGCAATCCCTTCAGCGTCGTGCGCCGGGCGAGCTGGCTGCCGTGGGAGCTCGGCGTCGAGCTCGAGATCGAGGCGGACAGGTTCACGCGAGGGATGGTCAGGATGATAGTCGGTACGATGGTGCGCATAGGGACTGGCAAAATCCCCCCACATTGTGTTAATGAGATACTCGAGGGACGTCCCGGGCCTCGGGCCGGGCCCTGCGCGCCGGCCAAGGGACTCTGCCTGATGGACGTCAAGTACGGCTAGAGACGGAGCATCAATAACTATAGGGAGGCCGCCCGCGGCCTTACGGAGGAAGAGAGATGAAGCTGTTCCTGGACACTGCAAACGTTGATCAAATCCGCCGGGCCTCCGAGATGGGGGTCCTGGACGGCGTGACCACCAATCCCAGCCTCATGTCCAAAGAGTCGGGCGCTTTCACCGACATTCTCAAGGAGATATGCTCCATAGTGGACGGACCCGTTAGCGGGGAGATCGTCGCGACCACTTTCGACGGCATGGTGCCCGAGGCGGTCGAGCTTTCGAAGATCCACCCGAATATAGTGGTAAAGGTCCCGCTTACGCTGGATGGGATCAGGGCGATAAAGAGCCTGTCCGAGCAGGGGGTAAGAACGAACGCGACCCTGGTGTTCTCCAGCAACCAGGCTCTGCTGGCGGCGAAGGCCGGGGCGACTTTTGTGAGCCCTTTCATCGGCAGGCTCGACGACGCCGGGCACCTGGGCATGGAGCTGGTTCGCGAGATTGTGCGCATATACGAAAACTACGATTTTCCGACCGAGGTGATCGTGGCAAGCGTGCGCAGCCCGCTGCACGTGGTGGACGCCGCGCTGGCCGGAGCTCACATCGCGACCGTGCCGTTAGCCGTCATCGAGAAGATGGTGAAGCATCCAATGACGGACGCCGGACTTCAGAAATTTCTCAAGGATTGGGAGACCTGGACGGGCGGCGCGAAATGAGCGCCACCCGTACGCGCTCTCGATCGAAAGGACCAGGTGATTGTCTTGGCCTCAGGTAAAACGCCTTTCTCCCTCTTGTCTTGGAGAGTATGGATCTTCTTCCTGATCGGAGGCCTGCTGGGCGCGGTGAGCCACTCAGTGCTGACCCAGCGGCTCGGCTACGCCACGTCCGAGCAGACGCGCAGGCCGGCCGGATTCGTGGAGAACATGCCGGTAACGGCGACGGGCTCGCAGGCGCGTCCCTCAGGCGTCAGCGAATCCAGAAGGAACGCCATCGTGTCCGCGGCCGAGAGAGTAGGGCCCTCGGTGGTGAGCGTGAGCGTACTTCAGACCAGGGTCTACAGGAGGAGCGCCCTCGGTTATCCCTTCGACGACGATTTCTTTCAGCGGTTCTTCAGGCCGCCGCTGGTGGAATACCGCGAGCAGGTTCCAGGGCTGGGGTCTGGATTCATCATGGACGAGAGGGGTTACGTGGTAACCAACGAGCACGTCGTGCACGACGCCGATGAGATCACGGTCACCCTCACGGACGGGAGGGAGCTGGCGGGCGAGCTGGTGGGCTCAGATCCAACCTACGACCTCGCGGTGATAAAGGTACCGGCCGCGGAAAACCTGCCCGTGAGCCCGCTGGCCGACTCCGACGATCTATTGGTGGGCGAGTGGGCGATTGCGATAGGGAACCCTTTCGGCTTCCTGCTCAATGACAGGCAGCCCACGGTGACGGCCGGCGTAATAAGCGCGACCCGAAGGGACGTGAAAACGGACGCGTCCAGTCTCGGCATATACAAGGACATGATCCAGACCGACGCAGCCATCAATCCGGGCAACAGCGGCGGCCCGTTGGTCAACGCCGACGGGCAGGTCATAGGAGTCAACACCTTCATATTCACTCAAAGCGGGGGGTCTCTGGGAATAGGCTTCGCGATCCCCATAAACAGGGTCAAGAGGGTGGTCGATGAGATAATAGACTTCGGAGGCGTGCGCAGCGTCTGGATCGGCCTGGTGGTTGACGAGATCACTCCTTACGTGGCGCGCTATAGAAACATCGAGGATACGAGAGGCCTGCTGGTGTCCGGAGTCGAGGGCGGAAGCCCGGCGGACAAGTCCGGCGTCAAGAGAGGCGACATCATCAGGAAGATAAACGGAGAGATGATAGGCAACGCGAGAGAGGCGAGGAGATCGCTTTTCGGGGCGCAGGTCGGCGACATCATAGTGCTCACGGCGGAGAGGGAGGGCGAGACCAGAGACTACGAGCTCCTTCTCGTGGAGGCGCCCGAATGACGCCGGAGCGCTCACCAGGCAGACGTGACGATTTGATCGAGGACCTGCTCCCGGTCGGCCGGCTCGATGACGCGGAGCTCGAATCAGAGCTCCGGTCCAGGGCGCTTGGAGTCACGGTCGCAGAGGCGAGGAGAATCAGGGAGCTCTTGGGGAGGGATCCGACGGGGGTCGAGGCGGCCCTCTTCGACGTGATGTGGAGCGAGCACTGCTCGTACAAGAGCAGCAAGGCCGTCCTCGAGCTTCTTCCGACGGCGGGCTCCCACGTAGTGCTCGGGCCCGGCGAGGACGCTGGAATCGTGCGTCTGGCGCGGCACGAGAGCCGCAGCTACTGCCTGGTCATGGCCCACGAGAGCCATAACCATCCTTCCCAGGTCCTGCCCGTCGAGGGCGCCGCTACGGGGATCGGCGGGATAGTCAGGGACGTGTACTGCATGGGGGCCAATGTGATCGGCGTGCTCGACGCGCTTCGCTTCGGCGACCCGTCCGGGCCGGCGCGGACGAGGGTCGCTGAGATCGCCCGCGGTGTGGTAACCGGTATCTGGCAGTACGGAAACGCGCTGGGTGTTCCCAATCTCGGGGGCGACGTCTACTTCGCGCCGTGCTACGACGAGAACTGCCTGGTCAACGTGGTAGCCGTGGGCGTTGTCGAGGAGGAGGCGATAGTGCGCAGCCGCGTGCCGGAGCAGGCCGCGGAAGAGCCGTACGACCTGATTCTCATAGGCAAGCCCACCGACAGCAGCGGCTACAAGGGCGCTTCGTTCGCTTCGAAGGTCCTCGAAGGCGGGGGACAGGGGGACAAGGGCGCGGTCCAGGTTCCCGACCCGTTCCTGAAGAGGGTTCTCACCGAGGCCACGAAGGTGGTGCTGAGGCGGGCCCGGGAAAGGGGCGCGTCCATAGGCTTCAAGGATCTTGGAGCCGGGGGTATCGCTTGCGCTTTCTCCGAGATGGCATCTCGCGGCGGCTTCGGGGCGGATCTGGACCTGGACATGGTGCCGATTGACGGGCCGCGTTTGCCGGCGGAGGTGATAGCGTGCTCGGAGACTCAGGAGCGATACGCCATGGCGGTGCCGAGGCACTTCACGGCCGAGGTGCTCGATGTTTACAACCTGGACTTCGAGCTTCCAAGGCTGTATCCGGGCGCCGCGGCCACCTTGATAGGCGCCGTGACGACAGACGGCATGTTTTCCGCGACTCACGACGGGCGCAAAGTCTGCAGCTCAAAAGTGGAAATCATAACCGCCGGCGTCTCGGTGGACAGGGCCGCCTCCGAGACGGCTGAGGCGGCCCCTGAGAACCGGCCGCGCATGCCGGAGGATATCGGCTCGGTGCTGCTGGAGATTGTGGGATCTAATAATGCCTGCTCCAGGGAGTCCATCTACAGCTACTACGACTGGGACGTACAGGGGAAGACCATAGTGCGCCCCGGCGAGGCCGACGCGTCCGTTGTCGCTCCGATCGAAGGGTGCTCCGTGGGGGTGGCCGTGGCCGTGGACGGCAACCCTTTCTACGGCGCCGTGGATCCTTACTGGGCCGGGGCTACGGCCGTGGCCGAGGCGATGAGGAACGTGGCCGCTGTGGGAGCGAGGCCCCTGGCCATGACGGACTGCCTGAACTACGGCAACCCGGAGAGGCCGGACGTCTTCGGGCAGTTCAGGGAGGGAGTCAAGGGAGTCGCGGACGCTGCTAGAGGGCTGTGGAGATATGGAACCGGCGGCGAGCCCGTGCCGATAATCTCAGGAAACGTGAGCTTCTACAATGAGGCGGGAACCGGCAGAGCCGTGAACCCTTCGCCCGTGGTCGCCTGCGTGGGCTCGATGCCGGACTACTCGCGCGCCGTGACCATGGGGGCCAAGGAGGAGGGCAACGACCTCGTAATGGTCGGTGAAAGGAAGGGGCGCCTCGGCGGATCCGCGTATCTGAGAGCCCTGAAGGCCCTTGGCCCGACGGAGGTCTCGGCGAGAGACATCTATTGCCGTGTACCCGAGGTCGACTTCGAAGTCGATCGCGCGGCGCTTCACGGGGTGATCGATTGCATCGATAGCGGAATGGTGGGAGCCTGCCACGACATCTCCGACGGAGGCCTCGCCCTGTGCGTGGTGGAAATGCTCCTGGGCTCGGGAAGCGGAGGCCGTATGGGGGCGGACCTGGACCTCGACGCTACGGGCTCTTCTCTGAGACCCGACGAGATTCTTTTCTGCGAGACGGGCGGCTTCGTGCTGGAGGCCAGGAGCGGGCGGACCGCAGAGATGCTGGATCTCTTCGCCTCGGCCGGAGTGGCCGCTTGGACCATAGGGAAAACAGCGGCGGGAGGAACGTTGCGAATCGCGGCGGGCGGCCGGGAGATGGTAAACTTGGAGATGGAGACGGCGTCCCGCGCAAGGCGCGGCGGTCTAAGGAACATCTGGGCCTGGTAGAGTCCTCTTCGTCCCGGGGAGACTTGTATTGGGAAAAAGCGATAACGGCAAGCCCGCTATAGGGGTGATACAGCTTCCGGGAGTGAACTGCGAGTACGAGACACTGGAAGCGGTGACCAGGGCGGGCATGGAGGCCGTTCTTGTCAGATGGAACGCCGGTCACGAGCTCCTATCGTCGCTTCACGGCTATGTCCTGCCGGGTGGGTTCTCTTTCCAAGACAGGATCAGGGCGGGCGCTGTTGCGGCGAAAGAGGCCGTGGTAGGGCATCTGGCGAGAGAGGCGGAGGCGGGCAAGCCGATCCTCGGGATATGCAATGGCGCGCAGGTGCTGGTGGAGGCCGGTCTGGTGCCCGGTCTCGAGCCCGGCCGCGTGGATATGGGCCTCGCGCCGAACGTGATGGATGGAAGGACGGGCTACTTCTGCAGATGGGTGTTCGTCAGAGCGTTCCATAGAGCCGGGGGCTCGGCTTTCACCGATTCTTTCGCGGAGGACGAGATCATACCGATGCCCGTCGCGCACGGGGAGGGCCGCTTCGTGAGCTCTGATCCCGCGATTCTGGACGAGGTGTCGCGCCGGGGCCATGTGCTGTTCAAATATTGTGATGCATCCGGGGAGCTTGGCAATCCGTTTCCTGTCAATCCAAACGGGTCGTGGATGGACGCGGCCGGCATATGCAACAGGGGGGGCAACGTGCTCGCTTTGATGCCTCACCCCGAGCGCGCCGCCCGGCTCGGACAACTGCCCGTCGCCGGGACCGGATCCTGGGGCGGCGACAAGGTGAAGGCCTGGGGAGACGAGCGCGTCATGAATGGTCCCGGCCCGGGCCTCAAGCTCTTCGAGTCGATGGCGGCGTACATCAGGAGGACAGGTCTTTGGCGAGGCTAGCCATCATGGTCGAATCGCGCGGAGTGGATCTGACCGCTATCACAGCCGCCGAGACCCTCAGAAACCGGCTGGGCTACGGGAGAGTGCTGCGAGGCCTCGAGCGCGCCGACCTGTGGGGTGTTTGGACAAGTCCCGCAGCCGGGGCGCCGGGTGCTGTGGCGCGGAATCTGATAGAAGCCACTTCCGTCTTCGTCAATCCAAATAAGCACAGGTGGAGAGTCTGGGCCGAGGGGGCGGCCGGGGCCGAGCGGGCGGCGGAAGGCGCCTGGGTGCTGGTCTGGGATTCCGAAGATACCGAAGGCAGGGGCGCGCTGTCGGAGCTTCGCGGCTCCGGATTCGGCGTCGTCGTCGAGAGAGTCTCGAAAGCCACGCTCTGGAGGTTGGATCCGGCGGCGGAGGTGCCCGAGGGCGGGGTCCCGATGGCCAAGGAGATCGCCTCGGCCGTGCACAGGGACAAGGGCCTTCTGGCCAATCCTCATATGCACAGATGGGCGGCGGGCGGCGGCGGGCTTTCCTTGGAGGATGCGCTCGGATACCTCGACGGCGGCGTCGGCAAAACGCTGTAAGGAGTTGTTTCGAATGAAGTCTTCGTCCGACAAGTTCCATGATGAGTGCGGAGTGTTCGGCATCTGCGGGGCCGAGGACGCGCCGGAGACCACTTACCTTGGCCTTTACGCCTTGCAGCACAGAGGCCAGGAGAGCGCCGGCATAGTCGCCGGCGACGGCCGCACGATGCGGGTCCACAGGGCCATGGGCCTTGTGACGGACGTCTTCACGGCGGACGTGCTTTCGCGCATGGAGGGACATCTGGCGATCGGGCACAACAGGTACTCCACGACGGGAGACACCCGGGTGGAAAACGCGCAGCCGCTTCTGGTGAACTACCAGTACGGCAAGGTAGGTGTCGCCCACAACGGCAACTTGGTCAACGCCTTCGAGCTGAGGAAGGAGATGGAAAAGGAGGGGTCGATCTTCCAGACCACCTCGGACAGCGAGATCTTCCCGCACCTGATAGCCAGGTCAAAAGGGGCGACCTTCGAGGACAGGGTCGTCGAGTCCCTGAAGAGAGTGAAGGGCGCATACTCCGCGCTCCTGATGACGGAGTCGAAAGTGGCGGCGATCAGGGATCCGAAGGGGTTCCGGCCCCTGTGTCTGGGACGGAGGGGCGACGCGTACTGCTTCGCTTCGGAAACTTGCGCGTTGGACATAGTGGATGCAACTTATGAAAGGGACGTGCGCCCGGGCGAGCTCATCGTGCTGGACGGTGACGGAATGAGAAGCATACGGTTCGCCGAGGAACGTCCTCTGGCCCACTGCGTGTTCGAGCTTATCTACTTCTCGCGACCGGACAGCACGGTGTTCGGAAGGAGCGTGGACAAAGCCAGGAGATCGTTCGGGAGAAGGCTCGCCGAGGAGCATCCCGCCGACGCGGACCTGGTCATCGCGGTTCCCGACTCCAGCAACTCGGCGGCGCTGGGGTACGCTGAGCGCTCGGGCATACCTTTCGAGCTCGGCCTGATAAGGAATCACTACATAGGCAGGACCTTCATAGATCCGGTCCAGCACGTGAGGGACAAGGGGGTCCGCGTCAAGTTCAACCCGGTAAGAGATATCTTGAAGGACAAGAAAATAGTCGTCGTCGACGACTCCATCGTCAGGGGAACGACGAGCCGTAAGCTCGTGAAGATGCTCCGGCGTGGAGGAGCGAAGGAGATACATTTCAGGGTGAGCTCGCCGCCGATCACCCACCCCTGCTGCTACGGCATAGACACCCCAACGCGCTCGGAGCTGATAGCCTCGAGCCACTCGGTCGAAGAGATCGCCCGCTACCTGAGGGTGGACTCCCTCGGATACCTGTCTCTGGAGGGCATGCTCGACTGCCTGGAAGGCCGGGAGAACTTCTGCGATGCATGCTTCAGCGGCGACTACTGCATCCCCTTCCAGAGCGGTACGGACAAGCTCGTCCTTTCGAGGGATTCCTGACGCGATGGCGCGTCAGCGGGACCTCTGCTCCGCCACAAGTTCTTGTCAATGGCCTTTTTAGCTTGACACCGCGGATCTTGGACAAATAAGCTCGAAGTAGAGACGGCCGCCGGAAACCCCCGGCGGCCTAATATGGAGGGGCAGGTGTCAGAGGACCTTAGACGGCAGATGGAGGCCAAGCTCAGGGATCTGCGGGAGAGGGGGCTCGAGCCCTACGGGCACTCTTTCCAGGCGTCGCATTCGTGCGCGGAGGTGATCGAGGCGGCTGCGGCCTTGGAAGAGCAACGGACCGAGGTCTCCGTGCGCGGGCGGCTGGTGTCGCGCAGAGGGCACGGGAAGGCCACCTTCGCGCACATAGCCGACAGGTCCGGCAGGCTTCAGCTATACCTGAAGCAGGACAACCTCGGCGGGGAGCGTTACGCGGTGACGAAGCTGCTGGACGTGGGGGACATAGTCGGCGCCGGCGGGACGGTGTTCAGGACGCGTACGGGGGAGACAACTCTGGCCGTGGAGTCCTTCACCGTGCTGGCGAAGGCGGTGAGGCCTCTTCCGGAGAAGTGGCACGGGCTTCGAGACATGGAGACCAGGGCCAGGCAGCGCTACCTGGATCTCATAGCCAACGAGGAGGCCCGGCGGACGGCCGAGGCGCGAAGCCGTCTGGTCGGCGCGGTCAGGGAGTTTCTCGACGGGGAGGGGTTCCTGGAGGTTGAGACGCCTATCCTGCAGCCCGTCTACGGCGGAGCTTTCGCGCAGCCTTTCTCCACGCACCATTCGGCGCTGGACCAGAAGCTTTACCTGCGTATCTCTAATGAGCTCTACCTGAAGCGGCTGATAGTGGGTGGGCTGGAGAAGGTGTACGAGATCGGAAAGGATTTCAGAAACGAGGGGATGGACCGGCTGCACAGCCCCGAGTTCACACAGGTCGAGTTCTATCAGGCATACGCGGACTACGAAGAGATGATGGATCTGGTGGAGAGGCTCGTCCGGCGTGCGGCGACGGCGGTTGCGGGCGGCCTGAAGATAAGCTATGACGGCGAGGAGATAGATCTCGGCCCGCCATGGAAGCGCCTGAGCATGCTGGAGGCGGTCTCGCAGGCGTGCGGGCGGGACGTCGCCGGTCTATCGGCGGAGGCGCTCAAGGGGATCTGCGAGGAGAGTGCGGTGGAATACCCGCCGGCGGCCGGAAAGGCCAAGCTGATCGAGACGCTTTTCGATGGCCTGGTTCAGGACAAGCTTGTTGAGCCGACCTTCGTCATCGACTATCCGAGGGAACTGTCTCCTTTGGCCAAGGCCAAGAGGAACGATCCGGATATCGTCGAGAGATTCGAGCCATATGCAGGGCGCATGGAGCTCGGAAACGCGTTCAGCGAGCAGAACGACCCCCGGGAGCAGCGCAAGGCTTTCGAGGGCCAGGCGGAGATGCGACGACTCGGTGACCTGGAGGCGCAGGAGATGGACGCGGACTACGTCCGAGCGTTGGAGTACGGCATGCCCCCGACGGGCGGCGTGGGGCTGGGGATCGATCGCCTTGCGATGTTGCTGACCGACTCCAGGAACATCCGCGACGTGATCCTCTTCCCTCACATGAGAGCACTTTCCCCCGAGGAGGAATCGGGCTGAGCCGGTTCGGAGTGGCATGGTTTGAGCGTAGAGTACTTCATAGCCGCCAGGTACCTGGTATCTAAGAGAAGGATAGATTTCATATCCATCATCACCGGCATGTCGGCAGCCGGCGTGACAGTGGGTGTGGCGGTAATGATCATCGTCCTCTCCGTGGTCAACGGGTTCGAGAAGGAGGTCGTGGACAGAATCGTCGGGACCAACGCTCACGTGGTGGTGCTGCGCTATGAGGGCGGTATCGAGAACTACACGGATTTGACCGATCGCGTCGAGGAGGTGAAGCACGTCCTGGGTGCGTCGCCGTTCGTTTTTACCAAGGCCATGGTTACGGCGAACGGGACGACCGACGGCCTGGCTCTCAAGGGGGTCGATCTCGATGGGGAGCGGGAGGTGACCACGGTCGCCGACAGGATCACCCCTCCTCTGGAGAGCATCGACGGGGAGGAGGACGACCTTCCGGGGATAGTGCTCGGGAGGCACCTGGCGGACGCGCTTAGAGTCGCCGTGGGGGACGTTGTGTCTTTGACCTCACCTGCTGCCGGATCCAGATCGCCTCTCGGTGTGATCCCGCGGATCAAGAAGTTCAGGATGAGGGGCGTTTTCGAGTCCGGGATGTACGACTATGACTCCAGCCTCGGTTTCGTGTCGATCGAGGGAGCTCAGGATTTCATTGACTCAGAGGATATCGCGACCGGGATACAGGTGAGGGTGGATGACAAGGAGAAAGCCCCGGAAATCGCCGAATCCATCCTCGAGCACATAGGCGGGTTCCCGTTCTGGACTCAGAACTGGATCGAGCTCAATGGAAACCTGGTCGCTTGGATGCGTAACGAGAAGGTGGTCATGTGGCTTCTTCTGCTGCTGATCATCCTGGTCGCCGCCTTCAATATCATTACCTCGCTCATAATGGCGGTGATGGAGAAGACAAGAGACATTGGTGTTCTCAAGTCGATGGGCGCCTCATCCCGCAACGTGATGAAGATATTCGTGTTACAGGGACTCATGGTTTCCGGGCTCGGAACCGGAGTCGGCGCCCTCGGAGGGCTTCTGGGCAGTCTGGCCCTCAGCAAATACAAGCTCAGCCTGCCTCCGGACGTCTACTTCGTGGACACGCTGCCGGTCCAGGTGCAGTGGCTGGACGTGGTGAGCGTGGCCGGAGCGGCGATCTTCATCGGCTTCGCCGCGACGCTGTATCCGTCCTGGAGAGCCGCGCGGCTTGCGCCCGTAGAGGCGATAAGGTACGAGTGACGATCGAGGGCGCATGGAGAGGGAAGCATATAATGTGTTACAGTAGATTAGGCCGATAAATGTTTGGAAATGTGCTAGTTGTAGGCCAAGAGGTCCTGAGGGCGGAGGGCGTCCACAAGCACTTCGATGTGGGCGGAAGCCGTCTCAGGGTGCTAATGGGAGTGGACCTGGAGATAGAACGTGGTTCTATTGTGGCTGTGATGGGCGCTTCGGGGGTGGGCAAGAGCACCTTGCTCCACATCCTGGGTGGCCTGGACCGCCCGAGCGCCGGGAGAGTCTTAATAGGGGAGACCGATATATTCGCCTACGGCGAGGTCGACCTGGCGCGCTTCAGGAACAGGAGCATGGGGTTTGTCTTCCAGTTCCATCACCTTCTGCCGGAGTTTACGGCGGTGGAAAACGTTATGATGCCGGCCCTGCTGGGCGGGCGCGACCGCAAGGACGCTCTCAGGCGGGCGTGCTCGCTGCTTGAGGAGACGGGGCTCCACGGACGCGCGGAGCACAAGCCCGCGGAGCTGTCCGGAGGCGAGAAACAGAGGGTGGCGGTGGCCAGGGCATTGATGAACGACCCCTGGCTTGTGCTGGCCGACGAGCCGTCCGGGAACCTGGACTCGGCGAGCGGCCACGAGCTGCACCGCCTGTTCACACGTTTGAACGAGGACAAGGGCCAGACCTTTGTCATGGTCACTCACAACCCCGATCTCGCCGACATAGCGCATAAGGTCTGCACCTTGCGCGAGGGAAAAGTGAGCTAAGCGCGACGCCGGCCGGCGCCGGTGAGGGCGCTGATATGAAGTTTTTCGCTCGGTCTCTGCGGCGTGATAGAGCGCCGGGCAAAGGAGGTATTCCATGCAGTGCGAAGTCTGCGGCAAGGCGCCGGCGACCATCACCTACACGGAGCACCGTGAGGACAAGGTGAGGACGTTGCGGCTTTGTCAGGATTGTGCGGAACAGAAGGGGCTCCACATCGCTCTCACCTCGAAGAAGTTCCCCCTGGCGGAACCTCTGGCGGCGATGGCGGACGGACTGGTGCCCGAGGACAAGGAAAAGCTCGGGGCCCTGTGCTGTAAGGGCTGCGAGTTGCCCTTCTCGACTTTCGCGGCCACGGGAAGGCTGGGTTGCCCGGAATGCTATTCGTCCTTCGAGGGACAGCTCAAGCCCTTGCTCCGAAAGGCCCACGGTTCCACCGTCCATGCGGGAAAGTGCCCCTCCAAGGACGGTCCGGATCTATCCAGGAAGAAGGAGATCCGATCGCTGTACGAGGACCTGGAGCGGGCCGTTGAGAAGGAGCGATATGAGGAGGCTGCCGGGATCAGGGACAAGATCCGGGAGCTTGAGTTCATGGGCAAAGAAGGCTACAAGGACAAGAAGGAGGGGGCTTGTGACCGCGATTGACGGCATGGTCAGAAGTGCGGCCGTCTGGCTCGAGGGCTCGGGCGCGGACTCCCAAACCGTGCTGACCACGCGGGTCAGACTGGCCCGGAACGTGGCCTCGACCCCGTTCATAGCCAGAGCCCGGGAGGAACAGCTCAGCGTCGTCATGAAGAGAGTCGCCGCGGCCGCCGAGAAGACGGACGAGCTCGCGGGCTTCACGACGTTGAAGATGGCCGACCTCAGCGACCTGGACAGGCAGTTCCTGGTGGAGAGGCATCTGATAAGCCCTGACTTCTCCAATGACTCGCCCAACCGCGGCATCATGGTGAGCCCGGACGAGACGGCGAGCATAGTCGTCAACGAGGAAGACCACCTGAGAATACAGATCCTCAGCTCGGGCGCCGAGATCAGAAGGTCCTGGCTAAGGGCGGACTCGCTCGACAGCCGGCTCGAGGCCAATCTCGAGTACGCCTTTTCCCCGGACCTTGGGTTCCTGACCTCGTGTCCCACCAACGTGGGCACGGGATTGAGGGCTTCGATTCTGGTCCACCTGCCCGCCCTGGTTCTGACGAAGCAGGTCCGAAAGGTGGTTCAGGGCGTCGCTCAGGTGGGGCTGGCGGTCCGTGGTTTCTACGGCGAGGGATCGGAGGTGGCCGGCAACTTCTTCCAGATATCCAATCAGATCACCCTCGGGCAGAGCGAAGGTGACACTCTCGCCGGCCTGGAGCGGGTATTGCAACAGGTGCTTGGATACGAGGAGAAGGCGAGGGAGCTTCTGAAGAAGGACGCGTCGTTGCAGATCCAGGACAAGGTCTGGCGCGCCTATGGAACCCTTGCCAACTGCAGAGTGATCGGCTCTCAGGAGATAGTGAATCTGACCTCGGCCGTCAGGCTGGGTGTGGCGTTGGGTTACGAGGGGCTGCCGGGTATCAAGACGCTGAACGAGCTGCTGGTCTTCACACAGCCGGCGCACATACAGGTATTGGCCGGACGTGAAATGGACGCGACGGAGAGAAACGCAGTGCGGGCCGAGTACGTCAGGAAGCGGCTCGGCCTCGCCTCCCAGGATGGGTGATTTCCGGAGGGGATAGCGCGATGCATCATGAGAAGTTCACGGAGAGGGTAAGAAGAGTGATGTTCCTGGGAAGGGAAGAGGCGGCCAGGCTTCACCACGACTACATAGGCACGGAGCACCTCCTCCTCGGCCTCCTGCGCGAAGGGCAGGGAATAGCCGCCTCGGTGCTGAATAACCTTGGATTGGACCTGGATGCGATTAGGCAGGCCGTCGAGAGCATGGTCTCGTCGACGGGAGGCACCCTGACCATAGGAGAGATCCCGTTCACCCCCCGTGCCAAGAGGGTCGTGGAGCTGGCCGTCGACGAAGCGCGGCAGCTCGGGCACAATTACGTGGGGACCGAGCACCTGCTGCTCGGGCTGATCCGGGAGGGCGAGGGTGTTGCGGCGCGGGTGCTTCTGCAGATGGGCGTCGACAGAAAGAGGGTTAGAGAGGAGACGCTGAAGCTGTTGGGCGGCAGCCCGCCCGCGGGGCAGAGCGAAAAGGATGAGAAGCAGGAGACGCCCGCCCTCAATCAGTTCGGCAGGGATCTCACGCAGCTTGCCGCCGAGGGCAAGCTGGATCCGATAATCGGAAGGGGCCGCGAGATCGAGAGAGTGGTCCAGGTTCTCAGCAGGCGCAAGAAGAACAACCCCGTCCTCATCGGCGAGGCCGGCGTGGGCAAGACGGCCATTGCCGAAGGGTTGGCTCAGAGGATCGTCGAGGGCAAGGTCCCCGAGACGCTCAAGGACAAGAGGATCGTGACGCTGGATCTCGCATCGGTGGTGGCGGGAACCAAATACCGGGGACAGTTCGAGGAGAGGCTGAAGGCGGTCATAAACGAGATCCGCGAGTCCCGGGACACGGTGATATTCATAGACGAGCTCCACACCATAGTGGGCGCCGGCGGCGCTGAAGGCGCGATCGACGCCTCAAACATGCTGAAACCCCCCCTGGCCCGCGGCGAGCTCCAGTGCATCGGAGCCACCACCCTGGACGAGTTCCGCAAGTACATAGAGAAGGACGGGGCCCTGGAGAGAAGGTTCCAGCCCGTGATAATCGACCCGCCCACGGTGGAGCAGACGATCGAGATACTGCACGGCCTCAGGGACAAGTACGAGGCGCATCACGGGGTCAAGATAACGGAGAAGGCGGTAGTGGCCGCCGTGAGGCTGTCGGAGCGCTATATGACGGACAGGCACCTGCCCGACAAGGCGATAGACGTGATAGACGAGGCCGGCGCCCGTGGCAGGCTGTCACTGTCCACGATCCCGAACGATATCCGTGAGCTGGAAAAGAAGGTGGCCGAGCTTTCCAAGGAGAAGCAGGCCTTGATCCAGGCCCAGGAGTTCGAGAAGGCGGCGGTCCTGAGGGACAAGGAGAAAGAGCAGGAGCGAAACCTGGCCGAGCTCAAGAAGAACTGGGACAAGAGCCGGATGGCCAAGATGGCCACGGTCGACGAAGAGGACATAGCCGCGGTGATCGCAGGCATGACCGGCGTTCCGGCGACCAGGCTGGAAGAGAAGGAGTCCGCGAAGCTCCTCAGAATGGAGGCGGAGCTGAAGAAGCGCGTCGTCGGCCAGGACGCGGCCGTAGCGGCGATCGCCAAGTCGGTGCGCCGGAACCGGGCGGGCCTGCGCGATCCGCGCCGGCCGATAGGGTCGTTTATCTTCCTGGGGCCTTCGGGGGTCGGAAAGACGGAGCTTGCCAGGGTGCTGGCGATGTTCCTCTTCAACGACGAGAACGCTCTCATCAGGATCGATATGTCCGAGTTCATGGAGAAGTTCGCCGTGTCCCGTTTGGTGGGCGCGCCGCCGGGCTACGTGGGCTACGAGGAGGGAGGACAGCTCACCGAGCGCGTCAGGCGCAAGCCCTACAGCGTGGTCCTGCTCGATGAGATAGAGAAAGCCCACCCCGACGTCTTCAACATACTTCTTCAGGTGCTGGAGGACGGCCAGCTCACCGACAGCATGCGCAGGAGGGTCGATTTCAAGAACACGGTGATGATAATGACCTCGAACATCGGAGGCAGGCAAATAAAGGGCGGAAGCCTGGGCTTCCAGCAGGCGGACGAGGTTGCGGCCTACGACAAGATGAAAGCGACCGTGCTGGACGAGGCCAAGCGGATGTTCAATCCGGAGTTCTTGAACCGCGTGGACGAGATGATCGTGTTCAAGTCGCTTGAGAAATCACACATGCAGGAGATAGTCAAGATCCTGATGTCGGACGTCGAGCGGCGGCTGGCCGACAACGAGATAGAGATCGAAGTGGCCCAGGAAGCGGTAGAGCTGCTGGTGGACACCGGCTTCGACAGCATGCTGGGGGCGAGGCCGTTGAGAAGGGCGATTCAGAGATTGGTGGAGGATCCCTTGGCCGTCCTGATGCTCCAGGACCAATTCAGGAGGGGAAGCAGGATCAGGGTCAAGAGGTCCGGTGACGAGCTTGCGTTCGAGGAGGCCGGGAAGCGTCAGGAGTCGGTCGGCCCCAAAGCCGTGCGATGACAATTGGAACTTCTGGGGAGAAGGAGTCACCGGCGCGTGGATCGCGTGAAACAAGCAACCAGTTATTCTCGGGCCGCGCTGCGGGCGCCACGTCGTGGGCTCGTCCTGGCGGCCTCCCTTTTGTCCCTGGCGTGGGCGGCCTGCGCTTTCTCTCAAGACGCGGGCGTCGTGGACGAGATTGTGGTCCGGGGCAACCAGCTCACGGACTCGGTCTTGGTGGAAAGGACGTTCGGCCTCGAGCCGGGGGACGCGGTCACTCCGGCCGCGGTTTCCGACGGGATAAAGGCGCTGTTCGGGCTTGGGTTCTTTTCCGACGTAGAGGTCAGCGCCAGGGGCTCGCCGCAAGGCTGGACCTTGATCATCGAAGTGGAGGAGTGGCCCAGGGTTTTTGAGATAAAATACGAGGGCAACGACAAGATCGACGACGGCGACATCGCCAAGGACTCGGAGCTCGCCGCCGGATCATTCATCAAGGGCTGGAGTATAGACGAGGAGCGCCGTAGAATCGAGGAGCTCTACTCGTCGAAGGGTTATCCAAACGCCGCGGTGGAATGGAGAATCGAGCCCCTTCCCGGCGGCCGGGACAACTACCTGGTCTTCGAGATCGACGAGGGAGAGAGGGTAAGGGTCACGGACCTGCTCTTCGAGGGCAACTTTGCGTTCTCCGACGACAAGCTCCGAGGAGAGCTGAAGACGAAAGCCAAGTCCTGGTGGAGGAAGGGCTACTTCAAGCAGGAGCAGCTCAAGGAGGACGAACAGAGGATCGAGGCGTTTTACGGGAAGAAGGGATACAAGGACGCCACCGTCGCCGACACCAAGATGGCGTACGGCCGGAACGGGACCCGGGTGGCCATCACCTACGTGATCGAAGAAGGCAGGCACTTCGTGGTCGGTGACATCGAAGTGGCGGGGAACGAATCGGTTGACGATTCGAGGCTCCTGGCGCGGGTGGAGCTGGAGACCGGCGAGGAATACAGCGAGGAGGAATTGAACGAATCGCTGTTCAGGCTGCAAGAGGGCTACTCCGACATCGGTTACGTGTACGCCACGGTGGACCCTCAGATCGTCGAGAGGGGGGACACCCTCGATATCGCGTTCCAGATAACGGAAGGGATCCAGGCCCATGTAGCCGACGTGAAGGTAGCGGGCAATACCCGCACCAGGGAGAAGGTGATCCGGCGCGAGCTGACGGTGAGGCCGGGAGATGTGTTCAGCAGGGCGGCTTTCCTGAGGAGCCAGAGAGAGATAATGGCCCTCGGGTTCTTCGAGGACATCCAGATCGGTTTCGAGCCGACCGGCACGGAGGGGGACCTGAACGTCACCTTCGACGTCAAGGAGAAGCAGGTCGGCACGGCGATGGCCGGCGCCGGATTCAGCAGCGACGTGGGCTTGACCGGTTTCGTGGAGCTCGGTCACAACAACCTCTTCGGGAAAGGACAGCGTATCGCCCTGCGCCTGGAAAGAGGAAGCAGCTCGAGCAACGTGGAGCTGAGCTTCACCGAGCCTTGGTTCAGAGATACTCCCACCTTGCTGGGCGTTGACCTGTACAGCATGAGCAGGGAGAGGGACATCTTCGACGAGAAGAGAACCGGCGGCGGCGTCCGGGTCGGCAGGAGACTCTCCTGGCCGGACTACACGAGAGTGAGCCTCAGCTACAGCCTGGAGACGGTCACGGCGGAGAACTTCCAGGGTCTGACGCCCGAGCAGGAGGAGTTCTTCAGGAGGGAGGGCGACCGCGGACTGACGAGTAGCTCGCGCATGACGATCGTGCGGAACAGCACCGATAATCCGTTCTATCCGACATCGGGATCTCGAACGGTTCTAGAGACGGAGATCGCCGGAGGCATACTGGGAGGGGACGTCAACTTCAGAAAGCACATCCTGGATCACAGCTCTTATTTCAGGACTTTCTGGGAGTTCGTCTTCATGTTCAGGGCGCGATTCGGGACGCTGTCCAGCCTCACGGGCGGCGCTCCTCCCAGCTATGAGACGTTCAGGCTGGGGGGTACCGGCAGGCGCGACTACCTGCGCGGCTACCCCGACTACCATATAGTGCCCGAGGAGAACATAACGCAGAACCCCGACGGCTCGGTTACCAAGTATCCGGGCGGTCGCTTCATGATGACGCTGACGGCGGAATACCAGTTTCCGATCGTCGATCCGATACACGGGCTCCTTTTCTTCGACGCCGGCGATACATGGACCGGCCTCACCGAGGACTTCGACATCGGAAGCCTGCGCAAGGGCGCGGGGTTCGGTTTCAGGCTCGAGATCCCAGGTATGGGGCAGGTAGGTTTCGACTACGGGTACGGCTTTGACAGAGATGACGGGCCGAGCTGGGAGCCTCACTTGCAGTTCGGGCGGATTTTCTAGACCAGAATGGAGAACCCATACGACTTAGGCGAAGGAGGCATGTGACATGAGAGGCGCAATAGTCATCGGATCGGTCGTTCTCGTGGCGCTCGCGTTGTCGGCTGTCGATTCGCGCGCACAGGAGCTGAAGATAGGATATATCGACTCGGAGAAGATATTCGCCGAGTACAAGGCGACCTCTGAGGCTCAGGAGCAGTTCGACAGGGACGTCGAGGCGTGGCGGAGAGAGGCCGAGCAGACCGAGAAGGACCTCGAGAGGATGCGAGGGGAGCTGGAGAGCCAGCGACTTCTCCTGAGCGAGAAGGCTCTGGAGGAGAAGGAGATGGCTTTGAAGGCGAAGGCCGGCGAGTACGAGAGATTCATTCAGTCCATATGGGGGCCGACGGGGAAGATCGCGCAGCGCAACGCGGAGCTTACCGAGCCTATTGTCAAGGAGATACGGCAGGTTCTGGACAAGATAGGCGCTGAACAAGGTTTTTCCATTATCTTCGACGCCGCGGACGGTAATATAGTCTATGGTGAGAAGACCTATGATCTCACCGATCAGGTCCTGGCGGAACTCAACAAAGACGTCGAACCATAAGGATCGCGGACGGTTCCGCGAACGCTCCACATCGACGAGGGTCGGTAGTCACCGGAGGACACACCATACAATGAAGATCTCTCTGAGAGAGCTCGCCAAACTCATGGACGGCGAAGTGATGGGAAACGGGGACGTCGAGATCACCGGGGTGGCGGGCATCAAAGAGGCCCGTAGGGGCGACATCACCTTCCTCGCAAACCCGAAGTACGAGGCATGGCTGAGGACCACAAAGGCGTCAGCCGTGATAATGGATCACAACAGCGTGGAAGTGGACAAGCCCGTCGTGGTCAACAGCAACCCGTACTACGCGTTTCTGAAGGCGGTGAGGGTCTTCCACGGCGACCGGAGGGAGAGTCCGGAAGGCGTTCACCCCACCAGCGTCCTCGGAGAGGGCGTGGAGCTGGGTGGGGGAGTCTCGCTCGGGCCTTGCGTCGTAGTGGAGGACAACGTGCAGATCGGAGAGGGCACGGTGGTGATGGCCGGCTGCTATGTGGGCCGCGGCGCGGTGCTCGGCAAGGACGTACATATCTATCCCAACGTGACGATTCGCGAGGAGACCGTGCTGGGCGACAAGGTGATCGTGCACAGCGGCACTGTAATCGGAAGCGACGGCTTCGGGTACGCCAAGGACGGCGACAAGTACCACAAGATTCCCCACGTGGGCAACGTCGTCATAGAGGAAGACGTAGAGATCGGCGCCAACGTGGCGATCGACAGGGCGACCACCGGAACCACCCTCATAAAGAGGGGGGTGAAGCTGGACAACCTGATCCACATCGCCCACAACGTGGTGATCGGCGAGAACTCGATCGTTCTGGCTCAGGTGGGCGTCGCGGGGAGCACTGAGATCGGCAAGAACGTGATACTGGCGGGGCAGGCGGGGATTATGGCGCACATCAAGATAGGCGACTACGCCAGGGTCGGATCTCAGGCCGGCGTGACCAAGTCGGTCCCCGAGGACACCAGTGTCTCGGGCTATCCGGCCGCCACTCATTCGCACGCCAAGAGACTGCACGCCAGCCTTCAGCGTCTGCCGGATCTTCTCAAGCGATTCCGGGAGTTGGAGAAGAAGATCTCCGACTTGGAGAAGGACAACGGAAAATGACCGGCCGGCAGAAGACCATCCGGAAGGCTGTGAGCTACACCGGGACCGCGCTCCACTCCGGTGAGCGGACGACCGTGGTCTTCAAGCCAAGTCCCGCCAATACGGGGGTGCGGTTTGTCAGAGCGGACCTGAAGGGCAGGCCGGTGGTGCCGGTCTGCCCTCAAAACGCCAGGTACGACCCCTTCGCAAGCAGGCGGACCATCCTTTCAAACGGCGACGCCGAGGTGCACACGGTGGAGCACCTGCTCGCCTCCGTCATGGGGCTCGGCATAGACAACGTGGAGATCGAGGTGAACGGTCGCGAGGCGGGGGTGCCCTTCGACGGCAGCGCCTCTCATCTGGTCTCCCTGCTCCGGGAGGCTGAGCCTGTCGAGCAGGACGCGCCCAAGAAGTACTTCAAAGTAGCCAGGTCCTTGTCGTACAGAAAGGACCACGTGGAGCTGCACGCGGTTCCTCACGAGGGCCTGCGGGTCAGCTTCACCATTCAATACGACAACCCCAACGTCGGCACGCAGTACGCCTCTTTCGACATGAACCCGGAGGTCTTCGTCAAGGAGATCGCATGCGCGAGGACGTTCGTCCTGTTCAAGGACGTGGAGGCGCTGCGCGAGAAGGGGATGATCAAAGGCGGGAGCATCGAAAACGCCGTCGTGGTCAAGGAAGACGGCATAATGAACGAAGAGCCGCTCCGATTCACCGACGAGTTCGTAAGGCACAAGATTCTCGATCTCCTGGGCGACCTGGCCCTCCTGGGGAAGCCTATTCAAGGCCACATAATAGCCGTGCGGTCCGGCCACGAGGCCAACGTCGCCTTCATTCGAATGCTGCAGGAGGAGCAGAGCAGAAGGAAACCCGGCGGGCTGCGACCATCCGCCCGGGAGGGCGCGGTGTGGGATATCACGGCCATCCAGGAGATTATGCCTCACCGCTATCCGTTTCTCCTCGTGGACAGAATAGTTGAGCTGCACGAAGGCGAGAGGGTCGTGGGAACGAAGAACGTGACCATAAACGAGCCCTTCTTCGTCGGGCACTTTCCGGGCCACCCGATCATGCCGGCCGTGCTAATCATCGAAGCGATGGCCCAGTGCGGTGGGGTGCTGCTGCTCAACACGGTCGATCATCCCGAGGAGAAGCTGGTTTACTTCATGGGAATCGACAACGCCAAGTTCCGAAAACCCGTCCTTCCCGGAGATCAGTTGCGCTTCGAGTTGGAGATGATCAGACTGAAAGCGAGGATCTGCAAGATGAGGGGCCGGGCCTACGTGGACGGCGAGCTGGTCTCCGAGGCGGATCTGCTTTCCACTATAGTGGACCGATGAAAAGGTCCGGAGGCCCGCCTTTGACCCGCGTGGACCCTACCGCCGCCGTGGCTCGCGGCGCCGAGCTCGATGATGGCGTTGTAGTCGGTCCCTACTGCCGAGTGGGGGAGGGCGTCAGAATCGGCCCGAACACCCGCCTCGATCCTTACGTGATCATCGACGGAGACGTGTCCGTGGGCTCCGGCTGTCACTTCTTCAGCTTCGCGGTTATCGGGAACCCCGCCCAGGACGTCAAGTTCGAGGGAAAGCGCTCGAGCATAGAGATAGGCGACCGGAACATACTTCGCGAGTACGTCACCATAAACAGGGCGAGCGATGAGGGCGGGAAGACGATCGTGGGAGACGACAACTTCCTCATGGCGTACGTCCACGTGGCGCACAACTGCGTAGTCGGAAACCACGTGGTCCTGGCCAACGCCGTGAACATGGCCGGCCACGTCGTAATAGAGGATTACGCGTTCGTCGGGGGCGTCACCCCGGTGCACCAGTTCGTCCGGATCGGCGGACACTCGATAATCGGCGGCGGTTGCCGCGTGCCCAAAGACGTCCCGCCGTTCGTCAAGGCGGCGGGCAATCCACTCAGATGCTTCGGTCTCAACACGGTAGGGCTGCGGCGCCGGGGCTTCCCGCAAGAGACGGAGTTGATCCTCAAGAAGGCATATCGTATCCTATTCCGGTCGGGCCTAAACATGCGCCAGGCGCTGGAGAGGGTCGAAGCGGAACTGGAGCCCACTCCGGAAGTCCGACAACTTGTGAGCTTCATTCGCGAGTCCAGCAGGGGAGTGATAGGAAGCTAGGGCCGAGCTGGAATCACGGCCCGGCGGCCCCGAGTGGGATCGGGGCGGGCTTCCGTTCGTTATAGTGGAGCCGACATGGATCGAGTGAGGGTCGGCGTGGTGGGTGTAGGCCACCTGGGTTTCCACCACGCGAGAATATACCGGGATATGCCCGACGTGGATCTGGTGGGTGTGGCCGACAGCGACCCCGGCAGGCTCAGGGAGGTAGGGGAGGCCCTGCGGGCGCGCGTGTTCTCGGACGCCGCCGAGCTGCTCCCCCTGGTTGACGCCGTGAGCATTGCCGTGCCCACCACGCTGCACTACGATGTGGCGTCTTGCTTTCTCGAGAGGGGCGTCCACTGCCTCGTGGAGAAGCCTATAGCCGCCACCGTGGAGGAGGGCGAGAAGCTCTTGGCGGAGGCCGAGTCCTCGGGGGCCATCCTCCAGGTGGGCCACATCGAGCGTTACAACCCCGCCGTGAGAGCCGTGGCGGCGCAGATAAACAATCCTCGGTACATTGAGTGCCACAGGCTGGCTCCGTTCATTCTGCGTGGAACCGACGTGGACGTCGTCCTCGACCTGATGGTCCATGACATAGACCTCGCCCTGAGCTTCGCGGGATCACGGGTCACCGAGATACATGCCTCGGGGTCGAGGATAATGACAGGCACCGTCGACATAGCGAATGCGTGGCTGGAGTTCGCAAACGGCTGCGTTGCCACGCTGACGGCCAACAGAGTCTCCACGCACAAGGTTCGCAAGGTCAGGGTGTTCCAGAGGAAGTGCTACTTCTCGATCAACTGCTTGAAGCATACGGCAAAGACCATCGTCTTGTCGGACGATCCCGAGGGCCTGGCGATCCTGGAGGCGCTGGGCTCCGGCGATTCGGTGTCCCGCGACCGGAAGACGGATGGACTCATGGTCGAGGCGGTGGTCCTTGGCGAGAACGAGGAGCCTCTCTACCTGGAGCTGAGGGACTTCGTCGGGGCGATAGTCGAGGGGAGGCCGCCGGAGGTGACGGGCGAGGACGGAGTAACGGCTCTTCGGGTGGCCCTGGAGGCCCTGCGCGCGATAAGGAACGAGTGACATGGACGGGGGCGGTCCGCCTCGTTGAACGCAATCACTCCGGTCCGCCCGAATCGCTCCGGGGAAACGGGCGAGTTGCCGGGATAGGGGGAGACTTGACTTCCCTGCCTCCGCTGAGGGTGTTTGTCTCCGCGGGCGAACCGTCCGGAGATCTGCACGCATCGAGGCTCATAAGCGAGCTGAAGTCCAGAGCCGACGTCGACGTGGATGCCATAGGCGGAAGGCACATGGAGGAAGCGGGCGCGCGGATCGTTTACCCGATGGAAAAGCTCAGCGTAGTGGGTCTCAGCGAGGTATTGCTGAAGCTGCCGGCTCTCTATCAGGCTCGCAGGAAGCTGCGACGGCTATGGGCCCGGCGCCCGCCGGGCCTTTTTGTACCCGTTGACTTCCCCGGTTTCAATCTGCGGCTCGCCGGCCGGGCCCGGTCGATGGGCGTACCGGTCATGTACTATATCGCACCCCAGATCTGGGCCTGGGGGGAGGGCCGCATCGGGACGATCAGGCGGGTAGTTGACAGGATGGCCGTGGTCCTGCCCTTCGAGGAGGAGTACTTTCGCCGCAGGGGTGTGGCCGCGGAGTACGTGGGCCATCCGCTCGTGGATCTAGTCGGCCGGAAGGTCGATAAGGCGGAGTTTAGAGAACGGTGGGGCTTCGACGTTGGCGGCCCCCTGTTGGCTCTGCTGCCGGGCAGCAGATGGCAAGAGGTGTCGCGACTCTTGCCTCCGATGCTGGAGGCCTTCAAGAATCTCAAGAAGAGGCGCGTGGAGTGCAGGGCCGCCATAGGACTTGCGGACGGTATCCCCGGAGAGAAGGTGAGCAGGCTGGCGCGCGAGGTGGGACTCAACGCTCCCGTGATCGCCGGTCGCACCCGTGAGCTGATAGGCGCCAGCGACGCGGTGCTGGCCGCTTCGGGCACGGTGACCCTGGAGGCCGCCCTCTTGGAGAAACCGATGGCCGTGATGTACAAGCTCTCGAGACTGACTTACGCGGTCGCGAAGAGGATAGTGCGCACCGAGTCGATTGGATTGGTGAACCTCGTCGCGGGCAAGCGGGTGGTCCCCGAATACGTGCAGGATGAGATTTCGCCCCCGGCGCTGGCCGGGGAGGTGGAGAGCATGTTGTTCAACGTGGAGCGCCGAGAGGCGATGATCAAAGAGCTGCGCGCGGTGAAGGAGCGTCTCGGCGGCCCGGGAGCATCGGCACGCGCGGCGGAGATCGCCCTGGCGACGGCGGGATGGGCCCGAGAGTGAGAACGAACATGCGGAGGGGCTCCCCGGCTCTGAAATGGTCCTTCAAGGATTCGCTTTTTCTGACTGCGCTCTCCTCCCTGGGCGCCGTCGTCTTGAGGGTCTTGGGCGCCACATGGCGCGTGGTCTGGACGGGCAGGGAGCACGTCGACGGCCTGGAGCGGCGTGGGACCAACTGGATATACGCGTTCTGGCACGGGGGACTGCTGTCTCTCGTCTACACGCACAGGGGACGGGGCATAAAGGTGCTGGTCAGCACCCACAGGGATGGTGAGCTGGTGGCGCGGATGATATCCAAGCTCGGTTTCGAAGCCGTAAGGGGATCGAGCACGCGTGGTGGAGGAAGGGCGATCTTCGAGTTGGCGGGAAGGAAGGAGGGCGCGCCCCTGGGAGTAGCGCCTGACGGCCCGCGCGGGCCGTCGAGACGCGCGCAACCCGGCGTCGTCTATCTGGCTCAGAGGACGGGCCTGCCGATAGTCCCGCTCACCAGCGCGGGAGATCCTTGCTGGAGGATGCGTAGCTGGGATAGGTTCGCCGTCCCGAAGCCGTTCTCGCGCTGCGCCATAGGCTACGGGGAGCCGATCTGGGTCCCCCCCAACGCAAAGAGCGAGGACATAGCCGCAGTCTGTCAGGATCTGGAGAGAAGCTTGAACCGGCTCCAGCTCGAGCTCGAGAGAACCGCCTCCTGCGACGGGGAGGCGCGATGAGGAAGACCGGCCCAGGTGCCGGGATACTGCTCGGGACTTACAACGCGCTCTACCGCGCCGCCTGCTCCGGAGTGTATCCGGCGGTCAGGGCGGGGCTCTTGGGAAGAAATTGGCGCTGGGAGGAGAGGATGGGCAGATATGCCCCGCTGGGCGGCCGGGCCGGCGGGGACAGGGTTTGGGTCCATGCGGCGTCCGTCGGGGAAGTAAAGGCGGCGGGAGTCCTGATACAGGCTATGCTGGACCGGGCTCCCGGGACCGGGGTGGTGGTCTCGGCGGTCACTCCGGCCGGACTGGAGACCGCGCGGAGCTCGTTGGCGGGCGTTGAGTCCGTCGTTCAGGCCCCGGTGGACCTGGGAGGTCCGGTGAGAAGGGCCCTTGCTTGGGCGGATCCCTCGGCGCTGGTCATAGTGGAGACAGAGATCTGGCCGAACATGATCCTGGAGTGTCACAGAAAGGGGACGCCGGTAGGGATCGCCAGCGCCAAAGTCTCCGGCAAGAGCTACCGCGTGTATCGCTACATCCGCCCCCTGATGAGACACATCCTGTCGCGGGTCACGTGCGCGGGGGCGCAGAGCGAGCTCGATCGCGACAGGCTCGTTGCGCTTGGGCTGCCGGCGGAGAACGTGGAGGTGACCGGGGATATCAAGCTCGACGCGAGTCGGGAGGCCGGAGAGAGACCGTCTCCGGCATGGCTTGAGAGAGCCCTCGTGCCCGGCTCGTTTCTGTTCGTAGCAGGCAGCACGAGGCCGGGCGAGGAGGAGATCGTGGGCAAGGCGCTCCTGCACATCGATCCGCGAAAGCACGGCCGTCTGACGGCCATAATCGCGCCTCGCCATGTGGACCGCTCAGGCGCCGTGGCTAAGCGGCTCGAGAGGATGGGGCTCTCCGTCGTGCTCAGAAGCCGGTCGGGCGCCGGCAGGCGGGACCCTGGCCCCGGACACAGGGTTGTCGTGCTCGACACCATGGGTGAGCTTCAGAGTATCTATCCCCGGTGCGACGCAGCCTTCGTCGGAGGCACGCTCGCCCCTTACGGCGGACACAACGCGGCGGAGCCCGCGACAGCCGGAGTGGGCGTGCTATTCGGTCCCAGCACGGAGAGTATCCGGGCGGTCACTGAAAGGCTGATCGAGCGAGGAGGGGGAGTGATGGTTACGGGCGCCGGCGATCTCTCGGACGAAATAGCCGCCCTGATGTCGGACCCCGGCGAGTCGCGGCGACGCGGCGAGGCGGCCTCCGGCGCCCTTAGATCACTGCGGGGGGCCTGCGCCCGCACGCTCGAGCTCTTTTCCAGGCACGGGCTTGTGCCCGGACCTCGCAAGAGCGCAACCTAACCGGTTTCAACTTGGCCATGCCGCTATATCTCAATTTGTTGTGGAATGACGAAGAGTCGCGACCTCGCCCCTGGGCCGTCCCTTTGCTACGACCGGCCGCGCTGGCCTACCGGGGCCTGCTGGCGGGTTGGTCGAGGTGGGGCGTGACGCTGGCGGGCGGGCTCAGACGTCTTCCCGTGCCCGTGGTGAGCGTGGGCAACATAGTCGTCGGAGGTACCGGGAAGACTCCTTTCACGAGATGGATAGCTCGTCGACTTTTGGAGCGGGGAAAGAGGCCGGCCGTCTTGACTAGAGGGTACGGCGGCAGGGCGGGCCGCGGGCCGCTCGTGGTCGGCGATGGAGACGGGGCGCTCTGCGACGCGCTCTCGGGCGGTGACGAGCCCGTGATGCTCGCAAAATCCGTTCCGGGGGCGTCCGTTGTGGCGGGGTCGGACCGCTACTCGGCCGGAATTCACGCCGTCGAGAGGCTTGGGGCGGATTGCGCGATACTCGATGACGGCTATCAGCACCTCAGGCTCCACCGGGATCTCGACTTGCTTCTCATGGATAGCTCCAGGCCCCTGGGTACAGGAGCGTTGTTGCCGGCCGGCACCCTCAGAGAGCCGGCCTCCGCGGTGTCCAGGGCGGACCTCGTGATTTTTACACGATGGAACCAGAGGGACGACGGCGCGCCGGACAGGACAAAGGTCGAGTCCGTGGCCGGCGAGGCAAACGTGATACACGCTGAGCACAAGTTCGCCGGTTTTGCGGCCGTGAATGGGCGCGGCGTCGGTACCCCGAGTGTGCCCGACGCCGGCGGGGGAGACGGTGCGCCCTCGGGGCCGGTGCTCTTGGTGAGCGGAATAGCCTCTCCGCGTTCTTTTGTCGCGACCGCCTCCGAGGCCGGCCTCCACGTGCGCGGTCACATGCGTTTTCCCGACCACCACGAGTTCAGCGCGCGCGATATCGATGAGATCGGAAGGAGAGCCCGTGAGGTCGAGGCGGGTGCCGTGGTGACCTCTGAAAAGGACGCCGTGAGGCTGGAGGGCAAAGCGGAGGCGGTGGGCGTACCGGTCTTCTCGCTCACGGTCGAGGTGGAAATAGTGAAGGGCCTCAGCGTGGCGCTGGAGGCCCTTGGAAGACTTTTCGGTCCGGGCGCGGCCCGGTTGTGAGGGTGCGCGGGCCCGGTGGCGTCGTGCGTATGCGTTATTCGTCCTCGTCCTCGTAGTTTGCGAAGCTTACCATCATGGCGCCTGTCACTCTGACTTCGTCCTCGCTCGTCGTCTCCTTGCCGATGAACTCGACGTGGGCGCGCACGTTCATCTGGCCGCCTTCATCGGCCAGGTCGCTCAAAGGCGACTCGATCTTCAGGCTCGCCGGGACAAGGAGTATATATCCGGTCGGCGGAACGTACATGGAGGGGCTCGATTGGGAAGTCGGCACTTTGAGGTACATCGCGCCGCTGAAGCCCGCCGGCGCGGGTCCTCCGTTGTCGTCTCGCACGAAGGTGACCCTGTAGTCGGTGAAAATCACGTCACCGAACGGGTATCCGGGTTTCAGCTCGAGCGCGTTATCGTGAGCGTAGTTGGCTATCGTGACCTCCACGACGTCATCCGTTATGGTGTCATCGTTGGGGTCGAACGGGTCCGAGCCCTCGCCTCTAACGTCGCTCGCAAGCGGCTGGTTGTTGTTGATCGATACCAGTCTGACAACCGATCTCGTGGAGGAGTCGTCGCCGCAGCCCCCTCCGAGAACAATGACGAAAACGATGGCGGCACTCGCCGCGAGTCCGAGAATGCGACGCATCTGATTCTCCCTCCGATTTGCCGGGCCCTATGGCCGCAAACGCCGTCGTGACGGGCGTGTTTGCTCCTTGTCTAAACAATCGGCAGGGGTGGGGGCGGGCATTAGCCCATTTCGGCCGACTCGACGAGTCTGAACGTCCGGGGCCGGGCATGAGCCTGGCGGGCCGGCCTCTGCCGTATCTCAGGCCATTACAAGGCACTATGGGCGCACTCTCTCGTCGCATCCGAAGCAATGTGCGTCCTTTACGAGGTGCCGCCGCCGCCTTAGACTGGTGAAAAGGCCGGACCAGGCCAGGCGCCGGCCCTTTCGTAGCACTCTAGCAGAGGAGGTGGGTTTGGCCGGCGAGGTATCCGATTTCCTGGTGATCGGCAGCGGGGTGGCAGGTCTTCTCTTCGCGCTCAGGGTGGCGGAGTCCGGCACCGTCACTGTGGTTACGAAGAAGAAATTCGGCGAGTCCAACACGAACTACGCCCAGGGCGGGGTGGCCTCCGTCCTCGGCGGCGACGACTCGTTCGAGCTTCACGTGAAGGACACTCTCAGGGCGGGCGCCGGACTTTGCCATCCGGAAGCGGTGAAGATAATGGTGCGGCAGGGGCCCTCCGAGGTGCGGAGGCTCATGGAGCTCGGAGCCTCCTTCAGCGAGGGCGCCGGCGGCGAAGGACTTGCTCTGGGGCGCGAAGGGGGTCACTCCAGGCGGCGAATAGTCCATTCCACGGACAGGACGGGGCGGGAGATAGAGCGGGCTCTCATGGACAGCGTGAAGCGCCATCCTCGCATCAAGGTCTTCGAAGACCACATCATGGTGGATCTCATATTGCAGTCCCGTATGAGGGGACGGAAGGACCCGCCCTCCCGCGACAGGTGCTGGGGCGCGTTCGTTTTGAACCCGGCCACCGGAAGGGTCAGCTCCTTCGGGGCCAAGTGCGTGCTGCTTTCCACCGGTGGCTGCGGGAAAGTGTACCTGTACACGTCGAATCCGGATATCGCCACAGGCGACGGCCTGGCGGCAGCGTACAGGGCCGGGGCGAGAATAGCCGATCTGGAGTTCATGCAGTTCCATCCCACCTGCCTCTATCATCCGGAGGCCAAGACATTCCTCATCTCCGAGGCGGTGAGAGGAGAAGGGGCGGTTCTGACCCGTTGCGACGGGTCGGAGTTCATGAACAAGTATCACAAGATGGGCTGTCTTGCCCCGAGGGACATCGTGGCGCGGGCCATCGACGGGGAGATGAAGCGCAGCGGGGACAAGCACGTTCTACTGGATATGACCCGCCTCGGGAAGGAGAAGATTGCCACCCGCTTTCCAAACATATACGGGAAGTGCCTGGAGTTCGGCCTGGATCCGGCTTCCGAGCCGCTGCCGGTCGTTCCCGCCGCGCATTACATGTGCGGAGGCATCGTGACGGACGACAGGGGAAGGACGGATATCAAAGGCCTGCTGGCGTGCGGCGAGACGGCATGGACCGGCGTTCACGGGGCCAACAGGCTGGCCAGCAACTCGCTCCTGGAGGCCCTGGTCTTCTCGAGGAGGGCGGCTGACATGGCCTGCAAGGAGGTGCCGAAGTGGCCCTCTGTCCCTTCGTTGCCATCATGGGAGACCAGGGGCGCCCGAAAGCCGCAAGAGGGGGTCGCCATAGATCACACCTGGGATACGGTGAGGCGGTTGATGTGGGACTACGTTGGGATCGTGCGCACCGAGGAAAGACTCGCCACGGCCGGGAAGAGGCTTGACGTGCTCAGGGATGAGATCGAGCGGTACTATGTGGCTTTCTTAGTGGACCCTGACTTGGTAGAATTGAGAAACATAGCGCAGGTGGGCGATCTAATGGTCGCGTGCGCCATGACCAGAAAAGAGAGCAGGGGGCTGCACTATCTTCGCGAGTTCCCCAGGCGAGATGACGCCAATTGGCTGAGGGATACGTACGTCCGAAAGTTCAAGGGTGGACACAGGGCCTATCCGGGGCCCTTTCTCGACGAGCGCCACAAGTAGCCGGAGCGGGGACCTTTCATGGACGAAAAGGCGCGTTTTGAAGCCAGAATCGAGACTCTCTGCGAGAGGGACTCCAGATACAAAGCGCAAGCGTACAGCTTCGTAATGGCGGCGTTGTCATATACGCTGGCCAGAACCGGTGAGGTCAGACACGTTACGGGCCAGGAGCTGCTGGCCGGTCTCAAGGAGCTGGCAGCCGATTCTTACGGTCCGATGGCGAAGGAGGTTCTGAATCATTGGGGAATAGTGGAATGCCGGGACGTCGGCAACATCGTCTTCAACCTGGTCGGCGAAGGGCTGATGAGCAAGACCGAGTCCGACGATCTGGAGGATTTCGAGGACGGGTTTGATTTCGAAGAGGAGTTCGTAACCAATTACAAGTGGTAGTCGAAGGGGATGAAGCATGCCGAATGACTTTGGTTTCTCGCGAGACCTGGATGCCATGGCCGAGCTGATGGAGCATCTGCTCCAGGAGCACTTCAAGCCCAAGGTCATGACCGGAGTCCTGTGGAGGCCCGCCACAGACGTCTACGAGACGGAAAAGCTCTTCGTGGTCAGAATGGACGTCGCCGGGCTCAAGAGGGACGATCTGAAAATCATGCTCGATGGGGGGTGCCTTAAGATCTGTGGGATAAGGCATGACACAATACCGAAAGGCAAGAAACACTTTCACAAGATGGAGATCACGATCGGTCCGTTCGAGCGGAGAATACCCGTGCCCAGGGGATGGGAGGTAAGCGAAGCGAGAGCGCGCTATGCCGAAGGTATTCTGGAGATCGTGCTCGAGAAGGTGCAGAAGAAGAGCCAGGGCAAGATCGACATAACAATCGACTAGAAGACGGCCGCGCTGATGATCGATATCGTTGTTGCGGCAGGCTTGTCGGCGCCGGTCGAGCCGGGCGCCGGAAGGAGGAATGGCAGTGCGTGATGAGGGGACCGAGGTCCAGACCGCCGTTCAGGAAGGAATGGACGTACCGGAAGTCCTGCCCATTTTGCCCTTGAAGGAGGCCGTGGTCTTTCCATTCACCATGGTGCCTCTTGTTATACGGAGGGAAAGCCATATAAAGATGGCGGATGAGAGCCTCGAGGGGGACAAGATCATCGGTCTGGTCCCCGGGGATGAAACCGATGAGCTTGTGGGCAGCATCGGTACCGCCGCCAGCATCTACAAGATGCTTCGCTTCCCGGACAACACCATGAGACTGCTGGTTCAGGGGATAGCGCGGGTCAAGATACTGGAGATCATCGCGAGCGAGCCCTTTGTCAAGGCCGGCGTGGAGATACTGCGCCAGGACGAGGCCAAGGACATGGAGACCCAGGCCTTGATGAAGAGCGTGGTTGACGATTTCCAAAAACTCGTGGATCAGGCGAACTACCTTTCCGAGGAGCTGAAGGTAGTGGCGCTCAACATAGAGGACCCCGGAAAGCTGGCCGACATGATCGCGTCCAACCTGAATGTGGAGGCCGGCGAGAAGCGTGAGATCCTGAAACAGGTGGATCCCAAGAGCAGGCTGAAGGCCGTCTCGGCGATGATAGGACGCGAGCTCGAGCTCATAGAGCTCGGCAAGAAGATCCAGGCGGACGTAAAGAGCGAGATGGATCAGAGCCAGCGCGAGTACTACCTCCGCAAGCAGCTCGACGCGATAAGAAGAGAGCTGGGGGAGACGGACGAAACCGGGGTTGAGATAGAAGAGCTCAGAGAGAAGATAGAGAAGGCCGAGATGTCCGAGGAGGCTTGGGATGCCGCGGAGAAGGAGCTGGAGCGGCTGAGCAGGATACCTCCCGCCGCGGCGGAATACACCGTGGCCAGGACCTACCTGGACTGGCTCATCACTCTGCCTTGGAAAGACGAGGAGGTGGAGGACGTAGACATTTCGGAGGCCGAGCGGATACTGGATGAGGACCACTACGATCTCGAAAAGGTCAAGGAGAGGATCCTGGAGTACCTCTCCGTGAGAAAGCTCAAGAAGGACACCAAAGGTCCCATACTCTGCTTTGTCGGCCCCCCCGGGGTGGGCAAGACGTCGATCGGGCAGTCGATCGCGAGGGCTACGAACAGGAAGTTCCACAGGATGAGCCTCGGAGGAATGCGCGACGAGGCCGAGATACGAGGCCACCGGCGCACCTACGTGGGATCGATGCCGGGGAGAATAGTGCAGGGCCTGGCCGGCCTGGGAACGAAGCACAGCGTCTTCATGCTGGACGAGGTGGACAAGATAGGAGCTGACTTCAGGGGGGACCCGGCCTCCGCGCTGCTCGAGGTGCTGGACCCGGCTCAGAACAACAAGTTCTCAGACCACTACCTGAACCTCACCTACGATCTTTCCAGGGTCATGTTCATAACCACGGCCAACATACTGGATCCGATTCCGCACGCTCTCAAGGACAGGATGGAGGTGCTCGAGCTTCCGGGGTACACGAACGAGGAAAAGCTGATGATCGCCAAGCGCTACCTCGTTCCCAGACAGCTCGAGGACAAGGGGCTGGAGGAGTCGCGGCTCAAATTCACCGATGGTGCGATAAAGGTCATAGTAGCGGACTATACGCTGGAGGCCGGCGTCCGCAATCTGGAGAGGGAGATCGCGAGCGTGTGCAGGAAAGTGGCCATGAGGACGGCGAAGGGGGAGACGGACGCCGTGACCGTGACCCCGCAGAACGTTTCCGATTTTCTTGGACCCCGCAAGATCTTCACCGATATCGCGAGCCGCGAGGACGAGGT
Organism: uncultured bacterium; assembly: GCA_964531335.1. Taxonomy (GTDB): domain Bacteria; phylum Eisenbacteria; class RBG-16-71-46; order CAZHEV01; family CAZHEV01; genus CAZHEV01. The sequence continues at coordinate 196,929 of CAZHEV010000001.1, read as the reverse complement.
GGGCGTGGCGACCGGGTTGGCCTGGACGCAGTCCGGAGGCGTCATACTCTTCGTTGAGGCGCGCAGGATGCCCGGAGGCAAGGGGCTCACTCTGACCGGTCACCTCGGCAATGTGATGAAGGAATCCGCCCAGGCTGCGATGAGCTACGTCCGGTCCATGTCGGAGATGTTGGGGATCCCGGATGACTTCTTCGGCACCAATGACGTCCACATACACGTTCCCTCGGGAGCCATCCCCAAGGACGGACCGTCCGCGGGCGTGGCCATGGTCACGGCGCTCGCGTCCTTGGCCGGCAACGCAAAGATCCGTCACAACGTCGGGATGACCGGCGAGATCACGTTGATAGGAAGGGTCCTGCCGGTGGGGGGTATACGCCAGAAGGTGCTTGCCGGCCACAGGGCCGGCCTGGACACGATCATATTGCCCAAGCCCAACGAGAAGGACCTCGAGGACGTGCCCGAGGACGTAAGGGAAGGCGTGAAGTTCATCTTCGTGGAGCGTATCGACGAGGTGCTGGAGAAGGCCCTGTTGCCCATGCCCGCCGCGGCCCCCGCCGCGAAAGAGAAGACCGCGGCCGGAAGTGAGGCCTCTGCGGAAGCCGGCCGGTCCGCCGGCTCCGAGTGAAGAGGCGGCGCCTAGAGAGATTCGATGGACAATGTCCTCATAATCCGATTTAGCTCTCTCGGCGATGTCATTTTGGCAACGTCCGTTATAGATGCCTGCCGTCGGATGTGGCCCGGCTGCGAAATCACCTTCGTAGTCAAGGACGAGTACGCTCCCGTCCTCGAGAACAACCCTCATCTGACGATGGTCCTGTCCCTGTGGCCGGGCGAGAGAGGGCTCGGCTCCCTTTATTCGCTTGGAAGAAAGCTGCGGGGCGAGCGCTTCGATCTTGTAGTGGACCTTCAAGGCGGGCCTCGGGGCCGCGCGCTCGCCTGGGCCGTTGGAGCCCGGCGGACATCTCGGCCGCACTCGCGAAGGCTGAGGCGCATGCTCATGACGGCCAGGCCGCGGCGGTGGAGAACGCCTCTTCCGCACGTGGTGGAAAGATACCTGGAATGCCTCTCGCCCTGGGCGGGAGATCGCGTGCCGGAGGGCTCCCCGAAGGTGTGGCTCACGGCAGGAGAGGTCTCGACGGCGCGGTCGAAGCTGGAGCGCGCGGGGGAAGGGCCGTTGGTAGCGCTGGCGCCGGGGGCCAAGTGGCCGTCCAAGAGATGGCCGGAGACGAACTATTCGGCCCTGGCAAGCGCTCTTTCGTCCGAGGGGACGGGGGTGTTGGTCGCGGGTTCTGCGGCGGAGCGGGCCCTTGCGGAGAAGGTGGCCTCGGCCGCCGGCGGTGCGGGCTCGGTGGTGCCGTATTCGGGCGGCATACGTGACCTGGCGGCGGCGTTCTCTCTCTGCGAGGCGCTCGTGTGCAATGACTCTGGTCTCATGCATCTGGCCGCGGCCGTGGGCACGCCTGTGCTCGGCGTCTTCGGACCGACCGCGCCTCACCTGGGCTTTGCGCCGTACGGCGGCGGAAACGAGGTCCTGTGGTTGGGGCTGGATTGCTCTCCATGCTCGCTTCACGGCGAAAAGCCCTGTAGGATCGCACGGAGGGCGCCCTGCCTCGAGGAGATAGACGCGGGCACGGTGTTGTCGGTGCTGCGTCCGATGCTGAAGCCTTCGATCCAAGGCGAGCACGGTCGGACGCGCAGCGCCGGGGGAGGGGCATGATGTGGGAGACATCAGCGTTTGTCAAGCTGGTCCTGGCCGTCGTGCTTGGCGGACTCATAGGCCTTGAGAGGGAGACGGGACATAAGCCCGCGGGTCTCAGAACGCATATGCTCGTCTGCCTGGGGGCGGCGCTCTTCACAATCGTATCGATAAAGTCCCCGGAGTTCTTCCCGGGAGCCAAGACCGTCGACCCCGGCCGGATAGCGGCCCAGGTTGTCACCGGCGTGGGCTTTCTCGGGGCAGGCACCATAATGCGCTCGGGGGGCGCGGTCAAAGGCCTTACGACGGCCGCCTCGATCTGGTCGGTTGCGGCCATAGGGCTTGCGCTGGGGGCGGGCTACTACGCCACGGCCAGCGGGGCAACGATCCTGGCTTTGCTGGTCCTGCACGGGGAAGCGATGATCAGGAGGCTCCGGCGCTAGGCCGCCGCCGGCCACGTTGCCGACCGGGGCGGTCGCGTTGTGGTCGCCGCACGGTTTTTCTTCGAAAACACTTGACACTCACGGGCCGTGTTGAATAAAATCGGGGTCGAGTATTGCTGAACGTTTCGTTTATGAACATAGAGTGAAGGTATGAAGATAGGCAAGCGCCTGAAGGAGCTCAGGTTGGCCAACGAGCTGACCCAGGACGAGCTGGCGTTGCGCGCGGGGCTGACCAAGAGCTTCATTTCACTTCTGGAGAGGGACAAGAGCTCGATCTCCCTTGACGCGCTTTCGGAGGTGCTGACGGTCCTGGGAGTTGATCTGGCCACCTTCTTCTCCGACGACGCCCGGCCGGTACTGATCTATGACAGGCGCGACAGGGTTCTGGTCGAGGACCTGGGGGTGGAGAGCTGCGAGCTCTTGATACCGGGTTCCACCACGATGACGATGGACCCGTATCTGCTCTCGCTTTCGGTTGGAGAGACTATGGGGCCCGAGCCGCCCCACAGCGGCGAGGAGTTCGGGTACGTCATAAAGGGCAGAGTCACGGTCAAGATCGGCAAGATGTCGTCGGTCGCGGGCGCCGGAAGCTGCTTCCTGTACAAGGCGCAGCACGAGCACTCCATAGCGAACTCCGGCGGCAGGCCCGCCGAGGTATTGCTGGTGACCTGTCCACCTCAGCGGTAGTCGGGGAAGGGGCGGCGCCCCTTCCGTCACGCGACGGGATTCGTTCTGTCGACAGTCACAACACCTTGTGTGTGGCCTATGCACGCCGAGAGGCTGCAGATTGCCACGAGGGAGGATTTTATGACATGACTAGGTACATTGCCCCCATGCTCTTGGATGATTCGCGGGGATCCCTCGCCCAGCCGGTCCTCAGTTTCAAGCAGGCAGAGGAAATCGCACAGGTAAACGGTACGCCCTTCCTTGCACTATCTCCCACCAGGATCACCGAAAACGCAAACGCTTTGAGACGGGGACTTCCCGGGGTCGAGCTCTTCTACGCCATGAAGTCCAATCCGGACCCGGGAATTCTCGAGGTCTTGAGCGGTCTCGTGGACGGCATCGACGTGGCGTCGTACGGGGAAGTATGCACGGCGGCCGCCGCGGGGTACGTTCCCGAGCGCCTTATACACACCAACCCGATCAAGAAAGAATCGGACATCGGAATATGCGTGCAACACGGTGTGCGCTGGTTCACCTTCGACAACCTCGACGAGGTCGGAAAGCTGGAGCCCTACGCGCAGGAGATGGACCTGTTGCTCCGGCTGGCCATCCCGGACACCAAATGCACGGTCAATCTTTCGTCCAAGTTCGGAGTATATCCCGGCGATGTGTCGGCCATACTGCGGAGCGCAAGAGACGCGGGGCTTCGGGTCAGGGGGGTCGCGTTCCACGTAGGGTCCCAGTGCGGCGAGCCTAAGGACTACGAGAGGGCGCTTCGGCTTGCCAGGGCCGCGTTCGATGAAGGCGCCCGCGTCGGCTATGACTTCGACGTGCTGGACATAGGGGGCGGTTTCCCGGTCTCGTACAGGAGCAGCATGCCTGAGCTGGAGCGGTTCTGCGGTTCAGTGATGCTTGGAATCAGGGAGTTCTTTCCCGATCCCTTGAGGATCATAGCCGAGCCGGGCAGGTCGATATCCGGAGAGGCCATGACACTCGCCGTCCGCGTTATCGGAAGGGCGGTACGAAACGGCGTGCGCTGGTACTACATAGACGACGGCGTCTATGGAGCCTTCTCCGGAATGGTCTTCGACGGATGCGACTACCGCCTGGTCTCGGAGCGGCCGGGGGGGGTCGAGGAATGCGTGGTGGCGGGGCCGAGCTGTGATTCGATAGACGTGGTCTCCCGCGATCAGCTGCTGCCCAGGCTCGAAGTGGGCGACCTGTTGATGGTGCCGGGCATGGGGGCGTACACCAAGGCCCACGCGACCCGGTTCAACGGGTTCGCGCCGCCGGCGACGATCGTGCTCCCCGACGCGCGGATCCGGCCGGAGGACTCCGCGGACGCCGAGAGGGGCGCGGATCAGATCGAGAATATATATGAAAGAGCGGCCCTTTGAGACGGCCGTTTGGACTGGACGCGAACAAGGGGATATGAATGGGGAACGAGATCGAGCGCGAGGCATTCGACAACAAGATATTGATGATAGGATGCGGGTCCGTCGGACAATGCACTCTGCCTTTGATCTTGCGTCACATCGAAACGCCCAGGTCCAACATCACGGTGATCGATTTCGAGGACACGAGAGACACCATCCGGCCTGCGTTGGAGGAGGGGGTGACCTTCGAGCGAGAGCGGATAACCCCCGACAATCTCGAGCGGACTATGGCGAGGTACGTTGGCCCGGGCGACATGATTGTGGATCTGTCCTGGAACATAGACGCCCTGAGGATCCTCAATTGGTGCCACGACAACAACGTCAGGTACATAAACACGTCCGTTGAAGAGTGGGACCCGTACTCCGACCTCGAGCACAAGTCGCCGCACGTGAGAAGCCTCTATTTCCGTCAGATGGAGATGTGCCAGTTGCAGGACAAGTGGCGGGGCAACGGATCGAGCCCCGGCCCGACGGCGATAGTCGATCACGGGGCGAACCCGGGCCTTGTGAGCCACTTCACAAAGCGCGCTCTGCTTGAGATATCGGGCGAGATGTTAGAAAAGGGCTTTAAGCCGGCCGTCAGCATGGACAACGAGGAGTTCCGGCGGCTGAGGAGCGAGGCGGCGGACGAGACGCCCGGGGCCTTCGCGCGACTGTGCAGGGCCACCGGAACGAAGGTCATCCATATCTCCGAGCGGGACACCCAGATATCGGATCGTCCTAAGAAAGTGAATGAGTTCGTCAACACCTGGTCGATCGAGGGATTCTACGAGGAGGGTACGGCCCCGGCGGAGCTGGGGTGGGGGACCCACGAGCGCCGGCTGCCCAGGTACGCGCACGTTCCCGCCGGCGGGCCCGGCAACCAGATCTACATAGCCCAGCCCGGGATACGGACGCTGGTCTACTCATGGGTCCCCAAGGGCGGGCAGATAATAGGGATGATAGTCCGCCACGCGGAGGCCTTCACGCTCAGCGATTATCTGACCGTCTGGGAGGACGCCGAGAGAGAGGTCAGGCGGCCACTTTACAGGCCGACGGTACATTACGCCTACATGCCCTGCGATAACGCGATCCTGAGCCTCCACGAGCTTGTCGGGCGCTCATACAAGATGCAGGAGCAGCAGCGGATCATGAACGACGAGATCATAGACGGCATGGACGAGCTGGGCGTGCTGCTGTTGGGCCACGCGCTGAACGGCTGGTGGGTGGGCTCGCAGCTCGATATCCACGAGGCCCGAGAGCTGGTGCCCGGCCAGAACGCCACCACGCTCCAGGTGGCTGCGGCGGTGATCGCAGGAGTCCTGTATATGATCCGAAACCCCGAGAGTGGGCTCTTGAGGCCCGAGGACCTGCCTCACAAGGAGATCCTGGCGAGCGCCGGCCCCTACCTGGGCCCCGTGCCATCCGTGCAGACCGACTGGAACCCGCTGAAGAGCAGATGGCCCAGCTTCGACAAGTGGGGCGCCCCCAGGCCTAAGGATGAGGACCCCTGGCAGTTCGAGACCTTCCTGGTGGATTAAATCGAACGCCGGTGACTCAATCCGCGAGAAACCGAACTTCGTATTGATCAGGGACAACCTGAAGGACGCTGCGGATATACCGACGTATGCTGAGCCCTGGTTTCTCACGTTCAACGCTGAGGTGGAGTTTCACCCCGCAATGTCGCCACAGGACCTAGAACGCTCGGGAATCGACAGACTCAGCAAGAAATGGAGATAAGCCGCCGTGTCTCATATCAGGGAAGATGGGGCCGCCGGACGGGTACGCCGGGGCAAGATGCCGCAGGACGCCGCCATTCTCGGCCAGAGAGGCTGAGTAACCGATCGAGCCCGCCGAGGAGCGCTCAAGGGCCTCCAAGGCGGGCTCGCGCATTTCGCGTCCTTGGTTGCTGGGAAGACACTTTCGGCTGCCTTGAGCATCGGCTGGGCCGCCGCGAGGACTGGGGGTTCGCCCTTATTGACGTTGCCCGAGAGGCCCCGAGAGAATGTCGCATAATAGATCTTATGTAAACTAACATGCTCGCCGAAAGACAATCCCCGCAAACATGCACTAGGCCCTGGAAACAGGCACATCTGGACGCGGTCTCCCCGCCGGCTTGCCTCCGTCGGACCGAAGGCGACCGGATCGCGTAATTGCGCCGTCGAGGCCGGGTGCTGCCTCCATGGGAAGCGCGGCGTGTGAGCGCTAGAGATCCCGGCCGAGTGAGTTCAAGATCTCCAGGGCGTCGATGTTGATGGTGACGCCTTCGTATTCGGAGTCGCCATCGGCCACGCCGGCATGGTCGTAGCGGAAATAGCCGTAGTCCGCCAGCTTGAAGCCGAGGCCCCAACCGTCCGTTTGAGTGTCCAGGGCGTCAGTCGGATGCTCGCCGAACTCGCCCCTGCGCACCGTGAATATGTTGGCGAAGGTGAGCTCCCATCCGGAAAGGTCGGAGTCGTGGGTGGTTTCAAAGGTGCCTTCAGGGCTGAGACTCAGCAGTATCGTGTCCTTGTCATCCCATGCCATCCCGAAAGATATGAGGGGCGATAGACTGCGGGACAGCCACTCCAGGCCGGTGTCCAGGAACCAATCGTGCAGAAGCCCCGGCGTTCCCGATGAGAATCTGAGGCTGCCGCCCTTTTGGTCGAACCTGAAGGGCGCATGATCGGCGTAGTCGTGTCGAGCGAAGCCGTACGCCGCATCTATCCGAAGGCCGCCGATGATTGGAAGGAGAAGCTCATCCAATGCAGGTTCCAAACCGGGATAATCCACTGAATTGTACGGCGTCAGTCGAATGAGGACTCCGTAGTCGCTGGTTTCGCTATCGGTCTCAATTGTGGTCGAGGTCGTGCGTACGACCTCCCTGGTCGTGGTAAAAGTCATGCCTAATGAGACGTCTGCATAGCGGGAGACATCCGGCAATGAATGGCCGAGCTTGTCCATTAGGTTCTCGGATAATTCGATCAGGTTGGCACCAAAGGCGAAAGATCTGACGTCTCCCTCGGGGAGAGCAAATACATCGTTGTCGTCCTCGAAGTCGGTTCCGCCGAGCGCGTCCGCAGGCTCTCCGGAAAGCGTCAACCCGAACCCCCAATCGCCCAGGCTCAGCCTGTTGCTGGTCATGGTCCAGCCCTCGAACGAGCTCCATTCACCGCGCGCCCATGCGTACGTTGTACCGTGCTGATATCCCAAAGCCGCGGGATTGGTCCAGGACGCAGAAGCAGGGCCCCAGAACACGGCGCTGGAGGCCCCTCCCATTCCCTCTGACCTCACCGTAGGATCAAAAAGCTGTATGGACTGGGACTCAATCGACGGCGCAGCCGAGACAATAGCGAGACAGACCACAGAGGCAGTCAAGACTACTTTCATGGTGAAAGTGAACCCCCTTCCCTGGCTCCCCAGCGCTATTTCACCTTGCCCACAGGCGCCATGTAGATCACGAACTCGTCCACCCCGTCGACGCCCAGTACGGCGTCGATCTTCTCGTTCGAGTACTCCCCTATCGCGCAGGTTCCGGCCCCTATCGCTTCGCAGGCCAGATAGAGGTTCTGGCAGAGATGGCCCGCGTCCAGGGCGATCATCTTGTGCGCTACGAAGGAGAACCGCCATTCCGCCCTGTATGGGATGGCGGTCCAGATGAAGACGACGGCGCCCTTGCCCACGAAGGTCTGGTCCAGGCACGCATCGCTGATCCTGGCGGCGAAGGCGTCATCGGGCTCCACGAAGCACAGCTTGTGATCCAAAGGCAGATACCTGTAGAGGCCCGGCTCGAGCCCTTCCACTCTGCTCACGAAAAGGTAGGTCTCGAACGGATGGCGGGAGCCTCCGGATGGGACGGTACGGCGTGTCTTCTTTCCACCTTCGACTTTCCTTCGCACCCCCTGTGTGGCCCAGAGCAAGAAGGACAGCTCCTCCATGCTCAAGGGCTCCTTGGTGAACTTGCGGCGGGTCTTCCTTCGCCTGACGGCCTCGATGAGCGGCATGGTCCCTACGGTGAGGTCCTTGGGGGCGGTCAGCTTGATCAGCTTCGCTCCTTTGGGACATGGCTTTTGAAGCGAAGGCGGAGGTGACTTCTTCTTGCGGCGGCTCTCCAGCTTTTCCCATTCCTCCCATCGTTCGGCTTTGAGGAATCTGCGGTAGGTCTCCATGGATTTCATCTTCCATCCTCCCTGCCCCGCCGCCCATTATCGCTTACCAGCACGCTAGTGTCCTTAGAACGACGGCCTTCTCGGGCGCCTTCATTTCACAATGATGCTGTCTCCGAACAACAGGCCCCATATCAACACGATGAAGAACACGATTGCGAGCACCATCAACACGTAGGGCCACGCGAAATATAGAATGAGCCCTATTGCCACAAGACCGACGACGCCTATTATCAAGTCCCGGGAGTTTGATTCATCGGCCATCGCCATGCTCCTTTTGGCAAATTTGTCAGTATGTGGACACGGACTCCAGCATTCTCGTAACGGTTCCCTTTTCTGGATAGGTCGGGGCCCTCGGGGGACATTCCATGTGCATGTCGGCCCGATCTCACTGGACCAGGATCATCTTCTTTACCGCCTCCCCTTCCCCGGTCATAAGCTCATAGAAGTAGACTCCCGATGGCAACAGGCGCCCTTCTTTGTCTTTTCTGTCCCAATTCTCGACGTGCCTTCCCGCATCTCGCCGACCGTCCACCAGCACTCTCAGCAGGCGTCCCTTCAGATCGAATATGGTCAATTTTACATGTGCTTTCTCGGGCAGAGTAAATGCAATATTGGTGCTCTGCTCGAAGGGGTTTGGGACATTCTGGGCCAGGCCGACCTTTGATCTGTCGATGCCATCCACGCCGGCAAGCGGATCAGTCAGGGTGAAGTGATCCAATGTGTCGCCGTCCGCCGAGATGGCGGCGAATTCGAGGAAGCCGCCGTTTATCCTTACGGCGCAGAAGTGATGCGACTGCTCGGCCGTTACAACGCAGGGATAGCCTGGATCGGGCGTGCGCAGAGGGGCCCCTCCCCCGCCTGTGGTGATGTGCTGGACTCCATCGACCACGGCCCGGGCGTAGTAGTGATTGTGCCCGGCGAATACCATCGAGAGCCCATATGTAAGGCAAAGCGGCTGTAGATAATTCTGCACGTCGGAGTCGTTCTCATGGCCGCCGCCGGCCGACCAGCCGGGCTCATGAAGGACCAGAAACCGCCAGCGCTTCGTCGTGCTTGAGAGATCGTCGACGATCCAGGCGTACTGTGCGGAGCCCGGGGAGTAATCGACGTACTGGTCTACGACTGTGAAATGCGCCGGCCCGTAATCGAAAGACCAGTACTGCGGGCTTTCATAAGGATAAGGAAAGTACTTGTAAGAGATCGCTCCCGAGGCCTCGTGGTTTCCGCGGCAGGATTGGTAAGGGAGCTCGGCAAGCATGGTCTTGAGATTGATGTATGAGGGATCGAAGAACTCGTCGTCCCAATCGGTCTCATCGTCCCCGTTGCTCACCAGGTCCCCCGCGCAGAGAAGCATCGTCTTCAACTTCGGGTCGGCCGTGTAGGCCGATATGATGCCCGCGGCGACCTGGTCGTGGTCCGTCGGGTAGGTCCGCGTGTCGCCGTAGGCCAAGAAGGCGACGTCGGTATCACCGTCCGGCGGCGCGGCACGGAAGGAGCCCGTCGCCGTGTCCTGTTCGGCGATGACCCGGTAGCAATAAGACGCGCCGGGCGTAAGGCCGGTGATGACGTGGCTGTGCTGGTGGTCTGTGCCGTACTCGAAGGACTGCCCGCTTCCGAGCGAATAGTTTGTATCCACGCCCCATTCGATTAGGCAGGTGTCGGGGCATGTGAGCTGCCAGAGGACCTTCATCGTCGTGTTTTCGCCTGGGTAGATGAGGTAGGGCGCCTTTCGGAGGGGATGGGCTATGTCCGCGCGGGCCGTGCCGGCCGACATAAGGGCCAGGGCGAGGGAAATAATACAGAGCGGGAGCTTGGCCTTAGAGAGGCTCATTTCGTACCTCCAGCGGCGCCCGGAGCGGGCCTATGCACAGACAAGATTCTATCGCGGCAGAAGGCCGGCGGCAAGGGGTTAGGGCCTCTATTCAGGTCCGAAGAGGAACACAACCAAGGAGATGGCAGCCCCGATCAGCATCAGTGTCCTCCCCAGCAGCGAGAGACGATGACCTCTGGGCTCGGTGAAGTAGTAGCTCGGATCCCGATCCATAAACCAATCCCTTGGATTCCAAGAGATGCCTTTTGGCATCTTGTCGGTGCCATAGCGAATCATGGCATAGCGGCTCAAGAAGAGGCCGCCGAATAGAGCCACAAGAGCGAAGAGCAGAAGGACGATACCGATTTCTCTTGTCATCTCAGCTCCTCCGAGAGGTCACTGAGAATGATATGTCTGCTGATCTGGGTCTTGTCAAGCATGACTAATCTTGACTTACTTTTCCGGTATGGCCTGGCCTTCCACCCAGGGGGCGCCGGCATCGGAAAGGGCCCGCTCCATGGCGGGCATCCGGTTATCCAGCACGTCCTCGAGCGCGGCCTTTATCTCCGCGAACTGGTCCTCGGCTATGGAGAGAGTCTTCTCCAGGTTGGGGGTCGGGCCGTAAGTCGAGTTAGCGACTCCGCTCATGGCGAAGCGCAGGCGGCTTCGCACGTTGGGCGTGACCTTCTCCCCGACCTCCCTCTTGGCCCTGTTTCCGCTCATCCTCTGCTCGAGGTCAAGCAGCTTCCCTCGGAGCTCGTGCAATTGCGCGTCCAACTCACCCGGCGCGGCGGGTGTCCGGGCAAGCGCCGCATCCATTGCCGCCGCCCGCTCAAGAGCATCGGCCAGCGCCTTGGAGGCCGCGCTGACTCCGTGCTGTAGATCCGCTATCCTTTGCCGGAAGGCCTCGGTCTCGGCGTCTCCCCTGCCCTCCAGCGCGCCCTCGTACAAACGCTCAACCTGGAAGGTCACAGGGCCAGCAAGCTCTGTCACAGTCCCGTCGATCTCCTTGGAGAGTGTCACCGTGTATCCGCCGGGCATTGCGAGCATGCCGTCAGGCGCTCTGTCCTCGTCCTCGCTTATCGTGCCCACCGCCGCCGTCGGCGGATAGCGCAGGTCCCATGCGATCCGGTGAAAGCCCTTCGTCCTGGGCCCGGAGACGCGGCGCACCACCTCCCCGTCGCCGTCCATTACGGTGAGCCATATAGTGGGCTCCTCCTGCCTTCGTTCCGCCTCGACCGCCTCCCAACCCGGGAAGGGGATGTCCTTCTTCTCTTTGATGAGCTTTTTCTCGGCCTTTTGGCGGGTCTCCTCCTTGGTCTCCAGAGCGTCCCTTAGATAATAGGTGAAGGTCGCGCCGAAGGGCGGGTTCGGAGCGATGAAGTAGGAATCCCCCTGCGATGCGGTCTCGCCGAAGCTGATCACGGGGCGCTCTATGTACCACCATGCCTTACGAACGGGGAAAAGGGTCGCCTCCTCCTCGAGCTGTTCCTTTGATACATGGCGCAGCACGCTGTAATCGTCGAAGACGTAGAAGCTGCGCCCGAAGGTCGCCCCTACCAGGTCGTTCTCTCTTCGCTGTATGACAAGGTCGCGGAAAGGAATCGTCGGCACGTTGCCCGTGAGCTTGACCCACTTCTTCCCGCCGTCGATGGTGAAATAGACTCCGAACTCCGTGCCGGCGAAGAGAAGACCCGGCTTTACGTGATCCTGCACGATACGCCAGACGAGGGTACGCTCGGGTATATTGCCGGCGATCGACTTCCAACTCTTCCCTCGGTCCGTGCTCTTCAACAGATAGGGCTCCAGGTCGCCGTACTTGTGATTGTCCAGCGCCACGTAAACCGTGTTGGCGTCGTAGAGATCGGCCTTTATGTCGTTCACGAATGCGGTCTCGGGCACCCCAGGCAGGCTCCCCACCTCTATCTTGCGCCAGCTCGTGCCTCCGTCCTGGGTGACCTGTATAAGCCCGTCGTCCGTGCCCGTGTAGATGAGGCCTTCCTGTAACGGCGACTCGGCGAGGGACGTTATCGTGTTGTAGGTGGACATCGCCACGAAGTCCCAGGGCGCATCCCAGCCCCAGGTCCTGTCCATGATGGGAAGCTCTATGCGCTCCTGGTCACGGGTGAGATCGCCTGAGATGGGGGTCCAGCCATCTCCCCTGTCGTCGGAGCGCCAAACTCTCTGTGAGGCGAAGTAGAGCCTTGTGGGCGAATGCGGGCTCACCAGGATCGGCGAGTCCCAGTTCCAGCGCTCGTAGTCCTCCCCTTCCCCGGGTTGGGGCTGGATCAGGACTATCTCGCCCGTCGTACGATCCATGCGGGCCATGAGCCCCTGCTGCATCTCGGCGTACACTATATCCGGGTTTCCGGGCTCAGTGGCCGACTGGTGGCCGTCGCCGTACATGGTCACGAACCAGTCGCAGTTACGTATGCCGTGCCTGTTGTCGGTGCGCGACGGGCCGCCCTGGGAGTTGTTGTCCTGCGTGCCGCCGTATACGTTGTAGAAGGGCTCGGCGTCGTCGAGGGCCACTTTGTAGAACTGGGTGACGGGGAGGTTCGCGATGAAGCGCCAGCTCTTTCCCAGATCGAAGCTCTCGTATATGCCGCCGTCCGTCCCGGAGAGAAGATAATCGGGATCGTCCGCCCTGAAGGCCAGCGCGTGGTTGTCCACGTGTTTTCGCTCTGTGTTGACCGCGCGGAAGGTCGCCCCCCCGTCGTCTGAGACCTTCATGCGCACGTCCATGAGATATATGCGATCGAAGGCGTGGGGGCTCGCGTAGAGCTCCTGGTAGTAGTGCGGCCCCGTGCCGCCGCCGACGGTCTCGGAGCGCTTCTCCCAGGATGTGCCTCTGTCCGCCGAGTAGTAGACCGCGCCCGATCTTCTATCGAGCTCTATCGCGGCATAGACGACGTCGGGGTCCTGGGGCGATATGGCGAGCCCGATCTTGCCCATCATCGACTTGGGAAGCCCCTTCTTCAGCTCCCGCCAGGTCTGGCCGCCGTCGGTGGAGCGGTGGATTCCCGAGCCCGGGCCGCCTCCCATGTAGGAGGCTACGTTTCTGTGTCGCTGCCAGGTGGCGGCGTAGAGCACATCGGGGTCGCGCGGGTCGATCACCGCGTCCGTGACCCCCACCCACTCGTCGTCACCCAGCACCTTATTCCAGGACCTACCGCCGTCTGTCGTCTTGTAGAGGCCGCGCTGGCCCCCTTTGGACCAGAGAGGGCCCTGTGCCGCGACCCATACGACACGGGAATCCGCGGGATGGACGACTATCCTGGAGATGTGATGTGAGTCCTCGAGGCCCAAGTTCTTCCAGGTGGAGCCTCCGTCCTCGCTCCTGTAGATCCCGTCGCCGTAGCCTACGTGGCGGCCTCCAACGTTTTCGCCGGTGCCCACCCAGACCGTGTGGGGATTGTTGGGGTCAATGGTGACGCACCCTATCGAGTAGGAGGATTGGTCCTCGAAGATGGGCTTCCAGGTGATCCCAGCGTTTTCGGTCTTCCAGACGCCGCCTGAGCCCACGGCGACGTACCAGGTGCTCGGGTCATCCTGGTGGATCGCGATGTCGGCTATCCGCCCCGCCATGAGCGCTGGGCCTATGCTTCGCAGCTCGAGGCCGGCGAAGGTGCTGTCGGCCAGGGCGGACGCATTCTTGCTCTGCGCGGCGAGGCTCGCGGTGAAGACCGGAGACAAGAGAATGACGGCGGCGAGACATCTGGTGAGTTGCTTCATTGTATCCCTCTCATTCGAAGGTCCTTTGCGCAGATACCACGGCCGGCGGGGACAGCGGCGATATGGCCTCGATGCCTTGTAAGTACGCCATGGGAGGGCTCTCGTCAATAGCTTAGTCGGCCGGCCGATCGCTCGGTGGCGCTGGGGTGGTGTGCGGGCTCCCCACGCGAGCGATCAGCGAAAAGGCTGCTGAGGCCCCGCCCAACCTTTTCCCCTCCCCGGACGACTATGAGATTGAGATGATCCGATGTGTGGCGGAATATTGATCCGCGCGCGGCCACATTCCGGGTCGATCTCAGCAGACCCTCGCCCCGGGCCGACCGAGGAGACAGATGAGAAAAGGCGGTGAAACAGGCGCAAGCGACCGGACTTTGGCGGACGCGGTCGGCGATCACGGCGATGAGGACGCCTTCCGGGAGCTCTACAGGCGGCATACGCCGAGGCTCTTCATGCTGGTCCTGCGTCTAGTCGGAGGCTCCGAGGCCGACGCCGAGGACGTCACGCAGGAGACGTGGATAAGGGCATGCGAGGGGATGGACGGCTTCAGATGGGACTCGGCCTACGGAACATGGCTCAGGAGAATCGGGGTGAACGTCGCGGTGGATTTCTTGAGACGCCGCGGCCGCGACCCGGTAAGGCCGTCGGATTCGGAGATAGATTTCCCGGTATCTCCCCTGCCCCTCGATGAGAGGATCGATCTGGAAGGAGCTATCGCAGCCCTGCCGGACGGCTACAGGCAGGTGGTGGTGCTCCATGACATAGAAGGGATGACGCACAGCGAGATAGGACAACTTCTGGGCGTGACGGAAGGAACAACGAAGAAGCAACTCTTCAACGCGAGAAAGCTCCTACGCAGGCGCCTTGCGCCCCGAAAGGAGGAGATTCTATGAACGGCGATGAGCTCACCCCATCGGAAAAGAAGTCTATCGAATCGCTGCCTCGCGAGCGGATTCCCGACCGGCGTCTGGAGAAGCGCACGGTCAGAGCGCTCAGGAAGCGAGGGATGCTGGGTGCCCGTAGCGGGATCGGCATCACTATCTCCCCGGCCTGGGCCGCCGTCGCTGCCGCGGCCATGATCGCCCTCGCTGCCGGCGGCTTCGCGCTGGGCCAGTGGGTGGGGGCGCGCCAGACGGCGAATGCGATGCTTGCCATGCACGAGAAGGACAACCTGAGGCTCGCGGCCGAGGTCCAGCGGGCCGGCACCGCGTACGTGACCGCGCTGAACGCTCTGGCGGCGAATCTCGACGCCCAGGAGCCTGATACAAAGGCGCAGGGTAGGCAGGTGGCTCTGGCCGCCCTCTACGCGGCGGCCGAGCGTGTCGTCTCCATAGCACCGGACGACCCGGTCGCGCAGAGCATCCTGTGGACCATGGACAGATCGACCGGCCTTGAAGCGGATTCTGAGACCAGGGCCGCCACCCACTACGTCTGGTTCTGAGAAGGAGTGTCAACTCATGGCTGGAAGGCTAAGTTCAAAGCTCGGATGGACGATCTGCGTAGTTGCCCTCTTGCCGTTTTGTTCGATCCCGATCGACAGCTTACGCGCTCAGGAAAGGCCGGATTGCGACGGCGAAATGGGGGCTGTCGGCTATCTCGGCATCTCGGAGCTGAGCGGCATAAACTACCGTGGCTTCCAGGTGGAGAAACAGCACACCACCGTCTTCCTCGGGTTTCTCTCCGAGCCGCGCGTCGAGAAGGTCGATCCCTCCGGGCCGGCCAACGGAGTGCTGAAAAAGGGCGATGTGATCGTGTCAATCGAGGGCCATCTAATAACTACGGTGAGAGGTGGGGTGCTCTTCATCGATCCACCCGTTGGCGAGCCCGTGGACTTGACGGTACGGCGTGGCGCACGGGAGGCGAAGGTCACCATCGTGCCCGAGTGGATCTGCGGGGACGATCCGCGCTCCTTTCTAAGTTTCTGGACCGAAGGCGGAAAACAGGTCAGCTTTGAAGTGCTTCCTGAGCTTCCAAGGCCCTCGCCGCCCGAAAGGCCGGAGAAACCCGATAGGCTCGCCTCCCCCGCCGCGGAGCCGTCGCCCTCGGCGCTGCCAAAGCCCTCAGGTTTTCCCCACCCGTGGATGGGAATAGGCTTGAGCATCTGGAGCGAGGGCAACTACTACACCGACAGCCTCAGATTCACGAGGCCCCCCAAGGTCTTTCGCGTCGAGGGTGCGAGCGTCGCCAAGAAGGCCGGACTGAAACCGGGAGATGTCATAACCCACATCGACGGCATTGCCATGCACACTGTCGAAGGCACCATGCGTTTCGCGAACATAAGGCCCGGCCGGCGCGTCGAGTTCGAGGTCCTGCGCCATGGGCGTTCCCGCACGATCGAGATGACGGCCGAGCCTACCCCCCAGTGGGCAGAGCGCTTGAAGGAGATACAATCGAGGCGGGAGGCCCCGGAGCCGCAAGATGACACCCTGCGGTTCTCCGGAGTCATGGGCGGCATTGGGATAGAGGTGCGAGGGGCCAGCCCCGTCGTGGTGACGGTCGACGAGGAGCTGGGCACAATTGTGATCCGCACATCGGACTCCACTATCCGCCTCGAGAAGAAGGACTGACGGCGGCGTCGATCACCTGTCGGCGCTAAGGGCCGCGCGCAGGCCGCACTCCTGGTTGACAGAACCTCCTGTTCTTTCCTAACCTATCGAGAGACGCGCAGATAGCCGACTCAATCTAATACGCTGCATGGAGGGGCTCTTTAGAGATGGGTACTCTAAACGTTCTGAGACAGATGCGCGGGCTGAAGAAGACGGAGCGGCTCGACGCGCGGCAGGTAACGAACCTTCAGAAGAAGAGATTCAAGGATCTGCTAAGGCACGTTCTCAAGAATTCCGGCTTCTATCGCGCGTACTACGGAGAGCATGGGATAACCGCCCGCAACGCGGACGAGGTAGCTCTGCACGATCTGCCCACGATCGACAAGACGATCATGATGGAGCATTACGATGAGTTCGTGTGCGATCCGGCTCTCAGAAGAAAGGAGCTCGAGGCCTTCATAAGCGACCCCTCGAACCGGGGAAGACATTACAAGAGCTCATATCAGGTCGTTCATACCTCGGGCTCATCGGGCGCCATAGGACTTTTCGTCTACGGCCCCAAGGACTGGGACCTGCTGAGGGCCATGGTGCTGACGAGGGTCTCAAAGAGCAAATTGAGCCCTTTCAGAAGGTCGAAGCTCGCCTACATTGGCGCCACGGACGGGCACTTCGCGGGCATATGCCTCACCCAAGGCGCGCCGCGGCTCCTTATCGATCTTCTTCCGTTGTCCATAAACAGCCCCCTGGCGGAGATCTGTCGCCAGGTCGACGAGTTCCAGCCGGATTCGCTGAGCGGCTACGCATCCGGCGTATGTCTTCTGGCCCAGGAGCAGTTGAAAGGCAATATACACATAAAGCCGATGAGAATACTGTGCGCCGCCGACCCCCTTACCTCGAAGACCAGGGAGACGGTCAAAGAGGCTTTCGGCCGTGAGCCGGTCAATTTCTACGCCGCCTCGGAGTCGATATGCATGGCGGCGGAGTGCGACAGCCATCGCGGATTCCACGGGTTCAACGACTGGCACTGCTTCGAAGTGGTCGACGATGACATGAGGCCCGTCGGGCCGGGGCAGTCCGGCAAGCTCCTGCTGACGAATCTCTACAACTACACCCAGCCTCTCATCCGCTACCGGCTTCACGACGAGCTCGTATTCGACGAAAAGGAATGCGGATGCGGGTGCGCGTTCCCACTCATCAAGAGCATAGCGGGACGCCAGGAGGACTTTCTGTGGTTCGACAAGGGCGACGGGACGGAGGAGTGCATTCACCCGATAGTCATTGTCGAGTTCTTCGTCCCGGGTCTCGAGAAGTGGCAGGTGATCCAGGCCGAGAAGAACGTGCTCCTGATGAAGGCCGTGATAAGAGGTGATGAAGACGCCATAGTCCACGCGATTCGCCGGCGCATGGACGAGATCCTGAAAGGCAAAGGGCTGAGAGATACTGTGAGCTTCGAGGTGCAGATTGTCGACGAGCTCGCAAACGACCCCAGGACGGGCAAGTTCAAGCTGATCATTCCATTCAAACGCAGCCATGGCCCGTCAAGGACCGCCGCCCAGCCCGGTTGACGGCGCGCCGACCGGATCATCCCGGTGGCTGCCCGGCTTCGCGGACCACCCTTGCGCCCGGTCCTTCACGCCCGGGCGTCAATTCCGCACCGTCTCGCGCGAGCTGCCTCGCGCCTCCAGCCAAAGCCAGGGACATCAGGCAAGTCATATGCGGCGGCCTTCAAGATCGGCCCCTACCGGGTCTAGGGGGCTCCCCCACCACTATATAGCAATATTCCTTATAGCATCTCAAACGGCGGCACACTAGCCTCCGTGTCGGATTTCTACCAGAGGTATGCTCAAGTTCCAGTAGAGCGGCTAACCAAAGGAGGTAACGCCATGCAAGACGCTCTCTCGAGGATCTATGAGACGGTTGGGGCCTACGTGCCGAACCTGGTCGGGGCCCTGGCCATCCTGGTTGTGGGCTGGATCGTTGCCCTGGTTATCTCCGCGGTCGTCAGAGGCGTGCTTCGAAAGACGCACCTGGACGAAAAGGTCGCGGGGTGGATTTTCGGGCCGGAGGAGAGAAGAAAGGTCGACGTCGCGGGAGGAACCGGAAAAGGCGTGTACTATGTGATAATCCTCTTCGTGCTCGTCGCCTTCTTCCAGGTCCTGGGCATCACTCTGATCACCGAGCCCATCAACACTCTTCTCAATCGTGTGTTCGAGTTCCTGCCGAGGATAGTCGGCGCGGGGATCCTTCTTCTCATCGCCTGGATACTGGCGAGCGTGCTGCGCGTGGTACTGACCCGGGCGTTGAGGGCCGCCAGGATAGACGAGCGCTTCGGCGGCCAGGCGGGCCTTGAAGAGGGCAAGAAGGTGCCGCTGTCCAAATCGCTCGGCGACGCGGTGTACTGGCTGATCTTTTTGCTCTTCCTGCCGGCCATCCTGAGCTCCCTCGCGCTGGAAGGGCTTCTCGATCCTGTAAGGGGGATGGCCGACAAGATCCTGGGCTACCTGCCGAACATATTCGCGGCGGCGGTGATCCTCTTCGCCGGCTGGTTCGTGGCGAAGGTGGTCCAGCGGCTATTGACAAATCTCCTGTCGGCGGCCGGCCTGGACAGCCTTTCAGACAAAGCCGGCATCTCGCGCGCGCTGGGCAAGCACAAGCTGTCCGGCCTTGTGGGCTACATAGTCTATTTCCTGATCTTCGTGCCGATACTGGTGGCCGCGCTAAACGCGCTTCAGCTTGAGGCGGTGACTCAGCCGGCGAGCGATATCCTTCACACCATCATCGCGGCGCTGCCGCACATCTTCGCCGCGGCCCTGGTCCTTATCATCTCGTACATAGTCGGCCGCGTGGTGGCCGACCTGGTGAGGAACCTCCTCGAGCAGGCCGGCTTCAACGCCGTTCTGGTCAAGATAGGCCTGGCCAAGGAGACCTCCGCCCAGGGCACCTCCCCCGCGGGTATCACGGGCTCGCTGGTTCTGGCCGCCATCATGCTCTTCGCGGTGGTGGAGGCCCTGGACCTGCTGGGGTTCGCCTCACTGAGCGCCCTGGTGACGGATCTTCTGGTCTTTGCGGGGCACGTGATATTCGGACTGGTCATCTTCGGGATAGGCCTGTACCTGGCCAAGCTGGTCTCCGACGCGATCACGGCGAGCGGCACCTCCAACGCCAACTTGATAGCGTTCGTGACGAGGATCTCGATAGCCGTCCTGGCCGGCGCGATGGCCCTGCGCCAGATGGGCGTGGCCAACGACATCGTCAACCTGGGTTTCGGCATAATAGTGGGGGCCATAGCCGTAGCCGCCGCCGTGGCCTTCGGTATAGGTGGGCGCGAGCTGGCGGCCAAGAAGCTGGACGATTGGCACAACTCGCTCAGTTCCAAGAGGTAACGGCGCCAACTTAAAGTAAAGGAAAAAGAGGACCGGCCTTCGCGGGCCCGTGGGAGCTCCCCGGGACGCGGAGGCCGGCCGCTGTGTCCGGCGAGCTACTTCTCGTGCCGGATCTCCGACTTGAGCTTTGTCATCTTCTCCCTGTTCGACTGGAGCTGATTCTGTAGGCTCTCGACGCTCTCGAGTCCGTCGACGATCGGGCTCATGCCCACAAACGGGCTCTCTCCCTCGGCCTTCCTGAGCGCCCGTTTGTGAAGGCGAAGGGCGTGAAGGCGGCGATGGCCTTGAGCTCGTCTTCAAAATGAGTGGGCCCGAAGGCGGGCATGCCGGCGGCGACCCCTATGGCCGCCAGATGAGAATGACGGCGAAACATTTCATGGCGTTCAGGCCTCCTGCGCGCTTAATGAGATGCCCCCAGAAGCAGAGCGGCTGGGCCCCGCCAAAGGAGGCATCTCCCTGTAAACCGACGCTGTGACACGCCGGCCACATCTAATTGAGGAAGGTCACCCTCGGCGTGGAGTCGAGTCGCTTGTGTGAGCTGAGAGATGAGGCGCCAGGTGCATGTTGCGACTTGCCTCAGGTGACCCTCCACAATGCTCAAGCCCCACGTCGGCCCCGGCTTCGCCCCTCCCCGCCATGGGGTGTGGGCGATCGGGCCGGGGAGCTATAGGTCACGATTTTACTGAGACCGACTATGCACGCTTCGCGATCGGAGGACCATAGGGCTAACACAGTTTTGTCGGCCAGAAGGACACCTACTCGGCCTTAGGGGGATTCCCGGGGGCGACCGCTCACGAACCGCCGCCCGCGCCGGCGCCGCCTTCGGGGGCGCCGCCTCGCACCAGCCTATGCTCGCAGTAGGGGCACACCTTCCACTCGGGGGATACGGGCCGGCCGATCAGCGAAAAGAAAAGCAGCCTGCTCCCTCGGTGGGAGAGGCTGCCTCCGCGAGCTCAGAAGATATCGATGTCCATACATCACCCCCGGTGCTCAAGCGAGATGCCAGCACCGGGAGATCTTACAAGTCAAGCCGCCCGCACTGCCAGGCGCGGGCCTATCCACGGGCATGCGCCCGGCAACACGAACTCTATCTCTTCATATGAGATCCAACCCAAGCGCCTGCTGACCTGGTCCCAGGCTATGCCCTTGCGGTGCGGCAGGTCGCGCTCCAGGGCGGTCGGGTTCGTCTGGTATTCGTTCATGACCCAGCCGTAGAAACGGGCCTTGGGGTTGAGCTTGAAGTCCTCGGGAGTAAGGAGCGCGAAGAGAGAGCGCTCGGGGTCTCTCACATTGAGCGGCCGCTCCCGGCGGCCGTTCTTGTCGCTCTTATCGAGCGCTACATCTATGCCGCGTGCGATCTCGTTTCGATAGTGGTCGAACGAGACGGAGCAAGAGATATCAGACGCGACCTTGGCCTCTACGAGCAGGGAAAATCCGTTGTCGAGATTCAAGAAAAGGGCGTCCACGCGGGTCGCGCCTTCCAGAGCCCTGCCGTTGCCCCTGTCCGCGGCGTCCAAGACGTACGGTATGAGCTGGCGGTCTTTCAGATGGTCGCGAAGCCACGACGTATAGCGCTTCGGAGCGGGCAGGCACGCCTGGAAGAACAGCCGAAGATCTCCCGAGAGGCATTCCTCCCAGCTGTAGAGACCATGGACCGGCGGACTTGTGCCAAAGGCCTCGGACAGGAGGCGGGCGAGGCCGGGCACTCTCGCGGGACTGTCGTACAGATGTTTGAGCGAGGTGGCCGCCCAAAAGCGCCTGTCCCCTTCTATCCGGCGGGCGCCCTCGGCCCTGCTCATAGGTATTCCTCTGGTGTCACCGGCGCCGTCCATGAAATTCTGATAGCGCCTGGCGGCCTTGACGAAATAGCCCACGTGCTTGTCGGCCTGTTGGACGAAATGAGGTGCCAGCTCTTCCGGCGAGAAAGGCATGTAGATCGGGTCGATTATCTCGGACATGGCGCACGCTCCCCCGGCGGTCGATCCGCCCTAAGCTCTTGGAGTGTCGGATGCTACATGGCTGATACCTCAATTATCGGCGGTCGGCCGGTGCGCCTGAAATTATTTGTCCGGCGCGCCGGCCGTCGGGCCGGAAACGCCGCTGTCGCCCGAGAATCGGTCTACCAGGCGTAGCCCACCTTGAATACGTCGAAAGAGAAGGCGAAGCCGCTGTCGCGAACCACCCTGTCGTCCGCGTCCACTATCTCGCCGAAGCGCCTGCCTACGCCCATGCCCAGTCCCCAGAAAAGCCCGTTTGTCTGCGAGATGGTCCTATAGCCCACACCGAACACGATGTCCATCTGAGCGCTGGTCTCCGCTTCGGGCACGCCGCTTTGAGTCCTATCGACCTCTCCTACGTGAAAGAGCAGCCCGCCTTGGACGAAGTAGCCCTCCTGCGCGTCATTGAAGAACTTCCTGTAGTTGCCGCCGAGGGTGCCGAGATCGATGTTCTCGTCCGTGGTGAGTGGATGGTTTGAAGCGTACTCGCCGACTAGGTTTATCTCCCCGGTCCTGTCCAGGCTCCAGATGTTGAGCTCCCCCTTGAACCAGCCGAACAGGGCGAATACGGGGTTTATCGCGACGCCGAAGTCCTTCTGGTTTCCGCCTATAATGGGCTCGGCGGAGACGCACGGGGTCCACGCCATCGCCACAACCAGCGCCGTCAGTACGGTCCTTCTCATTCATCCTCCTGGTTACGTTCTTCCCGCGAGCGGAAAGTGCGGCTCCAGCGCGTCCTCCTCGAACGGAAGAGGCTCCTGCGCTATCGTCTCTTCGGCCATGCGGCGGTTCTCCTTTCCGGTCTTCGGTCGCGTCCGGATAGCGCGCCTTGCGCGCAGCGCCTACTTCTCGAAATAGGAGCTCTCGAACCTCGAGATGAGATCGCGCAGGTTGTCGCAATGCTCCACGTCCACGGTCTGCTTCGCCCGCATCGCCTCCACCTGGATCATGTGTAGTAGTCGGAGCTGCTCCATGTACTTGTCCGCGCCCGTCTCGCCCGTCTCCACCGGCTTGACGCGCTGGGCCATGAAGTAGAAAGTCGCGATCTGGCTGAGCTCCTCCGCGTGGTCCTCTTTGTTCATTACCCACCGGACGAGTTGGTTCCAGTTGATGTCGCTCTCGCCGGACAGATGCTCTATCTCGTTCATGGACTTTTCGATTGTCGTGACGTGCTCCATCATAAGAGAGATCCTCATGGGATCGTCGTAGATGCCGCATGGTATCTGGCAATGGGCCGCCACGGCGGGGGGCAAGACCGCGAGGCAGAGCACTGCGACGGCAGCCGGCAACGTCTTGGTAATCATACGTTATTCTCCTTTCATGCCTTCAAGGACCTCCCGGACCTTCGTTGCGAGGGTTTCTGGATCGAACGGCTTCTGGATGAAAGTCTTGGTCTCATCGAAGAGCCCGCGATCGACTATCGAGCTTTCGGCATAGCCGGACATGAATACCACCTCCATTTCCGGCCTCACGAGGGCGGCTTTCGCCGCCAGCTCCATGCCGCTCATCTCCGGCATTATCACGTCCGTGAGCATAAGGTGTATGGGGCCGCCGTGAATGCGGCAGACCTCCAGTGCATCGAGCCCTGTCCTCGCCTCGAGAACCTCGTAACCCCGGGCGGCCAGGATCCTCCTGGCCAAAGACCTTACCACCTGCTGGTCTTCGACCACGAGCACGGTCTCCGTTCCCTCGAGACTGGCGGGCCTCTGCGCCGAGACCTGCTCCGCGTCGAGGGGCTCGTCGGCGCGGGGAAGGTAGATCTTGACGGTAGTGCCTACCCCCACGCCGCTGCGTATCCATATGTGGCCTCCGCTTTGCGCCACTATTCCGTAAACTATCGAAAGGCCCAGCCCCGTTCCCTTCGGGTTGTCCTTTGTCGTGAAGAAAGGCTCGAAGATCTTTGACTTGACCTCGTCACTCATCCCCACTCCGGTATCGCTTACTGCCATCAGCGCGTACTCTCCCGGGCCCAGGCCCACAAGCCGAGGGCCCGAGGTCTCGGTGACGACGACGTTCTGGGTCGCTATTATGAGCTGCCCTCCGCTGGGCATGGCATCGCGCGCGTTTATTGCGAGATTGACTATTATGTGAGCGATCTCGTTGGGGTCGGCTTTGATGTGGAAAAGACGAGGCTCGAGTACGGTGCTCAGGCTCACGTCCTCCCCTATGAGATGGTTGAGCATCTTCTGCATGCTCGATATCGTCTCGTTCAGACATATGACCTTGGGACCGATGACCTTCCTGCGGCTGAACGCGAGGAGGCGGTCCGTCAAATCGGACGCGTTCCGGCCCGTCTTTCTTATCGTCTCGATGAATCCTCTGGCGGGATGGTCCTCCTCCAGCTCGTCCAGGGCGAGCTGGCTGTATCCGAGTATGCCCGTCAGCAGATTGTTGAAATCGTGCGCCAACCCTCCGGCAAGCCTGCCCACGGCCTCCATCTTCTGCGACTGGCGCAAGAGTTCTTCGAGCCTCCTGCGCTCGGTAATGTCCAGGGCAGTGAACACGACGCCTCTCGAGAGGTCGCTGTGATCGACGGCCACCGAGCTCAAATAGACGTCGATTATAGTTCCGTTCTTGTGCTTGAGCCGGGTCTCGACGCTCCCCACTCCGTACTCTCTGATCTGATCGTACTTCACCCGGCCCACCCTCTCGTACTCCTCCCGAGTGGGATACAGCACTCGCGCGCTCCTACCCAAGAGCTCGTCTCTGGAATACCCGGTCATCATACAGAGGCGATCGCTCGCCATCTCGATAACCCTGTCGCGGACCATACCGATGCCCATGGGTGCCGCGCTGAGCACCGTTTCGAAGATCTCGCTTTTGTCCGGGGAGGACCGTGATCGGGAGCGCCCCTGACTTTCGGCGCCGGATCCCCTTCGGTCATTCCCGGGAGCCCTGCCCGACTTCCCTGTTGACATGATCAGCCTCCGATTCTCTTGGGCCGCGCAAAATCAGGTCAACGGAATTGTTCTATGGCTGCAACGCGCGCCCGCCGACGGTGCGTGCCGGAAAGCCTCCCGGTGGGCCCGCCCGCGTGCGGTCGCAGGCGCGGACTCGCAGGAGCGGGGCCCCGAGATCATCCGGCAAGGAGCCTCACGATCTCCTTTTCCAGCTTGGCTTCATCTCCCCGCTCGAATCCCAAGTGCACGAAGATGATGTTGCCCTCGCCGTCTCGCTCTCGGCCCAGAGCGCCATGGGCAGCAGCTTGGCGAGGGCCTCGTCCTGTTGCTCCTCCTGGAGGGCCCGTGAAGGCGCCGGGGCGAGCAGCGACAAGGCCAGAATCGTCAACATAGCGCAAACGGGGACGTAGACAGGGCGAGCCATTCGCTCCTCCTTGGATGACGGCGAGGGTTGTAGCCGCAATCGGGATGGCCGCGGGGAAGCTGCCGGGGACTTGAGTAAGATTAAACACAGCGCGGCCGCGATTTCAAGAGGATACGGTGTCGCCGTGAGCCGGGGCCGTGACGAAAGACGATGGGCGCTGTCAGGCCGTTTGGACGGATACGCCCTTTGTGTCAGTCCTGGATCCGGATAACCCCCCCGCACTCCGAGCATTGGACGCTGGGGGCTTCCAAAGAAGGTGAGATCTGGAGGAGCCTGCCGCAGTTGCACCGGAAGCTCTCCCATCCTTTTCCTTTCCTCTTGTAGACCTGCAGCTTCGGTGCGGCGGACCGTTGAGCGGCCCCCGGGGCATGCGCCGGAGCGACCGCGTCGGCGGCCGCCGCCACGGCGGCAAGCTCGGCGACGGGGACTTCCATGTCGCGGCCGCAGCGGGGACAGCCGACCCGCTCTTTCTTGAAGTCCGGCGGGAGCTTCATCTTGAGCCCGCACGCGCAGGCGACGAACGCGTACTTGTTGACGGCCCGGATGATGTCCCCGACTTCCCTCATCTCTTTGCGCGCCGGTCTTCGCTCCGGATGGGCCTCTCGAACGGCCACCCTCTCGCGCTTTCTCAGCTCCGAAGGGGGGATTACCGCGGCGCCTTCCCCGGTCACGCCCGTGAAAGCCCGTTGATAGTCGTAATAGCTCGCCCCTCCCGCCATGGTTCTCAGGATCTTTATTCTCTGGGTGATCGGGGGGTGAGTGCTGGTCAGATCGGAGATCTTGCGCCCCTTTTCCTTGAGCGGATTGACTATGTACATCGGCGCGGTGACCTTGTTCGCGGTGGACAGGTCGGCCGTGCTGGAGGATATCTTCTCCAACGCGGAAGCTAGTCCCTCCGGGTACCTGGTCAACCTGGCGCCCGACGCGTCGGCCAGGTATTCACGCCTTCTGGATATGGCGAAGTAGAGCAGCCGGGCCAGTATGGGCGCGAGGACGGCGAATGCAAGCGCGGCCACCAGGATGACCATCTGAGCCTGACCGCCTCCCTTTCCCCCGCCTCCGAAGCGCCTGGAAGATCTGGAGGAGAAGAACATGCTTCTCGCGAAGACGTGGGAGATCAGCACGATGCCGCCGAGCAACATGCCGGCGAAGGTTATGAACTGGACGTCCCTGTTCACGACGTGGGACATCTCATGCGCGACGACTCCCTGCAGCTCGTCCCTATTGAGCCTGGACAGCAGCCCGGCGGTAACCACGATGGCGCATCTTTCGGGCGTCCTTCCCACCGCGAAGGCGTTGGGCGCGGGATCGTCTATCACATAGATCTTGGGCATGGCCGGCGCCCCGGCCGCTATCTTCATCTCTTCGACGACGTTGTAGAGCCGGGGATGAACGTCCTTGGTGACCTCCCTCGCTTTGCTCGTCGTCAGAAGTATCGAATCGCCCGAGAAGTAGCTTACCAACGACATGACGAACCAGACCGCCAGGGCGACAAGAACCCCGGCGGTGCCGCCCTTGCCGGGGAATTCCCTGGCGCCCGGGCCGACCGGAAAGAGAGCCTCCCCTATGAGGTATCCAAGCACCACCAGGCACAGGCCCATGCCTATGAAGAGGATCCATGATCTACGTCTGTTGGCTCGTATTGTTTCCCACATGACGATACGGTCACGGCCGGGGGGCCGCTCGAGAGGCCGGATTCAGCCGCCGCGTCAGGAGAAGCTGACCTTTGGCACGGCCCTCTCGGCCTTGTCCTCCAGCTCGAAGAACTCCTCCTGATCGAACTTGAACATCCCGGCGACTACGTTCGACGGGAACATCTGGATCTTGTTGTTGTAGAACAGGACCTGGTCGTTGTAATTCTGTCTGGCGAAACCGATCCTGTTCTCGGTGGAGGTGAGCTCCTCCTGCAACGCCAGGAAGTTCTGGTTGGCCTTCAAGTCCGGATAGTTCTCGACGACCAGCATGAACCTTCCGAGCGCGCCGCTCAGGGCGCCTTCCGCGGACGACTTCTCGCCGACCGTCCCCGCGCCGACCGCCCTGCTCCTGGCCTGGGTGACGCTGTCCAGCGTCTCCCTCTCATGCTTCATATAACCCTTAGCGGTCTCTACGAGATTGGGAATGAGGTCATGCCGTCGCTTCAACTGGACGTCGATCTGGGACCAGGCGTTCTTGACCTGGTTCCTGAGCCTGACCAGCGAGTTGTACATCCCGATCACGAACACCACGCCGACGGCGACTACAACCAGGATAATGAGCCAAGCAGCCATGCCTATCTCCCTTCGCGTTACTGCGGTTTGTCGGCGAACACCTTTCTCAGAAGGTCGAGCACCCTTCCTTTTTCACCGTCGCCCGCCTCCTCGAGGATCTCGCGCAACTCTCCCTTGTCGAGCCAGATGCCGTCGCTCTCCGGGCACCTGTCAATTCGAATCCGCCTATTGCCCGTGTAGAGCGCCTTCTTCATGACCTTGCCGCACATGGGGCACTTCCTGGCGGTCTCAGCCCCGCACTCGTCTCTCGCGAAGGATGACAAGAACCCATCCTTAGCGGCCGAGCTCTCGAGCAGCATCTCGAGCTCTCCGGAATCCAGCCAAATCCCCTCGCACTCGATGCAATAGTCGATTTCGACCTCGTCAAGCTCGAGTACCACCATGGGCTCGTCACATGCGGGACAGTTCAATTCGCCTCCGGGGCTCGCCCCCCCCGGCCGCGCCGCTTCGGGCGAGCTCATGTGCCGCGCCTCGGCGCAGGCGCCTCACGTGTCTCTGTCGTAGAACATATATGTGAAAAGGCCCTTGAGAACGACGGCATCCGACTGGGTGACCTCGACGTCGCAGACGCCGATCTTGCGTCCCCGCTGGATGACCCGGGCCCGCGCCATTAGCGCCCCGTTGCCCGGTACGGCGGGCCGCAGGAAATTCACCTTGAACTCGATGCTGGTCATCGTGGCGCCGTCATCGAGGTCCGGGAAGAAAGTGTAGACGGCGGCGGTGTCGGCAATGGCGCTGAGTATGCCTCCTTGGACCAGGCCCTCCTCCTGTAGAAACTCCGGCCTTATCTCCATCGAGACGACGGTCTCCTTGGGCTCCCGCGACACCAGAGTGTAACCGAAGAACTTGTTGATCGGAACATCGTAGAAGGATTGCATTACCTTGCTCCGTCGCGGCCGGCTATGGCTATCAGCTCCGGGTCGTACCGGTCGCTTGTGAACTCGCTCTCACCTGTCGGTACGCTCAGCGCGGCGATTGCGCCCAGGTCCCAGCCCGACGACGTGGGGCCGAACTGCGCCTTGGCCCCTCCGCCCTACTTCGAGGGCACCACGTTCACCAGGCGCCCGGGCACGTGGATGACGCGCGCCGGGGGCTTTCCACCGAGGAAAGACGCCACGCGGGAGCTTTCCAATACCTTTCGCTCCAGGTCCTCTTTGGATATGTCGGCGGGCACGGTCAGGCGATCCCTCACCTTGCCGGAGACCTGCACGACTATGGTAAGCTCCTCCGCCTCCAACATGTCCGGATCGTGCTCCGGCCAGGGCGTCTCGAAGAGCGAATCGCTCTCCCCGGCCCTTTCCCATAGCTCCTCACAGGCGTGAGGCACCATGGGCCCCATCAGCCTTGTCAGCATGCGCAAGGCGTGCGTGAGCGCGGCCGCCCCCCCTCCAGCCCGCTCGCGCTCATAGGCCTCGGAGTATCTATAGGCGGAGGCCTCGTTGAGCAGCTCCATCGCGGCGGCGACGGCGGTGTTCATATGCCATCGCTCCGTGTCGTCGGTGACGCGCTTTATGGCCCAATGAGATTTGCGATAAAGAGAAAGCGCGCCCTGAGGCAGAGATTGCGGTTGCCGGGGTTCCGCCTTCGGGTCTTCGGAGTCGAAATGCTCGACGGCGAGAGACCAGAGACGATTCAGGAACCTGTACGCTCCTTGAACTCCCGCGTCGCTCCACTCGGCGTCTTTCTCGGGAGGGCCGATGAACAGGGTGTAGAGACGGACGGTGTCCGCGCCGTACTTCTCGATCAGAACGGCGGGGCTGACCACGTTGCCCTTGTGCTTGGACATCTTGGCGCCGTCCTTGCAGATCATCCCTTGAGTGAAGAGGGCGTTGAAGGGCTCGGAGAAGGACACCCACCCCATGTCTTGCAGGGCCATGGTTATGAATCGAGCGTACATGAGATGGAGTATGGCGTGCTCCACCCCGCCGATGTACTGGTCCACCGGCAGCCACTTGTTCGCGAGATCCGAGTCGAACGGCCTGCCTTCCAGATGCGGCGACACGAAGCGAAGAAAATACCAGCTCGAGTCCACGAAAGTGTCCATGGTGTCCTTGTCCCGCTGCGCCTTGCCTCCGCACTTGGGACAACCAACGTCCAGGAAGTCCGTGGCCTTCGCTAAAGGCGACTCACCGGTGGGCGCGAACTCGACGTCGTCGGGAAGCTCCACGGGCAGCTCTCCCTCGGCAACCGGCACGACGCCGCAGGAATCACAGTGGATCATGGGTATGGGCGCGCCCCAGTAGCGCTGCCTCGAGATGAGCCAGTCCCTCAGCCTGTACGACGTGGCCCGCCCGCCCCTGCCCTGCTTCTCGAGCGCATCCGCCACGGCGTCTTTTCCGTGAGAGCTTTCCATGCCCGTGAAGTCCCCGGAGCTCACCATGACGCCTTCGCCCTCGTAGGCCTGCGAAAGCTCTTCCCATCGCGGCGCGACGCCCTCGGCCGCTATGACCACGCGGCCCGGTATGTCGTATTTTCGAGCGAACTCGAAGTCGCGCTGATCGTGCGCCGGGACCGCCATTATCGCCCCGGAGCCGTACTCCAGCAGGACGTAGTTGGTGATCCAAACGGGGATCTCCTCGCCGTTTATAGGGTTCACCGCCTTCAGTCCCGAGAAGACGCCCTCCTTCACCATGTCGTCGCCGTAGCGCCTCTGGGCGGTCTTGGCGTGCTGGTCGTCCACGAACGCTTTGACCTCGAGCGAGGACTCGGCCGCCTTCGCCGCCAGACCGTGCTCGGGCGCTACGGCCACGAAAGTGGCCCCGAAGAGGGTGTCCGCGCGCGTAGTGAAGCAACGCAGGGGCTCGTCGTGGCCCGGGATCTCAAAGAGTATCTCAGCGCCGCGGCTCTTGCCGATCCAGTTTCGCTGCATTATCTTGACCCTCTCGGGCCAGGTGTCCAGCCCGTCGAGGCCCTCCAGCAGCCTGTCGGCGTACGAGGTGATTCTGAAGAACCACTGCTCCAGCTCCTTCGTCTCCACCTGAGTGTCGCAGCGCTCGCATACCCCCAAGCCGACCACCTGTTCATTGGCCAGCACGGTGGCGCACCTGGGGCACCAGTTGACGGGCGCCTTCGCCCTGTAGGCCAGATCCCTCTCGTGGAGCTTGAGGAAGATCCACTGCGTCCATTTGTAATAGGACGGGTCGCATGAGGCAATCTCGCGGTCCCAATCGAACCCGACCCCCCAGGAGTGAAACTGGGCCTTCATCTTGGCTATGTTCTCCCGGGTCCACTTAGCGGGATGGAAGCCTCCGGCGATCGCGGCGTTCTCGGCGGGCAGCCCGAACGCGTCCCAGCCCATTGGCGCCAGCACGTTGAATCCTTGCATGAGCTTGGCGCGCGCAACGGCGTCGCCCAGAATGTAGTTCCTGCCGTGCCCGACGTGGAGGTCGCCTGAGGGATACGGATACATGTTCAGGCAATAGAACTTGGGCTTGGGCGAATCCGCCTTGGCCTTGAAAAGGCCCTTCTCCTCCCAAATCTTCTTCCACTTTCGCTCTATTTCTTCGAAGCTGTAGCTGCTCACGAGCTCGTCTTCGCCTTTCCGCCGCGGGGCAGGCCTCTGCAAAGCGGCCCGCCGGGCGGCGGGCCGCTGATAAAACAACTGATTGTACGCTGTCGGCCCCGTTTTCTTGAGACCATGGTCGGGCCCTGAAGGGTCCGAGCTCCATGTATCCTACAGGACGGCTTGAAGCTTCTTGGACAGCTCTTCCTTGCCGACCGCGCCTATCACCTGATCTTGGACCTCACCGTTCTTGAAGACCAATACGGTTGGGATGCTCCTGATCCCGTACTTGGCGGCGACGTTAGGGTTTTCGTCGACGTTGACCTTGGTCACCTTCACCCGGCCCTCGTACTCGCCGGCGAGCTCCTCGACGACCGGCGCTATTATATGACAAGGGCCGCACCAGGGCGCCCAGAAATCGACCAGAACGGGAACTTCCGATTTCAGAACAGTTCCATCGAAGTCAGCCTCTTTGATATGAACCGCCTTTTCGGCCATTTCTTTCATCCTCCTCCATCTTTGCCATTCACCGGAGAGATGCTGGGCCGCTTCTATCCCCCGGCGGAATGTAGATCCATAATTGCCGTCGTTCGACTGTACATCAGCGCCTTGGTCTTGTCAAGGCGTCGACCATCAACTGCGCCGCCAGCGCGGGATCGATCTTGCTTCTCTTGATCGCGCTGTCGGTCTCACACAGAAGCAGGATCTTGCGCCTGAATTCCTCGGCCGCGGGCGCGCCCGGGGCGAGCCTGTCGCCGCAGGAGATCCAGGACCTCAGCGTCTGACTGCTTATCAAGGCGGTCAGCGCCACCGGCGCCTCCCCGCGCTCGAGGAGCTCGAGAGCGAGGCCCGCCGCGCCCCTGCGGTCCGATCCGCGCGCGGCGTTGGCGAGCGCGAACGGCGACCGCTTGGACGAGCCCGGAACGAGGGAAAGGACGTCCTCCTCGGTAACCTCTTTCCTTTCGCCAAGGTTGACCTTGAGTTTGTCCAGCTCGTTGCTCGCCTGCCACATGGAGCGCCCGGTTAGATCCAGAAGGAGCCTTCTGGCAGCCGGGGCCGGTTCGATGCCCATGGCCGACGCCTTGGCCGCAAGCCAGCGGTCCATCTCCGAGTCGGCCGGGCTCTTCAGGAGGACCGGCGATATCGACTTGGGAAGCGCTGCCAGGAGCCCGGACTTGGGGTCGAGGCTCGCGGCGTGGAACAGGATCACCAGGCTTTGAGGCGGCGAGGTCAGCCTCGTCTTCAGCAGCTCCCGGTCTCGTTTAGATCTCGAGAGTCGTTGAGCGTTTCTGACTACTATCACCCTGGAGCCGCCGAGCGCGGGGAAGGCCTCCGCCGCCGCCAGGGCCTCTTCCAGAGGCGAGTCCGACAGATCGTAGGCCGAGAAATTGAAGCTCTTCATGCCAGGCGCCAGGAATGCCTCCAGGGCCCTTCTAGTCAGGTCCTCCTTGAGGTAGTCCTCGGGGCCGTGCAGAAAAAGGCATAGTGGGGGCACCCCCCTGTCGATCAGCTTCGCCGCCGCGGAATATGTCAAGCCGCCTCTCATTCAGCGAGCCCTCACCAGCCCTGAACGGTCCTGGAGACTATGTCCTCGGCCATCTGCCTGACCGCCTCCTGCCGCCCCTCTGTCTCCGAGCCGACCTGATCGACGAAGTAGTTCGTGGTCCGCGCCATCCCCTCCTCTTTCCAGAGCTCTTTGGTCTTGACCCTGTCTCTGACTTCCACGTCTATGATGATCGCGATCTCGTACTCGTTGGCGATCTCCTCGGCCGTGAAGCCCGCCACGCGGCGCTTGTAGGCCTTCACCGAAGCGTATACGACCGCGTCGGCCCTGTTCTCGCTGACCACGCGGAGGTTATTGTCCTCGGTAAACTGCTCCACTACGGCCTGGGTGAGCTCCTTTTCCAGCCCGTACTCGAGCGTCTCGTTCTGAAAGGTGGGGACGGCCACCGTCTTTATGTGCGACGGCAGCCTTGTGGTAAGGCTGTAACCGCAGCCCGCGGCGGCCAGGGCCAGGATGATGAAGACAGCGAGAGTGCGCGGCATGTTCACGGCTCCGGTCTGGGAATCGAGCTCCGGGCGACCCGGGGGCCCCCGGTGGGTTTCGTCCCAGCATAGCACATGCCGCTCCGGGGATCATCAGTTCGACGACCTTCGGCCGCCCGGCCGGGGCCGGAGAGACGCTACCCGCTGTTGCCCTTCTTCATGCCGTATATCTTCATCCTGTAACGCAGCCGGTCCCGCTTCATGTTGAGCAGCTGCGCGGTCCGGCTCTGGTTGTTGTTGGTCAGGCGAAAGGCTTTCTCTATGAGGGATTTCTCTATGTCCTCAATAATCTCCTCGAGGGGTATTCCCCCCGTGGGGAGATCGCCGGCGGACAGTATGTCGTCTATCCTGGAAGCGATGGTCCGGCCGTCGCCCGATCGATCGCCCTCGCTCAGGTTGAGGTGCGTGGTTTCCACCGCCGCGGCGTCCTCGAGCAGGACCGTCCTCTCGAAGAGGTTCCTGAGCTCCCTTATGTTCCCCGGCCAGGGGTAGTCCAGGAGCAGCTTCTCGGCGTCCGGGGATATGGAGATGAAGCTCTTGCCGAACGCCTTGTTGAACTCCTGCATGAAATGCTTGGCCAGAGGAATGATGTCCTCGCGGCGCTCCCTCAACGCCGGGACGCGGATGGGGATCACCTTCAGCCGGTAGTACAGGTCCTCGCGGAACCGGCCCTTCCGAACCAGGTCCTCGAGGTCCCTGTTCGTGGCCGAGATGATCCTCACGCTCACCTGTATGTCCTTGGTGCCGCCCACCCTCTTGAACGTCATCCTCTCCAACACTCTCAAGAGCTTGACCTGTATGTTGAGCCCCATCTCCCCGACCTCGTCGAGGAAGACCGTGCCGCCGTCGGCCATTTCCAGGAGTCCCTGCTTCTGCGCTTTGGCGTCCGTGAACGCCCCCCTCTCGTGCCCGAAGAGCTCGCTTTCGAGAAGCTCCCTCGGTATGGCCGCGCAGTTTATCTCCAGAAACGCCTTCTCCCTCCTGGCGCTTTGGTCATGTATCAGGTTGGCTATCAGTTCCTTGCCGGTCCCGCTTTCCCCCTCTATGAGGACGCTGGTGCTCTCGCTCTTGGCGACCTGGTCCACGACATCGTACACGCGCTGAATGAGGGGGCTCTGCCCCCTGATGTAGTCCTTGGAGAATCTTCTCTCGCGCAGGTGCTTGAGCTCCCTCCGAAGGGTCTGCGACTCGAGAGCTTTTTCAACAAGAAGCTGCAACTGGTCGAGATTTATCGGCTTGTTCACGTAGTCGAAGGCGCCGTACTTCATTGCCTTTACCGCGGAATCGACGTCTCCGAAGGCGGTCATTATTATGACGCAAAGGTCCTTGTCCTCCTCTCTCGCCCGGCGCAGCACCTCGAGACCGCTGAAGTCCGGAAGCCTGAGGTCCAAGAGGACCACGTCCGGAGCGCCTCCGCGTATGGCGGCGAGCGCTTCCTTTCCGCCGGACGCGCAGCTGACATCGTAGCCTTCGTCCTCCAGATTCTTGCTGATGAAGTGGCGTATAGATTCCTGGTCGTCCACGACAAGTATGCCGGCTGTCATCTGCGCTGATCCTCCTCACCGGCGGCCTCGACCGGGAGCCGGATGGTGAAAGCGCTGCCTTCACCTCCCGCCTTTACCGATATCGTTCCGCCGTGTCTCTCGACAATGCCCTTGCTTACGTAGAGACCGAGTCCGGTGCCTCCGTCCTTGGTCGAGTAGAAGGGCTCGAATATCTTCGTCTCGTCTTCCTCGCCTATCCCCGGACCGCTGTCCAGGACCCTTATCTCGAGAAGCCGCTCCCCGGATGCTCCAGGCCTCGTCGCGGCGCTTATCCTCACGACGCCGCCCTGTCCGGCGGCCTCCAGTCCGTTCTTTATGAGATTGATGAGCACCTGTTCCATCTGGTCGGCGTCCATCTCCGCGTCCGGCAAGTCCTCCTCTACCTCCAGCTCCACCGCGCCGCCCGCCACCCGGATGAGCTCGCTAAGGGCCTTGAGACTCCGCTTGATGATAGGCTCCACGTGCTGTGGCTGCAGCAGGGGCTGCTGTGGATGGGTGATATTGAACAGGTCCGAGATGATGCGATTGAGCCTGCTGGTCTCCTCCAACACGAAACGGATGTTCTCTTGCTGGGGATGCTCCTCCGTCAGGCTCTTGCCTATATATTGGGCGCCCGCCGCGATGCCGGCGAGGGGGTTCCTTATCTCGTGAGCGACCGCCGACGTGAACTTGCCCAGCGTCGCCAGCCTGTCCAGTTGGCGGACCTTCTCCTCCATCCGCTTCAGCGGGGTCAGGTCCACCAGCGTGCCGACCGCGCCGATTGGCTCTGAGTCCTCGCCGATGATGGGAAAAGTCGTCATGCTGACGGGCAACTCCTCGCCGTCACGCGCTCGCACCGACGTCTCCGCCCTGACGAACTCCCTGCCGTGCCGAAGGGTCTCGAGGACGTGGGACGGCCGGTTCAATTCGGGCAGTATGTCCTCCAACTCCTTTCCTAGTGCCTCGACCGCCGAGTAGCCGGTGAGCTTCTCCGCCATCTTGTTGAAGATCATGATTCGGCCCTGCAGGTCTATGGCGACCAGGCCGCTGTTCATGCTCTCCAGGATGCTCGCCGTGAACCTCTCGTTGCGCCTGAGATCCATGGTCAGGAGTGCCGTCTCCAGCGCCCCCGCCACGCCGGGGGCTATCGACTCGAGATGGTTCAGATCGTCCGCGTTGAGCTGCTTGCCGCCGGCCGAGGCGACGACCCCCAGGACTCCGACCGCGGGAGTCCTGTCACGGGGCCCCTCCGGCTCCCGATTGGCGCCTCCCCACGGCCCGCCGGCCCCACGACCGCCGACCAGGGGGACGAGCGCGTAGGAGCTGATCTTGTCGGTTCGGACCCCGTCAGGGAGGCGAACTCCTGTGAACAGAGGGAACGTATCTGGGTCATCTATGAGCGAAGGGGTGTCGCTGAAGAAAACGCTGACCAGGATGGAGCCGTGCTGGTTCAATGGGACGCGCAGTGGCAGAGTGGCATGCGCGTCCTTGGGTCCGCCCATCCATGTGCCTCTCAGAGCCTCGTCCTTCTTGTCCGCTCCCAGGAGGACCACCTGCTCGAAACCGAAAGCCATCCTCAAATACGACGCTATGTGTCCGGTGATGCCTTCCGGGTTGGGCATGCTCACGGCGCCGGCTGCCGCCTCCCGCAGGCCCAGAAGCTGCACGCTCGTTTGAATGAGGCGCCTGCTGTTTGCCTCGAGGTCGTCCGCAAGGCGGAGGCAAAGCGCCTCCAGCAGGTCGCACTTGGCCAAGTCCGGGTCGAGGTCGAGGGGGGGCAGGCCCCCGACCGTCCTGGCCTCCTCCACTCTGGCCAGCAGCGGCGCTAGGTCGAGAATCTCCGACAGGGGTCTTCTGGTGGTTCCGGGCATTTGCAGATCTCCGACGTAAGCCCCGACAGGGTGAGATCGCCCTATTGCGGTCACAGCTTTGATATCGTCAGAAACCGGCCTTAACTACACAGAGGAAAGGGAGTTGTATCCGGCCGAAAGGGGGGGCGGGCGCGAACTGGGGTCCCCTCCATGGGAGTCCGCCGGCGGGCTTCCCCTTCGGGACAGCGGCGCCGTCCCGAAAAGACTCATTCATGTAAGATCTTACTGTAGGTGAGCCTGCCAAGCCATTGTTATCTATCGGAATAAGCGCTCAATACGCCGCCGAGAAACGCTGCGCTCAGAAGCGCCGGGGAGAGCGCCCGGGCGAGAATGCCGCCCCTGACGGGTGCCTGGGACCTGCGGGCGGCCATTCTGCAGGCTGTAGAGGCGATGAGCCAAGGAGCCAAAAGAAGGAGGGAGAGCCTGCTATCGGGAAGTCTCAGGCTCCGCGAGGCCACGCCCTTGTGCGCCAGCCTGAACTGGGTCGCCCCCCTGCCCTCTCGCCAGGCATTGCTCGCCGCGGCCAGGAGCGAAGCGTGCGGGTTCCGCAGCGAGAACGACGGGTCCGGCAGCACAAGGACGGTCAGGCCCTTCTGCGACATCCTGAAAGTGGATTCGGCGAAATCATACGGGTAGAACCTCGGCTCGGGAAGGGCGTCCTTGACGGCAAGGGGACTCTTGGCGATTATCACCCCCCCCGCCACGAAGGGGCTCCTCAGGAACGGATGTGTTGCCGGGGTGAGCTCTGCGTAGTGGGCGATCGAATCAGCGGGCACGATGGACACGCACGCGACCTGAGCCTCCTCGACCATTGTCCGAAGGGCCAGCGAGAACGCGAGAGCCCCCGGCACGCAGCCGGGTTCGGGCATGACGGTCCAGCAGTCCGCGCAGTTCTCGAGCGCCCGTCTCCTCCAGGAGTCCACGTAGTGGGGGTCGGGGTCGAGCACGTGCCAATCGCCGGGCCACGCGTCGAGGACACAGCGCCAGTCCTCCGGCCATGTCCCCCGCCCGCCACCGGGCGGCAGAGCGAGGAGAAGAGACGGGCCTCCGGTTACGGAGCTTCTCACCTGTCGTCCGACCTCCCCCTCACAGCTTGAATATGTTCTTTCCCTTTTTGCCCTTCAGAGCGTTCCTGGTGTCCACGACGAGGTCGGCGAACTTTGCGACCAGCGCGAAGTCGAAGATACTGTGGGCCGTAACGATCACCACGCAATCGGCTCGCGAGAGAACGCCGGGCGTCAGCTTCTTCGTGCGCATCCGTATTCCTCCGAGGTCGAGGGCCTCCACGTGCGGATCGACGTACGAGAGCCTTGCGCCCATGTCGCTCAGGGTCTGCATTATCTCCAGAGCCGGCGACTCCCTCATGTCGTCGACGTCCGCCTTGTACGCTACGCCCAACAGCAGTATGGAGGATCCTCTTATGCTCTTTCGCCGCGAGTTCAGGGCCTCGGTGACCCTCTTGATAACGTGACTCGGCATGCTGCTGTTTATCTGGCCGGCCAGCTCGATGAAGCGAGCTTCGAAGCCGGTGAGGCGAGCCTTCCAGGAAAGGTAGAAAGGGTCTATCGGAATGCAGTGACCCCCGAGACCCGGCCCGGGATAGAAAGGCATGAAACCAAAGGGCTTCGTTGCCGCCGCGTCGATCACCTCCCAGACGTCGGTGCCGAGCCTGTCGCACATGAGGGCGATCTCATTGACCAGTCCTATGTTGACGCTCCTGTATGTGTTCTCCAGTAGCTTGACCATCTCGGCGACCTTGGTGCCGGAGACGGGGACCACAGTATCGATGCACATGCTGTATATCATAGCGGCTATCTTGGTGCACCGCGGAGTTATCCCTCCGACCACCTTGGGTATGTTCCTGGTGACGTACTGCGCGTTTCCCGGATCGACCCGCTCCGGCGAGAACGCCAGGAAGAAATCCACGCCCACCTCACGGCCTGTCTCCTCGAGCATCGGGAGGACGACCTCCTCCGTGGTGCCCGGATACGTCGTGCTCTCGAGGACGATGAGCTTGCCGGGGGTGAGATGGTCCACGATCTGCTTCACCGCGGCGACTATGTAGGAGACATTAGGGTCCCGCGTCTTGCCGAGAGGGGTGGGGACGCAGATATGAATGGTGTCCATTTCCCTGAGGGCTGAGAACCGCGTGGTGGCCCTGAACAGCCTACGTCGCCGGGCGTCGGCGACTTCCTCGGAGGACACATCCTGTATGTATGACTCGCCGGAGTTGAGCCGCTTGGTCCTGCTCTCGTCTATGTCGAAGCCGACCACCCTGTAGCCCCCTCTCACGAACTCCATCGCGAGAGGCAGGCCGACGTATCCCATGCCTATCACGCCGACGTTGGCTATCCCCTTTGTTATTCTGTCCTCGAGCTGTCTCGCGGCATTGGTGGCTTTCACGGTCTCCTCCTCCGACCACGCTCCTCGGGCGCCCTCGCGTCCCCCCCTGCCGGATGCCGGGAGAACGTCAGACGAGCAGGGCCCATAACAACATCGTGCAACCCGCACCCACGGACGAGTTGATGGCATTCAAGAAGTGATGTCCGGCGGCGCCACTTGTCGCCGAGGCGATTGCGCTCTCGCAGGTGACGGCGATGATCGCGCCGGCCGCCGTCATTGGTACAGCAATCAAAGGTACCACGCCGGCGGCGACTCCGGCCACCCCGATTAACACCGAGGCGCCCGCGCCCGCGACCGTGCCCGCCGCCGATACCGCTCCGGGCGCGCCTACCGGGGCTCTCTTGAGGGAAGTTAGATGAATGGGCCGAGCGCCATATACTTGCCCCAACTCGGACGACGCGGTGTCAGCGGAAGCGGCGGCGAGCGATCCGGCGAACCCGAGCGCGTAGATCGTGTCGCCTCCGGCCAGCCCGTACAAGGCCGCCATCACAGCCGCGGGCAGGCCGTTCGCTAGCACCTGCCTCACTCCGCGCGCCCCCTTATGCCCCTCGGCCAGTCCGCGTTTTTCCTTACGGGACCAGCCCCATCTGGTCGCTACGCTGCCCAGGACGAAGAAGGTAGCCAGAAGGGCGAACGGCCCCCAGCCGGCCGCGGCGAGTATCCAGCCGCCCAGGGCGGCTCCAGCCACCGCCCCGCCGGCGCGAATTGTCCGGGCGCCGTATGCGGCCGCCGCCATTGCGGCGTTCAGGGCCACAGCCCAGGGAAGGCGGGAGATGAGGGCTTCGAGGCCGGCGTCGGTCATATGGCCGCCCCCATCAGGGACCGTCCCTCTTGAGCGCCCTCAGCAGCCTCAACGCCCTGCGCGCGAAGAACACAGCGACGGCGCCGATCGCGATCGGCAGGACCAGTATCTGCAAGGGCGACAAGTCGAGGCGCTTGGCCGCCGTGTAAAAGGGAAAGATGGAGTAGACAAGAAGCGACACCAGCAGGGCGATCAGGGCGAGCTGAAGGAGTATGCCCAGCTTGTAGGGGTCGCGCCAGATGCTCTTAGGGCCCGCGCCTGTATCCGGCGAGTCCTCCTCGAAGCCGGATCCGACCGGCTCCCCGCGCTTCTCGTTGGTCTCCTTATCGCTCATCGAATGCCGAGAGTCCATGCGGCCTGAATGGGTGGTGCGCCCGAAAGGATTCGAACCTTCGACACCCAGCTCCGGAGGCTGGTGCTCTATCCAGCTGAGCTACGGGCGCATCCTTATGAGATTTCATTTTCCGGATGCACGCTCTCCGAGTCCGGCCCAGTTGAACTTGGTCTTGAGCAGGTTGTAGAACGACCGGAAGTGCACCTTGACGAGCGGAACAGCGTCCTCGGCCGCGGTAAGGATCACCTCCGCCTTAGCTCCCATCTGCTCCTCCACCTGCCCGTCGGCCGTGAGCTTCACCTTGCCCGCGCCCGATGTGGCGACAACCTTGAGCTGCTTGTCGCTCGGGAAGATGATCGGTCTGGCGGAAAGCGTGTGGGGGCACATCGGCGTCGCCACGAAAGCGCCGAGCCCGGGAGTCACTATCGGGCCCCCGGCGGCCAGCGAGTAGGCCGTGGATCCCGTGGGAGTCGAGACTATGAGCCCGTCGGCGATGAAAGATCCCACGTGCTCTCCCTCGAGAAACAGGGCCAGCGAAATCACTCGTGAGACGACGCCCCTGTCTATGACTATGTCGTTCAGAGCCCGCAGATCGACGTCGGATTGCGAGTCGCCCGAGGCCTTCGCCTCGACCATGAGCCTTCGCTCTATCTCGAATTCGCCGGCGTCGAGCTTCTCGAGGGCCGGAGTCAGCTCCTCCAGGTAACATTCCGTTAGAAAGCCGAGCGATCCGAGGTTTACACCGAGGATGGGGGTATCGTCGCCCGCGGTGAACCTCGCCGCCCTTATGAGCGTTCCGTCACCCCCGAGAGCCACTACGAAGCGCGCGCGCTTGGACAGGCTTTCCAGTGGCTCCACCGGGATGTCCAGCGCCAGGTTCTCGGCCGCCTCGCTTTCTAGGACGGCGCCCCACCCATGCCCGTCGGCCCATCGGAGCACGTCTTGTATCGCCTGGGCGGCGCCCTCGCGCCTGGAGTTGGCGACTATCGCCAGCACCTTCTCCTTGCTCATCGTTGTACCCCGTTACCGGTCAAGAGGCCGATGCGCGCGAAATGGCCTCGAGGCCGTCATTTCTCCGCCGCCACGGACCCCCGTCCGGACTTGCGAGCGGGCTCGGTAGCGCGCTCGCGCGGCGCGACGATGCCCATGTCGGCCATCCACTCGGCCGTCTTCTCGGCGATCCCCTCTGGGCTCAGTCCTATTGCGTCAAGGAGCTTTTCCCTGGCGCCGTGCTCTACGAACCTATCAGGTATGCCCAGCCTGAGGACGGGGGGCGTCGTCGCGTTCTCCTCTTGCAGGAACTCCAGAACCGCCGACCCGAAGCCGCCTTTGAGGGAGTTCTCCTCGACGGTGACCAGCGCTCTCGCCCTGCCGCGGCAGCTTCGCAAGAGATCGGTGTCCAGCGGCTTGACCCACGTCGCGTCCGCCACCCCGGCGTCTATCCCGTACCCGCTGAGAATCTCCCTCGCGCGCATGCATCTGTGAACGCAGCTTCCCACCGCAATGAAGAACACGTCGGAGCCCTCGGCGAGCAGCTCTCCTTTTCCTATGGGCATTGTCCTCAGCTCGCCTTCGATGGCCACCCCTTCACCGGCGCCCCTTGGGTAGCGAACGCACATCGGTCCGTCACCGTACCTCACCGCCGTCCACAGCAGGTGCCTCAGCCGGCTCTCGTCGCGCGGACAGGCGACCTTCATGCCGGGAACCTGGCGCATATAGCCCAGGTCCAAGCAGCCGTGGTGCGTCGGTCCGTCCTCGCCCACGATTCCCGCCCTGTCCACGGCGAACACCACGTTCAGGCCTTGAAGGGCGACGTCATGAATGATCTGGTCGTACGCTCTTTGCAGGAATGTCGAGTAAATGGCCGCCACGGGCTTCATCCCGGCCGCCGCCAGACCGGCCGAGAAGGTCACCGCGTGGGCTTCGGCGATGCCCACGTCGAAAAACCTGTCCGGGAACCGCTCCTTGAACTTGACCAGACCAGTGCCGTCCGGCATGGCGGCGGTAATTGCCACCAGCTTGGGCTCTCGCTCGGCGATCTCCATGACGGCCTCGCCGAACGCCTGGGTGTAGGTCTTGAGGGCGCCCTTGCTCCCGGAAGCTCCGGTTCGAGGGTTGAACGACCCGACGCCGTGGTACGACTCGCTGTCGGCCTCGGCGAACTTGTAGCCTTTCCCCTTTGTTGTTACGACGTGCAGCATCACGGGACCTCGCACGTCCTTGAGCTGCTGCATGATCTCTATCAGCTCGGGCAGATCGTGTCCTTCCACCGGGCCGTAGTACTTGAACCCGAGCTCCTCGAAGATAACGGCCGGGACTATGAGATTCTGCAAGCCCTCCTTGATCCGCCTGCCCACGCCGCGAGCCCTTCCGCCCACGGACGGGATGCGGCCCAGCATCTCCCATACGTCGGACTCGAATCTCCGGTAGATGGGGGCCGAGAGAAGCTTGGTAAGATACTTGGACATGGCCCCGACGTTCCTGGCGATTGACATCTCGTTGTCGTTGAGGATGACTACTATGTCCCGTCCTTGATCCCCGGCCTGGTTGAGGCCCTCGTATGCCAACCCTCCGGTAAGCGCTCCGTCGCCGATCACGCTGACCACCTTGTTGGCGCCCTTCGTCAGGTCGCGCGCCACCGCGTATCCCAGGGTGGCGGATATGGCAGTGCTGGCATGCCCGGTTCCGAAGGGATCGTGATTGCTCTCGCTCCTCTTCGGAAAACCGCTGAGTCCGCCCTGGTACCTCAAAGTATCGAATCGGTCCCGCCGGCCGGTCACCAGCTTGTGCGCGTAGGATTGGTGGCCGACGTCCCAGATGATCTTGTCGCGGGGGCTGTCAAAGACGTAGTGGATCGCCACCGTCAGCTCCACAGCGCCCAGGCTGGAGGCGAGATGGCCCCCCCGCTTGGACACGACCTCTATTATTCTCCCCCGGAGGTCCTTGCAGAGCTCGATCAGCTCGTCCATGGACAGCTTCTTCAGACTATCGGGGGAGTCGACCCTTTCCAGTACGTTCACGTTTCCGTTTCCTTGCGGATTACCGCTGTTCGTCTAATTGACCCTGGAGCACACGAACCGGGCGAGCTCTTCGAACATGCCGCCCTTCGCTCCGAGGCGCCCGCACTCGGCGGCCGCCCTCGCGCATATTCGCTCGAGCTCCGCCCTCGACTCCTCCAGGCCGGCGACGCTCGGGTAAGTCGCCTTTCTCTTTCTCGAATCGGCCCCGGGCCTCTTGCCGAGCCGCTTGAAGGTGGAGGTGAGCCCGAGGATGTCATCCCTTATCTGGAAGGCGAGACCTATCTCCCTCCCGAAACGGGTCAGCGCCCTCATCATGGAGGGGCCGGCGCCGCCCAGGGCGCCTCCGAACCGCAGCGTCGCCGTTATGAGACAGCCGGTCTTGCTGGCGTGTATGTATCTTACCGTCGACAGAGGGACCTTCTTGCCCTCCGACAACAGGTCCATCACCTGGCCGCCGATCATGCCGGACGTCCCTATGGCCCCGGCCAGCTCCCCCGTCATCTTGGCCATGACGGCGCGCTGCCCGGGGTGGGAGACCGCTGTCTGGGCGAGGATCTCGAAGGCCCGCGCCAGGAGAGCGTCGCCCGCCAGGACCGCGACCGCCTCTCCGAATTTCTTGTGACATGTAAGCCTGCCGCGCCTGTAGTCGTCGTCATCCATGCATGGAAGATCGTCGTGAATGAGGGAGAAGTTGTGTATGAGCTCTACGGCGCAGGCCACTGGATACACTACGCGGCCTCTTCCGCCGGCGGCACGGTACGCCATAATGCACATCACAGGCCTTATCCTCTTTCCGCCGCCGAGCCCGGAATATCGCATGGCCCGCATGATCTGGGGGGGCTCCGACCCAGACGGCTTGAGGTATCTCTCGAGATGCTCCTCGATGATGCCCGCCTGTGATGCCATGAAGCTCTTGAACGTCATCTATCATCCTGGGTGCGGCGCCCACCACGGCGCCTTTGCCCCCGAAGCTATGCTTCTTCCTTCCCGGCTTCCTTTGGAGGCAGGAAAGGCTCGAGCTTGAAGCCCCCGCCTTCCTGCTCGACGAGGTGCTTCACGCTCTGCTCGGCGGCGTCCAGCTTGGATGAGCAGTACTTGACCAGCTCGACCCCTTCCTTGAAGGCGGCGACGGACTCATCCAGAGTCGCGCCCCCCGTTTCGAGCTGCAAGACTATCTCCTCGAGCCTCTTCAGAGCCTCCTCGAAGCTCTTAGGCATCCGATCTTCCTCCAGGTTGGGGTCAACTCTTCCTGCGGGATCTTCCGGCGGGGGAAGTGCCTTCCACCTTTGCCGAAGCGGAGCCCTTCCAGAAAAGAAGCGACACGCTGTCGCCCGCCTGCAATTGTGAGGAGCCGGTGACGGCAGGACCCTCCGCGTCCTTCCTGCACACGCAATATCCTCTTTTGAGGATACCATGAGGGTCAAGCGATCTCAACCGCCCCACACGGTGCTCCAAGAGCTCTCGGTTTCGGGAGATGAATCCTCTCCAGTGCAATTCGATCGAGTGGCGAAGCTCGTCCACCCGCTGCCCGCCCTCCCGTATAACGTCCAGGGGCCTCCTGAAGCCATATGACGCCACCAAGGACTTCACCTCTCTGCGGCGGTCCGCCAGCGCATTGAGCATCGCCCCCCTGAGCCGCCTTTCATCCTTGACCAGCACCGCGAGGACTTCCGCCATATCGCGCACTACGATCTCCGCCGCCGCCGAGGGGGTCGGCGCCCTGACGTCCGCGACCAGGTCGCATATGGTGAAGTCTATCTCGTGCCCCACCGCGGAGACGACCGGGGTCTCGCACGCAAAGACCGC
The DNA here is from genome assembly GCA_964531335.1 of uncultured bacterium. Taxonomy (GTDB): domain Bacteria; phylum Eisenbacteria; class RBG-16-71-46; order CAZHEV01; family CAZHEV01; genus CAZHEV01. The sequence goes on along the minus strand of CAZHEV010000001.1, from coordinate 152,195 downwards.
CCTGGCCACGCGCTCCTCGTTGAAGGCCCACAGGTCCTCCAGCGAGCCGCCCCCCCTGCCCACTATGAGGACGTCGGCGGCGCCGTAGGCGTCCATCTTCTCCACCGCGGCCGCTATCTCCTCCGCCGCCCCCTCCCCCTGGACCCTCACGGGTAGCAGAACGACCTCGGCCGCCGGGCAGCGTCTCTTGAGGACGCGCAGGATGTCCCTTATGGCCGCGCCCGTGGGTGAGGTGACCACGCCCACCCTTCTGGGATATCTCGGAAGCGGCACCTTGTGTCTTTCATCGAACAGGCCCTCGTCGGCAAGTCTCTTCTTCAGCGCCTCCAGCGCGAGCTGCAGGCTGCCGAGGCCCGCCGCCGCCATGGACTCCACTCGGAGCTGGTACTGGCCGCCCCTCTCGTAGACGGTCAGGGCTCCCTTGACCTCCACGGCCATGCCGTCCTCGGGTCGAAATCGGAGGCCGGCGCCGGCCGATCGAAACATCACGCATCTCAGCGTCGAAGTCTCGTCCTTCAGAGAGAAATACCTATGCCCGGAGCCGTGGTGAACATAGTTGGATATCTCGCCCCTGACCGTCACGGGGCCGAAGGAGCGCTCGATCACGCCCTTGACCTTCCTGGTGATCTCCGAGACGGAGTAAACGGGCGGCGTCTGCTCCCGGTCCTGGAGCGCGTCGAATAGATCAGGCATAATGGGTGGGCTCGGCGGCCAGTCCGCTCTGGACCCTCGCCGCCCTCACAGTGTTTGCCATCAACATCGCGACCGTCATGGGACCGACACCGCCGGGAACCGGCGTGATCCAATCGGCCACTTCGCAGACCTCGTCGAACGCCACGTCCCCTACGAGCCTGTAACCCGACGTCGTCGAACCGTCCGCGATCCTGTTCATCCCCACATCTACTACGGCGGCGCCGGGCTTGACCATGTCCGCGGTCACCATGCCCGGCGAGCCGGTGGCGGCGACCAGGATGTCCGCCCTTCTCGCGAAGTCATCGAGCCCGACGGTCGCCGAGTGACAGAGCGTCACGGTGGCGTTGAGGCCCGTCGATTTCAGGCTGAGCAGGTTGGCGAGCGGCCTGCCGACGATGCGGCTTCGTCCTATGACCACCGCGTGCCGGCCGGCTATCTCAACCGAGTGCTTCCTCAGCAGCGTGACTATTCCCAGAGGGGTGCATGGTATGAACTCGGGGGTCCCGGACGCCAGAAGACCTGCGCTCAGAGGATGAAATCCGTCCACATCCTTGCGCGGGTCAATGGCCGCTATCATGTCACCCTCGGGCAGATGATCCGGTATCGGAAGCTGGAGCAGAATGCCGTGAACGGCGTCGTCCGCGTTGAGATCGGCGATGGCCCCTTCGAGCTCGTGCCTCTCGACGCCGGCCGCGAACTTGTGCAGTGTGGACTCTATTCCGAGCCTCCCACTGGCCGCGCTCTTGGACCTGAGGTACACCTGAGAGGCGGGGTCATCGCCGACGCAGATCAGGGCCAGATGTGGTCGGCGGCCGGAGTCGGCCAGCTCCACGACGTCCTCTTTCAACTGCTCCTTGATCCCTTCAGCGGTTCTCTTGCCGTCGAGAAGCTTGGCCCTCAATGTTCGTCCTCCGTTCCTGCTTCGGGGCGGCCTAGGCTGACCGGGACATCAGCGCAGGGGCAGTTGAATTCGTTCTATGGCCAGCGCCCGTCCGCTGTCCACGTCCACGTCAACGAGGACTCCGTTCAGCCGAATGTCCCCTTTCGCCGGGCTGAACCGGGTCGGCAACTGAGTGAGGAACCTCTTCAGCGCGAGCTCTTTCTCTATCCCTATCACCGAATCGAACGAGCCTGTCATGCCGACGTCGCTAAGGTATGCCGTCCCCATCGGCAGGATCCTCTCGTCGGCGGTCTGAATATGAGTATGCGTACCCAGGACGGCGGTCGCTCTGCCGTCGAGGTGCCAGCCCATCGCCATCTTCTCCGAGGTCGCTTCCGCGTGCAAGTCGACGATAGTAGTGGGCGTTTGCTCCCTGAGTAGGTCGATCTCCGAGTCCGCCTTGCGGAAAGGGCAATCCACCTCCTTGATGAACACCCTGCCCAGCAGGTTGACGACGCCGATGAGGTGGCCCCCTTTCGCCTTGAAGACGCCCGATCCTCGGCCCGGCACTCCGCGGGGGTAATTCGCGGGTCTCAGGATCCTTTCCTCCTCGTCTATGAAGTCCAGGATCTCCCTCCTGTCCCACATATGGTTGCCGCCGGTGAGGACGTCGATGCCGGATTGGAACAGCTCGTCCGCCACTTTCTCGGTCAGGCCGAATCCTCCGGCGGCGTTCTCGCCGTTGCCGATCACGAAGGAGATGTTTCGCTCTTCGGCCATTCGAGGCAAGAGTCCGGCAACGGCTCTGCGCCCCGGCTCGCCCATGATGTCGGCTATATGCAGAATCCTCAGTGGCGCCATCTACTTGGCATATTCCGTCGCACGCGTCTCACGAATGACGACTACCTTGATCTGACCCGGGTATTCCATCTCCTTCTCCACCTTGCGCGCGATCTCGAAGGCGAGGGTGTTGGCCCGCGCGTCGTCGACTTTCCTGTTCTCGACCAGGATCCTGATCTCACGTCCCGCTTGAATTGCGTACGCCTTCTCCACGCCCGGGAAGGAGTCCGCTATGTGCTCGAGCTTCATGAGGCGCTTGACGTAAGTCTCCAGAGTCTCTCTTCTGGCCCCCGGCCTGGCGCCGGAGATGGCGTCGGCCGCTTGAATAAGGACCGAGATCAGCGTGTTCGGCCCGTCGACGCTTTCGTGATGGAACGCAACGGCGTCCACCACCGTCTCGGGCTCGTTGTATCTCTCGAGGAGCTCTTTGCCGATGCCGGCGTGTGTGCCTTCCCGCTCGTGGTCGACGGCCTTGCCCAGGTCGTGTAGCAGCCCCGCCCTCTTGGCGAGCGTCTCATCGATCCCGAGCTCCGAGGCCATCATGCTCGCGAGGAAGGCGACCTCCTTGCTGTGTTGGAGGACGTTCTGTCCGTAGGAAGTTCTGTAACGGAGCCTTCCCAGCAGCCTTATTACTTCCGGGTGGAGGCCCGTGACGCCCACCTCGATCGCCGTCTGCTCGCCGATGTCCCTGATCTCCGCCTCGACTTCCTTCTGTGTTTTTTCAACGACCTCTTCTATGCGGGTCGGGTGGATGCGCCCATCCAGCACAAGCTTCTCCATGGATCTTCTGCCGATCTCCCTCCGGACCGGGTCGAAGCCGGAGAGGATGACCGCCTCCGGCGTATCGTCGATTATGACGTCGATCCCCGCGACCGTCTCGAAGGCGCGGATATTGCGGCCTTCCCTTCCGATTATGCGGCCCTTCATCTCGTCGTTAGGAAGGTTCACCACGGAGACCGTGGACTCGACCACGTGATCGGCGGCCAGGCGCTGGATGGCGAGGGTTACGACCTTGCGCGCCTCCTTTTCCGCGTCGCGAAGCGCGTTCTCGCGGATCTCGCCGATCAGCTTGGCCGCGCTGTGCTTGGCCTCGTTCTCGAGGTTGACCATGAGGAGCTGTTTCGCCTCGTCCATGCTCAGATTGGCGATCCTCTCCAAGCGCGAGTTCTGCTCCGTGATCAGAGAGTCGAGCTTCGAGCTCTTCTCCGTGACCTCTTTCTCCCGGGACTGGAGATCCCGCTCCAGGCTGTTGAGCTCCCTCTCCTTGCGCTCCAGGAGGTCGGCCCTCCTGTTGATGTCCCTCTCCCTCTCGTTGAGCTTGCGCTCGTCGCGCTGGAGCTGGGTGCGCGCGGCGTGCGTGTCCTTCTCGAATTTCGCCTTGGCCTTGTACCAATCGTCCTTGGCCTCGAGGATCAGGTGCTTCTTCTCGGTCTCGGCCTCTCTCTTGGCCTCCTGGACGATCTTCTCGGCCAGCTTCTCGCTCTCGACCACCTTCTTCTCGGCGGTTCTGCCTCTGAGCACCCAGCCGCCCGCGATGCCGATACCGAGCACAGCCAGGCCCAGGATTACATAAGCAATAGTCTCTACGCCCACTTGCCTTACCTCCGGGGGGAGTCTCGGGCCGCCGGCGGGGCCTGCCGTGTGATGGGCAAAAGAAAATTCCCCACCAAGCTGCCGTGTGACCCAAAACATTTGAACCTGGTATGACCAGGTGGGCACCCTAGCCACGAGTTCATGCTCCCGGAACCACCGGGCACCAGTTCACTCGTCGCGTCGGGCTCCCGTTCTCTAGGTGTTGGCTCAAAAACGCCTAGATCATCACGAGCGCGGTAGGGAATCTCTCAAAACCCCTCTCAGCCGTAGCCGCTGGAGCTTCATGCTATGTTCGATTCATTCAGTCAGGTTCTCCAGTCCCGCGAGCGCCGCTCGTCGGGCGACAAGAACTGCGATCACTCCCCCTCCAAAGAACGATCCAGCTCGGCCAGAAGCCGGGCTGCACGCTTTTCGATCTTTGCAACCACCCGTTCCTTTTCGAGTTTCTCCTTGAAGAGCTCATCCGCGATATTGAGAGAAGCTAGAATAGCTACCTTGCTGATAGAAGGAACCCTCAGCTCGCCGTCTATTTCACGCATCTTGCCGTCAACGTAAGTGGCGACCTTCCTGATGTGATCGGGGTCCGCCTCACCGCGGATGCTGTACTCGCCCCCGAATATGCTTACCCTGGTAGCCTTTCCTTCGTCTCTCATGGTAAGAGGAGGTATCGCTGCCAGTCCTTGCCCCCCCGACCTCCGGGCAGCCTCCGGCAGGCCGGAAACCTGATCCGATTTCTCGATTCCCTTTCTTGCTCTCCGATGATCCAGTCCAATAACGTCAACGCCTGCTTCGAATTATGTAGAAAGAAGATCCAGTTTGTCCAGTAACTCCCCTACCCTGCGCGCGATGGACTCCCTCTCCCTGAGGAGCAGCTTGTTCTCCTCCACGAGCTCGTCGATCCTGGTCCGCGGCGCCTCGGCGTCCAGAGCCGCGATCTTCTCCCGGTATTGCTTTACGTCGTCCGCCAGGGAGTCTCTTTCCTCGGCAAGCTTCTTGTTCTCACTCTTCAGCCGGGACACGGTCCCGACCACGCCGGCGATCTTCTGCTCGAGAAGATCCATCCGGCTTTCCATCTGCTCCGAAATCGCCTCGTTGGATTCGATCTCCGTTTGCATCGCAGACCCTCTAACTCGCCAAAGTAAATGAATTAGATCAACTACATCATATCAGACACCCGTTGCAGTGTCAAGCGACATGACATGCATGGGCGGGTAGATCGGAGCACGGGAGGGTCTTTCTGTCAAGCCCCTCCCTTGGCCTTCTGGGCAAGCGCCGCAAAACCGTCAGGGTCCCTAACCGCCAGGTCGGATAGGATCTTCCTGTCCAGCTCCACACCGGCCTTCTTGAGCCCGGAAACGAAGCGACTGTAGGATAGCCCGTGGATTCTCGCCGCGGCGTTTATCCTGGCTATCCAAAGTGCCCTGAATTGTCTCTTGCGCTGCCTTCTATCCCGATAGGCGAACTGGAGCGCGCGAAGCCGGGTCTCGGCGGCCGTTCTATAAAGGCGGCTTCTGCCGCCGACGTAGCCTCTGGCCGCCCGCAGCAGCTTCTTGCGCCGGGCCTTGCCGGGGACAGCAGTCCTAGCTCTGGGCATTTCCTTCCTCCATACTTTGCAGCCGTACCAAACCTCAACCGGTGATGCTCACCGTCCTACGAGTCTCCTTATGCGCGGCTCGTCGGCGGAGTCGACCAGAGTGGCCTTCCGCAGCTTGCGCTTTCTCTTGCGGCTCTTGGGCCCCAAGAGGTGAGTGGCATAAGCTTTGTGCCTTTTGATATTCCCGGAGCCCGTGACCTTGAAACGCTTCGCGGCGCTCCTATTTGTTCTCTGCTTCGGCATCTCCGTTGCCGGCCCCGCCCTTCCCTTCAGAGGGGCCGCCTCCTTTCTTGGGTTGCTTGGGTACCAGGACCATGACGACGGTCCTACCCTCCTTCTTCGGAAGCAATTCAATCTGTCCGACGTCGTCCAGGTCGGAGGCAGCGCGCTCCAGAAGGGTCTTCCCCGAACCTATCCGGTCCATTTCTCTTCCTCGAAGGACTACGGTGAACTTCACCTTGTCCCTTCCCTCGAGGAACTTGCGAGCGTGATTTATCTTGAATTGATAATCGTGATCCTCGATCTTCAGCCTGAGCTTCACCTCTTTCACGTGCGTTACGTGCTGCTTCTTCTTGGCCTTTCGGGCTCTCTTGCTCTGCTCGTACTTGAACTTACCGAAGTCCATTATCCTACACACGGGAGGATTCGCATCAGGAGAGACCTCGACCAGGTCGAGACCTTCCCCTCGCGCGAGAGCCAGGGCCTCTCTGGTGGGCATGACTCCGATCTGTTGGCCATCGCCGCCTATGACTCTTACCTGAGGCACCCGGATTCTCTCGTTAATTCTCACCTCTCGCTTTATCGCGATACAGACCACCTCCTTCGAGTCTGCTTCAAACAACTAAGTCTTGCTTCGAACCTCGGTGGTGAGCCGGTCCATGAACTCGCTCAAGGGTACCGAGCCTTCGTCCCCGGCGCTCTTGCTCCTGACGGAGACATTTCCCCGCGCCAGCTCCTTCTTACCGACCACCAACATATAGGGGATCTTCTGCAACTCCGCCTTTCTTATTTTCGCTCCAACCGTATCATCGCTCAGATCGACCTCCGCCCGGAACCCCCTCTTGACGAGCCCGTCGCGCGCCTCGGACGCGTACTCGGCGGCCTCTTTACCAACATTTATCAAAATAGCCTGTACCGGCGCAAGCCAAACCGGGAAGCGGCCCCCGTAATGCTCGAGCAGGATTCCCACGAACCTCTCCATGGAGCCCAGCACGGCTCGGTGGACCAGGACCACGTGGTGTTCCGCACCGTCCTGGCCGACATAGGTTATGTCGAATCTGTTGGGCAGGTTGAAATCGAACTGGACGGTGGAGGCCTGCCAGGTGCGGCCCAGGGCGTCCGTCATCTTGATGTCTATCTTGGGCCCGTAGAACGCCGCCTCGCCCTTCACGGTGGCATAGTCCAGGCCCGTCCTGTCCAGGGCCTTGACCAGCGCCGCTTCGGCCGCGTCCCATTGCGACGGCTCGCCGGCGTAGTGCTCAGGGCAGCCGGGATCCCTTACGCTCAGCTCGACCTTGAAGTCCTCGAAGCCGAAAGTCCGCAACATGGTGGTGCAGAGATCGACCACCCCGACGACCTCGTCGCCCACCTGCTCGTCGGTGCAGAAGATATGGGCGTCGTCCATGGTGATCATTCTCACGCGCATGAGGCCGTGTAGCACCCCGGACCGTTCCCTCCTGTAGACCGTGCCCAGCTCGGCATACCGCAGGGGAAGCTCTCTATAGCTTCTCTTGGAGCTCTTGTAGACGAGGATGTGCCCGGGGCAGTTCATGGGCTTGACGACGTACTGGCGCCCCTCTATGTCCATCGTGTACATGTTCTCGCTGTAGTAGTCCAGATGACCGCTGGTCCTCCAGAGATTGGCCTGGGCCATATGGGGGGTGCGAATGAACTGGTAGCCCCTCTTGCGGTGCTCGCTTTGCCAGTACTCCAGCATAGTGTGAATGAGCGCCTCCCCCTTGGGGTGCCAGAATACGAACCCGCCTCCGGCCTCCTCGTGGAAGCTGAACATGTCGAGCTCCGCTCCCAGGCGCCTGTGGTCCCTCCGGCGTGCCTCCTCCAACCTCGCCATGTGCGCCTTCAGGTCCTCGGCCTTCGTAAACACCGTCCCGTAAATGCGCTGGAGCATCGGCTTCGACTCGTCGCCGCGCCAGTACGCGCCCGCTGTGGAGAGCAGCTTGAAGTGGCGAGCGTATCTGGTGGACGGGACATGAGGCCCCCTGCACAGATCGACGAAGTCTCCGTGCCTGTACGCGGTGACGGCCCCGTCCCGGATCTCGTCCAGGAGCTCCAACTTGAACCGCTCCCCGGCCGCTTCGAGCTGCTCGCGGGCGGCCTGCTTCGACAGCTCCATCCTCTCGAAAGGAAGATCCGCCTTGACTATCTCCTTCATCTTCCTGGTTATGGCCTCGAGGTCCTCCGGAGTGAAGGGATCGGCCTTTTCGAAGTCGTAGTAGAAGCCATCCTCAATCGCGGGGCCAATGGCCAGCCTGACGTCCGGGAATAGCTCCTTGACCGCGGAGGCCATCACGTGGGAGGCGCTGTGGCGCAGCACCTCCCTGCCCTGCGTGCTCTCGAAGGTGACGGGCTCCAGCGCGCAGCCCTCGACGAGTCTGAAGGACAGGTCCACGAGGCGCCCGTCCACCGCCGCGGCCAGCGCCCCCTTTGCGAGTCCGCGCTCCTTCAGGGCCTCCACCGCCTTGCGGCCGGGCTCAAGCTGCACCTCTCCGTCTCCGGGGAAGCGCACGGTTATATGCGCATCGTCCGTCATCTGTTGCTCGTTACCCTCTTGCTCGGCATAGGGATACCCCGCCCGACCGGGGGGCGAAGCCGGAAAAAAGCCAGGAAGCTCCTGGCCTAATGGTGGGCGATACTGGAGTCGAACCAGTGACCTCTTGCATGTCAAGCAAGCACTCTAACCAACTGAGCTAATCGCCCACCGCCGCGGTTCATGAAACCACAAAGAGCGGATCGAGTCAAGGGACAATTAGCGGGCTATCGGCAAAACCGTCAAGGGCTTAGCCCTCAGATCTCCCAAGCCGGTTAAGTAGTTTTCTTATCATCTCGGCCTGCGGCGCCTCCGGGGCCAGACGCAGGAACGCATTGAGGTGCGTGTACGCCTCCTGAGCCCTGCGGTGTTTCGCGTAGGCCTCTCCGATGAGAAGTCTTAGGGCGGGATCATTGGGCGAGATGGCCACCGCCTTCTCGTACTCCGAGAAGCCCTCCTCCGGGCGGTCCATGTGGGCCTCCAGGATCTCCCCCAACCCGTAATGGGCATAGGGGTGATCGGGATCCAAGGAGATCGCCATCTCGAAGTTTTCCTTGGCCTCCCCGAACCGCTCCAGGTCATGGTAGGTGTCGCCGAGCTGGTAGAAATACTCAGCCTCGGTGCTGTCGAGCTCCGCCGCCCTCTGAAGCCTGGGAAGGGCCGTTTCGTAGTCCTTTCTGGCCCTCTTGCTGATCAAGGCTATCTTGAAGTGAGCAGCCGCCAGATCGGGCTCGAGGGCAATGGCTGCGCGATAGGTCTCGACCGCCTGCTGAAACTTCCCCTCCGCCTCGTACACCCCGGCTATGGCCAGAAGTGGGGCGGTGCTGTCAGGCATGAGCTCGGCCGCGACAACCAAGTCCTCCATCGCCCGGTCGAAGTTGCCGCGCTCGAGATACAAATATCCTCTTTCGAGGTGGGCAAGGCCGGCCTCAGCCCTCTTCTCTGGATCTGAAGACCCGTTCTGCGAACAAGCAGCCGTCAGCAGCACGGCGGTCGCGGCCATGAGGACCGCCCAGCGTCCCGTCATCTTTCTCCTCCTCCGGCGATCGACTCAGGCACTAGGGCGTCCATGCCCGCTCCGCGCGCCTCGGCAAGTATTATCTCGGTCAGCTCGCGCTCCACGTCGGGAGCGACCACGGGGCGGACCTCTCCGCTCAACAGCTCCCTCACACGCAGCGCGGCTCTCTCACGGGCGCCCTTGCCGCCGGCGTTCTCCCAGACCGTACGGGGCGCCCTGTCTATGGCGGCCGAGGGAAGCGCCTGCTCGCTCCTGAACCATTTCAAAGTGTGCCCGTGGGCCAAGAAGTGTCCGCCCGGCCCGACCTCGCGAATCACCTCCACCGCCTCCGTGTCGGCCAGGTCGTAGCCCGAGAGAAACCTCCTCACCATGAGACAAATGTCGTTGTCTATGACCAGCTTCTCCAGGCTTTGACAGCTCTCGAACTCCAGCATTCCCGCGCCGGAGACCATGTTTATGCCTGCGAGCCCGGCGAGCAGAGTCCCCAGCGCCGCCTCGGCCCCCGCCTGGACGTCCAGTGTCTTTGAGTCGCTCAGCCCCATGTATGCGTGAGTGGGCAGACCGAGGCGCCGTCCCACCTGGGCGAGACCGCAGTCCAGAAGGAGCGTCTCCATCGCGCCCATGGGCGTCGTTCCCTGCCGCATCTCGAAGATGGAGGGCGACCCCCCGTACACGACGGGCGAGCCGGGGCCGCTCACCTGGTGTATGACGACCCCGCTGAGGTTCTCCGCCGTGTGCTGAACCAGTGAGCCCAGAAGCGTGGCCGGCCCCGTCGCTCCGGTCAGCGGCATGGATATGAGCTGCGCTGGAAGGCCGAGCTTGGCGCAGTCCATCAGGTTGCGGCACGTCGCCTCGCTCCACATCAGAGGCGGCGACGGGCAGCAGTCGAAGACAGCTCGCGGTTTTCGTCTCGCCTGCTCCTCGCTTCCGGCTGCGGCGGCAAGAAGGCTCGCCATGACGGGAACGCCCTCCGGGACGAAAGCGCCTGTGACCACCGGCTTCGTGCAGTACTTGAGCGCGATGTACAGGCGATAGCGGTCAGCGATCACGTGGGGCACGTCGGACGGCACGAGCGCCGTGCTCTGCGCATCCATCTGCTCCAATCGCCCTGTCAGGCGCGCGAGATTCACAAGATCCGGGACGATGGGCACCCGGTACGTGCGCCCGTCCGCCTCCAGAATCCTGACGGCCGCCGAGCCTGGATCGAAATGAACGGCGCCGGAGCCGTAGGCCACGCGCTCGAGCCCCTCGGCGTCGTAGAGACTGAAGCCCGGCGGCGCCGATGCGAGGGACTTTTCCACCAGCTCCCTTGGGATGCGGACTGTTCCCGCGATGGAGCCCTCCAGGGCGCCCGCTTCCAGCAAAACAGGCCCCACCTGCCCTTTGGGGACCTGGATGCCAGGGTCCTCGAGAAGGCTCATCGCCTGATCGATTATGTTTCCAACCGCTTCGTCGGGCAGTATGTCGAATCGATCCATGATCAAATGCGCCCCAGCCGGGCTCGGCTTCAGCTACGAGGCAGCGAGCTCGCCAGCGATGACGCGAGTCTCACGGCCGAGACCACGTCCTCTGCGTATCCGTCGGCGCCTATCTCCTCCGCCCACGACCTGCTCGTGGGAGCGCCGCCAACCATCACCTTGATCCTGTCCCGGAGGCCCTGACGCTCCAGGCCCTGTATGACGGACCGCTGGTTGACCATCGTGGTGGTCATGAGCGCCGACATACCTATCAGGGCCACTCCGCTCTTTTGCGCCTCCTCGACGAATCGTTCCTCGGGAACGTCCTTTCCCAGGTCGAGCACGGAGAACCCGGACACCGAAAGCAACGCCCCGACAAGGTTCTTCCCGAGATCGTGTATGTCGTCGCGGACAGTCCCCAGTATCACGACAGGCCCCGCCGCGTCCGGTCCCCCTGACGGCATGAGGGCCTTGGCCTTGTCAAGTTGCCTTTTCGCCATGTCCGCGGCTACCGCGAGGTGCGGAATGAACACCTCTCCGCTCTGGAATTTCTCCCCCAGGACCCTGAGACCCGCGGCTATTCCACCTTCGAGAACCGCGATGGGACTCAGGCCCGATTCAAGCGCGGAATCGACTTGCGAGTCGAGAGCGCTCTCATCCAACCTGATGAGCGCGTTCCCGATCGATTCCAGTATGTCTTGTCTCCCCATTTCACACCTCTATGAGGCGTCCGGCGCCGCTCCGATTCTAACGGCGAAGGACACGGATTTCCTGGGCTCCATTATACAGGAGTCGTTCAGCTTGACCCCGACCATGGACCCATCGACTATACCAAAGAGATCCCTCTGCCACTCCAGCGGCCACGCACCGTAGCCCGGGCTGAAACGCACCCCGGCCTTCGCCCCGCGGCCGGCCGCGTGCATCCTGATCCTGCCGGCGGTGTCCTCGACCACGCTCTCCACCGCCACGCTGCCTATCGCGTCGAGCAGGAGACCCTTGAGCGATTCCCCGCCGCTCGAGCAGCGAGCCGCCTCCGTCTCCACCAGGGGCCCTATGGTGCACACGGCGAAGCCGAGGCTCGACGCTCTCTTGAAGACTTTATTATAAGGAACCTCTTCGGTCGGAAAAACCGCATACACCGCCTTCGGCCTGACTAGCGACAAAGCCTCTTCCAGCACGAGCGGATACAGGTCGATCGCCTGTGGAGGCGCGTTGAGAGCTCTATCGCCTGTCCTCTTCGGCACTCCCAAGAGACGAAGGACCTCGCCCCGGTCAACTTCGACCTTGAAGTCGTCGGCTATGATGGGGTTCACCTGTTTCCGCTCCTCCCGGCCAGGGCGCTCGAGACGGCGCGCACGAAGCCCGGCGTCGTGCCGCAGCACCCACCGACCAGCGCCGCCCCCGCCTCCTGGGCCCTCGCGACGTCGGCCGCGAAATCCGCGGGCCCTTGTCTATAGACAGTGCGGCCTCCTTCCAGCTCGGGCCGTCCCGCGTTGGGAGACACGGCCAGCGGCTGCGGCCCCAGAGAGGCCATCTCGACTGTCAGCCTGAGCATCGCATCGCTGCCCAACGTGCAGTTTGCCCCCGCGGCCGCCGCGCCGTGGCTTCGGGCCTCGTCAAGCGCCCGCGCCGGCGTGACGCCCATCATCGTGAAGAAACCTCTCGGGGTCTCTTGAAAGGTCATCATGGCGATGAAAGGAAGCCCGCAGCCCGACGCCGCGCGGAGCGCGCACCGGAACTCCGCTATGTCGTAGAACGTCTCCAGGACCAGAAGATCGACCCCTGCGCCGGCCAGCGAGTGGCACTGCTCGGAGAACAGGCCCTCCAGCCGCGACTCCGCGGGCGGATCCATGCCCGTGCAAAGCCCGCTGGGCCCCACGCTTCCCGCGACCAGAGCGCCTCCACCAACCCCCTCGGCCGCCAGACGCGCGCCTTCGGAGTTTATCCGTTCCAAGCGATCGTCGAGCGAGTACTCCTCCAGCCTGGCCCGATTGGCCCCGAAAGTGTTGGTCGTTACGATAGCCGCTCCCGCGCGCGCGTAGGCCTCCGCAAGCGAACGCACCTCGTCGGGGCGCTCGATATTCCATGTCTCCGGAGGCACGCCGGGCGGGAGACCGAGCTCCTGCAGCATCGTTCCGATGGCTCCGTCCAGGATCACGGGGGGCCGTTCGAGAAGCTCGTCGAGTGCGCTCACCTTCTCCCCTGTCGCAGGCCGGCTTTCGCGTCACGCTAGGCCGGGGGCTCGTTGTCGCGGAAGTACTCGGCCGTCATGCGCAGCCCCTCCTCCAGAGAAACCGCGGGCGCCCATCCGAGCTCCTTTAGGGCCCGCGCGGTATCGAGATAGATCCTGCGCACGTCTCCCGGCCGCCTCGGCCCCTTGCGGGGCCTCACTTGCTCCGCGCTCATAAGCGCCGAGAGGTGGCGGTAAAGCTCGTTTACGGAGGTGCCGACCCCGGCTCCGATGTTGTACGCTCCGGACCTCTCCGCCGAAAGCGCGGCCAGGTTCGCGCGTACGCAGTCGCCCACGTACACGTAGTCCTTCTCCTGCTCCCCGTCCCAATGGATAACCGGCGCGACCCCCGCGAGTAGATCCAGGCAGAAGATGGCCACGACCCCGGCCTCACCGTGCGGACGCTGCCTGGGCCCGTACACGTTCGCGTATCTGAATATGATCGTCTGCATGCCGTAGGAGGACGAGTAGACGCTGAAGTAGTACTCACCGGCGAGCTTCGAAGTCCCATAGGGAGAGATGGGACCGACCGGGTGATCTTCATCCAGCGGCAACCTGGTCGGCTCTCCGTACACTGTTCCACCCGACGACGAGTAGATCATCCTCTTGATGCCGGCCGTCCTACAGCACTCGAGCAGGCTCAGCGTGCCCTTGATGTTTACGTCGGCGTCGAAGAGCGGGTCCTCGACGGAGATCTTCACGCTCATCTGGGCGGCGTGGTGGTTGACGACCTCGGGCTCCTCCCGCTCCAGCACCTCCATCAGGGCGCGGTCTCTGAGATCGATCTCGTAGAACCGAGCTTTCGGATTGAGATTCTCCAAGGAGCCCGTGGACAGGTTGTCCACCACCGCCACTTCATGGCCGGCGTCCAGGTAGCCGTCCACGATGTGTGATCCAATAAAGCCTGCGCCGCCGGTCACCAAGATCTTCATAGTCTCAAGCCCTCTGTCGCTCGTGGAATGCCCGCACCCCGGCCGCCCTTCGCCGCCGCGGACGGCTCTCCTACAAGCCCCGGTACAAGGGAAACCGAGTGCAGAGAGACTTAACCTCCTTTCTCACCTCACTGGCATAAGTATCGTTATCGACGTCGGATAGAATCTTGTCGATGTACTCCGCTATCGCCCGCATCTCATCTTCCTTCATTCCCCTGCTGGTGACCGCGGGAGTGCCGATCCTGACTCCGCTCGTCACGAACGGGCTCCTGGAGTCAAAAGGTATGGTGTTCTTGTTGACCGTGATGCCTGCACGCTCCAGAGCGGCCTCCGCGTCCTTGCCCGTGAGGTTCTCCGCTCCCGTGTCCAGAAGCATGAGGTGCGTGTCGGTTCCGCCGCTCACCAGCCGGTGGCCGAGTCCGACCAGGGCCTCGGCCAGCGCTCTCGCATTGGCGAGTATCTGTTTCTGATACGCGGCGAACTCACTTGTCTTCGCGAGCTTGAAGCATATCGCCTTTGCCGCGATCACGTGCATCATGGGCCCTCCCTGCATTCCAGGGAAGGTCGTCTTGTCCACAGCCTTGGCGAGCGGCTCCTTGCACAGAATGAAGCCGGATCTGGGACCGCGAAGCGTTTTGTGAGTGGTGCTCGTTATCACGTCGGCGTAAGGGACGGGGCTGGGATGCACCCCCGCCGCGATGAGGCCCGCTATGTGGGCCATGTCGACGAGGAGCTTGGCGCCGACCTCGTCCGCGATGTCTCTGAACTTGGAGAAGTCCAGAGTCCTGGGATACGCGCTGGCGCCCACTATTATCACCTTCGGTCTTTCCTTCTGGGCGAGGTCCCGAAGAGCTTTGAAATCGACTGTCTCGGTGTCTTTGTCGACCCCGTACTGCAACACGTTGAAGAACCTCCCCGAGAAGTTGACGGGATGGCCGTGCGTCAGATGGCCTCCGTGGCTGAGGTTCAATCCCAGCATCGAATCGCCGTGATCCATCAGCGCGAAGTAAGCCGCCATGTTGGCCTGGGAGCCGGAATGAGCCTGCACGTTCGCGTGGTCGGCGCCGAAGAGCTCCTTCGCTCTCTCTCTTGCGAGCGACTCCGCCTGATCCACGAATGCGCAGCCTCCGTAGTAACGCTTGCCGGGATAGCCCTCGGCGTACTTGTTGGTCATTACCGAGGCCATTGCCTGAAGGACAGCAGGAGGCGTGAAGTTCTCGGACGCTATGAGCTCGAGAGTGTCTCTTTGTCTTTCCAGCTCTCCCCGGACAGCGTCGGCGATTTCGGGGTCGACCTTCTCTATCTCGTTAGTGCCCATGGGCAGACCGGCGAGGTTTGCCGCGCCGCCGGACCTGGAATCATAGGCCGCTATCTTGTCTATCCTTCTCTTGTGCCTGCCCCCCTCGAACTCGGTCCCGAGCCACGCCTCGACCGTCTCGAGCGCGGTCTTCTCGTCCACGCTGGAAGCGGCCAGGACCAGCATGTTCGCGTCGACGTGGGCGCTCGCCTGGCGGGCCGTCTCCGGGTCCGAGCACAGGGCGGCGCGCACGCCCGGCACCCTGTTGGCTATGACGGACATGCCCACGCCGGTCCCGCAGATGACGACGCCTTTCTCGCACGCGCCCGAGCCTACCTTCTCCGCGGCTGCGAGCCCGAAATCGGGATAGTCCGCGGATTCCTCGCTGTGGGCCCCCATGTCCGGGGTCTGGTGCCCCTTCTCCTCCAGGAACCTCTTCACGGCCTCCTTGAGACGGAAGCCCCGGTGATCACAGGCAACTGTTATCTTCATGGCTCTCCTTCAACTCCGTTCCGGCGCGGCGGCCGGCGCCCCTAGCTGTCGGCCGTACGCCCTGTCTTGGACCTGACCAGGCGCTCTATCGCCGGCAAGCACCTGTCTATGTGTCCGCTTATCTCTCTGAAACACTCCCTGTAGACATCGAGAGTGCCCCCTATTGGATCTTCGATTATCCCGCCCCTCGCGGAGGGGCGCTCAGCCGCGAACTCCGCAAGCAGATGTACTTTTCCTTCCGCGCCGGGGCAGGTCCTGATGACCCAGTCGACGTGAAGCGGCTCCATGGCCAGTATGAGGTCGACCTCCTCGATGAGCCCCCTGTCCAGCGGTCTCGAACGGTGCTCCGAAATGTCTATTCCCGCCTCCCGCGACACCTGGATTGCCTCGCGGGTGGCGGGGGTTCCGGACAGGCCGAAGGTCCCCGCGGATTCGACCAAGGTCCATTCAACTATATCGGAAGGCAGCCCGGACTTCAGAATTCCCTCCGCCATGGGACTCCTGCACGAGTTCCCCGTGCATACGAACAAAACGGTGAATTTCATTGCCCTGCCGGCCGGATGTTCCATCTCAGCTCCTGGGTCGCCGGGCTCGAAGGGCCCGCGACTCAACTCCTTGTCTCCGGATCGCAGCAGCCCGCCCGGAGGATCACAGGTTCTTCGCCCCTTGCATCGACTATCGTCGAAGGCAAATCGGACCGCGGCGGGCCTCCGTCGAGCACGACGTCCACATGCCCCGCCAGCTCACGCGCCGCCTGAGCCGCCCCGGTGACGGGGGGCTCGCCTCCTCTGTTGGCGCTGGTCGACGCTATCGGCGCGGCCAGCTTCTCGCAGAGCGAAAGGCACAGCCTCGACCGCGGAAGCCTCAAGGCTATGGTCCCCGCCTCCGACGCCAGATCCGGGCCGAGGCCCGGGGCCGCGTCCAGCACTATCGTGAGAGGCCCCGGCCAGAACCGATCCATCAGCCGCTCCGCCAGCGGTGTGACAGACAGGACCATCCGAGGCGCCCAGGATCTATCGGCGACCAGCAGAATGAAGGGCGACGTCCTCGCCATGCCCTTGAGCTCTCTCAGCCTGCTCAGTCCAAGGGCGCTCTCGCCGGAACACCCCAAACCGTAAATAGTGTCGGTGGGAAAAACCGCGATCCCGCCGGCGCGCAGCCGATCGACTGTCCTCTCGATAATCTCCGGCTCCGGGTCGTCCTGGTCGATCTCGACCAAGTCGGAGCCGTCGCCCTCGCGAGGCGACCTCATAAAACCTTCTTCTTGGACTGTTCCTCTTTGAACGCCCGCAGTCTTTCCCGGAGAGAAGGGTCGGCTGTGCCCATTATTTGCGCCGCCAGGACGCCTGCGTTCTTGGCTCCGGCCGACCCCACCGCAACCGTGGCCACCGGCACCCCGGCCGGCATCTGCACGGTGGACAGAAGGGCGTCCAGGCCGCCCATGGCAGAGCCCGCGGCCGGAACGCCTATCACCGGAAGGGCGGACCTCGCGGCGAGGGCCCCGGCCAGGTGGGCGGCCATGCCGGCTATGCCGATCAGCACCTTCAATCCCCTGCCCTCGGCCTTCTCGGCGTAATCCGCCGCGGCTACCGGGGTCCTGTGAGCGGACAGCTGGATGCTCTCATGAGCTATCTCGAAATGGTCGAGAACGCGCTCGCACGCTGAAACCAGGTCTTGATCCGTCGGGCTTCCATAGACGATGCCCACCACCGGTTTGCTTTCGGTCACGCCCTTTCCTCCTAAACCGGCTGAAGCCATTTCCGGCCGATGTCCCTTCTGTAATAGGCCCCCTCGAAGGTTATCAGCGACACGGCCTCCAAGGATCTCTCACTTGCCTCGGCCAGGCTGTCGCCCACGGCGCTGACTCCCAGGACCCTTCCGCCGTTCGTGACAAGGAGTCCATCATCTTTTATAGCGGTCCCGGCGTGAAACACTATCGCGCCGGTCTCTCGCTCGGCCTCTTCCACTCCCCGAATCGGCACGTCCTTTTGTGAAGTCGCCGGGTAGCCGCGACTGGCCATGACGGTACACACCACGTACCGGCCGGACCAGCCGAGGGCGGCCTGTTCGACCTTCTCGCCCGCCGTGAGAGCGGCCATCGTCTCCGCGAGATCGCCGTCCAGCGCCGGGAGCACGGCCTGGCTTTCGGGGTCCCCCATCCGACAGTTGAACTCGATTACAAACGGCCCCGTGTCGGTTATCATCAGGCCCGAATACAGGACCCCGGTGAACGGCAGCCCTTCCTGTTCCAGGCCTTTCAACGTCGGTTCGACGATGTCTTTCTCTATGGCGTCCATGACGCTCGGGCTCACCGTTTTCAGGGGACAGATCGCCCCCATTCCGCCGGTGTTGGGCCCGCGGTCGCCTTCGTATATCCTCTTGTAGTCCTGGGAAGCCGGAAGAGTTATGTGGCCTTCGGGACCGACGAGGGTGAGCACGCTGGCCTCTTCGCCCTCCAGGCATTCCTCGACCACTATCTTGTCGCCGGCTCCGCCGAAGCGCCTCAGCACCATAATCGACTTGACCGCCTCCCTGACCTCGTCCCTGGTGCGGCACACGACGGCCCCCTTTCCTGCCGCCAGTCCGTCGGCCTTGACGACCACGGGAGGGCTCCATCTCTCGGCTCCAGCCAGCGCCTCCTCGACGGAGTCTATGATCGCGTAAGGGGCGGTGGGCACGGAGTGCCTGGACATGAAGTCCTTGGCGAAGGCCTTGCTGCTCTCGATCCGCGCCCCGGCCGCTTTGGGCCCGAACACCGGAACGCCCAACTCCGCCAGCTTGTCGGCCAGGCCCCCCGCCAGTGGATCTTCGGGGCCGACGACCACGAGGTCGGCCTTCTCTTTCAACGCCAGCTTGGCCGTGGCCTCCACGTCGGACAAATCGACAGGAACGCACTTGGCCAACTGGGACATTCCGGGGTTGCCGGGACACGCGGTGAGCTCCGCGGCGGATTCGCTCCGGGCGAGCTTCCATGCGAGAGCATGCTCTCGACCGCCGCTTCCGACGATAAGGACCTTCACTGTTCCTCCCAAGATCTCCCAACGCCTGTCGAGGCGTTGAACCCCGCGTGAAAGGACGCGGGAGTCAGGCGGATTCTATGATCACTGATATTAACTGGGCCGCGCGAAGGTGTCAAGGAAGCCCTGGAGGCCTAAGGACGCATCAAAGGAACCGTTATGCCGGAGAGAGGCATGTAGTATACCAAAGGCGATCCCACGCCGCACTCTTCCATCGCGGCCTCCAGCGCGCTCTGCGGGTCGGGGTGATGTTCGGCCCAATGCCTGGCGCAGCTCAGATCGCGGATCCGGCTGACAACGTGGAAGGAGACTCTGGCCGCCTGCTGGAGGAGGGCGACCGCGGTATGAGCGTTAAGCACGTAGGAACGGCGCGCGGCGCTATCTGCGGCGCGCCAAGACTCGTTGGCCAAGCCACGCTCCAGGGTCGGGGAGCCTACTCCCTGGCCGCCTTCTCCGACCATCACGACTGGTGCGCCGTCACGGGCCGCGAGCGCCGCGTTGCGCAGGCTCTTGTGCATCTGCAAAAGGTTGATGTCCCACGGAAAACCCCCGCAGCTCGCGATGACGAGATCGGCCCCACGATCCACACTTACCGAGAAGGCCCTCACCGTGGCGCCGCAAACGGACTCGAAGACAGGGTCATGATCGCCGGCGAATGCCCCTACGACAGAGCCTCCCGGAGCCACGACCGTGTTCAAGACGTAGGGCGGCGGCAATAGTGAGAAGGCCTCCATGATATCTTCATGGACCGGGTTGCCCTCGAGCATCCCCGCGCCGCAGCGCGCATCGAGACCTTCGCCGGGGCCCAGCGTGAGCCTGTGATTCGCGACTATCGAGTCGTAGGCGGCGAGGCCGGGGAAAAGCGTCTTGCGACCGCCTCCGAATCCGGCGAAGTAATGGAAGCTCACCGATCCCGTGAGCACGACAAGGTCGCTCTCCACGCACAGCCGGTTCATCTTAACGTGTGTCCCGCGGGAGGTGGCCCCGACGTGGACTACGGCGCGGGGATCCTTGGCGTCGTGCTGATAGACAGCGTATCGCTTCCGGATATCTGTCCCGACCACGGCGACGAGCTCGTCCTCGCTCATCGGGGGGTGGGCGCCGTTGGCGGTTATGAGCTTGATCTGCGCCGGGTCCAGACCCGCCCGCTCGAGCGCGCCCAGCACGGGGGGAAGGTATGCCGCCGCCCCGGAGGACCGGGTCTTGTCGGGGACGACCACCAGCACTCGACCTGCGTCCCGCGCCGCCTTCTCGAGAGTCCGTGCGGACATGGGGCTCCGGAGCGCCCTTTCGACCGCCGAGTCATCCGGACGCATATCGACAACGGGCGGCTTCAGCTCCAAGACCTCGAGATGCTCGGGGACGTCGACGCTGAGCCGGCGACGGCCGTAGGCCAACTCCAGTGAGCGTTCTACGATTTTCTCCTCCTCTTGGTCTCACCGTTGCGACTGGTCCAGGAGGGGCGGAACCTGCGCCGCTGCTTTCGCCTGGTGATGTTCTTTTCGCGCGAGCCCATATAATAGAACAGCATGACCACGATCAGTATGCCGATTAGAACCGCGCCCGTGAATTCGTTCACCGGAATTACCCCACCTGCGGGCGGTCGTCTCCCCGCCGAGCCGCCGCGGCGACGGCCGTCTCAAAGCCCTCCCCCTGCGCCCGCTCGCTCGAGGGCCTCCGCAAGAGCGGCGCGAACACCTTCCGGGTCGGCCCTTCCCCGGGTCCTCTTTATGACCCCACCGAGACCCGGTCGATTCTGCCGGTGACCGACCTGAGGATTTCGGAGGGGCTCGTGTCTCCGGCCGCAATCATCGCGGCGATCGCGTGGGCCGGTATATCGCACAGGTCCATTTGGGGGTTCGCTCTCAGAGCGCCTTGGGAACACGGAACAGACCCAGGTCCGCGTCGGGGGCGGCCTCCAGGGCCTCGTCCGGGCCGAGGCCCGGCCCAGCCCTGTCCCGCCTCATGGGCGTTCCCTCTTCGCGCCCGGGGTGGGCCGGAGATCCAGGACGCGAATCGTCAATCGCGGCCGGCTTTCCCATGTAGCGGAGTATCCGCTTCATATCACGCGCCGTGGACGCGAGCTCTTCGGGGCTCAGTCTGAGCCTGGCGAGCGAGGACAGACGCTCTAGGCCCTCGGGGGTCAGCTCAATCTTCCCGGACTGGGCCATAATCCGCCTGCGCCTCCTCTTTCTTGAGATATGTGGTAATTATTCGCTTGGTCCCGGCCACCTCGAACGCAACGGTGCACCTCGGCGTCGTTCCCTTGTCCTTCTGGACCACCACTCCCCATCCGAAGGAGGCGTGGAATACCCTGTCCCCCACTGACGGCCATCCGCGGCCCGCCCTTGTCGCCGTCGGGGCCACGACGTCCTCGATCGCGCGGTCCGCGCCGAGGCCCGCGTCGCCTCCGTCGGATTCGACTCTGAGCAGCTCCGCGGGTATCTCGCCGAGGAAACGAGAGAGCCCGTTTTCGATGAACGCGCGGCCGCGCCTTCTTCGGTTGGCCGCCCAGCACAGGACCCGCTCCCGGGCCCTGGTGAGTCCCACGTAGAAGAGTCGTCGCTCCTCTTCGAGCTCGTCGCGGTCCTCCAGCGACGACGCGTGCGGGAAAAGCCCTTCTTCCATCCCCACGATGAAGACGACCTTGAACTCCAACCCTTTGGCGTTATGGGCGGTCATCAAGGTCACCGCGCTCTCGGAGTCCTCCCATCTGTCCACGTTGCCCAGAAGCGCCGCCTCCGACACGAACGCTTGAAGCGACGGGTCCTCTCTGTTCTCGGAGAAGTGATAGCACGTGGCTATGAGCTCGAGCACGTTCTCCTCGCGGGGGCCGCCTTCTCCGCCCTCCTCTTTGTGCAGGCGCGGCATGTAACCCACTTTCTCTATCACATCCTCGAGCAGCTCGCCCACGGATACCTCGCCGCCGCGCTCCCGCCAGGCCGCGAGGCCGGCGGCCAGCTCCGCAAGAGAACGAGCCGGCCCCGGCCCGACCTCTCCGGACTCGCCGGCGAGCCCGGCCGCCTCCTGAAGGCCTATGCCCCTCGAGGCGGCGAATCTTTCCAGTTTCTCGAGGCTCTTTTGCCCGACCCCCCGCGGGGGACAATCGATGATTCTCTTGAAGCTCACGTCGTCTTTCGGGTTCGCCACGCAGCGCAGGTAAGCGATGAGATCCTTTATCTCGCGCCGCTGGTAGAAGGCGGTGCCGCCCACCAGCTCGTACGGGATGCCCGCTCGCTGGAAGGCCGACTCCAAAGCTCTGGACTGGGCGTTCGTCCTGTAAAGCACCCCGAAGTCGCCGTAATCGCGCGACTCGCGGCGCGCCATGTCGGTGACGGCCGCGGCTACGCGGTCCGCCTCGTCCAGCTCGTCCTCGGCGATATGGAGCTCGGGCAGGACCCCGTCCGGTTTCTCGGTCCAGAGTCTCTTCTCCATCCTCGCGACGTTGTTGATCACCACCGCTCCCGCGGCCGCCAGAATCGCCCCGGTGGACCGGTAGTTCTGCTCGAGCTTTATGACCTCGGCGTCCGGGAAAGAGCTTTGAAAGCTCAGTATGTTCCCCACGTCGGCCCCGCGCCATCCGTAGATGGACTGGTCGTCGTCCCCGACGACGAAGAGGTTGCGATGTGTCTTGCCCAGCGCTTCGATCAGTCTGAATTGGGCGTGATTTGTGTCCTGGTACTCGTCGACCAGCACGTGGTCGAATCGGCCGGCATAGCGCTCCAGCGCTTCCGGGCTCCCCGAGAACAGCTCAACGGTCCTCGATATAAGGTCATCGAAGTCCATCGCGTTCTTCGATCTGAGAGCAGCGTCATAGGCGTCGTATATGTCCGCTACCCGCGAGTCGAATCGGGTGAGCGCGGTCTGTCTGTACTCGGCGGGACCGACGAGCGCGTTCTTGCAGGCGCTTATCTTCCCCAGGACGGCGGGCGGCCGGAACTCCCTGTCGGAGATTCCCATCTCCTTCAGAATGTCCTTTATGAGATTCTGCTGGTCGTCCGTGTCGTAGATGGAAAAGGACTGGTCGAATCCGAGCGACCCCGCCTCTCTTCGCAGTATCCGCGCGCATGTCGCGTGGAAGGTGCCTATCCAGCCTCCGCCGGTGTCGCCGAGCAGCCGCTCCACGCGATCCTTCATCTCTTGCGCGGCCTTGTTGGTGAAAGTGAAGGCGAGGACTCGAAAGGGGCTGACGCCGCGGGCGCCCGCCAGGTAGGCGATCCTGTGAGTGAGAACCCTGGTCTTGCCGCTTCCCGCGCCCGCCAATATAAGCAGAGGGCCCTCTCCGTGCGTCACCGCGAGACGCTGGGGTTCGTTGAGCCCGTGGAGCAGGTGTTTGGAAGGTTCGGTCACTACTTGACCTCCCGGCGGGCTTCCTCCCCAGATTCCGTGGCTTCGGTTTGGGTCCTCGAAACGGCGCGGTCTCTCTTCCAGACCCTGGTCACGTCGTTGAGAAGGACGAATATGACCAGGGCGCCCAGAATGGCCATGCCCACCCTGTGGAATATTATGTGCACTTTGGGCTTGAGCCTGCGCCTGATCCCGCCCTCCACCGCCGATATTATGACGTGCCCTCCATCCAGGACGGGAATGGGCAGCAGATTGAAGACCATGAGCGCCACGCTTATCAACGCCCCGAAGTATATGTAGTTCGCGAGGCCCTTGCGCGCCTCCCCTCCCGACATCTGGACGATCCCGATGGGACCGACGACCGACTTCGCCAGATAGCCGGGATTGCTTATCAGCATCCAGAGGCCCCTGTAGATCTGGGCCGTCAACCCTACGGCCATTGCCGGGCCCTGCTTGAGGGACTCGAGGAAGGACAGCCTTACCGTATAGCTTCCCGCCTCCACCGGCGAGATGCCTATTCTGCCGACGGTCTCGCCCGACCTGTTCTCCATGGCCAGGGGAACTACCTCGACGGAGAACCTCCCCCCGTCCCTGGCCACGTCGAGCCGCAGGGGCTCGTCGGGCTTCGCGCTTACGGCGGCCTGCAAATCGGACCAGTCCTCGATTGGGACTCCGTCTATCGCGATGATCGAGTCCCTTTCGGCCAGGCCCGCGCTGTAGGCGGGAGTCCCCAGATGGACTGAGCCGACCACGGGAGGATTCCTTGGAGGCGTGGTTCTCAACATGTCGCGCACCTTCTCGGCGGGCGCGCTCACGCTCAGCGGCGCTCCGTCCCGGACCAAGTCGATCTGGACCGTCCTGTCCGCTTCGATCTCGTAGACGGCGTCTGCGAAGCCATGCCAAGTGTCCACCGGGCTCCCCGCGGCGGAGGTTATCTCGTCACCCTCGCGCAGGCCGAGCTCGGCGGCCGCGGGGCTTCCTCCCGTGTCGCCGACCACGGGAGGATAGTCCTCGACGTTGTACCCTATGAGGCCCATCGCCGAGCACAGGACAACGGCCAGCACGAAGTTCATACCGGGCCCCGCGAGCGCCACGAAAGAACGCGCGTACCAGGGCTTCGAGAGGAACTCGTCCGGCGCCCCCGTGCGCGCTTCATCCTCGTAGCTCATGCCCGCCATCTTCACGTAGCCGCCTATGGGGAGGGCCGAGATCCTGTAATCGGTCTCCCCCTTCCTTACTCCAACCACCCGCGGCCAAAAGCCGATCGAAAACTCCTCAACCCTGATCCCGGACGCCTTGGCCGCCAGGAAGTGTCCCAGCTCGTGCACCATCACGAGCACTCCCAGAACGAGCACTCCAGCCAATATAGATCCGATCAATTGCATTCGCCCTTCTTCGACTGGAGAAGCCGCCGGTACAGCTTCTCCGTCTCGTTAACGGTTTTCTCCACAGTGAAGCTCTTGACCCGCTCCCGTCCCGCCGCCGCGAAGCGCTCCCGCATGCCCGGGTCCCGCAGAACGCGGGCTATCGCCGCGGCGAGCTCCCCGGGATCGGCGGCCCTCACTAGTGAGCCGCACTCCCCGTCTACCACGATCTCGGGCACGCCGCCCACCCTGGTCGCGACCACGGGCACCCCGCAGGCCATGGCGTCGAGAATAGAGGTACAGAGGCCCTCCGCCACGGAGGACAGCACGAAGACATCGATCGCCGCAAGGACCGCCTTGATGTCGCGGCGAAAACCGGTAAAAGTAACTATATCATCCAATTGCAGAGAGCGGGCAAGGGCCTTGAGGCTCCGCTCGAGCTCGCCCTCTCCCACGATTATATATCGAACCTCCGGCATTTCTTGAGATAACTTCTTCGCGGCCTTCAAGAAGTGGTCCTGAGCCTTGTGAGGCGCCAGAGCACCGATCGCCCCCACCAGGGGCGCCGAATCACGGATGTCCAGCTCCCGCCTGAGGGCCGACCCGTCGGCCCGTTCCTCGTACTCGCCGGGATCGATTCCGCTGTAGATCACCGAGACGCGCTCGGGATCGACGCCGCCGCGCACCAGGACGTCTCTTACCGCCTCGGTAATAGCTATCACCGAGTCCACGGACGCCCTGTACTTGATCTTGCTGAATGCGTTATGGCCCACGTCGAAATCCACTCTACGAGATAGGACCTTGACCGGAGTACCCGCGATTCTCGAGGCGATAAGCCCCAGGGTGTGAGCGCGCGCGGTGTGAAAGTGGACTATGTCCGCCCGGAAGCGGCGGAGGGAGCGGGAAAGCCTGAGAGCCGCCGCCAGATCCAGCTCCGAACGCATCCGTACGGCGGAGGTGGGAACGCCGTGAGCCTCGCAGGCAAGCTCGAGCTCGCTGCCGGGCGGGCACATGACCACAGTTTCATGTCCCCTGGCCCTAAGGCCTCCGGCCAGGCCCAGAACCTGCGCCTCTCCGCCTCTCCACGTCTTCGCCGAGTCTATGTGCGCGACCCTCATCCTCACGATTCAGCTCCCAGAGCCTTGCGTACTTCGTGTAAACCTGAAGCGCGGAAAGCCCGCACAGTAGGAATCCGTGGGTCCCGTCGATAAAACCCATCTGCAACAAGTACATTCGAAGAAACCTGGCGGGCGGACGCAGCAGCAGGGCAAAGAGCCCTCCCCCGCGGCCCTGTTTCTTGAGCTCCCCCGCCGACAGCCAGGCGTACCTGTGGAACTTCGTCCAGTATTCCTCAAGGCTCTCATAGGGGTAGTGAAGCAACTTGCCCCTCAGGGCCCCCGCCTCGCCGTCAAGCCGGAGCCTCTCGTGCACCAGTCGCTCGGGGTAGCGCCCCCTGTCGCGATCGACCAGCCTGAGCACCTTCTCCCCGCCCCATCCGGCTCCTCTTATCCTTTTGCCCAGGAAGTGATTGACCCTGGGTATCCAGTATCCCGGGCGAGCCGGCCTCGACAGAACCGCGGTCATCTCGTCGCGAAGGCCCGGCGACACTCTTTCGTCGGCGTCCAGGAGCAGGACCCAGCGGTGCCGGGCCTCCCGCAGGCAGCGGTTCTTCAGCTCCGCGAAGCCGGTGAACGTGTGGAGCTCGACTCGATCCGCTATCTCCGATGCGATCTCGCGGGTGCGGTCCCCGCTGTTGCAGTCGACCACCACGAGTTCGTCCGCGAAGCGGGCGCTTCGCAGACAGTCCTCTATCTTCGCCTCTTCGTTGAAGGTCGGAACGACGGCCGTCACTCTCTCCATGCGACCCTTCCGTCCGCTAGGCCTCGACGAGGCTCCTGGCAAGCTCCCTCGCCCACCGGTCCACCTCGAGGACCTGTTCCGGCGACTCTATCCGCTCCGTGGAATGCGCGTCGAGCACTTTGCGCGCGACGGCCGCTATATCCGTGAATCCTATCCTGCGTCCAAGGAAAGCCTCCACCGCCATCTCGTCCGCGGCGTTGAGCGCGGCCGGTGAGGTCCCGCCTTCCTCCGCGGCTCTGTAGCCCAGCGCGAGACAGGGGAATTTCTCGAAATCCGGCCGTTCAAACTCCAGGGTCTTCAAAGCCGCCAGGTCCAGGGCCTCATGTCCCGGCGGATCGCCGTCGGGAAACAACAGAGCGTAAGCGATGGGTATTCTCATATCCGGAGGCCCCAGATGGGCCAGAAGCGTCCCGTCGCCGAGCTCAACCAGGCCGTGCACGTAGGCCTGCGGATGAACCACAACCTTGACGCTCGAAGGGGGGAGATCGAATAGATGCTGGGCTTCTATCACTTCAAGGGCCTTGTTCATCATGCTGGCGCTGTCCACGGTGATCCTGCGGCCCATATCCCACACGGGATGTTTCAATGCGTCCTCGGGGCTCACCCGGGCTATCCGCTCCGGCGGCCAGCCCCTGAATGCCCCGCCCGAGGCGGTGAGTGTAACGCTCCTTACTCGCGACCGCTCGCGGCCGCGAGCGCAACGGAAAACGCTGCTGTGCTCGCTGTCAACCGGGATGAGAGCGCCGTCCCGCCCCGCCTTCCTCATCACGAGGGGGCCCGCCATCACCAGCGTCTCCTTGTTGGCGAGAGCGAGGCGCACTCCGGCGTCGAGACTGGAGAGACTGGGAAGCAGGCCGGCGCTGCCTACGATGGCATTGAGGACCACGTCGGCCCCCATTCCCGAGGCGAGCTCGAGCACGCCTTCGTCCCCGAGCAGAACCTCGGGCGCGTCGTCGCCCATCCTCTCCTTCAGGCTTCTCCGCACCGCCGCCCCGGCGGCCGGGTCGGACATCGCCAAATAGGAGGGCTTGAACTCGAGCGCCTGCCCGGCCATCGAAGCGGAGTCGGCCCTGGCGGCCAGACCGCGGATGGAGAGCCTACCCCGTGACGCCCGGACAACGTCCAGCGCCTGGACACCGATCGAGCCCGTCGATCCCAACACGGTGACGGCCCGGGGCTCTTTCACTTCAGCACTCAATGCTCGTTGCCTCCAGGGACGGGGAGCCACGGCCGGCACAGTCCCGGGCCGCGCCTCCTCCGCGGTAGCTCATCTTAGAACCGCGAACCCGCCCGTAATCATGAAATAATAAGCGGCGGGCGCCGCGAACAGAAAACCGTCGAACCGGTCCAGCACCCCTCCGTGGCCGGGGATGATACCGGATGAGTCCTTTTTCCCGGCGCGTCTCTTGAGAGCGGACTCCACCAAATCCCCCATCTGCGACAGGACCCCGATCGATATGCCGATTATCGCGAGGTCGGTCCATTCACTCTGGCCGCCGGCGAGCCATTTGACAAGGGCGATGCCCGCAACCGCCCCGGCCAGCCCCGCGGCTCCGCCCTCCCAGGTCTTTCCAGGGCTTATGGCCGGTATGAGCTTGTGTTTTCCTATCGCGCTGCCGACCACGTAGGCAGCGGAGTCGCAGCACCAAGTCGAGGCGAACACCGCCATGACCGCGACGAAACCGACCTTGTAATCGAGCCCCACGGCGGCGGGGCCCTCCCTGAGCGCCACCATGTGGGCTCCCAAGAACCCCACATAGAGTACGCCGGCTGCCGTCACAGCCCCCCTGGAGATCTCTTGCCTCGAGCGCCGGGCAAGTCCCGGCACGAAGCACAATGCCGCCGCGGCGGCGGCAGCGACGATCAACAGGGCCCCGGACAAGAATGCGGACACCACGAGCCCGGCTCCGAGGACGGCGCCGTAAGGGGTGAAGGGGCGCGATCCCCACGCGCGCGCCAGCCCGTAGAACTCCAACAGACCGGCCAGGACCACCAGCGCCGCCAAAAAAAGAAAGGCGACCCCTCCCAAGTAGGCCGGCCCCGTGACTGTCAGGACGAACGCCGCCCCCGCCAATGTTCTGCGGCGGAAAGCACTTTTCATTTTACGGCGCTCCGTGGCGTAGCGACCCGCCGTCTCACTCTACGCGCCCGAATCTTCTCTCCCTCTTCTGGTAGTCGCTGACCGCCTCGAGAAGGTCGGCCTTCTTGAAATCGGGCCACATTAGATCGGTCATCCAGAGCTCGCCGTAGGCGAGCTGCCACAGGAGGAAGTTGCTGATTCTCTTCTCCCCGCCCGTTCTTATGAGAAGGTCCGGGTCGGGGAGTCCGGCCGTATAGAGGTAGCCCTCCACGTCCTCCTCCGTGACGGTATCCGGCAGAAGGCCGGCTCTCGCGTCGAAGAGCATCCGGTTTACGCAATCCACTATCTCGCTTCTGCCGCCGTAGCTCAAAGCGAGATTGAGCAGCAGCCCGGTGCTATCGGACAAGAACACCTTGGTCTCGGCGAGTATCTTCCTGACTCTCGGGCTGAGGTCCGCGATCCGCCCGATCGCGTCGAGCCTCACGTTGTTCCTCTTGAGCTCATCCCTCTCTTCGACCAGGGTGTACTCGAGGAAGCTCATCAACGCTTCTATTTCCTCGGGCGGCCTGTTCCAGTTCTCCATGGAGAACGTGTAAAGGGTAAGGACTTCGACGCCGAGCTCGCCGCACAGCTCCACCACCTCACGCACGGGCCCCTTGCCGGCCTTGTGCCCGGCGATCCTGGGCAATCCCCGTGTCTGGGCCCACCGACCGTTGCCGTCCATGATGATGGCTATGTGCCTGGGTATGCGCCCGGACGCCTTGACCTCCTCCATCGTGGTTCTCTCAACCGACCGGGCTTCATCCCTGTGGAGCCTGCCTGCCTCCATCGGACCTGTCAAACCTCCATTATCTCTTTCTGCTTCTTGCTCAGAACTTCGTCTATGGCCTCGGTATACTTGTCCGTCAGCTTCTGCACCTCGGCCTGGGTCTTCCGGGACTCGTCCTCGGAGATCTCCTTCTCTTTCTCCATGTGCTTTAGGTTATCGTTCGCCTCCCGGCGAATTCCACGCACCTTGACGCGGCCTTCCTCCGCCATTACCTTCACCGTTCGGACCAAGTCCTTCCGGCGCTCCTCGGTCAGGGGCGGAATCGGTATTCTAACGACCATCCCGTCATCGGTCGGATTCAGTCCCAGGTCGGACTTCAAGATCGCCTTCTTGACCTCCTCGACCATGGTCTTCTCCCAGGGCTGCACCAGGAGCATGCGCGGCTCCGGGGCGCTGACGTTGGCCGCCTGGTTCAACGGGACCACGTTCCCGTAGTAGTTGACCCTGACGGTGTCCAGAAGAGAGGTGGTGGCCTTGCCGGTTCTGATGGTAGCCAGCTCTCTGCGCGTGGCGTCGACCGAGTTCTTCATCTTCCGCTCGGTATCCGCGACAAGCTTTTTGTCCATGTTCTAGTCCCCCCTGACCAGGGTCCCGACCTTGTCGCCGCGCAGCACGCGGAGCAGGTTTCCCCTGACGTTCATGTTGAACACTATTATCGGAAGCTTGTTATCCATGCAGAGGGAAATGGCGGTCGAGTCCATGATCTTGAGACCCTTGTTGAGCACGTCGAGATAGGTGAGCTCGTCGAACTTCTCCGCCGTGGGATCGATGACCGGATCGGCGGTGAAAACGCCGTCCACCTTGGTGGCCTTGAGGATAACGGGGCACCTGATCTCGACCGCGCGCAGAACCGCCGCCGTGTCCGTCGTAAAGTACGGGTTGCCGGTCCCGGCGGCGAGAATCACTATGCGTCCCTTCTCCAAGTGGCGGGTCGCGCGCCTGCGGATGTAGGGCTCGGCGATCTGCTCCATGGCAATGGCGCTCATCACCCTGGTGTGAATGCCGCGTCTTTCCAATAAATCCTGGAGAGCAAGAGAGTTGATGACCGTCGCGAGCATGCCCATGTGGTCGGCAACTGTACGGTCCATGCCGGAAGCGGAGGCGGCGAGGCCCCTGAAGATGTTGCCGGCGCCGACCACCAGGGACACCTGAACTCCCATCTCCATCACTTCCGCGATCTGATCGACGATGGGATCGATCTGCGACGTGTTTATGCCGAACTCCGTGTCGCCGGCGAGAATCTCGCCGCTGAGCTTTAGGAGGATCCTGTCGTAGACGAAGTTTTCAGGCATCTGTTCCGCCGGCCTTCCGGACGCTACTCGGCGCCCAACTTGAATCTAACGAATCTCCTGACGACAATGTTCTCGCCCAGAGTGGCAATCGCCTCCTTTGTCCTGTCCTCAACTGTTTGCTTGGGCTCTTTTATGTACGGCTGCTCCAGGAGAACGGCTTCCTTGTAGAACTTGTCCATTCTCCCTTCGACTATCTTGTCGAGTACGTTCTGAGGCTTGTTCATTTCGGAGGCCTGGGCCATGAGGATCTCCCTCTCCTTGGATACGATATCCTCGGGAAGCTCCTCGCGCCTGACCGCATAGGGCTCCGCGGCCGCGACCTGCATTGCGAGATCCCGCACCAACTCGCTGAATTGATCCGTGCGCGCGACGAAATCCGTTTCACAGTTGACCTCGATCAGAACGCCGATCTTTCCGCCGGGGTGTATGTAGGCGTCTATGAGACCCTGCTCCGTGGCCCTTCCCGCCCGCTTCCCGGCGGTGGCGAGCCCTTGCTTTCGGAGCTGCTCCATGGCGGCTTCGACGTCCCCGGAGCACTCATCCAGGGCCTTCTTGCACTCCATCATCCCGGCCCCGGACTTCTCCCTCAGCTCTCTTATCAACTCAGCAGATACAGCCATCTCTCCTCCGTGAACCCGTGGTCCTGTCGATCTATGATTGCGTGGAGCTGCGGCTATGTGGCGGTCTCGGGCGCCCCGGCCTCGCCGGGCCTCTCTGCGTGTGCGGTCTCCGTACCGGCGGGCGCCGACACGCCCTTCTCCGTCTGCGTCTCGCCTTCGGTCGTCTCAGCGCCCTCGCTGGACTCTCCCTTCACTTCGAGAACGACGTCGCTTACCATCCTTGCGAAGAGCCTTATCGCCCTTATGGCGTCGTCGTTGCCGGGCAGCGGATAGTCTATGACCTCGGGATCGGAGTTGGTGTCCAGGATACCCACGACGGGAATGTTCAGCCTGTTCGCCTCGGCGACGGCTATTTTCTCCTTCTTGGTGTCCACGACGAAGACCACGCCGGGCAGACCGCGCATTTCCTTTATCCCGCGGAAGGTCCGTTCGAGCCTCGCCCTCTCCTTTTCCAGCCTGGACTTCTCTTTCTTCGAAAGGCGGTCCATCGTCCCGTCGTCCACCATCTGATCCAGATTCTTGAGGCGCTTGATGTTCGAGCGGATGGTCTGGAAGTTGGTGAGCATCCCTCCCAGCCACCGTTCGGTGACGTAGAACATCCCGCATCTTTCGGCTTCCTGGGCAATGACGTCCTTCGCCTGCTTCTTGGTGCCCACAAATAGGACCGTGCCACCGGTGGACACGGCGCCTCTCACTCCGGCCTCCGCCTCGCCCATGCAGCTGAGCGTTTTTTGAAGGTCGATGATGTAGATGCCGTTGCGCTCCATGAAGATGTACTTCTTCATCTTCGGGTTCCACCGACGCGTCTGATGGCCGAAGTGGACGCCCGCCTCAAGCAACTCTCTCATTCCGATGGCGTTACCCATATAGGTGAACCTCCCGGGGTGATCGCCCGTGCAGCATTGATGAACCTCCTCTATCTCTTTGAGAACTGGAAGCGCTTCCTCGCCCCCGGCTGCCCGTACTTCTTTCTCTCCTTCATACGAGCGTCGCGGGTGAGCATTCCTTCCTTGCCCAAGGGGCCCTTGTTCGCCGTATCCATGCGGACCAGCTCACGCGCTATTCCCATTCGCAACGCGCCGGCCTGACCGCTTATTCCGCCTCCTTTAACGAAGGCCACCATGTCGAACTTGCCAATGTTGTTCGTCGTCACCAGTGGGGCGAGCGCGTGCGTGGTCAGCACCTCGCGCTGCAAGTACTTCTCCAGGGGCCGTCCGTTGACCATCAACTTTCCCGTGCCCTGCGTGAGCCTGACCCGCGCGGTGGCGTTCTTGCGTCGCCCGGTCGACGGCTTCCAAGGTCCATCCATATCGAGCTTCCTCCCCATCCTTTCCTATTCCAGCAAATCTGTCCTGCGCGTTCCTGACTCGTGCGGCTGCGGGCTCTGGCTCTGGTGAGGGTGGTCAGGCCCGGTGTAAACCTTCAGTTTCTTCAAGACATTCCTTCCCAGTTTGTTCTTGGGAAGCATGCGCTTCACGGCCAGCCTCACGACCTGCTCGGGCCGCTTCTCGAACAGCCGCTGCGCGGTGGTCACCTTGAGACCCCCGGGGTACGTGGAGTGAGAGTAGTAGAGCTTCTGCTGCGCCTTGGCACCCGTCAGCCGGACCTTCTCCGCGTTGACCACAACCACGTGATCGCCCACGTCCATGCTCGGCGTGAAAAGGGGCTTGTCCTTTCCCCTCAGCAGTATCGCTATCCGGGTGGCCATCCTGCCGAGCACCTGTCCCTCGGCGTCGATGAGCCACCAGCGTCTCTCGACGTCGCCTTCCTTGACCACGTACGTCCCCATCCCAGGGTCACCTCCATCCTTGATAGAGTAACTGCAGGCGCGACTGGAACATCGCGCCACACAAACTATATATTCTACTTTCGGCTCTCGAGCCTGTCAACCCCCAATCGTTCCGAATCCGCCACGGCCTTCTCGATCTTGCCCGCATAGGGGGGGCGCAGCACGCCGCGGTCCGTCACTATCGCCGTGACCAGGTCGGCCGGCGTGACATCGAAGGCCGGATTGAAGGCCTGGACCCCGTCCGGGGCCCAGGACGTGCCGGCGAAGCCGGTGACTTCCTCCGGCGCGCGTTCCTCTATCGGAATCGAGTCGCCCGACGGTAGATCAGGGTCAAGCGTCGTCGTCGGCGCCGCCACGATGAACTGGACGCCGTGCCTCCCGGCCGCCAGCGCCAAGGGGTAAGTGCCGATCTTGTTCGCCACGTCTCCGTTGGCCGCGACGCGGTCGGTCCCGACCACAACGCCGGCGATGCCCTTGGTCTTCATGACCCACGCCGCGCTCGAATCGCAGATAAGGCAAGCTGGGATCCCGGCCTGTTTGAGCTCCCAGGCCGTGAGCCTGGCGCCCTGAAGCAGAGGCCGCGTCTCATCGACATATACCAGCTCGATCATGCCCTTCTTGTGAGCGTGACTGAGAACCGCCAGGGCCGTCCCGCCGCCCCCGGTGGCCAGGCCGCCGGCGTTGCAGTGGGTCATGGCGGCCCCTCTGGCCTCGAAGAGGGAAGCACCGTAGCGGCCGATCCTCTCCGATATCTCCAAATCTTCTCTTAGGATTAGTTTAGCCTCTTCAACCAGTTTATCAGGTAACCCGGTTTGATCCAACCCCGAGTTGGAATCTCCCTCCCACATCCTCCTCATCCTGTTCAGAGCCCAGAACAGGTTCCGAGCGGTGGGACGGCTCTCTCGTAGAACGGCATCGGCCCGGCTGAGGGCCTCCTCGAGCCCTTCGGGCCCCGTCTTACGTGCCTTCCACGCGGCGGCGGCGATCCCCATCGCGGCCGCCACCCCGATGGCGGGGGCGCCGCGGACCTTCAGTTCCTTTATGGCTCCGGCCAGCTCCTCAAGGGTCTCCAGGTCCAGATATACGGTCTCGCCGGGAAGCCTGGTCTGGTCGATTATCCTCACGGCCCCGTCGTTCCACTCAACAGTACGGATTCTCATCGATCCTCCTCGATCGCCCCCCACATCTCCTCCATAATGCAGGTCAGCCTTCTAAGTGGAAGGCCGACAACATTGTAGTAGCATCCTTCTATCCGCTCCACGAACACTGACGCGAAGCCCTGAATCCCATACGCCCCCGCTTTGTCCAGGGGCTCTCCGCTGTACGCGTAGTAGGCCGCCTCGGCGTCGGAGAAGCGGCCCATGGTGACGGATGTCTTCTCCACCACGGAAATCTCAAGGCCGGTGGGGACATCCAGCAGGAACAGGCCCGTCAGGACCTGGTGTGTCTTCCCGCGAAGCCGCAACAGGATCCTGTGCGCGTCCCTGGGACAGCGCGGTTTTCCGACTGCGCTCCCGTCCAGTACAACCTCTGTATCGGCGCCCAGGACAAGCGCCCCGGGCTGAGAGGCGGCTACGTCGAGGGCCTTCGCCTCGGCCAGCCGCAGAACCCGTTCGCCGGGCTCGGATCCATCGTCCGTCTCCCTTACGCCGGAGGGGTGCACCCTGTAAGGGACCCCAAGGGTATCGAGCAGCGCGGCGCGCCGCGGCGAAGCGCTGGCCAGGACCAGTCTCCCTTCGCCCACAAGACGCAGCCAACCGACTTCGGAGGAGACTTCTTCCGGATCCATCGACGATCTGCCGCGGGACTTCCGACCATCCGCCGCACTCACACCGCGACCTCCAGAATCAGGGTCACGGGGCCTCGATTTACGAGCTCCACGTCCATTCTCGCACCGAAAACGCCGCCCTTGACCGTCACGCCCTTGTCCCGCGCGGACTCCATGAAGAGCTTGTAAAGCCCCTCCGCCTCCTCGGGGGGCGCGGCCCCTGCGAAGCTCGGCCGTCTGCCTTTTCGCGTGTCGGCGCAGAGTGTGAACTGCGACACAACGAGCATCTCACCGCCTGTATCGAGCAAGGAGTCATTCATCTTCCCGGCCCCGTCCTCGAAGACGCGAAGCTCCAGACACTTTCTGCACAGCTCCCTCGCCTGTCCAGGGCCGTCCCCCTTGGACACTCCGAGAAGCACCGCCATCCCGGGGCCAATGGAGGAGACAGCTCTCCCGTCAACCAGGACCGAGGCGGCGGAGACACGTTGCAAGACCGCTTTCAAGACTTCTCCTCCCGGCGTCGTTGTGCGTCGCTTCCCGCGTCGCCGGGCCTTTCTCTCTCGACTCTAGTGACACCCTTGATCCGAGCGATGGCGGCCATTACCGCGTTCAAGTGTCTGAGGTCACGGACCTCCACCCTGAACACCCCCGCCGCCGCATGATCCAGCGCGCCTACGTCGGCGTTCCTTATGTTCGTGTCCGTCTGGGAGATCGCCTGGGCGACGTCCGCCAGCAGGCTGGGGCGGTCCTCCCCGTAGATCCTGACCCCGACCGCGAAGCGCTCCGAGACCCCGACGTCCCACTCGGCTTCGATTCTGCACTCGGGGGGGATCCGCTCGTTCAGCACGTTCGGGCAGTCGCTCGCGTGCACGGAGACCCCCCTGCCCCTTGTTATGAGCCCCGTTACGCCGTCGCCGGGCACGGGCTGGCAGCACTTGGCAAAATGGATCATCAGGTTGGACAGTCCCTGTATCCTGATGCCCGTAGTGCGGGCGTCCACCTTGGCGGGGACCCGGTCGGCCTCGACGGGCTTCTGCTCCTCCCTAGGCGCTATCTTCCCGACGGCGTGCTGGACCGACACGGAGCCGCTGCCCACGGCGGCATAGAGCTGCTCCTGATCACCCAGCCCCACGGCCTTTGCGCATTCGCCGAAGTCCACCTCCGCCGGCTTTATCTTCCTTCTCTTGAGCTCTCTTTCCAGCATCTCCCTGCCCAGGGGAATGCTGTCGGCTTTCTGCCTTTCTTTGAGCCACTTCCTTATCTTCGCCCTGGCGCTGGGCGTCTTTACGAGCTTTATCCAGTCACTCCCCGGATGCGCCGCCGCGGAGGTGATGATCTCCACCGTGTCGCCGTTCTTCAGCTCGCAGCGCAGCGGGACTATGCGTCCGTTCACCTTTGCGCCCGAGCAGTGGTGCCCGACCTCGGTGTGGACCGCGTAGGCCAGATCCAGCGGTGTCGCGCCCTTGGGAAGTTGCAGAAGGTCTCCCTTGGGCGTGAACACGAACACCTCGTCCTGGTACAGAGAGATCTTCAGGAACTCCATGAACTCCGAGGCGTCGGAGTCGCCCGCCCACTCCCGCGTATCCAGGAGCCCCGGGAGCTTCTCCGCGAGCTCTTCGTCGGGGCGCCCCCCCTCCTTGTACGAGTAATGGGCGGCTATTCCAAGCTCCGACGTCTTGTGCATCTCCCGCGTGCGTATCTGAAACTCAACCGTTCTGCCCTGCGCGGTCACAACTGTCGTGTGCAGCGATTGGTACATGTTCGTCTTCGGAACCGCTATGTAATCCTTGAACCTGTCGTGAACGGGAATGTAGATGTCGTGGATCATTCCCAAGACCCGGTAGCAGTCGTTCTTGTCGTCGGTGATAACCCTGAGTCCCAGGAGGTCGAATATGTCCCCGAACTCCAGATCCTCCTCCACCATCTTCCTGAAGATGCTGTCGAAGTGCTTCGGCCTGCCCGTCACCTCCGCCTGGAGCCCCACCTCCTCCAAGCGATCCAGCAGGGGTCTCTTGGCCTCCTCAATCAGGCTCTCCCGCTCGGCTCTCTTCAGCGCCACCTTACGTTTTATATCATCGTACATCCTGGGGTTCAGGATCTTGAATGAGAGGTCTTCCAGCTCCCACTTCATCCGACCTATTCCCAGCCGGTGCGCAAGGGGGCCGTAGATCTCCTTGGTCTCCCTCGCGATCTGGCGCGCCCTCTTCTGGTCGAGCGCCTCCAGGGTGCGCATGTTGTGGAGTCTGTCCGCGAGCTTTATGAGTATCACCCTCAGATCCTTGGCCATCGAGAGGAGCATCTTGCGGAAATACTCCGCCTGCACGCTTTCGGGGCGGTCGAAGCGAAGCCCGCTGATCTTGGTGACCCCGTCCACGAGGAACGCCACATAGAAGCCGTACCTCTTACGGATCTCATCCAGGGAATGAGGGGTATCCTCCGCCACGTCGTGCAGCAGGGCGGCCGCCACCAGGCTGGTGTCCAGCCTGTACTCCAGCAACTCGGAGAGTATCTTGACGGTCTCGACGCAATGGGAGACGTAGATCTCCCCGGATCGCCTGCGCTGCTCGCCGTGGGCCGCCGCGGCGAACCTGTAGGCGTCGGCGACAGTTGCCAGGTCGACGCTCGGGCTGAGCCGCCGCAAGGTCTCGGTGACCTCCGCCAGCAGCTCCTCTTCAGCCGGAGACTGACTCAAAGAAACCTCACATCCTTAAGCTTTAATTGAATACGAGTGGTTCCCCGCCATGTATTCAGACTCGGGCTGCACGCCAGGTCGAGGCTTTCACCCCGGGCGGTGAGCTCCTCCAGAAGCCCGCCCATGTTGAAGCCGACGCACTCGGAAGAATACTCCCCTCGTGCCACCATCATGCGCAGGTGGTTCTTCCCAAAGGGCGTCGGCGGGGCCACGAGGTGAACCCCCCGGATGGCCATCACCGGCTCGGGATTGCCCAATCCGAATGGAGACGCCTCGTCCAGCAGCTTCACGAAGGACGCCGTGCACTCCTCCAGCTTGACGAAACCGTCTATGGACAGCGTGGCCGTCATGTCCCGGCCCTTTACGCGCACATCGACCGCCTCGCGGAATCTCTCTCTGAACTCAGGTATCTCGGAGGTCTTGATGGAGAACCCGGCCGCGTATCTGTGTCCACCATATGACATGAGCGAGCTCTTACAATCCTCCAGTATCTCGCACAGATCGAGCTTGCCGCCCGCCCTGGAAGAGCCCCTGCCCACGTCCCCGTCAATGGAAATGAGCGCGGCGGGCATCCCGGACTTCTCCACCAGGCGCGCGGCCACTATTCCGATCACGCCCGGATGCCAATCCGGAGAGCTCAGAACCTGAGCCGCCATCGGATCGGCGCCCTCGCACTGCAGCATTTCCAGCGCGTCCTCGAGCACCTCCCCGTTCAACCTCCTTCTGAGAGTGTTGTCCTCCTCGAGACTTTCCG
This sequence comes from uncultured bacterium, assembly GCA_964531335.1. Classification (GTDB taxonomy): domain Bacteria; phylum Eisenbacteria; class RBG-16-71-46; order CAZHEV01; family CAZHEV01; genus CAZHEV01. Next base: position 113,990 of record CAZHEV010000001.1, on the reverse strand, counting down.
CGATGGCCGCGGCCTCCCTGTCGTCGGAGGACATAAGCAGCCTCACGGCTGACTCGGGATTTCCCAGCTTGCCGGCGGCGTTTATGCGGGGGGCGAGCACGAAGGAGATATCGCTCGCCTCGAGTCGCTTGTCGGTCAGCCTGCTAGCGAGCCTCAGCGCCCTTATTCCCGGCCGGCTGCTGCTCCTCAGCTCCTCGATGCCCAGCTTCGCGAATATCCTGTTCTCCCCGGTCAGCGGAACCACGTCCGCTATCGTTCCAAGGGCGACCACGTCCAGGTGCTCCCTCACGAACTCGTCGGGCTCTGCCGCGCCCATGCTCTCGATGAGGCCCTGCACCAGCTTGACCACCACGCCTACCCCCGCCAGCGCCTTGAAGGGATAGGGGCAGTCTTCCCGGCGCGGGTTCACCAGTGCGACCGCGTCCGGACGGCGCGGTTGCAGGGCATGGTGATCCGTGACCACGACGTCTATGTTCTTGGAAGCGGCGGCGCTTATCTGATCCACGCTGCTGGTGCCGCAGTCCACCGTAACGATGAGCTGGACGCCCTTTCTGGCGGCCTCCTCAACCGTCCTCATGTTGAGGCCGTACCCTTCGCTCAATCTGTTGGGGATGTGGTAGCCGACCGAGCCGCCGAGCTTCTTGAGCGAGTTCACAAGGGTGAAGGTGGCGGTGACGCCGTCGACGTCGTAGTCTCCCACGACGAGTATGCGCTCCCCGCGCCTCACCGCGCGGGTGATCCGCTCCACCGCCTCGGGCAGGTCCTTGAGAACCCAGGGGTCGTGAAGGTCCGACAAAGAGGGCTGCAGGAAACGCCGGCAGGACTGAACGTCGTGAAAGCCCCTCGACGCGAGAATAGCCGCGAAAGGTCCGGGGACCCCCAGCTCGCCGCGCAGCTCTTCCGCGATCTCCATGTCCTTTTCCGAAGAATATATCCACCGCACCGTTGAAACCATTTACACGCACTCTCCCTGTTCCAGTCGGAAGCCACCGCAGCGGGCCGTAAGCCGAGTTCTGTCGGAATTCTCCGTGATGACCATTACTCTGGGATCGACGTTACCGCCGACCTCAAGCGACCTACCCGAGAGTGACGGCGAAACGGGCCGCTTCTCCTCTCCTATTTGGTCTTGCTCCGGGTGGGGTTTGCCTAGCTGCCGGCGTCACCGCCGGCACTGGTGAGCTCTTACCTCGCCGTTTCACCCTTACCGGTCTCCCGGCGGTTTGTTTTCTGTGGCACTTTCCTTAGGATTTCTCCCACTGGGCGTTACCCAGCACCCTGCCCTGTGGAGCTCGGACTTTCCTCACGCCCGCTGTCGCGGACGCGCGGTCATCTGGCCTGCTTCGGTGGCACCGGTTCTTCTTCCTATTCCGGGAATGTTCCCTCCTTCGCTCGCTTCAGGGCCCTGTCCAGGGCTTCGTTGGCGAGCCGATCGGCGGCCGCGTTCCGTTCTCTCGGAACGTGCACGAAGTTGCAACTCTTGAAGAGCCGCGCCGTCTCCATCGCCGCCGCGTACAGCTCCTTGAGCTTCGGCGCCTTCACCTTGTACGCGCCGATAAGCTGGCGCTGAACCAACTCGCTGTCCATCAGGACGGTTACCTCGGGGATAGCCAGCTCCGCGGCCTTCCTCAGGGCGGCTATCACGGCCAGATACTCCGCGAAGTTATTCGTGCCCGGCCCGATGTAACGACTGATGGTGAATACCTCCTCGCCGCCCTTCACGGCCACTACACCTATTCCAGCGGGCCCGGGGTTGCCTCTGGCCGCGCCGTCCGTATAGATAGTCACCCCGCCCGCCCCGGCTTCGCCGCCCGCCGCGCTCAAGACGTCCCCGGGGTCGCGGCGGCCTCTTCGTTCCATACGACTATCCTGCCGCAATTCTCACAGATCTGCAGGCGATCCTTTCGCCTGACCTCGTTTATGAACTGCGGAGGGAACGCCGTGAAGCACCCCCCGCAGGCTCCTTTCCTCACGGGCACCACGGCCAGGCCGGACTTTCCGTTGAAAATGCGCTCGTACAAGGCCCGGAGATCGGGACTTAGCCGGGCGGCGATGCTCTCTCGCTCTCTTTCCAGCACTGGTATGAGCTCCTCGTTTCGCTGGAGCTCCGCCCGCAGCTCCTTCTTGGCGCTCTCCACCTCCTCGAGAACGGGTTTGAAATCGTCGCGCCCCCTCTCCAGCTCCCTCGCCAGAGACTCCTCTTGTTCCATCAGCCTCAGCAGCTCCCCCTCCTTCCGGGAGAGCGCCTCCTTCGAGCTCTCTATCTCGGATAGAAGCGCCTGGTATTCCTTGTTGTTGGTGACCCGTATGAGCTGCGCCTCTTTGTCCTTTATCTTCTTGTCGATCGCTTCGAGGTCCTTCTCGGAGGTCCGCCGCTTCAAGGCCAGGGCTCCTTGGTCCTTCTCCTTCTCCGCCAACTCGTTCTTAGCCTCCTCCAGCCCGCGGTCTTTCTCCTCGACGGCCGCCGGAATGGCCCGGCGCGCTTCCAGGAACTTCGTAAGCTCGATGTCTTTGCGCTGCAGCTCCGCCAGTACGGGGAGCTGCTCACTCATGCCTTCTGTCAATTCACGCACCTTTCTGGTTAGCCTGCGAACTCAAGAAAAAACGGCGTGCCCCAACGGGGCACGCCGTCAACGGATACCGCCTGGTGGGCGGAACAGGGCTTGAACCTGTGACCCCCGGCTTGTGACGCCGGTGCTCTCCCAACTGAGCTACCCGCCCTAGGTTTCCTTCCCGCGCGTCGGTGTGGGCCCACTTGGACTCGAACCAAGGACCGACCGGTTATGAGCCGGTTGCTCTGACCGACTGAGCTATGGGCCCGCCACGATCCACTTCCGACAACGTGGGAAAATAGCATCCAGCCTATCTCCAGTCAACGCGTTTAACGGCTACCCCATCTCCGCGTACACTTTCAGCCTGCGGCTGCGCGTGGGATGTCGCAGCTTTCTCAGGGCCTTCGCCTCGATCTGACGAATTCTCTCCCGGGTAACGTTGAAGAAAGCTCCCACCTCCTCAAGTGTCCTCGGGCATCCGTCCTCTGTCAATCCAAAGCGAAGCCTGATCACCTTTGCCTCCCTCTTGGTGAGGGTCTCCAGAACCTCGTTCACCTCGTCCTTCAGCATCGCGAAGGCGGCCGAGTGGGCCGGCGAAACCACGGACGTGTCTTCTATGAAGCTGCCGAGATTGCTGTCGTCATCCTCTCCCACCGGTCGGTCGAGCGATATAGGCTCTTGAGCGGCCTTCAGGACGCTCTTGACCTTCTCCACGGGCATTTCCAACTTCTCGGCGATCTCCTCCGGAGTCGGCTCGCGTCCGTAAACCTGGACCAGCTTCCTCGAAGTCCTCACCACCTTGTTAATGGCCTCTATCATGTGCACGGGCACGCGGATCGTCCTCGCCTGGTCCGCTATGGCTCTTGTTATAGCCTGCCTGATCCACCAGGTGGCGTAGGTGCTGAACTTGTATCCTTTTCTGTAATCGAACTTGTCCACGGCCCGCATGAGCCCGCTGTTCCCCTCTTGTATGAGGTCGAGGAACTCCAGGCCCCGGTTCGTATATCTCTTGGCGATGCTGATCACCAACCGCACGTTGGCTTCTATCATCTCACGTTTTGCTTTTTCCCTGGACCTCTCGCCCTGCTCTATTTGCCTGACCACCTCTACCAATCGCCCGCGCACCATCTGCGCCTCAAGCTCGATGCGCCTTATCTTGCGCCTGGAGTTCTTGATCTTCCGAGCGGTCTCGAGCACCAGGGCCGGATCCAGGCCGGTCTCCTTCTTCACCTTCCTCGCCTCGCTCCTGCCTTTGCGCACTCTCGTGGCGAGGGAGTTCACGCTTTCCACCGGCACCCCTATCTCCTCGACCAGGGTCTGGATCTCGTAGTCCGCTTCGTTCAGCCTGCCGGCGAGGTTCTTCAATCTATTGGTGAGGCGCTCGATGAGCTTCGGGCTCAGGGGCAGCTGCAGCAGCTCCTCCACTATCTTGTTCTGGAGGTTCTCCACCTGGCCTTTCAGCTTCTCCGTGTTCTTGGCGGAGAGCTTCCGGGTCATCTTCGCCTTCTTGTTCTCCATCTGGGTCTGCAGCCCCGCGACCTTCCTGACGGTGCCAAGCGCTTTTTGCTTCTTCCTGCGTGCCGCGGAGTCGGCGCTCCAGTTGCCCGAATCCATGTGGAGGAAGTCGTCCAGCTTCACGTTGCTCTTGGTGACCTTTTGAGCCAAGGCCTGAAGCTCCCTGACCGTGGTAGCCGTCTGGAACATGGCGGAGGCTATCTGCCTGTCGCCATCTTCGATCCGCTTGGCAATCTCCACCTCGCCCTGCCGGTCCAGAAGCGGCACTTTCCCCATTTCCCGCAGGTACATGCGCACGGGATCGTCGTATTTCATGACCTGGGCGCTGAGCGCCTTGGTCTCGTCCTTCTTATCCGCCTGCTTTTTCGCCTTCCTGGTCTGCTTCAGCGCCTCGTCTTCGGAGTCATACCAGCCCAGGCCTATCTCATTGAGGCGGATGAAGAGCTCGTCCATCTTCTCGACGTCAGCCTCCATGTCGAGGAGAGACTCCATCTGGTCGACGGTGACATATCCCTGCTTGACAGCGAGACTCTTCACCTCATTCCAGACGTGTTCCGACTTGTTCTTCATTCAATCAGCTCTCCTCTCGGTCGTAGGACTTACGCCCAAGGCCGCCGATAGCTATGCTCCCCGCGCCAGAGCCTGCAGCTCATCGGTGACCTGTTGAAGCTGAAGGGCCAGATCCCCCAGCTCCTCGTAGAGCCCGGTCGCCTCCTTGTGCCGTATCTCATTCTTTATGACTTCCAGCCGCCGCCGCAGCTTCCGCTCGCGCAGCCTCCTCATGCAATCGTAAACGGCCCTCATGGCGTCGAAATCGTGGCCCTCCCATTCGACGGCCACCTCGCCTATGAGCGCCCTGGTTGCGGGATCGCCGGCCCTGTCCATCAGGTCGGCCGCGCTGGAGGCGCCTCCGGCCTTCCAGCCGTCCGCCATCATTTCGAACAGCCTTCTCGACGCTGGGTTTCCAAGGGCCGAGGGGTCGAAGGCCTCCAGTACGTCGCCGAGAAGCTCCGGCGCCAGCAGGAGCGCCCTGAGAAACTCTTTTTCCAGCGGAGCGACGTCCGACCGCGGGACCTCCGGAGCCTCCTCTGGAAGCCTACCCCGGGGCCCGCGTCTGATGGCTTTCAACCCATCCACCAGGACCTGTTCGGGCACCCCCAAAACGTCCGAGGCCCTCTGTATAAGCACCTCCTTGCGTATGGGGTCCGGCACCACGTTGAGAAGCGACACCGCGTCCTTTATGGCCGTCTCCCTCTCGGAGAGCTCCGCCGACCTGCCGCCGCGCGCGACGAAGGAGATCACATCGAGCGCCCCGTCCAGGACCTCAGAGAAGGCTCGCGCCCCGCCGGCCCTTATCACGCTGTCAGGATCCGAGCCCTCCTCCAGAGGCGCCACCCTGGCGTCCAGTCCGGCGGACAGCAGCACTTCCAGGCTTCTCCTCGCCGCCCTGCGACCCGCCTCGTCCCCGTCGAAGGCCACGACCACGGAGTCCGTGTATCTCTTGAGCATCCCGGCCTGGCGATCGGTCATCGCGGTCCCCGCGGACGCCAGGGCCCCGGGTATGCCCGCCTGGTGCAATGACAGAACGTCCATGTACCCCTCCACCAGGACGGCCCGCCCCGCCTTCCTGAGGCTCGCCTTCGACTGGCCGAGTCCGTACAGCAGAGACCCTTTCCGAAAGACGGAGCTTTCCCGGCTGTTGAGGTACTTGGGTTCCACGCCGTCCAACGATCTGCCCCCGAAACCCACCACCCGGCCCGATGCGTTCATTATGGGAAAGATCAAACGGTTGCGAAACATGTCCCTGTGGACTCTTCCGCCCTGGATCACGGCCCCTACCTCCAGGAGCCCGTCCCACACGCCGAGGCCCCTGGACTTCCCGACGAGGAAGGCCCCGGAGCCGTCGGCGTAGCCCAACCGGAACGCCCGGGCGGTTTCGACGGAGATTCCTCGCTTCTCTATGTAGGCTCTCGCCTCCGCTCCCTTTTCGGATTTCCACAGCCTGTCTTCGAACTGTTGAGCCGCGAACTCCAGCCCCTCGTACAGCCTCTCATGCCTTTTCCCTTCGCCCGCCGTCTCCGACCCCGAAGGAACGGTCATGCCCGCCTGCGAGGCCAATGTTCTCACCGCTTCCAAGAAACCGACGTTCTGCGTCTCCATGACGAATGTGATCACGTTGCCCGACGCCCCGCATCCGAAACACTTGTAGATGCCTCTTGCCCGGTTCACCATGAAAGAGGGAGTCTTCTCTTTGTGAAACGGGCAGAGCGCCTTGTAATTGGATCCTGACTTCCTGAGCCTGACGTAACCCCCGATCACGTCCACTATGTCGACGCGATCGCGCAGCTCAGCCAGAAACTCCTCTGGAATCGCCATCAGCCGAACGCCTCACTTCAGCTTTACCACGGTCACGCCCGCACCACCCTCCCAAATCTCTCCCAGTCTGAAACTCTCAACGGCGGAGTGGGAGGTCAAGAACCGAGATATCCGATTTCTCAATACGCCCTTTCCTTTGCCGTGGATTATCTTTATCTCGCTTAGGCCTTGCAGAAGCGCCGCGTCAAGGTATCCCTCGATCGCCTCGACGGCCTCATCTCCGGTCATGCCCCTTACTACCGCTTCCGCGGCGCTTTCCCGGGGCTCCGGCGCCGCGTAGCCGGAGCCGACCGGCCGCCCCGACTGCCCGTCCTCGGTCTGCTTGAGCTCCGAGGCCGGGACCTCCATGCGGACCCCTCTTCTTTCGACCATGGCCCGGCCGTTTGGGAGCATCTTCAAGAAGGTGGCCCCTACGCCCAGAGTGTCGACCCAGACCTCCGATCCAGGGGCGAGGTCAACAGCAGGAGGCCTGGAAGACTCCTCTTTCTCGGTCCATTGGCTCTCGAGAGCGTCGGCGCGCTTCCAGGCCCTGCGCACTCTCTCGGCGCGGCCGCTCTTCTTGGCCTCGGCCAGCAGGGCGTCGAGATCCCTCCGTGCCTGCGCCACCATCTCCCTGCAGCGACGCCTCGCCTCCCGCTCGAGATCCTTCCGCCTGGCCTTTATTCCCTCGACTCGCTCCTCGAGGGCGCCTCTCAGCTCGCGTGCCTCGCGCCGCGCCGTTTCAGCCTCTTCCTCGAGCTCTCTCGCCCTGACTCGGGACCTGTCGGCCTCTGCCAGAAGCGCGTCCATCCTCAGCTCGGACGCGGAGAGCTGCTCCCTGGCGTCGCCGAGGAGCTTGTCCGGAAGCCCGAGCTGGCCCGCTATCTCCAACGCCATGCTTCTGCCCGGCGAGCCCACGTGCAGGGCGTACAAAGGCCTCAAAGTATCCGCATCGAACTCCATGCACGCGTTGACCATACTGTCGTTCTCGGCGACGAACGGCTTCAACGTGCCCAGGTGGGTCGTTGCCACGCAAAACGCGCGCCTGTCCGCAAGGAATTTCAAAATGGCCCTTGCCAGCGCACCACCCTCGTGAGGGTCGGTGCCCGCCCCGATCTCATCGAGCAATACCAGGGATCCTTCCGTGGCCCCCTTCGTTATCCTGGCGAGCTGCCTCACGTGGGCGGCGAAAGTGCTCAGATCCTCCTCTATCGACTGCCAGTCGCCGATGTCGGCATAAACCTCTTGGAAGAGCGGAAGCTCCGATCCGTCGGCTGCCGGTATGTGAAGGCCGCAGGCCATCATCACGGCGAGCAGTCCGACCGTCTTCAAGGCGACCGTCTTCCCACCCATGTTGGGTCCGGAGATAACGAGTACCCGATAGCCCTCTCCCATTACCAGATCCAGCGGAACGACGCGGTCGTCCCCACGCGAGATCACAAGCAACGGGTGCCTGGCGCCAACGAGGCGGACCATCCCCCGGTCGGATATGACAGGCCGGACGCACCTGAACTCCGCGCTGAACCGCGCCTTGGCCCACACGAAGTCGATCTCGCCTATCACCTCGATGTCGGTTTCGATAAGCTCCGCGTGGTCGCGCACGCGCTCCGTGAGCTCCCACAGGATCCGCTGCTCTTCCTCCTTCTCCATGACGCCGAGGGCGCGCAGCCTGTTGTTGAGCTCGACGACCTCGAGCGGTTCGACGAACAGGGTCGCCCCGCTCGAAGAGGTGTCATGCACTATGCCCCGGACCGCGGACCTGTGATGACTGTCCACCGGGATCACATAGCGATCGCTTCTTATGGTGATGATCTCTTCAGTCTTCGCCGAGCGCTTAGCAAGGATTTTCTCGAGGGACTGGAGGGTCTGCGCTCTGACTCTCTCCTTCTCTCTTCGCACGTCTCTGAGATGCCGCGAGCACGCGTCCATAACCGCCGAGCTCACCGGATCTATGCAGCGGTCGATGGCCTCGCGGAGCATTGGGGCCGGGAGCAGCTCCCTCGCGCGCCCGGCGAGCTCCGGGTACTCTTCGCGACGGTCGGCCGCGAAGGCGGAGATCTGTTCGCTTATCGACAGCGTTTTCGAGACCCTCAGCAGAGACTCCGCCTCGAGCCTGGCCCCCTCCGTCCGGCAGCGCCTGAGCGTCTCATCCAAGTCCGGCAGGTCCAACTCGAACGGCCGCCCATGGGCGGCGGCGACGTCCTTGAGCTCTTGGACGAAACGCAACTCAGCATCAAGCAAATCTGCGTCCCCAAAAGGACGCAGTTCACCCGCCCTCCTCGCGCCGTAGGGAGAGGAGGTCTTGGCGGCCAGAATGGCCTCCACCTTTTCTAACTCGAGAACCTCCCGGCTCTGTGGATCCACCGGACGGAACCTGTGTGGACTCTTTCGGCCCCAATGACTCAGCTCGGACCTCAGAGGCTGGCTTGATGCATGAGCTTGCGCGCTTTTCTCCTGGCAGCGTTCATCTTCCTCTTGCGCTTCTCACTGGGCTTCTCGAAATGCTGCCTCTTTCGCAAGTCTGAGAGCAGACCGGCCTTCTCGCACTTCTTCTTGAACCTCTTCAAGGCACTCTCGAACGATTCATTATCCTTCACTCTGACGGCTGCCATCCAATGATCACCTTCCTAGTCTTTCACCGTCCTACCCTAGAGAACACAGCTGAAAAAGGACCTCAGCTATACGGTCGTCTTAGATAAAGAGCGTAAGTCCAGATCATGCCTGGACTTAGTCGGATCTCACGCTTAGCGGCGTTATTTGGCGGATCCCCACCCGCTCTCATTAGCAATATAGCGGCAGATGTGTCTTTTTGTCAAGAAAAACCTAATGCCCTTTACCGGGGATCTCCCTACCCCACTCCTGCCGGAACGCTGCGAGGCCGGCCGCGACGGCGGTCTCCGTTCGGAGACGGGCCGGGCCGAGCGAGAACGCGCGCCCGCCGGCCCCCTTTAGGGCGGCTGCCTCACGCGGGGAAAACGAGCCCTCGGGCCCGAATACGAGGAGGCAGGTCCGTGCCGAGGCGCGCTCGGACGGCGACAGCCTGAGCGGGGGAGCCCCTTCCTCGCCCACGAGGGCCAGGTCCACACTGCGGGCCGCCTCTATCACGTTGTCGAAGGTCCCGGGGCAGCCAACTTCCATCAAAAGGGCGCCCAGCGATTGTTTCATCGCCTCACAGGCGATCCTCTTCCAGCGCCCGACTCTTGCACCCTCCTTCCCCGGCGTAGCTACAGTCCTTTCGCTCGAGAAAGGAATGAGGCGCCGCGCACCGAGCTCGGCGGACTTCTCCACCACCCAATCCATCCGCGCTCCCTTGAGCAGCCCCACGGCAACGCTCACCTCGGGCCGGCCCTCCGATTCGAGCCGTCGCTTCCGGAGCACCCTCGCCGTGACATCGCCTCTCGCCGTGGAGCACAGCTCGAGCGCATAGAGGTAACCCAGGCCGTCGATGCCCTCGACCCTCCGGCCGGGCTCCAGGCGCAGCACCCTCACGGCATGCGAGGCCTCTCGATCGTCGAGCGAGACCAGCTCTCCGCGCTCGGCCGGCCCTATGATGAATCGCCTGCGCTCTGCCAAGCCATCACCTGCCGAGGGCGTCCTTCATCTTGTCGAATATCCCGGAGTTGTGATTCGATGAATCGGACTTCTCCAGCTCCCTTAGCTCCTCCAGGAGCTTTTTCTGCTCGGGGCGGAGTTTCTTCGGGGTCTCGACGCTGACCTTGACCAAAAGGTCTCCGACCCCCTTGCCCCCGAGCGCGGGGAGGCCCCTCTTACGCAATCTCAGGGTCGCTCCGCTCTGAATGCCTGGAGGTATATTGATCGCAGCCTTTCCGTCGATAGTGGGTATCTCGACGCGCTCCCCAAGGGCGGCCTGGGGGAAGGAAAGCTTGAGGTCGTAGATTATGTCGTCCCCTCTTCTCTGGAACAGATCGTGGGGCGCTTCCTCTATCACAACGAGCAGGTCTCCCGGTGGGCCGCCTCTCGGACCAATGTCGCCTTCGCCCCTTATGGGTATGTAGTTTCCGGCCTTCACTCCGGCCGGGACTTTGACTTTGATCGTCTCCTGGCTCTTTTTCCTGCCCTGGCCGGCGCAGTCCGGACAAGCCTCCTTCACTATCTCGCCTTCGCCCTTGCACTGCGGGCACGTGGCCACACTGACCATCTGCCCGAAGAAAGATCCATGGACCTGCCTCACCTGCCCTTTTCCCTCGCATCGGGGACAGGGGACGACCCCTTGGGCCGATTTCGCGCCCGAGCCTCCGCAAGTCGCACATTTTCTGTACTTCTTATACCTTATGCGCTTGTCCGCGCCGGAGGCGATCTCCTTCAAGGTGAGACGGAGTCTGACCTGGAGGTCGGCGCCCCTTCTCTGCGACCGGCCCCCCGGCTCTCTGCCCATGCCGCCCCAGAACGACTCGCCGGCGAAGGGGCCGAAGCCCCCGAACGCCTCCGAGAATGCTCTCAGCGCATCGCTGAGATCGAAATCCGCGAAACCCGTGAACTCCGCTCCCGCACCGGCCCCGGCGCCCACTCCCGCGTGCCCGTACTGATCGTAACGCGCCCTCTTCTGCGGATCTCTGAGAACCTCGTAAGCCTCGGTGGCCTCCTTGAACTTCTCCTCCGCCGTCTTGTCATCAGGGTTCTTGTCAGGATGATATTGCATAGCAAGGCGGCGATAGTTCTTCCTTACTTGATCGGTGTCGGCGTCTCTTTCCACGCCGAGCACCTCGTAGTAGTCGCGCTTTGCCATTCTAGTGCACCTCTCGGTCGTTGCGGCCTTCTTTGGTCTCACGTTCCGGGGCGTCCTCGCCCTCGGGCGTGCCGGACACTATCACCTTCGCCGCCCTGAGGGTAATACCGTTCATCAAATAACCCTTCAGCAGCACCTCGACGACCGTGCCGGGCGCCGTGTCCGCCTTGGGCACCTGCATAACGGCCTCTTGAAGGTTCGGATCGAAGGGCTGTCCGAGGGGCTCGACGGGCTCGACACCAGCGGCGCCGAGAGCCTCCACCATGCGCTTTCTAATAAGCTCCAACCCCTCCTCCATGGGCCTGAGCTCCTCTGAACGGCCCGCGGCGTCTATGGCTTTCTCCAGATCGTCTATTGCCGGCAGCAGGCTGGTGACCAGCTTCTCGCCCGCCGTCCTGTGGGCATGCTCGATGTCCCGCCTCGTCCTCTTCTTGAGGTTGTCGTACTCGGCCCGCGATCTCAGAAGCCGCTCGTAGTTCTCCGAGGCTTCAGCCGAAGACTCTTCCAGGGCTTTCTCGAGCTCCTGCGCCTTGGCCGATTCTCTTTTCAGGGCCGCTTCGAGCTCCTTCACGCTCGCCTTGAGACCCCCTCTCTTCTGTTTGTCGTCCGAGCCCCTGGCTTTTTCTACGACTTCGTTCAAGTCCTTATCTTTATCGCCGGTATCCCTCATTATGACGTCATCTCTCCAAAGCGGAGCCTCCGCTCGTCAAAAGAGGCTGCCTTGCTCGCCCGTGCGCCGGGGCTTCGCCCCGCCCGCAAGAAAATCCCTCAGCGCCTCGAAATCGGCCTGGACCTCGTCCCGCAGGTCGCCTCTGTGCAAAGCCGCCGCCGGATGGTACATGGGAAGCACGAAGTGGTCCCCCACCTGAACCGGCTTTCCTCTGACCTTCGAGATACTGACCTTCTTTCCCAGCAAGCTCTGACTTGCGAAATTGCCCAGCGCGCATACCACCTCCGGCGCAATGAGCTCCATCTGCCCGTTCAGGTACGGGCTGCAAGTCTCGACCTCCGTGGGAGTAGGATCTCGGTTCTCGGGAGGCCGGCACTTCACCACGTTGGTGATATACACCTCGGATCGCTCCAACCCCGCGGACGAAAGGAGCTGTGTCAATAGCCGCCCCGCGGCGCCCACGAACGGGACCCCCTGTCTGTCCTCGTTGGACCCGGGGGCTTCTCCCACGATCATGACCCTCGCGCTCGGATCGCCGGCCCCGAACACAACCCGGGTCCGGGACATGCAGAGGTCGCACTTGGTACATGTGGACGCGCGGCCGGCCAGTTCATCGAGTTTCATCATGGCGCCTCCTGGAATCCCAAGGTGCCCACGCCTGCCGCACAAGCTTGCCTCTTGATCGGAACGAGATCATCTAATAGCTTTACTCGAAGAGGGACGCGCCGGGCCGGCGCGTCGCAGGTGCCGTCAACATGCGTATCAGCGCTTTCACATTCGTCAGGAACGCCGTCGAGCTCGACTACCCCGTTGTCGAGTCGATCAGGTCCGTCCTGCCGCTCGCCGACGAAATGATCGTAAATGTCGGAGACTGCGACGACGGCACCCTGGAGCTGGTCGAATCCATCAGGTCGCCCAAGATCGCGATCGTCAGGGGGCGCTGGGCCCCCAATGTTAGGAGCGGGGGACGGGTCCTGGCCATGCAGGCCGACCTCGCCCTGTCCCGCTGCACCGGAGACTGGGCCCTCTACATCCAGGCGGATGAAGTTCTGCACGAAGACGACGTCCCCGTAATTCGCGAATCGCTCGTCCGCCACCTGCACGATACCCGTGTTGAAGGCATGATCTTCGACTTCATTCATTTTTACGCAAACTACCACACCCGCGGCGTTGGGCGCAAGTGGTATCCAAGAGAGATTCGTCTCGTGCGCCCCGGTATCGGGGCCTCCTCGTGGAAGGACGCCCAGGGGTTTCGCCTCCGCGGGCGCAAGCTGCGTGTGGCTCACTCGGGAGCAAGAGTCTTTCATTACGGATGGGTAAAGGCCCCCGCTATCATGAAGCGCAAGACGGTCGAGCTGGCGAAGTGGTGGCACGACGATCAGACGATCCGCTTGAAGTACGAATCCGGGGGAAGCGATTTCCCCTTCGACACGGGAGGAAAGCTGGTCCCCTTCGACGGAACGCACCCCCGGGTCATGGCGCGAAGGATAGAGGCCTCGAGATCGGGTGCGCAGGTCGTCCCGCCCCAGGACTCAGCGCGTTCGGTCGGGGAGAGGTTTCTCGACTGGCTCGAGGCGCGTCTGGGATGGTCGCCCGGGCGCTACGCAAACTACAGGCTGCTGTCCGCCCCCGAAGCCGCCGCTCCGGATCGGCGCAGGGAGGCCCCCGGCGCTTGCGGGCGGCGCAATGAGGTTCCCGGCGAGTGAAGACGGTGCGGCTCAAGAGAGGCGAGGACAAGAGGGTCCGGGCGGGGCATCCCTGGATCTTCAGCAACGAGATTCAGACTTCCCTCAGAGACCATGCTCCCGGCGATCTCGTGCGTGTCGTCGGCGCGGGAGGAAACCAGCTGGGAATAGGTTACGCCAACCCCGCCTCTCTGATCGCGGTGCGGCTTCTGTCATCCGGGCGGCGGGAACTCGAGCCGTCGTTCATTGACGACAGGATATCCCGCGCCTTGAAGAACAGAGAGTCGTTGTATCCCGGCTCGGATGTCTATCGGGTGGTATACGGCGAGTCCGACGATCTGCCCGGACTGATCGTCGACCGCTACGGACCATCGGTGGCGCTGCAGATTCTCACCGCCGGAATGGAGCGGCGCAGGCAAGAGATACTTGACGCCGTTCTCTCGCTGCTTCGCCCGGAGTCGGTGATACTGAGAAACGACTCCCGCTACAGGCTTCTCGAAGGCCTCGAGATGGAAAAGGAGGTCATGCACGGCGACTGGACAGGACCCATATGGGTCGATTTCGCGGGCATGAGAACCCTCGCCGACGTCCTGGATGGGCAGAAGACCGGACTCTACCTGGACCAGCGCGACAACTTGTCGGCCATGCACCCCGTACGCGAGAACGCGGCCGTGCTGGATTGTTTCAGTTACGGCGGCGCCTGGGGCATAAAGGCCCTGATGTCCGGGGCCTCCACGGCGATCGTCGTTGACAGCTCCGCGCGCGCCCTGGAGAACGCGCGGGCCAACGCCTCGGCCAACGGAGTCGTCGGGGGGCTCACCGGAATACAGGGAGACGCATTCGCCGTGCTCGACGATCTTCGAGCGGGACCCGCGTTCGACATGGTAATCGTGGATCCCCCCGCTTTCATCCAGCGCAAGAACCGCCTCGCCGCCGGGGTCCGCCGCTACCGTGAGCTGAACATGAAGGCGATGGCCCTGGTTAAGCCGGGCGGCTTCTTGATATCCTGCTCCTGCTCACATCATCTCGGCAGGAACGCGTTCAGGCAGATGCTCAGCGAGGCGGCGGCGCGATCCGGAAGACGCGCAGCCATAGTGGAGTCGAGAGGACAAGCCCGGGATCACCCGATCCTGCTCTCCGCCGTGGAAACGGAATATCTGAAGTGCTATGTCCTCAGACTGGGCTGACGTCACCGGCCCCGCGGCGGGCTCAAGGCCTCTCCGCGAGGAGGGTCGAGATTACCGAGTCCGATACGAAGTACGCCGCCGGCGAGATCCGCAATACCGCCCCGTCGGAATCCATCATCCCGGCCCTCAGCATTGGCTCGGCGCGCTCGTGCAGCGAGTTCCCCGCACCTTCGCCGTACGCCTCGGACAGTGCGGAGGTGTCCAGACCGTCTGCGGTCCTCAACGCCAGCATCACCGTTTCCTCCAGCCCCTGCCTCTCGGTTACCCTTTCGCGCCAGCCGGTGGGAGACTCTCCCGAGCGGAGCCTTCGACAATACTCGGCGGCGTCGCCTACATTGCTCCACCTGCTACCCCCGAGGAACGAATGCGCGGAAGGCCCCATCCCCAGATACTCCTCGCGGCGCCAGTAGCGTGAGTTATGGCGCGACCTGAACCCGGCGCGTGCGAAGTTGGAGATCTCGTAGTGCTCGTACCCCGCCCCCAGAAGCGCGTCTCGAGCGGAGTAGTACATGGCGCTCAGGGTCGAATCCCGCGGCCGCCCCGATCCGACCATCTCCGCCAAGACAGTGCCATCGTCCAAGGACAGACAATAGCACGAGACGTGATGCGGCGCCGCCGCTATGACTCTATCCAGGGAGAGGGCCCAGTCGGCGGAGCTCTGTCCGGGCGCGCCGTATATGAGATCGACGCTCACCGCCGGCACGCCGGATCTTTCGGCGAGCTCCATCGAGCGCGCTGCCGTAGCGGCGTCGTGTCGTCGCCCGAGCGCGCGGAGCGCGGCGTCGCAGAGGGACTGCACCCCTATGCTCAACCTCCCGCCGGGCAGGCCCGCGATGAGAATGGCGTGCCCCGGGCTCAATGACTCCGGATTCACCTCCAAAGTCACCTCCGCTCCGTCCTCGAAGCGGAAGGCGCCCAGGATGCTCTGAAGCATCTCCTTCAGATATGAGACCGGCAACAGGCTTGGAGTGCCGCCTCCTATGTACAGGGTCTCGAAGGTGCTCTCCGTCACGAGAGGATCTCGCGAGGCGCTCTCCACCTCGATCGCGAGTGCGGACATGAAGGCGGACAGCATGGAACGCGTAATGGGAACCGAGTAGAAGGAGCAGTAAGGGCACTTCGCCGAGCAGAAGGGAACGTGTACGTACAGGCCCAGCCGGCGCCCGCCGGCGTCGCGCGCGAGCGCGCCCTCGCCGCTCGCCGTCACTTCACCAGGTCGAAGAACCGCCTGAAGCGCGGCACGTTCTTCTCGCCGTTCCATGAGAAGTACAGGAACATGGCTTTGCCCTTGACACGGTCCATGCTGAGAGGGCCCCAGTACCGGCTGTCGTGACTGTCGTCTCGATTGTCACCCAGCATGAACAGATGGCCCGGAGGCACCGTAATTGGGCCGAACTCGTCCCGGGGATGGCCGATATCGCGGCCGTCCGTGTGGATGACGTAAGGCTCTTCCAGCTTTACTCCGTCCACGTAGACCTGCTTGTCCCTTATCTCGAACGTCTGCCCTCCCACGGCTACGCACCGCTTGATGAAGTCCTTTTCATCGCCGATGGGGGCCGAGAACACGATGATGTCCCCAGGCTCGGGGTCGCGCAGCCCGGGAAGCCTGTAGTCCGTCAACGGAACCTTGGGACCGTAAATGAACTTGTTCACGAAAAGGAAGTCCCCCACCAGAAGGGTATTCTTCATCGACCCGGACGGGATACGGAACGCCTGGACGACGAACGCCCTGAGCACAAGCACCAGCACGACCGCGAAGACAAGCGCCTCGGCGTACTCCCTGACCACTGATTTTCTTCGCACGCCGGACCGCGCCTCCGGCTTGGCCGAATTGCTCTCGGACGTCGTCATCGATCACCTCTTGTCATTTCATCGTTCGGAACACCGAAAGAAAGGCCTCCTGCGGCACTTCGACAGACCCTATCTGTTTCATGCGCCGCTTGCCTTCCTTCTGCTTCTCGAGGAGCTTCCTCTTTCTCGTGATGTCGCCGCCGTAGCATTTGGCGGTCACATTCTTCCGCAGGGGACTGATCGTCTCCCTGGCGACGACGCGGCCCTCGACGGAGGCCTGAATGGCGACCTCGAAGAGCTGCCTGGGGATCAACCGCCGGAGCTGAGAGGTCATCTCCCGCCCCCAGCGAAAGCCCCTGTCTTTGTGAATTATAGCAGAAAGAGCGTCCACCGTCTCTCCGTTCAGGAGTATGTCCATCTTCACGAGATCGGAACGCTCGTAGTCGGCGAACTGGTAGTCGTACGACGCGTATCCGCGGCTGACCGACTTGAGCTTGTCGTAGAACTCGAGCACGATTTCGGAGAACGGCAGCAGGTACTCCAGGCGGGCCATTCCGGTCTCTCCGTAATGAGTCCCTATATATATACCTCTGCTCTCTTGCGCAAGTTGCATTATTGCTCCGACGTACTCCCCAGGTACGACCACGTGCAGCGTGACGTAGGGCTCCTCGACGTGATCGAGCTTCTGGGCGCCGGGCATCTGGCTCGGGTTCCCGACCTCGACCGTGGATCCGTCCTTGAGGACCGCCTTGTACCTGACGCTCGGAATTGTAGCGATCAGGTTGAGATCGTACTCCCTCTCAAGCCTTTCCTGCACCACCTCCATGTGCAGGGGCCCCAGGAAACCGCATCGGAACCCGAAGCCCAGCGCCTGCGACGTCTCAGGTTCGAATGTCAGCGCCGCGTCGTTGAGACGAAGCTTGGAGAGCGCATCCTTTAGGGCCTCGTATCCTTCGCCGGCCGCGGGATACATTCCGCTGAACACCATAGGCTTCATCGGCTTGTAACCGGGCAACGCGGTCGGGTGCGGGTCCGAGCATGCGGAGACGGTGTCTCCGACCTGCGCTTCGGCTACGTCCTTGACGCCGGTAACCATGTAGCCCACGTCGCCGGCGCTTAACCGCTCCGTGGGTATCATGGACAACCTGAAGATGCCGACCTCGGGAATCTCGAAGGATCGCTTGGTGGCGAGAAACCGGACCTTGAGACCGGGGATCAAGGTCCCCTGGAATACCCTGACGTACGCAAGGACGCCTTTGTAGGAGTCGAAGTTGGAATCGAACACCAGCGCCTTGAGCGGCGATTCCGAATCGCCCGCCGGAGGCGGAACCTTGCGGACCACGCTCTCCAGGACATCCTCGATTCCCCATCCATGTTTCGCGCTGACTTTGAGCACGTCCTTCTCGGACGAACCGGTCAGCTCCATCAGATCGACCGTGGTCTCCTCCACGAGGGCGCCGCTGAGATCTATTTTATTGATCACCGGGATTATGGTCAGACCGGCCTCAACCGCGAGATGGTAGTTGCTCACCGTTTGGGCTTGCACTCCCTGTGCGGCGTCCACCAGCAAAATCGCGCCCTCACAAGCGGCCAGGCTCCGCGAGACCTCATAGCTGAAGTCAACGTGGCCGGGGGTGTCTATCAAGTTGAGCGCGTACGCCTCCCCCCGGGGAGTCACGTACTTCATCGTTATCGGGTGGGCCTTTATGGTGATCCCGCGCTCCCGCTCGAGATCCATCGTGTCCAAGACCTGCTCCCTCATCGCCGACTTGGGAACAGTCTGGGTGGTCTCGAGGAAACGGTCGGCGAGCGTGGACTTGCCGTGGTCCACGTGCGCCACGATACAGAAGTTCCTCGTCCTTGTCGTGTCCATCGCAAAAACCTAACATGCGGCCGCAATCTCACCGGATACGGCCGCTTCCAGTTGAAATCCCCTGCGCCTCAGAAACGCGCCACTATGGCCAATCCAACGCCGCCGCGCCCGCCGGCGCTCGCCTCCAGCGCGACCGGCGGTTCGCCGGCTTCGCTCTCCGAGACCCCGGCCAGATGGGCGTCGACGTAGGCGTCCAGCATGCTGTATAGCACCGTCGCCCCCAGCCACCAGAAATACTGGTTGCGGCGGTCTTCGTAGTACGATCTACGGTCCTCGAGCCTTGCGGCCTCAGCCTGCGAGTCGGCCGCGCCGGCCAGCTCGGCCGCGTCGCCCGCCCTGCGATCCGCGCTCAGGGCCACCCCGGCCAGATAGGCCTCGACCGCCATTATCACGCATGCCTTGTAAGGCTTTCCGTTCGCGAGCTGACCCCAGCCCGGGTACACCACGGACCTGAGCAGCGCGCCTTTGGGCGAGGGCCCGCGGGCCGGCGCCGAGGCGCCGTAATGGTCAGAGCACAGAGGCTCGCCGCCGGGCGAGCACAAGACCGTCATCGCGACAACCAACGCCGAGAAGGAGGCGACGCCTCGACCCGGATCGCGCGCCTTCTGCCGGTGACTCCTTTCGTCGCCGCCTGTCATCGAAAACCTCTATTCCCATCGAGCATGAACATGGCGGGAACGTGTGGGAATCGAACCCACCTCGGACGTTGTTAGCGCCCGACAGAAGGATTTGAAGTCCTCGGGATCCACCAGAATCCATCCGCTCCCGCTAGGCAAATCCCTATTCCACCCTGAGGTAAGAGTCGCCCCTGGCGACCACCTCTCCTATCGCCGCCGCGCACGCGACGCCGCGAACTTCCAACTCCTTCAGAAACCCTGCCGCCCGGTCCTTGCCGACCGCGACGAGAAGCCCTCCCGAAGTCTGAGGATCGCACATGAGGTCCAGCGACGTTTCATCCGTCGATGACCTCAAGTGAGGCTCGACGTACCTCCGGTTGCGCTTCAGTCCGCCCGGCACGATTTTCCCGGCAGCGGCCTCCCTGGCTCCGGGCAGAAGCGGCACGTCCGAGGCGCGAACCGCTATCGTCACACCGCTGCTCCGCGCCATGCCCAACGCGTGCCCGAGCAGGCCGAACCCCGTGACATCGGTGCCGGCGCCGGCGCCGGCCTCCACCATCGCCGTACCCGCCGCCGCGTTGAGCTCCAGCATCGAGGCGACCAGCGCCGACTCGATCTCGGCCGCCAGCCCCTCGGCCTTCAGGGTGTGGCAGAGCACCCCGGTTCCAATAGGCTTGGTCAGGACAAGTACGTCGCCCGGGCGGGCCCCCGAGACCCTCACTATGCGCGACGGGTGAACACGCCCCGTGACGGCGAACCCGAACTTGATCTCCTTGTCCAACACCGAATGACCGCCGGCGACCGCCGCGCCCGATTCTCTTATCTTGTCGATTCCCCCCTTGAGAATATCCCTCATTATTTCGACCGGGACCGTTCCGCATGGGAAGCAGAGGACGGACAGTGCGCAAATAGGCGTCCCTCCCATCGCGTAGACGTCGCTCAACGAGTTGGCGGCGGCGATCGACCCGAACTTATATGGGTCGTCCACCAGCGGGGTGAAGAAATCCACAGTCTGGACGAGAGCCGTGTCATCATCGAGCCCGTAGACGCCGGCGTCGTCGAGACTCGCCGGGCCCACCAGGAGGCCGTCGTCGTCCAGGTCGAGACCTTCGAGCACCTTGAATAGGTCCTCCGGACCTATCTTGGAAGCTCACCCCCCACCCGATACCATCGACGTAAGTCTTATGTTCTTGTACTGGTCCAATACGGGCTCCGTGCTCGAGTTGGGAGAACCTGCGCGCCTTCCCCGCGGCCGCCGCCGCCGCCGGCGGCGGGTTTGGTTGTCTTACTCGACCGTGACGCTCTTGGCGAGATTCCTCGGCTGGTCCACGTCGCATTCCCTCATCACCGCGACGTGATAGGCCAAGAGCTGCAGCGGGATTACGGTAAGAAGCGGCGTCAGGAAGTCCAGCGTCGCCGGAACATGAATAACGTGATCGGCGTGCGAGAAGATCTCGGTGTCCCCCTCGGTGGCGACGGCTATGATCTTCCCCTTGCGCGCCCTGACCTCGGACATGTTGCTCAGGATTTTCTCATAGGCGCTGTCCTTGGTGCAAATGAACACCACGGGCATGTTTTCGTCTATGAGAGCGATGGGACCGTGCTTCATCTCGGCCGCTGGATAGCCCTCGGCGTGGATATACGATATCTCTTTCAGCTTGAGCGCGCCCTCGAGGGCGACGGGGAAATTCACCCCTCGCCCGAGATAAAGAAAGTTGTTGTGCTTGTAGTATTGTTTCGCGATCTTCAGGACTTCGTCGTTCTTGTCGAGTATCCTGCTGATCTTGTCCGGAATGGCCAGCAGCGCCTCCGCTATCTCAATCCCCTCCCGCTTGGCCAATGTCCTCAGCCTGCCCAGGCACAGCGTCAAGATCGCGAGCACCGTCACCTGAGAGGAGAAAGCCTTGGTCGAGGCCACGCCTATCTCCGGACCGGCGTGCACGTAGACCCCTCCGTCCGACTCCCTGGCGATGGTGCTTCCCACCACGTTGCAGATGCCGAGGGCCCGCGCTCCCTTGGCCTGCGCCTCGCGCATGGCCGCCAGAGTATCGGCGGTTTCACCGGACTGGCTTATCACCAAGACCGCCGTCCCCGGTCGCAGAACGGGGTTTCTGTACCTGAACTCCGACGCATACTCCACCTCGACCGGAATCCTCGCCCGGTCCTCGAGCATATACTCGCCGATTATTCCCGCGTGCCATGAAGTGCCGCAGGCTGTTATTATCAGTCGGTCTATGGCCCGAAGTTGCGATTCGCTCATGTTGAGGCCTCCGAGCTTAGCCGTTCCATCTTCGGAAAGCACGCGGCCTCTCATCGCATCCCTGACCGCTTGAGGCTGCTCGAAAATCTCCTTGAGCATGAAGTGCGGGAAGCCGCCTTTCTCCACGGCGGCCAGGTCCCACTCTATTTCCTCGAGTTTCTTGTCGGTGGCCTGGTGATCTATCGTGGTCGTGACGAATCCGTCCGGCGAGACAACCACCATCTCCTTGTCGTCCAGATAGGCTACCTGTTTGGTCCTGCTGAGCACGGCGGCGGCGTCCGATGCCACCAAAAACTCGTCCGAATTGACTCCCACCAACAGAGGGCTTCCATTCCTGGCGCCAACCATCTTGTCGGGCTCATCGGAACAGATGACGGCGATTCCATATGTGCCTTCCACCATCTGGAGGGCCTTGCCCACCGCTCGCTCCAGGTTTCCGTCATAGAGCTTCTCTATGAGATGCGGCAGGACCTCTGTGTCCGTGTCCGTCCTGAACCTATGACCTTCGGCCTCCAGCATCTTTCTCAAGACCGCATGATTCTCGATGATCCCGTTGTGAACTACGGCTATCCGGCCCGTGCAATCCACGTGCGGATGGGCGTTGTCGGCAGTAGGCTCGCCGTGGGTGGCCCAGCGGGTGTGGGCGATGCCCGTTTGAGCCTTCAGGCTCCTGCTCTTGAGCAGGCCCTCGAGCACGGATATCTTGCCGGCCGCCTTGTGGACCACCACCGTCGGCCCATCAATTAGGGCGATGCCCGCGGAGTCGTATCCCCTGTACTCCATCCTCTTAAGACCTGTCATCAAGACAGAGGCACAACACTTTCTGCCTAAATAACCTACGATACCGCACATAGTCAACCTCGTTGCGGCGTCCGCGGGGCGCCGCGTTCGTACTCGGGATGCTCCAGACCTTGAGCCGTCCAGCAGCTCGGCGCAAAGCCCTCCCGGCGGCTCAGGAAAGTCCGTACAATATAGAAAAAGCCACTGCCGCAGCAGTGGCAGGTTCCCGGCGTGGAGCTGGTGAGCGGAATCGAACCGCTGACCTACGCATTACGAGTGCGTTGCTCTACCAGCTGAGCTACACCAGCTACGTGCCGGCCAGTCCCCTGCCGGCGCCTTTGCAAGAAAAGTGGTGCGACCCCGCAGAATCGAACTGCGGACACCCAGATTTTCAGTCTGGTGCTCTACCAACTGAGCTAGGGTCGCACTCGACCGGTAGTTTATCAAAGCCCCACGGGGCGGGCAACCAGTTTGTTCCCGGATCAGGACCTCCTGGGACGCCTGCGGTCCAGACCGCTCCTGCGGCTGGGCCTGCGCCGCCTCTCCTGGTTCTTCTCGATGGGAAAATCCAGCGCCAGCGCCGTCGAGCCGCCTTCGAACCGCATGACGTGGACGCCGCCGCCGTGCTCCCTTATTATCTGTGAGGCGACCGCGAACCCCATTCCTCCTCTGTCGAGAGGGCCGAACGGCTCGAACATGTTCTCGGCGGTGTCGGCGGCCTCACCGCTCTCCTCCCAGCCGACCTGGAATCTGACGTCTCCTCCCTGCACCTCCGTCTCGACCCGGAGCCGGCCCTCCCGGGCGGACCTGGCGACGGCGCAAGCCATGACCTTTCCCACGGCCAGCTTCACCTTTTTCTCGTCGAGTAAGATCGGAGGAACGTCGGGTGAGAGTCTCTTGATCAAACTGAGGCCCTTTGCGCAGACCTTGTCCTCAACCTCCCTCAGGGAGCTCTGGACGACTTCATTCATATCCCTCATTTCGAGCACCGGCATCTCGAGCTTGGCCAGATCGCTCTGCTCGGCGACTATCTCCCTGGCCCTCTCAAGCTCGGAGACACACTCGGCGCATTCGGGTCCGCCTCCGCCACGAGCTCGCCGGAGATGGGCAGAGACCGCCCGCAGTATCGCGTCGAGCTCGTCATAGGCGCGGACTGCGAGTTGCCCTATTGTGACATAACGGTCGTCAGGTTTGCGGTTGCGTTCCGCGGCGGCGACTCTGCCCCTCAGACTCAACGCCTCCTCGTGCAGAAGACCCAGTTCGGCCGCGAGGCCTATCGAGAGCGAGATGGCTTCGATGAACGGGGTCGCCGACTCGGGCGGGCGCGGCGCATGAAAGACCAGGCTCCCCCAAAGGCCTCTCTGCGTCACAACCGGCGCGGCGACCACGCCGCCCGGGCCGGGCTCGGTTTCGCGGCCGCCCCCTCCAGCGTGCGCCCTTACTGTATCCGAGGCGGCCTGTTTCATGGCGGACAGCACTTTCTCTTTCGAGTCGCCGCCTTCCTCCAGACAGGAGCAGACCAGATCGACTCCGTGCTCGCCCCGGCGCCACAGGGACGCGGGTCCGCCCATGAGGCTCGCGGCTGCGTTCACAGCCCCCGTATAAGCGCGCTCGGGCGGCCCCGGCGCCGCCGCCAGCGAAAGCACCGACGCTATTGCCTGGATCTTATCTGAGCCTTCCGCTCCGGTCCCTTTCTCCGTGTAGCCCGTTCCTTCGGTGCGCGGCATCTTTTTCCTCCGATTGAGAAATGCCCAACCGGGCCAAAGCCCGCCTGGGCGCTATCGAGATCGGCATGGAAGCGGTGAGACGCGCGGCCGGCTCACTCCTCCACCTTTTCCGCTATCTCGTGAGCGAGTATCCTTACCTTCCTCTTCGTACCGCGGGTGGCCGAAAGACGTTGCGCGACCAACTTCAACTCCTTCGCGTGGGAGGCCCAAACACCTCTCCGGACCTTCCACTTCTCCCTTTCTTCGTAAGACATATCGGCTCTCGAGTCCTGGGTCTCGATCCACTCCTCCAAGCTCTCCGCCCTGTCTCTGAGCTGCTTCGCCTGGAGATTCATCTTGAAAGCGTTCGGATTCACGGTGCCGAGCGTCGAAGCCAGCTCTCTGTTGAAATCCTCCACTTCGGCCGCCGCCTCACGCCGGGCCAGGTCGAGATCGACCTCCGGCTTGACCTTCGGCGTTGAATCCGGCGGCGACTCCCCGGCCGCCTCTTCCCGAGCCCCCTTGTCCACGTCCGCGACAAGCGGCTCATCGCTCGCCTGTTGCACGTTCCCCCTGAGCGCTCTCTCCGGCTCCGGCTCGGGCTGCCGTTCGGCGGCCGACTGCGGGGGCCGCGCCCCCGCCCTGCCGGCGAAAGGATTCGGGCGCTCCTCAGGTGCCGGGGGCCGGTCATCTCTGTTTCCGAGGACGATCACCGTAAATAGGAAAGTGCCCCCTAAAATCAACAACTTATAACGCTTGAGCCACTCCACTTCCGATCACCCTCCTTGGAGCGAACCACGCCTTCGGCATAGACTCATGCAATCACTAATAGTTATCGGATCATCTGGGAAGAACTACAGGCCCCGGTTCAGGCGGTGGGGCCGTTCCCGAGGGCGCCCCGGCGGATGTAGAGGGAGCGCCACCGGGTCTCCGGGCGGCCGGGAAGCTCCCGTGCCGGCCACTGGGATCTTTGGTCTTCCAGCGCCTGTGAACCCAGTACCAGTGGTCCGGCAGCCTCCGAACGCGCTCCTCTATCACGTCGGCCAGAAGTTGCGTTGTCGAGGCGATCGCCAGGGCAGGCGGGGTCCCCTCCGGCACGCGAATGGGGGGCGTCAACTCGACTTTATGGCGACCTCCGCGGCTCCTTGATATGAAGCCCATGATTATCGGAGCTCCGGAGCGCAGGGAGAAGACGGCGGGGCCAACCGCGGACGAGGCGGGCATCCCGAAGAACTCGACGAGAAGCCCCTTTCTGCCCGCGTCATGGTCGCAGAGCATCGCCACGAACTTGTTACGGCGCAGCAGGCGCAGAACCTCTCTGATGTGCGCTCCGTGCTTCACTATCCCTATTCCGAGAGCCGACCTCAACCTGTTCAGCCTGCGGTCCACGAGGCGGTTGGATTGGTGCCCGACCAGGAAGTTCATCGGATAGCCGCGCTGGGCGAGAGCGGCGCCCATCAATTCCCAGTTCCCGAAATGGCCGGTCGCCAGGACGGCCCCCTTGCCGGCGCAAAGGGCTCGGTCGAAGTGCTCCAGTCCTTCGACCTCCACGAGCCTGTCCAGGCCGGACATCGCGCTTCGGGGAAGCCTGGCCAGCTCGACCAGGCTCATTCCAAGGTTCCTGTAGCAGGACTCGCAGAGACGCCTCAGCTCGTCGCTTTCCGCGCGCATACCGAGAGCCGCCGCGGCGTTCGACTCGCTGACCTCTCTCCTTATCCTTAAAACCTTGTAGGCGGCCGATCCAAGCTCTGAGCCGGCGGCCAGCGCCGCGCTCAGCGGCAAGACGTTGAAGACACCGCTTGCGCCGGCGAGCGCCGCATATTCAATAGCGTGCAAGAGCCGGGTTCCAGCCACACTAGATCCCCTTCCCCACTCTGAAGAATCGCATGCCCGGCAACCTGCCGGCGAGCCCCTTCACCTCCAGCCGCAAGAGCGTGGTGAGCACTTCAGCGGGCGGCGTGCCCGAGGCTCTGGCGATCACGTCGACGTGGCGCCCCTGGTCATGGTCCAGCGCGTCGAGAACCGCCCTCTCCGGTCCGCCGGCGGTCTCCCGCTTCGGCCTCTTTCCGCCGGCGCACGGCGAGACTCCCATGAGCTCCTGCAGCACATCGTCCGGACCGCGCACGGGCACCGCACCGTCGGCTATCAGCGCGTTGGGCCCGTCGCTCAACGGGTTCCACACGGCTCCGGGCACCGCAAACACGGTCCTGCCCTGCTGGGCCGCGCACTTCGCCGTCACCAGGGCTCCGCTGCGCGCCCCGCCCTCGACGACTATGATCCCCACGCACAACCCACTTATCAAGCGGTTCCGGCAGGGGAAATGATACGGCTGCGGCGCCGTGCCCATGGGGTACTCGGACAACACCGCCCCGCCCCGGGCTATCGTGCCCATGAGCGTTTTGTTCTCCCTGGGATAACAGATATCCACGCCGCAGCCCAAGACCGCCACCGTAACCCCGCCGCCTTCGATGCAACCTTTGTGCGCGGCGCTGTCCACGCCCCTGGCAAGGCCGCTGACCACGGTGAGACCGGCCCTTGCCAGCGAACGCGCCAGGTCTTCTGTGAATACCAGTGCGTTTCCACAGGACGAGCGTGAGCCCACCACGGCGACCATGGTGGCGCGCGGACCGGGAAGCCGGCCTCTCACGAAAAGACAGAGCGGTGGATCGGCTATGTGACGCAGGAGGGCGGGGTAGGACTCATCTCCGGGAAGCAGCACTTCGCAGGCGGACGCTCTCAAGGCTCGGATCTGGCTCCTGAGCGCTCCGGGCTCGGGGCGCCAAGACTCGTTACCGTCCAGCTCTCGGGCCTCTTGCAGCAGTCGATCGGCCGAGGCGCCCCGCGCGGCCATGTGGTATATCTTCCCGGCGATGGCCCTGGGCATGAAAGCCAGGGCCATCGTGTTCTCGGACACCGCACCCGTCAAGAGGCGTCACCGTCCCCGGGCTCCTTGCGGCCCTGTTCAGGGGGTTCGCTGCGCGGGGACTTCTCTCGCCTGGGCTTTGCGACTTCGCGCTCCCAGCAGCTCAATATGCCTTGTGAAACTTCCTTGTCCAGGAGGGCTATGCGCGATACCGCCTTCTGTTTGACGTCGTGCGGACGGCCTCCGAGCGAGCTCGCCAAAGCTTCGACGGAGGAGGACTTGGCTATATCCACCAGCGCGGCGGCGGCAGCGCCCTGGACGGTCATATTGGAATCGACCAGACAATCCAGGAGGCTATCTACGGCCTCCGGGCCTCCGATCTTCCCGAGGACCTTCGCGGCCGCGGCCCTCGTGTACCACAGTCCGTTCTCCAGGAGTTTCATGACGGGACCTCTTGCCTCATCGCCCATCTCCGGCAGAGCCTGAACGGCCTGTTCCCTCAGGTACCAGCTCTCGTCCTGGAGCAACTCGGCCAGAATCAGGACCGAGCGCTGGCCCTTGCGCTTCTTCAGATCCTCTATCAGCTCCTTCTTGCCCGAAAGGTTCTTGAGTCTCAACCGTTCCAGGACTTTGGCCCCATCCAGCTCTTCTTCCGCCATCTCAGTCCTCTTCCTGCTCGATGCTCTTCAGAGTCTCAACCAACTTCCACCTCAAATCGTCGAGGCCGGTGCCGGTCAGCGCGGAGATTCTCAAGGGCTCCGCTCCGTCCATGGCCGGTGCATCGTCCGTGCCGGTCAGGTCGGACTTGTTCAAGCACACCAATCTGGGCTTGTCCGGGAGCGAAGCCCCGTACGCCGCCAGCTCCTCCTCGAGGGTCCGGTAATCGCGCCCCGGGTCCTCCGCCGACGCGTCGATCAGAAAGACGAGGACCCGCGTCCGCTCCACGTGCCTCAAGAACTTCAAGCCGAGGCCCACCCCCTTGTGAGCTCCTTTGATCAGGCCGGGGATGTCGGCCATTACGAAAGCTGATTCTTCCACTCGCACGAGCCCCAGATGCGGCTCCAACGTGGTGAAAGGATAATCGGCGATTCTAGGCTTCGCGTCCGAGAGCGCCGACAGAAGCGTTGACTTGCCGGCGTTCGGCATGCCTACGATCCCGACGTCGGCGATGAGCTTCAGCTCGAGAGTAAGCGCCCGCGCCTGCCCTTCGGCGCCGTCATCCGCCCTCCGGGGAGACCGCTCCGTCGGGCCGGCGAACCTCGCGTTGCCCCTGCCTCCCCTTCCCCCCCCGGCCACAACGACCTCCCTGCCGCTTTCGGTCAGGTCGGCTATCACCTCGCCGGTGGAGGCGTCCCGGGCCACCGTGCCCGGCGGCACCTCCACTGTGACGTCGGAACCCCGGGCGCCGGTCATCTTTTTGCCTTTGCCGTGCGTCCCTCGCTTGCCCTTGAAAGACGATCTGTAGCGGAAGTCGAGGAGGGTCCTCATGTGAGGGTTTACCTTGAGCACGACGTCCCCGCCTCTGCCACCGTCGCCGCCGTCCGGGCCGCCTCGCGGGACGAACTTCTCGCGCCTGAAGCTGACGCAGCCGTCGCCGCCGCGCCCGCCTTCCACCGTTATAGTGACCTGATCGACCAACATGGCAACAGGCCTCAGGCTTGGCCGCCCCCTTTGCCGGCAGGCTTGTCCGACTTCTCGCCGGAGTCCTTTCCGGACCCCACCGCGCTCTCTTCCTTGGCCCGCCTCTTGTAATCCGCGCTCCTGTAGTCCGTCTTGTAGAACCCGGAGCCCTTGAATATCACTCCACTCCCGGCGCCTATGAGCCGCGTCACTTCTTCGCCGCACTTGGGGCAAAGCCGCAACGGCGCCGCAGTTATGCTCTGAAACTTCTCGAATCTGTACCCACAGCCCTTGCATTCATACTCGTATGTCGGCATATCCTCACAGACCTCCCACGGCCCGCGGCCGGCGCCCGTCGCCGGCCGCATGAACAATAATAGCATGCCTCGCAACGACCCGGTGAGCCCAAAGGGGCCGGGCACGCCGCTCCACGGCCTCTGTGCGTGGGTAGACCGCCGGTTAGAACCGGGGACGCTCAGCCTTATCCGGTGAGCTTCGATTTGAGCATCTCGGACACGGGGCCGGGCACCAGCCCCGACACGTCGCCTCCCAGCTCGAAGACCTCTTTGACCAGGGTGGAAGTCAGGTAGGTGAAGTGCTCGCTCGGCATCAGGAACACCGCCTCGAGATCCTTGGCCAACCGGCGGTTCATAAGGGCCATCTGAAGCTCGTACTCGAAGTCCGAGAACACCCGCAGGCCCCTCATCACGACGCCGATGTTCGTCTTGTGGGCCAGATCCACGAGAAGGCCGTCGAAGCCCACGACGGTCACCTTGGCCATCCCCCGAGTGGAATCCCGCACCATCTCCACCCTCTCGTCGAGAGAGAACAGGGTGCCTTTGCGATCGCTCCTGGCGACGGCCACCACCACTCCGCTGAATATCTTAAGCCCCCGCGCGATGAGGTCCAGATGTCCGTTCGTGACCGGGTCGAAGGTTCCGGGAAAAACAGCCTCTCGATCTTCAGCCTTCATTCACGCCTCCGTGCGTCAGCGAGCGAACAGCAAGGTGACGACCGTGTCCCCGAGCGCGCGCTCCGTTCCAAAGAGGTACCGGGAGTCGGAGAAGTCGACCCGCTCCTTGGAGTGATGTTGAATCACAAGAGCCCCGCCCGGGACGAGGAGCCGGTTCCGCTCCTCGAGCTCCAACAACCGCGCCACGTTTCCCCGCCCGTACGGCGGATCGACGAAAGCCATGTCGTAGAGCCGTTCGCCGGGGCGAGGTTTCTTTATCCACGCGAAAACGTCGCCCCTGGTTATCCGGGCCTCCTCCTTGACGCCCGCCCGTTCCAAGTTCTTGACCAGGTACTTAAGAGCGGAGCGGTCGCGCTCTACGAAATGGATCGACGCCGCCCCGCGGCTAACGGCCTCTATTCCGAGAGCTCCTACGCCCGCGAAAAGATCAAGCGCGTCCGCAGCGTCCAGGCGGCCCGCCAGCAGGTTGAAGATGGTCTCCTTCGTCGCGTCCGCCGTGGGGCGAACGGACAGCCCCGGGGGGCACAGCAGACCCCTTCCCTTGAACTTGCCGGCGATCACGCGCATTTTTGGACCCCTTCGCGAGGTTACGGCCCCACTATCCCCCGTCCGAGGCCGCCTGTCAAGGGACTCTCCACGGATTGCGACAAAACGGAGCGGCGCCGGTCGGGTTTCTCCCGCCGGCGCCTGCTCCCGGGCGTGCTTCCGCTTCAGCGTGCTCTGGGGTCTCTAACCTATGGACATGATGGTCGGGGTCACGAATATCAAGAGCTCCCTCTTCCGGCTGACGGTGCTCGAGGATTCGAACAGCCGTCCGAGGAGCGGGATGCTTCTCAGCACCGGGACTCCCCTGCTGAGCTCCGTGTCGCGCGTGGTTATGAGACCACCGATCACGGCGGTCTCGCCGTCGGTCACCAGCACCCTGGTGTCGGCCTCGTTCGTGTTTATTATGACTCCGCCCTGAACCGTGCCCTCGGCCGCCAGATCGCTTACCTCGGGATGCAGATCCAGCGTGATGGTGCGGTCTGAGTTGACGTGGGGCGTTACCCTAAGCCGGATGCCGACCGTGATGAGCTGCGTAATCGGGTTGCCGGCCTCGTCCATCACGATCAATTGTATCTTCTGGCCGACCAGTATGCTGGCCTCCCTGTTGTTGACCGTGGCGATCCTGGGATTGGAGATGATGTCGGCCTTGTTCTGCGTCTCAAGAGCTTGAATGGTGGCATCGAGATTGCCGAAGGACTGCACGATTCCGAACTTGACCGTCCCCACCGCGTCGCCTACCGGAGCGTTCACTCCTCCGCTCACGCTGATGTCGTTGTCGGCCGAATGAACGTTTGACTGCTGCCAGTTTATCCCCAGCTCTCTCGAGAGTTTTGCGTCGAGGTCCACGAGCTTCGCGACTATCTCGACCTGGGGCGTCCTCGAATCCAGCTCCGACGCCATGGCCGCTATCTGAGTGGTCGCGGAGGCTATATCGGTGACCAGGAGGGAGTTCGTGCGGGTATCCACGTCCAGCCTTCCTCGGCCCGTCAGCGCGTCGTCGAGCGACTTGCTGAGCTCGCCGGCGTTGGCGAACTTGAGCGGCACGATTCTGGTCTCGAGTGGAAGCAAGGACTCCCTCTGTCTCTCGGCGGCCTCCTTGTCCAGCTCCTCCTTGCGGAGCCCTTCCAGGGTGCCCACCCTCAAGACGCCGTCCTCCTCCTCCTTGAAGCCCAGGTCGTGCGCCCTGAGTATGAGGGTGAGAGCTTCGCGCCACGGGACGTCCCTCAGCCTCACCGTCACCTTGCCGTCCACGTCTCCGCTGGCGACGATGTCCTTGCCGCTGTACTCGGCCAAGCTTCTGAGCACGCTATGAATGCTCGCGCTTTGGACGTCGAGCGTAACGGGCATGCTCAAGGCCAGGAGCTCGTCCTCCGAGGGGTTTTCCAGGCTCAGCACGTCGATGGCGGCCGGAACCGAGTCATCGACCTGAGGCGCGCGCACCGTCAGCTTCAACCCTTCGTCCGCGCTCACTATGGCGTACTGCGACGGACTGTTGAGGTCCACTATCAAGCGGACCAGGCTATGGCCGTCGTCTCCGGACCATTGCGAAAGGCTCACGTCCTTGACCGCTCCCGACGTCTCCGCTCTCTCCAGTACGTCTTGCGGAAAGCCCAGTACAACGCCGGGGCACTCCACCACGATCTGGCCCGCATCGGGCAGGTAGTAGTCCAGGTAAGTGACCTCTCTGTCGGTGTTCAAGGCGATCAGCGTACCGTCGGCCGTCTCTCCCACCTGAACGCCGGTGACGGTGGCGGGTCCTTTTACGGGGGGTGCCGCCGCCGTGAGAGACAGCAGGACCGCCAAGGGCCCGACCGCTCTCATGAGTCGCGAAATGTTCATGGCTGCCCTCGTTCTTTCTCAAGAGTCTTGACGACCGTGCTGCTCAAGCCGAAGAAATGTACTCTGGCTACAAGTCGATCTTCACCGAGCTCGACTACGGAACCATGTCTTACACGATCTCCGACGCGCAATATGTAGCTGTACCCGCCGGCATCCTCGACCAGCGCGAACCTATCGGTCTCTCCCCACATGACGCCCACCAGGGTGACCTGCTCGATGTTCACGAGGCCTTCGGGACCATCGTCCACGAATTCGCCCCCGACCATGGAAGCGAAGGGATCACGGCGCCCCAGGCTCGCGTAGTGGAAGTGTTGCCTTCCCAGAATCGAGTCGGCCGCCGCCAGCGAGAAACGCTGCGTCCCGACGGCCGTCGAGTCCGCGTCCGCCCATGCGGCGGCCGGGACGGAAGTCAGGACGATCGCCAGCAGAGCGATCTTAGCCGCCAGTCTGCACTGTGGAACCACCTGCTCCATCCTCCTTCTTCAATGAGTACGCGGTAGCTACAAACTCCGCCCTGGCGGTCTTGTCGGGGTCCTTGGGGTGCGTATACGAATTGATGGTCAGCTCCCCGACGTTAACTATCCTGGACAGGTTCGCGACGTTGCTGAGAAAGGTCGCTATCTGATGGTAAGTCCCTATTACACCCACCTGAACGGGGTTCTCGGTGTAGTCTTCTCCGGCCACCTGCCCGAGAGGCTGGAAAATCACGAAATCGACCCCCGCCCTCGTCCCGGCCACGGTGACCTTCCTCAAGAGGGCGGCCACCTCCTTGTCGGCCGGAAGCAGCTCACGGGCCACCATCCACCGGTTGTGCAGGTTCGAGTACTCTCTTTCCAGCTTTTCCATGTCTCTAACGGCGATCTTGGCCTTCTGTAGCTGAGCTTCGATCTCGGCGGCCTTGGCCCTGGATTCCTCCAGGAGCTGAGCGCGGTTCTGATACGTCAGCGGAACCGGCGTGGTCATAAAGTACACGTAAGCAAGACCGGCCAGCATAACGTAGACCAGTAAGGTCTTCTGGACCTTGGGATCTCTGATCGACATCATTCCTCCGTGTCCGTCAGGACGGGGACGCCCTCATCGTCATGAACGAGGCAATTGAGGGTAAACTGCACCACGTGGTGCTCGTCGATGGTGCCCCGTTTCGCGACCTCCAGATCGACGTTGCTGAAGATAACGGAGGCCTCCAGGCGGTTCATCAACTCCGCGACCACCAGATTGGAGAATGTAATCCCCTCGAGCAGGAGGTTTCCGCCGCCGGTCTCGGTCAAGCCCGTAATCCACATGTACGCAGGAATGCGGCGGTTCAGCCCGTCCAACACGCGGACCCTGAGAAGCCGTCCCCGGTCAAGGCTGCTTATGACCTTGAGCCTGCGGGTCAGCTCGTCTTTTTCCGCCTCGAGCTTCCGGACCCTGGCGAGTTGGGGCCTTATGGCGTTGGACTCCGCCTCGAGGCTCTCTATCTCAGCGCGAACCGACCCTATGGACATCTCCTGAATGGAGCCGAAGATCGCGAACGCCAATATCGCGGTCACGGCCGCAAAATAGTGGAGGCGATCCTTGACTCGATCCAGAGCGGCCCTATGCCTGTCAATTCGCTCTTCAAGGGGCAGCAGGTTTATTCTGACCATTGTATTAGGTGTCCCTCAGCGCCAGTCCGACGCCGACTGTCAAGAGCGGTGCGACTTCATCGATGGGTGTTTCATCGAAGATCGCTTCATCGTACGCTATCTTCCGCAGCGGATCGGCCACCTCCACTTCGGCATTGAATCTGTCCGCCAGGAAAGCAACCAGCCCGGGCAGCTTGGCCCCGCCGCCCGATACGAGCAGCCGGTCGGCCGAATCCGCCTCCCCCGCGGTCCTGAGGTAGGCCAGCGAGCGGTCCAGGGCCGTCGCTATCTCCTCGGCCACCTCGTGTACGGTCTCGAGCAGCTCGCTCTCCTTCGGCCAGTCGCCCCGCAGCGCTCCCTCCGCCTTGGTGCTGTCCACGGAGTGCCTCTTCTCGAAGGCCTCCACGAAGTTCCTCGTGCCCAGCGACAGGTCCTTCGTAAGCAACGGTACTCCGGACTTGAAGATGTTTATGTTCGTCAGCTCCGACCCCACGTTCACCAGACCTACCGTATGCTCCTCCGCGAGGTCGTAGTTGGCCTCCAGTGCGTTCTGAATGGCGAAGTAGTCCACGTCGATAACCAGCGGCGTCAGCCCCGCCTGTCTTATCAACTCGGTGTGCGCCTGAATCATCTCTCGCTTCGCCGCCACCAGGAGGACGTCCATCAGCTTGGGGTCCTCGTTCGACTCGAGGATTTGATAGTCGAGGGCGACGTCGCTTATCTCGAAGGGCAGATGCTGCTCCGCCTCCCAGAGAACCGCTTCGCTCGCGTCCTCGGCACTCAACCTGTCCATGGTGATCTTCTTCACCATGACGGCCCTGCCCGAGACCGAGCTCACGACGCAGCGCGGGCTGATGTGATTCTTGTTGAAGAGATGCTTGATCACGCGGGCGACATAGTCCCGATCGACGATCTCTCCGTCGGCGACCGCGTCGGAGATGGACTCGGATATACCGAACCTCGTCAGACGCTTGCCGCCGTTATCATCGCAAATCTCCACGACCTTCACACTTGACGACCCTACGTCGAGACCGACGAACGGACGCTGCTTCTTGCCGAACATCTTCACCTCTGTATTTCTTGAGTGGCTCGCTCTTCGCTCATGCCCTTTGGCGAGAGGGCTACGTATTTTATCGGCATGAAAGTCGCCGCCTTTACGCCTGGTTCAACCTTTAGGAGTTGACGTCTTTTTTCTCCGGGATCGGCGGCTGGGGCATTTGACGCACCTCTTCCCCGCCGGCCTCCTGTATCTCCTTCATCAGGTCCTTTATCCTCGTCTCGGCCATCTGCTTTACGTAATCGTTATCGGTGTTCTCGTAGAGCTCAATCCACAGCATGAGCGCGGTTCTCAGATCCCCGGTCCTGGCCGCGCAGAAAGCGGCGAACCTCTCCACGCTCTCCGGATGGCCCGGCCTCTCGGCCGCCTTCATGAACCACCGGTGCGCCTGGGCCAAGTCGCCGGCGCAGATGTAGTACAAGAACCCCGCCTCAAAAGGGAGCATCCAGTCGTCGGGCAGGTTCACGATGCCTTTCTCCAGGAGCTCCACTCCTTTTTCCAGCTCCCCGGCGTCCTGGGCGAGCACCAGCCCGCCGAATATGTAAGCGTTTCGAAACTTGGGATCCAGGGTGGTCACCACGTCGAATATGTGTCCCGCCATGCTGTAGTCCTGGTCCGTTTGCTTGTGCCGTCCGTAGTACTGAATCGCCCTCAACCAGGCCAGGTCGGCCACCAGCATTTCGTGTCCGAGGGAGGCCTCCTTCAGGAACCGGCCCGAGGGGAAGTACATGAGCTCGACGTCGGGCCTGGCCGCCGCCGGAAGCGTATCGCCGATGTAGGCGACGCCCATGGCTCCGAGCAAACATGCCGCCGCGACGGCACAGAGAACCGGAGAGCGGGTGTTTGTGAGAAAGGAATCGATCACGGAAGCTCTCGCCTCCTGAAGGCGACGACCGCCAGCAGGACCAGCCCCGCGGAGTAGGCGAGAGCGTAGAGGACTCCCGCCCCCACGCGCGCCGGCTCTATTGCTATATCATGCACGGCCGCCGTGCGAAGGT
The DNA here is from genome assembly GCA_964531335.1 of uncultured bacterium. Lineage (GTDB taxonomy): Bacteria > Eisenbacteria > RBG-16-71-46 > CAZHEV01 > CAZHEV01 > CAZHEV01. The sequence continues at coordinate 78,752 of CAZHEV010000001.1, read as the reverse complement.
TGAACATCTCCAAATTGGGGAGGAGGTAATAGAGAAGCTTCGTTCCCGTTCTGACCGCCGTCCCCTCGGCGATGTCCGCCAACCTGAGCAGGTCTCCGCTGAAACTGCCGGCGACATAGGCGCCGAAGGTGATCATGGCGCCGAGTATCGGGCTGACGGCGGCGGAGAAGAAGACGGCTATGGAGGTCATTACCATCAGCTCGAAGACGGTCATAACGGAGGCCAGCAGCACCTCGAGGTCGAGAGCCCGGTCGGTGACCAGAAGCACCGCCTGTAGCAAGAGCGCCATCCCCAAGGCCACGGTGGCGATGGTTGCGAACAAACCCAGGAACCTGCCGACGACGAACTGGCTCCTGCTGATCGGCTTGGACAGAATGACGCCTATCGTTCTCTTGTCTATTTCGCGATGGACGAGCGCAGTGCCGCTCAAAATGATTATGAAAAGCCCCAGGAGCGATATCGAAGAGAGCCCGACGTCCCTGGTTATCCTCGCGCCCTCGCCGAGGGCCAGCGGGGTGAGCACCCTGTTCAAGACAAGGACCAGGACGCCGAAGAAGACCAGCGAGTACATGACCTTGTCCCTCAACGCTTCCCTTACCGTGTTTCTCGCAATGCAGATCGTCTTTCCCATGGTATCTCTCAGCCGGCCTTTTCCCGGCGGCGGTCCAAGGCGGGCTCGATCTCCCTCAGCAACGCGTTCTCAAGAGACTCTCTCAAGCGGTTGTAGGACAGTATCCTGGCGCCTCTGGCCACCGCCCCGCTCAAGACCTCGTGAGCCGACACCGCGCTCTCGAATTGAAGTATGTAGGTCTCACCGCGCAGCCGCACGGGCACGCCACGCCTTCTTATCTCTTCCGCTATTCTTGGGTCCACGCGATCCATGATCAGCTCAACGGGCGGATCTTCGTCCATGGAGGACTGATCGACCTCGACTATCCTCTGCAGGCGCCCTGCCACAAGGATGCCGACCCGGTCGCAGATGGTCTCGACGTCAGGAAGGATGTGCGAGCTGAACAGAACGCTTCCTCCACGCGCCTTCACTTCCAATATTTTCTCCCTGACCAGCCTCCTGCCCAGGGGATCGAGGCCGGACATGGGCTCGTCCAGGATCAGCAGCTTGGGCTCGCCCGCGATCGCCTGCGCGAAGCCCAGCTTCTGAATCATTCCCTTCGAGAGCTTCTTGATCCTCAGATCGCGCGCTTTCCGGAGATCCAGCTCCTCGAGGAGCCTCCGGACGGCTTCCCTGCGGCGGGGCGGGGACATGCCCAACAGGCCGCAGCAGTAATCGAGAAACTCGCGCGCCGTCAGATACGGATAGAAGGAGGGGCTTTCTGCCAGGTATCCCAGTTCCCTCTTCGCCTCCACATCGCCCGGAGGCCTCCCCAGTAGAGTCAAGGTGCCGGAGGTCGGCCTTATGAGCCCCATCAGTAGCTTGATGGTGGTGCTCTTCCCGGCCCCGTTGGGGCCCAGCAAGCCGAACACCTCCCCTGACCCTATGCTCATGGTCAGGCCCTCGAGCGCCGCGACCCTTCTGCGCCTGAAGGAACTCACGAAGACCTTCCGCAGATCCACCGTGGAGAGGACCTCGTTCGAGGGGAACGACACGATGCGGGGGAGCTGGGATCGCCCTCGACCGTCATCAGAGCGGCCCTGGATTTCCATATCGCCCCTATGTCCCATCATAAGCATCCATCTCGGTGGTAACCGCCGTCAGTGGCACGTATGAGCCGTAACGCGCACGGGAGGCCCCAGCCCGACGGGGCTCGGACCGCCGTCATACCTTGTTTCGACAGATGTGCCTTGGAAGTTTAGGCCGTCAGAAGCCGTTGCTGAGCTGCAGCGCCAGCAGGGCCGATTTGCCGTACCCCTTGATTATGTAGCCCATGGCAGTCGCGGGGTTGGCGCCCATCTCGCCAGAGGCGTCCGGGTCGGCACCGAACGGGACGTCACCGTCCCCCAGCCTCTGGCTGGTGAACGGGTTTCTCGGCCAGTTGCCTTCGGGGATCAGGTTCTTGATGTCGGCCTTCTCCGCGTTCGTGGCATAGATGCCGTCGCTCATGGTGGCGTAGTCCTCCATGGCCATCTGGAAGGTGTGCATGTTGGCCCTCACGCTTCCCTCTTTGGCGTGGTTCTGGAGGTTCATGTAGTTGGGTATTGCGATAGCCGCGAGCACTCCGATTATCACGACTACTATCATCAGCTCTATCAGCGTGAACCCTTTACAGTGACCCGGCATCTCGAACACCCCTCTTGAGGCACTTAAGTGAAAAGGGTGTCGGACGATCGCGCGCCCGACACCCCTTTTCGTTTAGCCGGTCCTTTGCCGCGCGCTAAGAGCCGTTCGTCAGCTCCAGCGACAGCAGCGCGGACTTCCCGAAGCCCTTGATCGTGTAGCCGTCCGTCGTGGCGGGGTTCGCACCCATCTCTCCCGCCGCGGCCGGATCGGCACCGAACAGGACGTTGCAGGCGGCGCCGGTGAACGGGTTGTTGGGATACGCGCCGCTCGGGAACATGGCCTGGACAGCCGCGGCCTCGGCCGCCGTGGCGTAGATCCCGTCCGTCGTCACCGCGTAGTCCTCCATCGCGAGCTGGAAGGTATGCATGTTCGACTTGACGCTGCCTTCCTTGGCCCTGTTCTGCATGGAGATGAAGTTCGGGATGGCGATAGCCGCGAGGATACCGATGATGACCACCACGATCATCAACTCGATCAGTGTGAAACCCTTTGAGCTCCTCAGCATTTGAGACACCTCCTTTCGCCTGGTTCTCGGTGTTCTTCTTTCCTCTTCCTACACTTAGGCAACTGCTGTGCCATTGGTGCCGCTTCGTTCGGCCAATTGCGTTATGGCCTCTGCCTCAACAGGTTACTTCGGTAGGACGCCGGCATATCATTAGCTCATAATCTCCGCGCCGGCCCCGGGCCGTTGCACTTTCGGATTCGGGGGCACATTCTGCATGCAATTCAAGCCGACATTGCGTATCGCAACGGTCCGATCGAGACTAGGCGGCAATCTTCGCGTCCTCCGCCGAGTCCGCAGGGATCCCCTTGAGCATTCCGTACGTCTGCAGCTTTCTATACAAGGTGGAGGCGTTTATGCCGAGTATCTCCGCCGCACGCTTCTTCTGCCACCTGGTGTAATTCAGGACCTTGAGTATGTACTCCCTCTCCAGCTCGCCCAGGGTCATGGTGGGGCAGTCTATCACCAGGCTTCCACGTCTGCCCGGGCCCTCGAGCACTCTATCCGGGAAATCGTCCTTGCCCACGATCCCGTCCTCGTCCAGGATGACGGCCCTCTCCAGGACGTTCTCCAGCTCTCTGACGTTGCCCGGCCAGTCGTACCTCTTGAGCACCTCCATCGCCTCGCGGGGGATCTTCTTGGGCTCGTCCTGGCCGGCGAAACGTCTCAGAAAGTGATCGGCCAGGAGCGGCACGTCCTCACGGCGCTGGCGCAGCGCGGGCAGGCGGATGGGGATCACGTTCAGCCTGTAGAAGAGGTCGGCTCTGAACTTGCCCTCCTGGACGAGTCTCTCCAGGTCCGCGTTCGTCGCCGCGATCAGTCTTACGTTCACCCTTACGGGCTTTATCCCCCCGACCGGGATGATCTCCCTCTCCTGGAGCACTCTCAGCAGCTTCACCTGCGTCGCCGGCAGCGTCTCGCCGACCTCGTCCAGGAAGAAGCTCCCGCCGTCGGCGACCGCGAACAGACCCACCTGGTCCTTCACGGCGCCGGTGAAGGAGCCCTTTATGTGGCCGAAGAGGTTGCTTTCGAGGAGGTCCTTCGGAAGGGCTCCGCAGTTTATCGACACGAAGGGGCCGTTGGCCCGGTGGCTCTTGTAATGGACCTCCTTCGCTATGAGCTCCTTCCCCGTCCCGCTTTCGCCGTAGATGAGGATCGTGCTGTCCGTGTCCGCGACCTTGTCGAGGGTCTTGAACACACGGTCCATCTCCTCGCTGGTGCCGCGTATTATGTCCTTCGATTCGTGGCTCTTTTTCAATTGTCTCTTCAGATAGAGGTTTTCACTCTGCACTTTGCGCATCTCCAGGGCGTTCTTGACCACTATCTTTATTTCGTCGTTACCCGCGTTCTTCTCAAGGTATTGAAATGCTCCTCTGTTGACCGCCTCTATGGCGCTCTCCTGTGAGGGAAAAGCGGTCATGATGATCACCGGGAGCCCGGGATCGACCTCCTTCAGGCTCGAGAGCACGTCAAGTCCGTCCGCGCCGGGCATCTTTATATCGGTGATCACGGTGTCGAAGCCGCTCTCCCTGGCCAGGGTGACCGCCTCCGCGCCGGCCGTGGCGGCGGTGACCCGGTAGCCCTCTTTTCGAAGGAGGAGTGAGAGGAACTCGCACACGCTCTCCTCGTCATCGACTACAAGGATCTTCTCTCCTGCCATAGCTCTCTCCTTGGATTCTCCCTTGCTATGCCGCGCGAAGCGCTTCCACGGCATGGCAGGGAATTTCGAACCTCACGGTCGTTCCCTCGCCTTCCACGCTTTCCAGGGATACGCATCCACCGTGGCGCTCAGCTACTTGCTTGACTACTGCCAGACCAAGCCCGGAGCCCTTCTTCTTAGTGGTGTAGAAGGGCTCGAAGACTCTTTGCTTCTGCTCTCGACTCATTCCTTTGCCCGTGTCCGAGAACTCCACCATAACGGCGCCCGCTCTTCTCCGGGTCGACTCGGCGCGGAAATCAACGCGCACCTTGATGCTCCCCCCCTCCGGGGTGGCCTCGACCGCGTTGATCCCCAAGTTGAGAAAAGCGCGCCTGAGCTGCTCCCTGTCCCCCATTACCACGCCCTCCCAGTCCCCGTCCGACACTTCGAGCGCAAGGTGATGGTCGAACGAAGGGTGTCTCTTGACCGCCTCCAGAGCCTCTCTCAAGAGACCCCCGATGTCGGTCTCCTCGGGCGAAAGAGGCCTCACCCGCGCGAAATCGAGCAACTCGCCTATGAATCTCTCCAGGTGCTTCGACTCCCTGTGAATAAGATTGAGTAGCTGCTTGTTCTCGCCGTCCACATCGAGCTCGCCGGCGAGCACCTCCACCGAACCGGATATGGGGCTCAGGCAGTTTCTGATCTCGTGCGCCACCCCCGAGGCCAACTCCCCGATGGCCGCCAGCGTCTCGTTGCTCCGGGCCCTCTGTTCCATCTCACGGGCCTCGGTGAGGTCCTGGAACACCGCGACCGCGCCGGTGACATTTCCTCCCTCGTCTCGTATGACCGAGGTGCTCACGCCCACCGGAATGGCCCTGCCGGTGGCCAGCGATATCTCGAGCTCCTTTCGCGGCATCTCCCGGCCCTCACCGAGGGTCTCCCTGATGAGTTTTGCGAGAGGCTGAAGCCCCAGGCTGTCCAACGCGCGAAGGTCGGCGCCTTTGACGACCCTAGGTTCAAGTTGGAGGATATTCGCGGCGGCGGGGTTGAAATGAGCGACCTTCCCCCACGAGTCCACGGTCAGGAGGCCGCTTCCCATGTTCCTTATAATACAGTCCGTATCGAGCTTCGCCCTCTTCAGCTCCAATGTGGCCTTTTCCAGGCGGAGCTCCTGAGCCCTGGTGTTCCTGCCGAGGTAGCCGCTCAGCGCCCCTACCAGGAAGAAAAAGGCCACATTCGACCCGCTCTGAAGTATCTGCGACGCGCCGATGCTTCCAACGCCTATAATCGAGGGGCCTACAGACGCCGCCAGAAAGCCCACGGAGGCCCCCGCGGCCGCGGCCATCCCCCCACTTACCAGCGTGAAATAGCCGGCCGGGATTATGGAGACGAAGTACAGCAGGACGAACGGGCTCTCCACGGCTCCCGTCGTGGCGACCAGCCACGTGACGACGATGAGATCCGCCGCCATTTGGACGTTGAGAAGCGGAAGCGCCGGACGAGACCGCCGCAGCAGGTACATGTACAGCATCGTCAGGACCAGCACCATAACCGCCGCGTACAGCAGCACCAGCGACGCCCCGCCCTGTCTCAGAAACGCGCGCCCCCCGACGACCACGGCGCCGGCGAGCATGAGCCTGCATATGAGCAGCAGGCCCATCCTCTGCGAAATGTGATCTCCGGATCGGAGACCGTTCTTTGAGAAAAGAAGTTTCATCTCTCTCCCGGCAGTCCCAGGGCCTCTTTACCCGGTCGCTATCACCGATACGAGCTTGAACATCGGCAGGTACATCGCCACCACCATGCCTCCGACAAGAACTCCCATCAGCACTATCATCAAAGGCTCAAGGGTCGCGGTTAGGCTGTCCACGGCCGTGTCCACCTCGCTCTCATAGAAATCCGCTATCTTCGACAACATCTCGTCAAGAGACCCGGTCTCCTCTCCCACCGCCACCATCTGTACGACCATGGGCGGAAACACGCCCGTCGCCTTGAGCGGCTTGGCTATGGTATCGCCCTCCTTGATGCCCGCCATTGTCGCGAGGACCGCGCTGCGCACCACGGCGTTCCCGGCCGTCTCCGCCGTAATCTCCAATCCGGTCAAGATAGGAACGCCGCTGGTTATCAATGTGCCCAGCGTCCTCGTGAACCTGGCGACCGCAGTTTTCCTGAGAAGGGTCCCGAATATCGGGGAGTTCAGCATGAACGCGTCTATCTTCCTCTTGCCGATCGGCGTGCCGTAGAATCTCTTCACGCCCACCACGGCGCCGACTCCCAGCGCGCCTAGGGCCCACCAGTAAGTGCGCAGGACGTAACTGACCCCCAGCACTATCCTCGTCGGCAACGGCAGCGCCGCTCCGAAATCGGAGAACATGCGCGCGAAGGTGGGGATGATGAACACGAGCATGAAGACGGCGGCCCCGAGCGCGACCCCCAGAACGACGAGCGGGTATGTCATGGCGCCCTTGACTTTCCTCTTGAGCGCCTCCGCCTTCTCGATGTGTACGGCCAGCCTCTCCAATATCTCGTCGAGCGCCCCGCCCATCTCACCTGCGTCGACCATGTTCGTGTAAAGGTTGTTGAAAACCTTCTTGTGCTTGCCCATCGCGGCGGCCAGAGTGCAACCCGACTCCACGTCCTCCACCACCTGCGTCAGCACCTCCTGGAGGTACTTGTTCTCCACCTGCTTGGAAATGGTCTCCAGGCACTGCACCAGGGGCAGGCCCGCGTCGATCATCGTCGCGAACTGGCGCGTGAACACCGCCATCTCCTTCGTGCTGACCGATCGTCTGTTCAGGAGCGGAATCGCAATGCCCTTCCGTTTCTCCCTGACGTTGACGACTGAAATGCGGCGCTTGCGCAACATCTGAACGAGCTGAGCCCTGTTCTCGGCCACCAGCTCGCCGGCGGCCGTCTCTCCGCCCGCGGTCTTACCTTTCCAGACAAAAGTAGGCATTGTCGGCTCTCCACGTTCTTTTTACTTCACCAGTGAAAGCGAAGTCTTGGACATCATGCCCTGCAGCTCCGCGACGTCGGCGCTTCGTCCCAGGGCCTCATCCATGGTTATCAGTCTTCTTCTGAACAGCTTGAAAAGGGCCTGATTCATCGTCTGCATGCCGAACTTCTGACCGGCCTGCATGAGGCTGTAGATCTGATGCAGTTTCCTCTCCCTGATAACCGCCCTGATCGCGGGCGTTGCTATCAGGAGCTCCGCCGCGAGCACCCGCCCCGCGCCCCCCGAACACGGGATCAACTGCTGGGTCAGGATCCCCTCCAGGACGAACGCGAGCTGGCACAGGACCTGTTGCTGCTGCTCGGAGGGGAACACATCCACTATCCTGTTGACGGCTTCAGAGGCCGAGTTGGTGTGCAACGTCGCTAAGACTATGTGACCCGTCTCGGCTATGGTCAGGGCGGACGCGATGGTCTCCAGGTCGCGCATCTCGCCGACCAGGATCGCGTCCGGGTCCTGTCGAAGGACGTACTTGAGCGCGGAGGGGAAAGACTTGGTGTCCGTATTGATCTCCCGCTGATTGACTATCGAGCGCTTGTGCGAGTGCACGTATTCGATCGGGTCCTCGATCGTGATTATGTGCAGCGCCCTCTCGGAGTTCATCCTGTCCAGCATCGCGGCGAGCGTGGTTGACTTGCCGCTGCCTGTGGGCCCGGTCACCAGGATCAGGCCCTTGTTCTTCTTGGGGAACTCGTGCGCAGCCTGCGGCAGTCCCAGCTCCTCGACGGGCAGTATCTCATAGGGTATCCGCCTCACCGCCATAGCCACCGCGCCGCGCTGCATGAACACGTTGGCCCTGAACCTGCTGACCCCCTGGATTCCAAACGACAGGTCGAGATCGTTCTCCATCTCGAATCGCTTGCGCTGCTCCTCGTTGAGAACGCTGTACGCCAGCTCGGTGGTCGCCTGGGGCGACAACTTGTCGTCGCCCGCGGGCAGCATCTCCCCGTCGAGCCGGAACAAAGGAGGGACTCCGACGGTGATGTGCAGGTCAGAGGCCTTTTTCGACACCATCTGTTCCAGAAGATCGCGAAGTGAGTACATTTAACGCCCCCCGGCGCCCGGCATCTACTTGTCGGGCGCGGTCTCTTTGAGAACCTCTTCGGCTGAGGTAACCCCCTCCATCAACTTGTTCAATCCGTCACGCCGCAGCGTGACCATCCCCTCGGACACCCCGACCCTCTTTATCTCGCTCGTAGGCGCCCGGTCCAGGATCAGGTCCCTTATCGCCGGAGTGACGGGAAGGACCTCGTAGAGCCCGGTCCTGCCCTTGTACCCCGTGTTGTTGCAGTGGATGCAGCCCCGTCCCTTGTAGAACTCCCCTTCCTTGACCTCCTCCTCGGCAAGCCCCAACTCCGCGGCGATCTCGCTGTGATACTCGACCGGCTCCTTGCACCGCCGGCAGACCCGCCTCACCAGTCGCTGGGCCATTATCAAGTTCGTCGAGGCGGCCACCAGGAAAGGCTCGACGCCCATGTCAATCATCCTGTTGACGGCGCTCGGCGCGTCGTTCGTGTGCAGGGTGCTCAACACCAGGTGCCCGGTGAGCGCGGCCTTTGTGGCAATGGAGACCGTGTCCAGGTCCCTGATCTCGCCCACCATTATTATGTTGGGGTCCTGCCTCAGAAACGCCCTCAGGGCTGACGCGAAGCCCAGCCCTATTTCGTCTCTTATGGCCACCTGGTTGATGCCTTCTATGTTGTATTCGACCGGGTCCTCGGCGGTCATTATGTTCACCTCGGGAACGTTTATCATCGACAGGGCCGTATAGAGGGTTGTGGTCTTTCCGCTGCCTGTCGGCCCGGTCACCAGAACCATCCCGTAAGGCGCCTTTACCGCATCGAGGAAGTTTTTCAACCCCGTTCCCGTGAACCCCGCCTTCTCGAAGTCAAGTGTCAGATTGGACCTGTCGAGTATCCGCATTACCATCTTCTCGCCGAAGATGGTCGGGCAGGTGGAGACCCTGATATCAACGGTCTTCTCGCGCACCTTGATCTTTATCCTGCCGTCCTGCGGCACCCTGCGCTCGGCGATGTCCAGCTCGGCCATGATCTTCAACCGGGAGATGACGGCGGCCTTCATCTTGAACGGCGGCGCGATCATCTCGCAGAGAGCCCCGTCTATTCTGAAGCGCACCCTTATCGTCCTCTCATAGGGCTCCACGTGGATGTCGCTGGCTCCCGTATTGATCGCCTCGGCGATCAGATGGTTGACGTACTTGACCACCGGGGCCTGGCTCGCCTCGTCGAGGGCGGAGTCGCCCTCGTCCTCATCGTCCGACACCACGTCGACGTCCGCCTGCATGTCCTGCGTGATGTTGGCCAGCGAGTCCGGAGAGCCGTAGAGCCGTTCGATATGGCGCTTTATTGAGCTCTCCTGGGCCACGACCGGCTCGATCTCGTAGCCGGTGATGAACTTGAGATCGTCGATCAGGAAGATGTTGCTGGGGTCGGCCATGGCCACAGTCAGGCTGTGCCGGGATTTCTTTATCGGGATGACCTGAAAGCGGTTGGCCACGTCCGCGGGAACCACGTCGAGGAGGGACACGTCGATCTCCGCTTCATCCGGATCGACGAATTGCACGCTGTAGAGCGAGGCCAAGAACCGCGCCAGGTTCTCCTCCTCGACCGAGCCCAGCTTCGAGATCCACGACAGCAAAGACCCGCCGCTTTCCAGCTTGCGCTTCTTCGCCTCTTCGAAGATCTCCTGAGAGATGAACTCCGCCTCGAGAAGTTTCTGTCCTACTCGGTCCTGCATATGCTCCCACCTCGCTGGTAAAACAAAGGCCCAAAAGGCTTCATGCAAGAAGCGAGCCTGAGCCCGCGGGACCTAAGACCGCGCTAGAACTCGCAATACGGGGACCGGCCCCCTCCGGGGTCGTGGAACCTTGCATAATGCGAATCCCACCCATGCAGAATGACACCTACCGCTTGCGCCGGGGCCTTGATCCCGTTAACATGTACTTTGACAAGCTAATAGCAGGTAAAGGAGGTCCGTGAATGAACGACGAGAGATGGGAGGAGCTGATATACAAGATCAGCATGAAGGCGGATCCGATGGAGCGAAGCATGGAGACGCAGGACGATGGGCTCACCACGGTCGACACCGTCCTATTCGATGTCGGGATGGGCAAGATGAAGCTTCAACGCGTTTCGAAGCCGATAGTAATCGATAAGAAGATGCACTACTCGAAGCGCATAGGCGGTGACGTACAGCAGGAGTATATCTACTCGGAAACCGAGAAGAGCCACAAGGTGACGTTGCATCGTTGGAGCGAAGAAGAGTCCGCCTGGCAGGAAATAGACTTCAGAAAGACCGTCTTCTAGCGCTCTTCGCCACGGCGGCCCAGCTCCGCGCCGGCCCTGATCCGCTCCAGAGTAGCCGGCCCTATTCCCCTGACCTCGAGAAGATCCTCCATTGCGCCGAATCGCCCGCCCTTCTCTTCCCTCAAGGCGATGATCCTCCGTGCGATGGCAGGTCCCACTCCAACGATCTTCTGCAGCTCGGCCAGGCTCGCCGAGTTGATATCTATGGGCGCCAGTCTGGCTCCCCTTTCCCGGATGCTCCGCCCAGAAGCCGCCCCGGGCACCGGAGACTCGCTCCGGCCGCCGCCCCTTGCGTCTCCACCGGAGCCTGCGCCGCGGTCCGAAGAGTCAGCGGCCCGCATGGAGTCGGATCCGGCCTCCGCTCGAAGCTCGACCGCGGGCGGCCTTCCCCCGCGAAGTCCGGGCAGCTCGACACCGAGATAGCGCGAGGCCGACAGCAGCGCTCCTCCCAGAACAAGCCCCGCTCCCAACAGCAGGGCTCCCGACAGTTCCCTCCCCTCCAGAGGAATCAATCCAGGTCAGCCCCCTCCGGCGGAGACCACGGGGCCGCCGCGCTTGAAATCTACTCGGGCAGGTACCACACCAGTCCGAAGCGCGCCTCCGGCCCGGCAAGAGGCAGGTACTCTCCTGCCTCCAAGTCCAGCACGGGCCCCGGCCTGACCCTGGTCTCGAAATTCTTCAACTGGTAGAAGAAGACCACGTCGGATATGGAGACGTACCCCGTTCCCTCACCGACGCCGTAGGACGGCAATGTCTCGCCGTCCAGGTCTGTGGCCTGCGAAGAATAGAAGAACCCTCTGAGGACGATCCCGACCCTCATGTCCCCGCCGAAGTACCTTCGCTCTCCCTCGATCCACATCCCGAGCTTGTTCGAAGGTTGGAAGGGTACGCGCTCGCCCGCGACTTCGCTCTTCTGCGCCGAGTAGAGCGCCCCGGCCTCGAGCCACCGCGCCGGAGTCCATCTGAGCTGTCCCCAGGCGCCGACGCTCCAGCCCTCCCCGAGATTGGCCATAGGACGGGTCAACGCGGGAGCCGGCTCTCCGTTCAGTCCGAGCCATTCCCGAGGCGGCCCGAGCACGTCATCCCTTCTCGCCCCGAAAGCTCCTGCGGACGCCCTCCACTTCCCAAGGTCGACGGCCCAGTCGGCGCCGGCGCTCCACTCCATCTCGGGCTGCATTTCAGAGGCGAGGAACCACGTGGGCCGCGCCGCCTCGTCCCGTGGGCCGTAAATCTCCATGAAGCCCGGCATATAAGCCGACCTGGCGCCCTGTATCGCGAGCCGGCCGGCGCGGCCGAAGTCCCGTCTCACGCGGACCGCCGCCGTGGGCGCCCACCCAAAGAGCTCCTTGCGGTCCACCCTCAGCAGGGCCGTCAACCCGGAGCCCGCCGAGCCCATTCGGATCGCGTAGAGCCCCGAGAGGTCGGAGGAGCGGCGCGCCCCTTCTTCGGGCGTCCCCTGTGCCTCCAGCCCCTCGGGCGGCGTGAAGGCGCCTATGCCTCTATCCAAAGACTCCCTCCTGAAACTCACCGCGAAATGATGAGCTCCGCCTCGGCCGCGGGGCCACACGTCGAAGCCGCCCGCGCCGGTCCACAGGTCATCTTCCACATCCGGACCGTTTTCGAAGTACGAGTAACGACCGCCGAGGAAGTACGCGCGCGCACGCCAATCCGTTTCGGCTCCCCATTGTCCCGCAGTCGACAGCGCGAGCCGATTGCCCGTCGACTTCGTCTTGTCGCCGGTATATCTTATGACACGACTCTTGAATCTACTGCCCCGCGCGGTCACCTTCATCCCCGATCCCAACGCCGCCCCGGCGGCGAAGTCTCCCGAGTCTCTTTTGTAAGCCTCGTAGGAGGAGGCCCTTCCGTATGAGGCCCCGGAAAGATCGAGCCTGAGCCACCACCGCGGCTTCCATTGGCCGTAGTTGAAATCATTGAACTTGCTGCCGAAGTCCCCCCTTCCGAGCGACAGGTAGCCCTCACGCTTCCTCACAGCCCTGCCGCCCGAGACGACCGTGAAACCGGCGGCGCCGTCCATGAAGACCTCCTCGTGCAGATCGACTCCGGAGAGCGCGAACGCCGTATCCACCGTGACGGGCGCGATCATATTCAAGTCGACCCCCAGAGGAGCGCCACCGTCCATGAGGGTCGCCCGCCGTGATGGTCTTCCTCGAATCGGCGCGCTCTCGACGCCGCCCAGGGCTCCGGAGCCTCCGACCCAGCGCACGGCCGGCACCCTCACGAGGGTCTCCCAAAGGGACTTGAGCGCGGCTCTCTCCGCTTTTTCGCCCAAGGGCACCTCCTCCAGCCTGTCGAACCACGGTATCTCCACCTTCGTCTTCGTCGTGTCTTCCGCCGCGACCCCGGTATCCGGCCAGGCGACCACAACGCGGACGGTATCCTGCGTGTCATAGGAGAGCAGCGAGTCCGGAGAAGCGGACGCCCCCGCGCGCGAAGTGCCGGACGAGCCGCCGGGGTTGCCCAATGCGACCTGGGCGCTATCAAGCCACGGCGCCCGCGCGCGCCCCCCCCAGCACCAACCCGGCGAAACGACGACCAGCGTCAGGCAAAGCCCCGTCGCAAACACCGTGCCCCGGCTCACGACGGCGCCCTCTCGATCGACCGGAGACCGGCCAAGGCCAACCCCCTTATGAGATAAGGGCCTGCAAGCGCGAAAATAAGAGCGTTGGCGAGTATGTGGACAAGGGCGAAAGGGACTCCGGCAGCCAGGGTGGGAACAAGTTGAGAGAACGATATTCCAATGGCGGCGTTGGTTGCCAGATCGTAGATGAGCGTTACCCCGGCCCCCATCAGGGCCATGGATATCGGATCCGGCGAGAGGCGCCTACCCCGCTCCGAGCGCGCCCACAGCCCCCCGGATCCTCCCGCCAGGGCCATGCAGGATATCTGAGCGACCGCCGGCAGGGGCACCGCCGCGCCGTACGGATTCGCCATCGTGAATACGGTCATCGCGACCGCGCCGGTCGCCGCTCCTCCCCCGGCCCCAGTGAGCCACCCGGAGGTGAAGACGATCAGCGTCATCAGCTCCACGTTGGGGACGCCGGCCAGGCTGTAGCCGGCCGCAACCGCGAGGGCCGCCAACGCCCCAACCCCGGCCGCCCTCCTGCCGTTTGAAGCACGACCGTCTCGATCAGTCAATCACACCTCCCTGATCAAATCCCCCTCCACCTTGCTTTTGATACGGGCCAGCAGCTCCTCCGCGGAGCCGGAGAGATCATCCGCCTCGGATTTCATCTTGTCTCTCTCAGCGCCTTCGGGAAGCGACGGGAGGTTTATGTACACGTTGTAAACGGCCCCCTTGACAGCGGTGTACCCGATGAGGCCCGCCACACCGGCGTCGCTGAGAGAGTTGGGGTTCCCTTTCTCAGCGATCTCCATGGCCGCCTCCATTGACTTGACCGCCCTGCGCGCGACCTCCATGGGCACCGTCGCGGCCTCCAGCGCCGCCTTCTCCATGGCCTCGGCCCTGTGCTTCTTCTCCTGGTCGGTCCCCATGGGTAGCTGGCTGGTCCTCATGACCTCGTCGAACGCCTCGGCGTCGCGGGTCACCAGCTCTGCCAACTCCGCGCGCATCGGCTCCAGCCCGTGCTTGAGGTCGCTCAGCCTGTCCTTCACGTTCTTGAACTTGAGCTTGCCGATGGTGAGGTTCACCACCATCACTCCAAGGGCGCAGCTGAGGGCGCCGGCAAGGGCGGAAACGCTTCCGCCGCCGGGGGCCGGCTTTCTCGAGGCCACCTCCTCCAAGAAATCGTTGACGCTCGCCTTGGCGCCCGGCGGAGTCGCTCCCAGCCTGGTCTCCAGCACCTGCTCCTTGCTGAAGGACTCCAGCCGGAGGTAGTGCTCCGCCGCGTCCAGCATAGGCGTCTGCGGAACAAGGCCCACTATCTCGCTGCCCACTATGGGGACCCCCCACCTGTCGGCCTCCGCCTTTATCGTATTGAAAACGCGGTGTATCGGAGTCCGCAGCGTGTTTACGAGGTTCATCGACACCTGCACGATACCTCTGTCCTGCAGCGCGAAGCCCAAAGCCTTCGCGAAGCGAAAGCCACCGCTTCGATCGCGCACCGTGTCCGCTATCCTTCTCGCTATCCTTATGTCCGATGTGCCCAGGTTCACGTTGAACGCGACAAGAGGCATCCTGGCCCCGACCGCCACAGCACCTGCGCTCGGGTGGATCTTTTTCGGGCCGAAATCCGGAGCCCTGTCCTCGTCCCTGCCGATAGCCTTGGAGAGCCCCTCGAACTGCCCTCTGCGAACGTCAGCCAGGTTCTCTCTCTCCGGCCTGCCGGCGGCGGCCTCGTACAGGAACACCGGGATCTCCAGCTCCTTCCCTATCCTCTCCCCGACTCTCTGGGCCATCGCCACGCAGTCGTTGAGGTAGAAGTCGCTTATGGGCACGAAAGGGATCACGTCGACCGCGCCCATGCGCGGGTGCTCTCCCTTGTGCTGCCTGAGATCTATGAGCTCGGCCGCCTTCGCGGCTCCCCTGAAAGCCGCCTCCTCCACCTGATCCGGCTCTCCGGCGATCGTGATTACGCACCGGTTATGGTCGGCGTCCATCTCGCGGTCCAGCAGCTTCACGCCCTCGATCGCGGTCATTGACTCGACTATAGCGTCAACCACTTCTTTTCTTCTGCCCTCGCTGAAGTTCGGCACGCACTCGACTACTCTCGGCATGTTCTCCTCCTATCCGCATTCGACGCGCAGGTGCGTTCAGAGTCTCCGGACATCGTATATCATCTTTCCCTTCTTGAAGACCGTCCTCACGTCGGACGATCCGAAGTGGTAAATTATATATTGATAGCGCTCCGCCTCGAAGATGGTCAGGTCGGCCTGATAACCGGGTTTCAGCCTTCCCATTCGGTCCTGCCTCCTGATAGCGGCCGCGGCGTTCACGGTGACCGCCGCCAACGCCTCAAACGGCAGCATCCCCATGTTGAGGCAGGCTATCGTCATTATGAGCGGAAGGGAATCCGTAGTGCAGCTTCCCGGGTTCATGTCCGTGGCGAGCGCCACGGGCAGCCCCATGTCGAGCATTCTCCGCGCGGGGGCGTACTCGGAGCGCAGGAAGAAGCTGGTCCCGGGCAACAACACGGGCACCACGCCGGCGTCCATCATCGCCTCGAGCCCCCGATCCGATGGCTTTGTCAAGTGATCCGCCGAAGCGGCGCCCACCTCCGCCGACAGCTCGGCGCCCCCGAGCGGGCTGAGCTCATCCGCGTGCACCTTCGGGGCCATGCCCGCCCGGGACCCCGCCTCCAGAACGCGCCTGGACTCCTCGACGTCGAAGACGCCCTCCTCGCAGAACACATCGCAGAATTCCGCCAGGGACCTCGAGGCCACCGCGGGGATCATCTTTTCAACGACGAGATCGAGGTAGGCGCCGCGGTCGGATCGGTACTCGTCCGGCACCTCGTGGGCGCCCAGGAAGGTGGGCACTATCTCGACGGGGCCCTCGACGGCCAGTTCATTTATTATCTCCAGCGTCCTTATCTCATCCTCGAACGACAGCCCGTAGCCGCTTTTCACCTCGGCGGTGGTGACGCCGTAAGACAACATCTTGCTCAGCCGCCTGCGTCCCGCGAGCCTGAGATCATCGGACCGCGCCGACCTGAGAGCCCTCACGCTCGATCGGATACCCCCTCCCGCGCGCGCTATTTCACTATAGCTCAGCCCCTTCAGGCGGCTCTCGAACTCAAGCTCGCGGCTTCCCGCGAAGACAACGTGGGTATGCGCGTCTATCAGCCCCGGAGTGACTACGCAACCCGAGGCGTCGAAAACCTCGCAGCCCTCGGGAACATGAGGCGCCAGCTTTGACGACGGCCCGACCTCGACTATCTCGCCGCCGAAGGCCAGCAACCCTCCGCCGGTTACAATGCCGAGGCGCTCCTCGCCTCCGCCATCGCCGTCCATGGTGACGAGCTGCGACGCGTTAAGCACGGCTAAGTCCACCGATCTCACTTTGTCCTCCATCCCCGCGATCGCCGCCCGCTACTCGGACATCGGGATCTTCACGCCCTTGTCGCGCGCGAATGAAATCGCCTCCGGATATCCCGCGTCCGCGTGGCGCGCGACACCTATACCCGGATCGTTCGTAAGCACCCTCTTCAACCGCCCGTCGGCCGCATCCGAGCCGTCCGCGACCACCACCATCCCCGCGTGGATGGAATTTCCCATCCCCACGCCCCCGCCGTGATGTACGGACACCCATGACGCCCCGGAGACCGCGTTGAGGAGAGCGTTCAGTATCGGCCAGTCGGCCACCGCGTCGCTCCCGTCCCGCATTGCCTCGGTCTCCCTGTAGGGCGAAGCCACCGACCCACTGTCCAAATGATCCCTGCCTATCACAATAGGCCCTTCGAGGTCGCCCGATGCGACCATGCGGTTTATACGCCGCCCGAACAGAGCCCGCTCCCCGTATCCAAGCCAGCATATCCTCGAAGGAAGGCCCTGGTATTTCACCTTCTCCTCCGCCATGGTGAGCCATCTGCGCAGCGCCGTGTCCTCCGGGAACAGCTCCATGGCCGCCTTGTCGGTCTTCCTGATGTCCTCCGGGTTTCCGGACAAGGCGACCCATCTGAACGGGCCCTTTCCGCTGCAGAATAACGGACGCATGTATTCAGGGACGAAACCGGGAAAGGCGAACGCGTCGTCCAGGCCCCCCTCTTTCGCCTGGCCCCTGATGTTGTTGCCGTAGTCGAAAACCACGGCGCCCGAGTCCTGAAAACCGATCATGGCCTCGACGTGTCTGACTATTGACCCGACCGCCTTGCTCACGTACGCCTTGGGCTCCTTCCGCCTCAGCTCGAGCGCGTCTTCCAGGGTCATCCCGCCGGGCACATAGCCGTTGAGGGGGTCGTGCGCCGAGGTCTGGTCCGTGACCACGTCCGGAACGAAACCGCGTTTCAAGAGCTCCGGATGCACGTCCGAGGCGTTTCCTACGAGCGCGATCGATCTGGGCTCGCCTCGCCGGCGCGCTTCATCGGCCAGCCTCAACGCTTCGTCGAGATCCTCGGTCACCATCTCGCAGTAAGCCGTCTTGAGACGTTTCTCCACCCTGTCCCTGTCCACCTCCACCACGATGCATACGCCCCCGTTCATCGTAACCGCCAGCGGCTGTGCCCCCCCCATCCCCCCCAGGCCCGCGGAGAGGACCACCCTGCCGCTCAGGCTCCCGCCGAAGTGCTTGCGGGCGGCCTCGGCGAAGGTCTCGTACGTGCCTTGAAGTATTCCCTGGGTGCCAATGTATATCCAGCTTCCCGCGGTCATCTGACCGAACATCATCAGCCCTTTTCCCTCCAGCTCCCAGAAGTGCTCCCAGGTAGCCCATGCGGGCACCAGCATGGAGTTGGATATGAGCACCCGCGGGGCCATCTCGGTCGTGGAGAACACGCCCACCGGCTTGCCCGACTGGACGAGCAGGGTCTCATCGTCACCCAGCTCCTTCAACGAGGCCACTATCGCCCTGTAGCAGTCCCAGTTCCTGGCCGCCTTCCCCGAGCCTCCGTACACCACGAGCTCCGAAGGGTTCTCGCCGACCTCCTCGTCCAGGTTGTTCATCAACATGCGCATCGCCGCCTCCTGCTGCCAGCCCTTGCAGGAGATCTCGGGTCCTCTAGGCGCTCTTATCTTCTCTTGCATTATCCCTTACCTCCGAAAACCAATCGGCCGCGGCGGACGCGGCGCTCTCCACCCCGTCCATGATCCTGGGCTGAACCGGCAGTGATCCCAAGAAAGCCCTTGCGTATGAAGCCCGCACTACACGAGGATCGAGAATCACGACCACCCCTCTATCGGCACGGCTTCTGATCAGTCTCCCGAAACCCTGCCTGAGCCTCACTACCGCCTCGGGCAGCAAGTAACTCCAGAACGGATCGATTCCCTCCGACTCGAGCGATTCGCAGCGCGCCTCCACGACGGGCTCGGAAGGCGCGGGAAAGGGGAGCCTTGCTATGAGCAGTACCTCGGCCTCCTCGCCGGGGAAATCGACCCCTTCCCAGAAACTGGCCGTCCCGAGCAGCGCCCCCCGCGAGCCGCTCTTGAAGGCCCGCGTCAGCTCGGTGCGCCCGCCGTCGACCCCCTGCGCGAGAACCGCGGCACCCCCCACTCCGCCGTCGAGCGCGGCCCGCACCTCCCGCAGCATGGAGTGCGAAGTGAAGAGCGCCAGCGTCTTCTTGCCGGTGCACTCCAGTATGCGGCGCACCGCCTCCGCCACGTAGTCGCCGAAGCCGCTCTCCCTCGGATCAGGTCCATCGCCGGGCACGAGAAACAGGACGGAGCTCTCCAGGTCGAAGGTGGACTCCACACTAACGCATCGAGGCTCCGATGAATGCTCCGAGGTGAGCCCCATGGTGGACCTGAAGTAGTCGAAGCTCTTTCCTACTGTAATGGTCGCCGAAGTGAGCACGACTGCTTCGCAGGCGGCGTCCACGGCCGGACCTATGTGCCCGGCCACGTCCACGGGCGCCCACCTGAGAGCCGGAGAGCGATCGAGCCAGAAAGCGCCCTCTGCGTCGGCGGGATTGAGAAGCTTCTCCAGGTCGTCACAGGTCCGAGTCCAGGAAGCCAGCTCGGATTCGATCTCCTCCAAAACCTCCGGAGCGCCTGAGGCAGCCGGAAGAACGCCTCTCAGCGACTCCGCCAGCCCGATGCACGCGGACAGTACCGGCGCCCCCAGCTCCATCACCATATCGCCAAGCTCCCCGGACCCCCTGTAGCGCACGGCGCCTCTTCCTCCGCTGCGCGCGACCGCGCCGCGCACGCCGTCGAAGAGCTCCTCGGCTCTCCCGCCGGCCTCCCGGGCGGCGGCGGCGACGCCCCTTCGCCCCTCGGCGGCGGACCGGGCTTTGCCTTTGAGCGGCCCCAGGGAAGCGATCTTGCCAATCAGACCGGACAGCGCCTTGTTGAAGGCGGCCGAGCCCACTCGGACGCCTAACTGGTCCCTGGCCACTCTCGGCACGTTGTGACATTCGTCAATCACCATCACGTCGAAAGGGGGGAGAACATCCCAGCGGCCCAGCAACTGGCCCGCCAGCAACGCATGGTTCACGCATACAAGGTGCGATTTCCACGCGCGCCTCCTCAGTCTGCGCACGAAGCACTCTTCTTCGACGCTGCATCGGCCGGGGTCGCAGGTGCCCTCCTCGACCCTGACAAGCTCTATGAGCCGCCTCGCTCCAGGGTCTCCGTAGAGATCGAACTCGCCCAGGTCGCCGGTCGACGTCGAGCCGATCCAGGCTCCGACCGCGGACGCGGTCTCTTCCCGATCGCCGTTCAGCGGAAGCTCTATCTGGCCACTCTGCAACAGCCGCCACCGTCTCATGCAGACGTAGTTGGAACGGCCCTTCAGGACTGTCGCCTTTATGCCGGAGCCGATCAGCTCGGAGACTATCGGTATGTCGTGCAAGAGAAGTTGATCCTGGAGGTTCTTGGTGTTCGTGGAGATGACCACACGTGCGCCGGACTCGATCGCCCACCTCGCCGCGGGCACCAGGTAGGCGAGAGATTTTCCCACTCCGGTCGGAGCTTCAATTAACGTCACCCCACCGGCTTCCAAGGTTTCTTGAACAATCGACGCGAAATGCTCTTGCTGTGGTCTGCGCTCGTATCCGGGAATTGCTCGAGCTAGGTTCGCGCTCTGGTTCCAGATTGTCTGCATACTCGCGCTTCGCCTTTGCAATGGAGACTGTTCTGCGGGTTAGAGACACATACAAGCGGATGGTACGACACGCGGTTCGGACTGTCAACGCGGCCCCGGAAGGCCTAGAAGGCGCGGGTCATTCTCACGTGCACCTTGCCCTCGCCCCAGGAATCGCCTTCTCCCAGCGCGAAGTCAAGGCCCATCAGCCCGCCCGCGGCCGGAGCCCGAAGCCCGAGACCGTATCCCAGCAGAAGCCCGCCGGCGGGGAGGTCCCCGCCGAGCGCGCCCAGGTCGGTGAAGAAAAAGATCCTGGAACCGCCGCCCAAAGAGATCCTGTGCTCGACTTGCAGTAGCGCGGTCTCGCGCGCGTGGAACTGGTCCTCCCTGTAACCCCTGAGGGACGCCGCCCCACCGAATCTCAGGAGCTGGTCGTTCGGCACGGACGCCTGATCAGTGAAGATCTTGCTCCACCCGGCGCCGAAGAAAAGGCCGTGGCGACCGTGGATAGGTCTGTGGACCTCGGCTCGCAGACCGAGCCTGGTGAGGTTCCAAGTCCGGGCTTCGCCGGCCCCCGCGGGCACGTCATGACGCGCGCCCCAGCTGCCTTCCGCGCTCAAGAGGGCTCCTGAGCGGGCGTCCAAGGCCCTGTCCCTGAGATCCAGTTGCGCGCCTGCGCGAAGAGCGGTCCTCGTGCGCTTGCCGGCCAGACCCTCGATCGGCCCGGCGACGGAGGTCCTCTCCCTTCCCATGCCGAGCGCGAACGAGAAACCGCGCCCGGCCTGAACGCGCAGATCGGCGGACAGGGAGGTTGTGCTGTATGTGGTATCCTGAGTGACGTGATCGACGCCGAGCTCCAAGGCAACCGGAAGGCCGCCCAGCCATGGCTCCCTGTACCCGGCTCTATACGAGCTCAAGCCTCGGCCCGAGCTCTCCCACCTGAACGATCCGGCCCGCCCCGTTCCCATAATATTGCCGAGGTTCAAGTCCGCGAACCCAACCGCTCCACCTTCCCTGCCCGAGTAGCCCAGAAGTCCGCTTATCGAGCTGGAAGGCGGTTCCTTCACCGCAACCTCGATCATCACCAGAGAGTCGGCGGTCCCCGGAACGGCCACCGGGTCTCCGACCTCTGAGAAGAACCCGCTCGAAGACAGGCGGGCTTTCACTTCCGGCAGGCCATAGGGATCGAAAGGCGAGCCGGCTTTCAGACCGGCGAGTTTCGCCGCAGTCTCACTCCTTGTGCTCCCTCCAGTCACGGAGACCCCTTCCACCACGCGCCTGGGCCCCTCCGCCACTCGCACCGTGAGGTCCATCACCGGGCCCGGCCCGGGGCGGAAAGACTTCGGGGAGACGCGGCACTGCGCGTAGCCCTCGGCGCAATAGACTCTCAACAGATCTTCCAAGGAGCGGCTCAGGTTGTCGCGGCTGAACGGCGCACCCGGGCTGAGCCCCGGACAAGCCTCGATGAGCTCGCCGGCGCTCAAGCGCGACGCGCCCTCGAACGAGATATCGCCCATTACATAGCGCGGCCCCTCTATGACCTCAACGAGCAGTACGCCGGGCTCGCCGTCTTCGAGGGGCGAAAGCCGCACCGAGGCGTCCAGGAACCCTTCTGCACGATAAGCTTCCACGATAACGGTTCCCAGACAGTCGATGTCCAAGGCCCCGGAATCGCCGGCTCCCACCTCCGCGGCGGCACGCTCGAGTCTCTCGATGTCGAAGGATTCGACGCCCCGCCACTCCATGAGGTCGGTCGCGGAGCACGAAGCAGGCACAGGCGCCGCCCAGCACAATATCGCCGCGAGCGCCGGCCCCCGCGCGGCGCGCCTGAAGGCGAGCCTCTTCACGGCCGCCCATCCCCCGGGGAGGCTACCCGGCGATCGGCTCTCGCCCCCGGCGGGGTTCTTTACTTCTCCGGCACTCATCTAGAACAACGCCCTCATTTCCATTTTCATGTAGTGCGACAGGTCGCTCCACTCGATACCCGTCGCCCTCAGAGTAGCCACCAGAGTGAGTCCCCTTCCCAACCCCACCTGTCCGGAAAGATTGTACTCGACCCTGTCGCCCAGCCACCCGAGGAGCTGATCATACGATCTTGAATTGCCCCTGCTCGCGCGGGCCCACTTGCAGCCCGCCTCCAGGCTCGCGACACCGGGCCTGGAGAATCTCGCGGATGGCTCTATCTCCCATCTGGCGCCCTCAGCTCCCGTCCGCGTCCTGTCCGTCAGATACGAAGAACCCAGCGACAGGAGCGCGGCGGCGCCCGGCCTGAAAACCACCGATGTCCTTGTCTCGGACGTCCTCCTCAGGAGCGTTTCGCCTTCGGCATCGGATGAGCCCAGCGAGGAGCTCCTTCCCCACACCTGCTCGGCGTGCAGCGTCGTTCTCGACAGGGCACGGCTTCTGAGCTTGATCGACATGATGCGGAGCCTCGTGCCGGACGCCGCGTTGCCGGTCGGATTCTGGAGCCTGTTTCGCACCTCGTATCTCAACCGCGGCGTAAGAAGCGCCGCGCGCGGGAAGATCTCGATGTCCTGGCGCAGGAGGCTGTTCCCTCTTATGACATCGTCGGGATTCATGTAGCTGCCGGGGCGAAGAATACGCGACGGAGATGCTACCGCTTCCCTGGTATGTTCTTCGATCCTGTACTGACCCGACCAGCGAATCGCGCTCATCACCTTGTCCAGCGCCGCCGGGTCTCCGGGGCGCACGGCCCGGCCCCAGTCCATTTCCGAGCTGAAGCTCAGCGTGACCCTGCTCGAGAGACGTCCGTCGCCGGCCTCGTCGGAGAGCTCGTAGTCGCCGATTCCCACGTATCTGCCGCCGGAATCATAGTGGCCCTTTCCCGGTCCCACGAAGACCACCGTCCTCGGACCTTCGTCGGTCGACGTGACCTCATAGGTGCCGCGCCAGCCCAACGCGCCTTTCAAGCCGCGGCCCGTCCCGTCGAAGAACGCAACGTAGGTATTCAGCCTCGCCCCGGTCGAGTCCACCGAGACGGCGCGCAGACTGTAACGCCCGTCCAGCCCCAGCGTCGGGCCGTCCCTGTACGAAAGCCCATAGCTCTGGGTGACGGCACTGGTCTCCCTGCTTCGCGCGCCATCCGTGAGAGCATAGTCGTCTCTGACCGATACGGAGGCGCCGGCGGACACGGCACTGATCGAGGTCTTCACGCCTCCCCCGACCACCGTATAGTCGGAGCCGTTCTCTCCGCCTCCGTCCCTGAGGCGCTCCTTTTCCACTTCGAACCTGGGCGCCACCGGGCCGAAAGCCCAGCGCAACCGCGCAAGCCCCCGGTCCCTGCGCGAGGCACCGCCCTCGGAAAGTGCGCCCTCGGTCTCGGCTCGCTCCCATTTCACCAAATAGCCTCTCGGTCCGCCGATCGACGAGCTGACGCCGGCGAGTCGAGAGCTCGCTCCCCCGTCGAGAGAGAGCCGGCCCAGGTCGGCTCCGACGGCCATCCCGCCCCACGGCCTGTAGCTCATCGAGAGCTCCGAACGGCGCTCACCGCCACCCAATGCTTCGGCGGGCAGGTTCCACTTGTAGTAATCGAGAGCCGGGTCGGTTCTTCCCATGGTGGCGAACGAGGACTCCATGCTCCTGTGCGAGGCGCTCATCTCGAACGCCCCCAGGGCCCTTCCACCCACGGACAGCCCTCGCGGCGAAAGGCGGGCTCTCAGGCTGTATGCAGTTCCCTTGTTGTCCGAATCGTCCAGTCCGGAGAAAGTGTTCAGGTCCAGGTCGCTGACGCCTATCTCGGTCTCGAAGGAGAGCGCCTCGGACGGGGCGAACGAGACGGCCACATCGACCACCTCGTGCGACGAGGGCGGGCGGGGGGGGAGAGCCGCTTCTTCTCCGGAGGATGTGTCCGGCGGAGCTTCCTCGGTGTAGGAGTCGCCTATGCGGGCGAGCTCCGACTTCTGCTCATCGCTTATTCCCCCCGCCGCGGCGGAGTTGCCGTCGTCCCTCTCCAAGACATAGGACGCACTGAGCTCGAGCGGGCCCGCCGACGAGCTTGCCATCACCGTGTGGAGCGATCTCTTGTAGACATCGGTGGAGTGCTCGTAATCGACTGTTATCCTGGAATCCTTCGTGATGGGTCTCGCGCTGGTGAAGGTCACGGTCCCGGCCGCGTAGTCAACCGTGTAGTCCGCGGCGGCGCCGCGCCGCAGCAGCTCACCGTCGAGCCACACCTTTTCGCTTCCCGGAACGATCGTGGCCTGTCCCTCGCCGCTCTCCAACACGTAGTAAGGGCCCTGCTTCCCCTCCTCCCCGAGCAGCTCCATCGAACTGAAGCGGCCGCGGGGCGAGGCGGTCGCCACCTTTACCGCCTGACCGCCCATATGGGCCGACGCCTCGACCCCCTCGACGGTCCTGCTGAATCTGCCGAACTGCGACGGCGGTCCCGACAGCGTGTAGTCTCCGAACGTCGCCCCAAGCGAAGGAGAGGTGACTTTCACGAACACCTCGTCCAGCTCCTCGAGAGTCTGCGTGTTGCCGTCGGGCAGAACCGGGAGATTCCGGTCGGACAGGACCGCCTTCACCTCCACGTCGCTCCCGACCTTTCCCGTGATATCCAGATCAAGAGATTGGCTGACGGTCAGGTCGCGCCCCGATCCGAGCTCGAAGGAGAGTCTCTTGCTACCTCCCACCGTCAACGCCGTCCCGGCGCCTTCGTCGCGATCCGCACCCCGGAGGTTTCTCGTTACGCCACGCTGTCCGCCACCCGGATCCGGCCCCTCCGGGGCGCCGCCGGCCGCTCCCTCCCGGCGCGCACCCTCGCCCACCTGCGGCGGCGAGTAAACCTCGTCAACCTCGAAGGGAAGGCACCTGAACCTCGCGACCAGATTGGCGCCGTTCGGAAAGGTCCGTCTCAGAAGCACTGTGCCGGTGGCGCAATCGACGAGAAAATCCCGGCCCCGTACCAGAGCCGCTCCGTCGACCTCCAGCGAAAGCGTTCCTTCGAAGAGGTGCCTCTTGCCCAGAGACAGGGCCCGCTGTCCTCTCTCGAGCGAAAGGCTCACCGATTGCAACTCGGGGCCGCCTACTTCAAGAGCACGTGCGCCCCCCCCTTCACCGGCCCCGGCGCCGGCCTCATCTGCCGGGACCGCCGCGACGCCCGCGGAGCTCCAGGGCGCCAACAGGCAGGCACACAATATCCACGCGGCCGATATTACAACGTTATAGCGCATAGGTTATATCAAACACCCGTACCGTGCCGTCGAGCTCTCCGCCGACATAGAGAGCCCCGGAGTGCACGTCCAGTCCCGCCGGTCCGCCGCCCGATCCGAATCCGGCCGCGCCCCAATCGAGACGGAAGGTCTCGGCGCCGTCATGGCTCAGAACCCTCAGACACCTGCACCCCGAATCCCCTATGAATGCGTTGCCCCATCTGTCCGCCGCTATGGTCTCAGGCCTGGGGAGGCGCCCCTCCGCCTTCAAGCTCCAGACCGCCAGGACCGCTCCCCACTGGTCCAGGACCTGCACCCTGGAGTTGCCCGAGTCGCACACGTACAACCGGTTTCTCCCATCCGTCGCCAGGCCCATCGGGTCGACGAACATGCCCCGTCCCCCTCCGAAGCCTCCAAGGGCGCGCTCGCCGACCAGGCCGGCCTCAACAGCGATTATCTCGTCCGCCTCCGTGCTGCTGAGATAGAGAGCCCCCATCTTGTCGTAGCAAAGATCCTTGAACCGGCGGCCCTCCTCGTCGGAGTACGCCTCACCGGTGAGCTGCCCTGTCGCATCGAACCTGTAAACGGCAGGCCCGTCCGACTCGAGCACGTACACGGCCATTCCCGGACCCTCCGCGACGGCGCCGGCCCTGAATGCCCCGGGTGCCTCGAGGTACGTGATGAAATCTCCGTCCAGCGAGAACATCCCGGCCAGGCCCCGTTCGGCGTCCGCCACTACGAGCTGCTCCCCGGCCAGCAAGACCAGGCTCGAAGCCCTCGCTCGTCCCATCGCCCCGGGAAAGTCGATGCGGATCGACCTCACATACGTAATACCGGTCGCCTCCCGCTGCTTCTCATCGAACGCCGACCGTTGTACAACCCCGCCGAGACCCGGTCCGGAGCAGGCGCACGGAGACAGCAGCGCAATTGCAACCGCAATTACAACACCATGTTTCAGCATTGGTCTCCCCCGATCTCTGAAGGGGTCTGGTTTCCGGCATCCGGTCACTCAGCCCTCGGGGGCATCGGAAGGGATTGTGGGCGAGGGAACCGGCCGGACGGCACTACCGGCTTTCCCGGACGGCGCGGCGGCCGCCTCTAGAAGTTCTTGCTCAAGGACACCGAGGTGGCGTAGCAATCACCGCCGGACAGCCGTCTGACCCCGACGTTGACACTGGATCCGGCGGGGCCCCTTGTCTGGGCGAGCCCGAGCACGCTCGCGATCCTGTTGGCCACTGCCGCCGCGATGCTGAACCTGGAACGCTGAAAGCTGAGCTCGCTCGATTCCCGGAGCTCTCGGAACGTTCTCCAGGCCGCTTTGGTCTCCCAGTTCCAGGCCAGCTCACCGCGTATCTCGTTCTCATCTATGTATCTCTGCCGGGCCTCGAGGTCATCGGGGAAAAGGACCCTGGCCGTCTGCCTGACCTGTTCCTCGTTGTAGGAGTCGGGGCCCGGGTCGCTACTCCTGTAATTGGCGAGGTACCTGTAGTAATCGGCGGACTGCCCCTCGGGAGACCCCACGCCGCCGAATACGCGCGCGTGCTCGACGAAATCGTCCTTTCTGAGCTCTCCCTGCACGCGAAAGACGATGAAGCTCACCCACACGGCCGCCTCTGCGGCGAGGTGCATTGCAGCGCGGTTCTTGTGTCCGCTCCTCAGCTCTCCCAAGCCCGGAAGTATCAACGAGAATAGCATGTCGCCCGTGGTCGGCTCCCTCATCGCGCTTCCCGCGTCTTCGCCCGAAGAGGCGCTCGGAGCGAGCGCTCCCGAGGGAAGCATCACCAGGCGGCCCTCAGCCTGTGGCGCCGGCCCATCCGTCTGTGCCGACCCGCTGACGCACTGCGGCGCGGCCAGAAGGACAAACGCGGCCAGCGAAACGACCAGGCTCCCCGCTCTCATTAGAATTCCTTCTTGATTCTTATGGTGCCGGAGGGATGCGGGAGAGATGGCTTGACGTCGAATCGGACGTCGGCACCGCCGGGGATTTCAAATTCGCGGGTCAGGCGAGCCATGTCGAGGACGGCTATGGCATGGTTGAGGATAACCGCCGCCCCAGCGTACCTGGCCCACTTCAGAAGATCGTCGCTGTTACTTCTCATGCCTCGGAACTCGCTCCACTCCTCGGAGCCCAGCCAGCCGCAGTCGTAAGAACGATCCCTCTCGATCAGGTCGTAGAACGTGGCTCGGTCGTCCGCCCACCTGGCCCTCAAGGTGCTGTCGGCCTCGGAACCGCCGGACGCGTTGCAGTATCCCTCACTGACATATCGACCGAAGCTCCAATTCGAAGCGGGGTCAAAGGGGTCGCCGGCGTACTCCTCGGCCTGCTCGGCCCTTCGGTTCCCGTCCTCCCTGAGGACAAGGTAGGAGATCCAGGCGACCGCCTCCATTCCCAGGTAGAGGTATCCCCTCTTGTATCCGCTGTAGATGTGTCCGGCCCCCGGCGCCACCGCGCTGAGTAGAATGGCCTTGCCCGCCGAAGGCCCGGCCGAGCCCACCGGGCCGCCCGGCTCCGCCCCCAGCCCTATGATCCGCCTCGCCGCCTCGGCTCGTCCCTCCCCGTGATGGGGTATCACGAGAATCTCGGCCGGATCGAGAAGAGGCGAGGGAACGGCCCTCACCGAGAGGGCCGGCGGAAGCGGCAGGCCCTTAGGGGAGGAACAATATGCCCCCGTCGCACAGCAACAGATCAGGCCCGCTATGAGGAAAAATGTCAGCGCAGATCGAGGTGGCAACTGAGAACTCTCCGAGAAGCAGACGTCAGGCTCCCACTATCACAATTCTAGCAGATAAGGGCACATTCCGCAAGGCCCGTAAGTTCGATCACTCTAACGCGCAACGGCCACCTTCACCGTTTTGGACTGTCCCCTGCCCTCTTCGGTCACGGCCACGACCCTTATGAAGTACAGCCCGGAACCCAGGTTCCCCGTGTCCCATTCCAGCTCGTTTTCGCGAGCGCCCCCCACGTCCCTGAGCACGGCCACCTCCTGGCCTCTGATGTCTATGATGGTCGCCGTCACTTCCGCCCGCTCGGCCAGCGTGAAGCGCAAATACGCCCTGTCCCCGACGACAGGGCTGGGATAGACGTAAACCGACTGCTCCGGCATCAGCTCCGCCGGAAGCTGAGGCTCCCCGAGGAGTGAAACAGGAAAGGCGTTGGCCAACGATGAGCTGCGACCGTACCTCGGCCACGGAGCACTCTCCTCGCCGGAGAGCGCGGCCGGAGGAAACAGCGAGTAGAGCACGCCGTCGTCGCCACCCGCCACCAACGATAGACCCCCGTCGCCGTAGACGTCGCAGATCAGCGGAGACGTGCGCACGGGCAGTCCGAACGAGTAGGGCCAGCCCTCGCAAACGCTACCGCCGGCATCCAGCGCGACGATGTCTCCGTTCAGCGATCCCACAAGCACTTCGGGAAGGCCGTCCTCGTCGACGTCGGCCATAACCGGAGACGATACCCACCGGATGGAATCAGGCGCGCCGCCCGAATCCAGATTGTAAGGCCAGTTTGTCGCCACGTTCGCGTTGTGGTTCATCAAGTACAAATCGCCGTCCTCCGACACGAAGGACGCCTCCAGGAAGCCGTCCCCATCGACGTCGGCGATGGACGGCCGCGAACCGGCCAGGCGAACGCCCGGGCGGCGCCAGCCCGCCGCAACCGCTCCGCCCAAATCCAGAATGTCGATCGCCCCAGCGCTGTCCGCCGCTATCAGCTCCATAGCCGGAGGGGTCTCGCGATCCAGATCGCCCGCCGTCAACCACACCACTCCGTCCCTCCACTGCATGGGCCAACCGTCCTTTGTGGATCCGCCTTCCTCAACCACCCAGATCTTTCCCCCCTGCGTGGCGAATGCCACGTCCAAAGCGCCGTCGCCGTCCAGGTCCTCGACCACCAGAGGCGAGACGACCGGTCCTCCCCCGTCACCGGCAGTCCAAAGAAGATCTCCGTTACGGTCCAGGGCCGCGATAACTCCGTCCTCGAGCCCGACCAAGACTCCGGCCTCGGTGACGGACGGGCATGTGCTGACCGATTTCACGGCCGAGCTCCAACCGTCGGGCCTCATCCCATCCGGTTTGAACGCGAGAACGCCGTAGCCGGGGACGCTTGCGTACAGCGCGCCCTGCTCCTGAGCGGAGCGGCTGCGCCCGCTGATGCCGGGAATCGGCGCGCCGGGGAGCTTTACCTGGACGTTGCGCCAGTTCCTGGAAGGCTCGCCGATATTGAGCACGGAGTCCGTGGTGACGAAGGCGACGGAGTTATCCGGCGTGGAGAGCGGCCCGGCCCATACGGAGCCCTCGGCCATAGGTGAGCGAAGCCATACGGGCCAACCCGCCCGGCCCCATTCGCGCTCGGCCTTCACTCGCATGCCGGGGCGCGGGGGGTCGAAGACCTCTATTCTCACGTGGCTGTGCCCTCCAGAGTTGCTGCCGCTCGAGGGGTCGGAGTCGGCGGAAAACAAAGTGTTGTTGCCTAGGTAGAAAGGCTCCTCCGGGCTGCCCGTAAAGTATATCGAAAAGATGTTGCCGATGTCGCGTATCCCGTCGGCCTCCTCCAGCTTGATCCCCCGCCTCCTGGAGTTCGAGTTCACCCCGAAATACGGGCCCACGTTCCTGCCGAAGATGGCGCTCTCATCGATGTGCCACACCAGGATTCCGCCCAAGCCGGGCATCAGAAAATCGTATTCGTTTCCCTCAGGCCCCATGACGACGCCCGTCTCCGGATCCGCGTTCAGGACCACGGTCATATCGCCGTCCAGATCGACCTGGCGGTTCTCGACCAGGAAGTACTCCTCGTTGTTGATCAGGGCGAACAGGCCTCGGGGCGACGTCTGTATCGCCTCCAGCTCCGTATCCACCGCGCTGTCCACGACCTGGAGCTCGAGCCTCTGCGGCCACAGTATGGCCTTGGACCAGATATCGAGGCTTACCGGCAACAGCCCGTACACCGCGTAGAGGTCCCCGCTGTCCGGATCCTCCAGCACGCCCTGTAGCATTCCGCCGGTGTCCATTAGGCTGAAATCTCCCACCACCGGATACAGGGTGTTTATGTCGTACAGGTCCGGAAGGCCGAGCACGTGACCGAACTCGTGCGCGAGGACGCCGTTCAGGGCGCCCAGAAAGCCGTCCTGGTACGTGCACTCCGGCATCACCATGCCCAGGTGCACGTAATGAGACCCGCCGTTGACGGCGACGCTGTCCTCGAAAAGAGGGATGGTATAAGAAGGTATGTCTCTCCGGCTGTCGTAATTGATGTCCGACTGAAAATCGGGCCCCGCGTGAAACACGACGTAGGCATCGTATTCGCTGAAGTCTATATCTCCGCTCGAATCCGCGGCTTCGATCGAATCTATGAACACGTCTCTGGCCGCTCGTACTATCAAGCTGTCCTGGGATATTGCCCACGGGCCGTAGTCCATGGTGTCCGACAGGTGATACGCCGAGTCCCGCTCGACTGGGAAAACGTCGTACTCCAGGACGAGCCGGCCGTAGGATTGGCCGTAGTAATAGTTCGACAGCGCCTTCATGTGCGCCATGAAGTAGTCCCTGTTGTGCGGCGGGGGATCCACAAGGGACTCGGGAGCACCGAGCTGGTCGGCGGACCTCAGATCGAACTTGCCGTCCGGGGTGCTGGTCTGACTGCCCCCCCTGTCGGTCAAGAAGTCGACCCTGATCGCGAGCACCTTCATGGTGTCGCTCTCGCCCGCAGAGACGGTCGCCGGGAGGCTCCCTTGCGGTCGCGATCGCGCCCCCGGGGAGCCGAGGAGGGACGCCGGTCGTGTTGGCCCGAAGAAATCCCTGAAAGGAAGCCGGCCGGGACGGCCGCCGGCCGAGTCCTCGGGCGCGGCCGTCGTCCGGAGGTTCGAAATAGCTCGGGCGGGGGGTTTGAACATCTTGAGCTTTGCGCACTCGGCGTTTTCGGCGAAGGCCCAGCCGGTCGCGACGACGGCGACGCCGGCACAAAGCAGCGATATCTGCTTCAAGTCGACATACTCCTCAGGGGGACACTACTGCCACGAGATCTGAATGGAGTGTCGAGAGACGTAGTCAAGTACGCTCGACTGTGGGAAGCTCACGAAGTCGTATCTGATGCCTCCCCAGCCTATGCCCAGACCGAACGTCGGGTCCTCGATATCTCCCTCTCTTTCACTGTAGTACCCGGCCCTGAGGGCGAGGTTCCCGTTCTTTCCCCAGGCTAAGGCGTACTCCACGCCGCCGCCCCAGATGATCTCATCGCGCAGCTCTACAAAGGGCTTCGTTAAGTCAAAGGCACCGAGGATGGAGCTGTTGCTCCACTCATAGATTCTATAAGCCGCCCCCACCTTGAGCACGCGCGGAAGCGGGCTCGACTCCCTCGCCTTCACGAAGGTTATGTCCGGCCCCAGGTTCAACATGGATACGCCGACGGCCAGAGGCAGCGCCTTGGAGCGGTAAAGGCCCCCCACGTCCGCGGCGAAAGTAGTCCCGGTCGCGCCCTCAGGAAGATCGATGCTCGGATCGAGAACCTTCGGAGCCAGATCCATACGGTAGACCTTCACGCCGGCGCCGAAGGACAGGTTTTCGCGCAGCCGCGTTCCGTAGCCGAAGCCGGCCGCGAACTCCGCCGGGGTGTGCGTGTCCACCTGCAAGCCCGTCTCGCCGTCATCGACGACTATGGGGATCTCACCGTAGGTGATGAACGGAACGCTCACGCCGAAGCCGCCCCAATCGCCGAGCTTCTGCGAGTAAGTCGCATAACTATAATACACGTCGTCGAAAAGACCAGGGACGAGCTGGCTGAACGTGATGCCCACGCCCTTGTAGCCGGGCGGGGGCCCCGTCGAGCCGAGATCCTCGCCGAGAAAGGCAAGGCCGGCGGGGTTCCACCAATTGGCATAGCCGTCATTGGCCAGCGCCGTGTACGCCGTCCCCATGCCGTCGGCGCGGGCGCCCGGCGCGATCTGCAAGGATATGGCGCCGGCGGTTATCTGAGCGCAAGCCTGCCCGCACATTAGAAAAATCGCAACGAGCGCCAGCCCCGGCCAAAGGGCTATACTTCTCCTCATTCTGTCATCCTCCCTGGTAGCTTGGCAGGTGGTTGGGGGGCTCTACAAGACTCCTATAGTGAGTCTAGCATAAGAAAACGCAAACGGTCAACTTTCAACGGCCGGAAGCGGCCTTGCGCCGGCGACGGCCGGGCGCTCCCGCGCCTATCTCAGCACCACTGCTCTGCCTACGAAATCGGCCTTCTCACTCGGGCTCGCGACCGCCGCCGCGGCGACCTTGTAAAGGTAGACGCCGTTGGCCACCGGGTCGCCGCTGGAATCGGTCCCATCCCAGACGACCTGGGACCATCCGGTCGCGCCAGGTGCGCGCAGGGTCCTCACATGCCGGCCGCTCACCGTATATATCTTAACGACTATATCCGCCTCTTTTCTTACCCTGAACCCTATGATCGTGGACTCCGAGAAGGGGTTCGGGTAGTTGATGACGTCGCTCAAGGTCAGCTCCGCCGTCTCCCGGATCTCGAAGGCCAGCTCCGCGGCGCTCGGGTTGCTGAAGTTGTCGGAAGCGCGCACCACGACCCTGTAGGAGTTGGTGCGCTCGTCCACAGGCAGCCCCGAGGGCAGCGTATAGACGGCGGTCCCCGACGAAGAGCTTCCCCTCTGATACTTGAACTCCGAAGACAAGTCCACGGGTCCGTCGACCACCCGGCCCAGATCGTCGTTGTGTAATCGCAGAAACAGGGCGTTTTCGGCGAGGACGGGCGCCAGGTTTATCCCGCTGGGATCGCTCACCTTTATGGTCAGCGAGGAACCGGGAGTTACCATGCCCGGGTCTCCGTCGAAGGAGAGCTCGATCTCCGGACCTTCATCGTCCGGCTTTCCAGCGGTGGGAGGCGTCACGGCAAGATCGGCCACCGAGCCGAGTGCGTCCCGGCCCTCGTTCCACGCGTAGGCCCTGACCCTGCCTCCACCGCCGGAGATCAGCTCGTAGGGGTTGACCCAGGAAATCTCGAAGGCGCCCTCGACGACGTCGGCGCGGGCCCGGTAGAAAGTGGGGCCGGTCCTTATGTAAGGCTCGAACTCGCGAAGCGGGATCTCTATCACCGCCCCCTGGACCAGGACATCCACGGTCCCGTTGAACCAACTCGCGGCGCCCACCCCTTCCATTACCCGGCCGGTGAGCGTGTCCCGCTCGCCGCCCGCGAGCTCGGTGCCGTCGAGATCGAGCTCGAGATGGAGGAACGGCCCCTCGGAAGGATACGCCGTCCCGGGAACCGCGAGAACGGACGCCGGGTCGCCCAGCAGGACGTACTTGTAGGGGGCCACGTAGAACCAGTTGTCGAACGCGGCCTCCGCCTCCGTGACCGACAAGCCCAGGGTCTTCACCGGGCCGACGTTGACCTCGCCTTCGGAGCCACGCCGTGGAAACAGGGACTCCACAAGGTCCGCGTTCAGCTCCTTGTTGGGCGGCACGTACGCGACGGTCGTGGCGCTGTAAGCCGCCAGTGACCCGTAGAGGGGGTGCTTCACCATTCCCTCCGCGATGCCCACATCCAGCGGCTCATCGAATTTGCCGACGGCACAGGACGCCGTCACGAAAAACCCCAGCCTGCCTTCGTTGTCCAGCGCCGCCACGTCGTCCGCCAGGAACAGGGTCTCCTCGGCGAGGCTGCCCTCGGAGCCGTGACCTACGTAGTTGGTGAGCGTGGCGCCCGCCCGCAGCGCCCCGATGAAGTCGCTTCTGGCCTCCGGCTTACTTGCGTTCACGCAGCCGGGACCGCCGTAGTCGATGAGGTATATCTTTGTGGCGTCAAGAGCGCGGGGAAGCTGTTTCTTGTAGAGACTGTCCGCCTGGTCGGTGTGCTTTTCGCCCAGACCTTCGGGGGCGGTTCCTATGCAGTTGTCGTCGGCCGCGAGGATCACGTTGCATCTCCAGGGGCCGGGCTCGGCGCCGGACTCGAAACCTATGATCTTGCTTGTTACCAAGTCCATGGCCTCGGCCGCGGTGACCGGCGTCAAGCGCCCGATCGCCATGTCCATGTACCTGTCCCCGCCGGAGCGAGGGTCGAAGTAGTCGACGGGTCCCTCGAACAACACGAAAACGTCATCGGTTGAAAACCGCCTCGTCGAGCGAATGTCGTACGCCAGATCGTAGGAAGGCACTATGTTGGAGACACCGAGGCCCTTGAGATCCAGGAAGTCCCAGGTGGCGTCTCCGAACATGAGAGCGTAGGAGGGCGGGCGTTCTCCCTGCGCCGCGGAACGGAATCTGAGCTCCAGAAAATCCCTGATGGCGAGCGGGTCCACCAGCCCCCACGAGAACTCGTCGTAAAGCTCTTCGACGTCCACGACTTCCACGTAGGCCCGTCCTCCACCGTCCGTGACTCCGTGCAGGTGACTCCGGCGCCATTCGGCGAGGGTCTCGGCGGCCTCGGCCAGCTCGCCCCCCGTCACTATTATGTAGTCCGTGGGCGCGGTACTCGCCCGCAGGCTCTCGGGCTCGCGGCGCCTTATCCCGGCGGGAGCGCGCAAGGCGCCTTGGGAGACGAGATAATAGTTGCTTCGCGACCCGTCGAGATTCACCTGGAAGGTCACCGTGTCGGACGAGACCGACGGATTGACGATCAAGGCGGGCTCGAAGCTGTCCGTGACGTCGAAGATCAGGGGCGTCCCGTCACCGAAGCCCGTCGCCTCGAACCTGACCGGCCCCGCTGTACCCTCGGTCCAGTCGAAACAAAGCTCCCCGCCCTCCGCGACGAACCTCCGGTAGTACTCCAGCTCGAACCAGGCGAAGTAGCTCACATCGACCCTATCATCTATGTACGGGTCCTCGACAGGCGGAACCCTCGCGACCAGCGTGTTCTCGCCCTCGACCGCCCATACGGCGGTCGTGTCGACGTCGATTCTCTCCCTGAAGAAGCCTGTCGCGAGAAAGCTGTCGCTCCCGTTGAAGGACAAGCTGAGGATGTGGTCGGGATAGTAGCCGTGCAGAGAGTAGGTGGAGCCCCAAAAGCGCGCCTTCAGTCTGCACGGCGCCTCCGTGACCACAGAGTCCTTGAGCCCGACCCTGTACACCCTCCCTCCGGGATCGGAGGCGCTGAGGCTCTGCCACCACCATAGCTCCCACCGTACGCCGCGCTCCCGCGGCTGTTGCTCCGAGTTGTACTCGCGGTCCCGCTCGACATGGACCCTGTCCCTGTACATCTCGGGCTCGAGCGCGGCGCCCGCCGGGGCCCCGTCGATAGCCGCTACGCGCGCGCGCGGTCCGCTCTCGAAGCTGCCCTCCCACGTGAGCCAGTAGACGTTCCCGGCGGAGTGCACGTTCTGGACCCGCTCCCCCCAAGCCTCCGCCCCCGTGTAGTAGTCCATCCACTCCTCGGGACCCAGGCCGTAGAAGACGATCCCGTCGCCCCTGTCGAAGCCCCCGTCGTCCCCGTCATCTATCAGCAGCGCGCACTCGGTCATCCAGGAGGGTCTGTCCAGCACGGACACGTCCTCACGGAGGGAAAGTCCCCCACCGTTGTACAGCCGGATAGTCGACGTTCGAAGGCCGGCCAGCTCCGCCTCGGAAACTCCCGCTGCCAGCAGGTCCTCGTAGGCGATCCTGTACATCCCTCTTGTCTCCACGTCCACGGCGAGCCACACCTCGGAATCGTCGAAGTAGTCGCCGGACAGGCGGTCGCGGGACGCGGGCCTTCTGCGCATGGCGCGATCGGCGGTGTCCGAAGGATAGTTGAGCGCCGCCGCCCTGTATACATCCTCCCAACCACCGGCGTCCGAACCGACCGGCGGGCGGGCGGCTCCGGACGCCCCCGGGTCGGCCTCGATTACGATCCTGAGTTTCTCGTATACCTGAAGCTCTCCGGAGACCGGATTGTACCTGGCAGGCCGCACTTCAAGGGGAACAAGCCGTAGGTCACGAAGGTAGCAGGCCTCGCCCGTCTCAAAGATCGACTCGGGCCAGAACGCGTCACGCCCGTAAATGGATCTCGGGGATTCTCTTGGATCGGCCCCGCCGCGGCCCCGGCGGGGCGATGGGGCGAGCCGGATGCCTTCGAGGACCCTGGGGGTCTCGCCCCTCACGGATATGCGGACATCCTCTCCTTCCGGCGCCGCCACCGCGAGGCTGAGCTCCGGCAGAACAGGAGCCCCCTCGGGAGACGACGAGCCCCATCCGGGCAGCTCCACGCGGACCGTTCCTTCGCCTCCGAGGCTATCCGGCAGCAGCACAGGCGCCGGCACCTCCAACACCGCCTCGAAATAGTACCTGCCGTTGGAGACAACGCGCAGATCGTTCCTCGCGCTCGATGCGGCCGGAGGGTTCAGGGGAACGAGGAGCGCGACCAGCACGAGTCCGGAGGCGAGCGCGGCTCCGCTCAATGGGGGGCCTTTCGGCAGTACTGTCTTGATCAATAGGTCACCTAGCGATGTCGATCAGGAGAACCATCTTGGAGCCGTTGCGCCGCCCGGCCTAGAATCGCTCCGCCTCGTCCACGAGCATTATTGGAATGTCGTCTCTTACAGGATACCGCAACCGGCAATTACCGCAGGCCAGCCACCCGCCCTGTTTGTCGTACTCAAGCTCGCCCTTGCACTTAGGGCACGCCAGAATCTTGAGCAACTCTTCCTTGAGCATCAGCTCCTCCACGCTCCCGGGATCCGCACCGCTTAACCCTCCAGATACTTTCCGATACGCTTGTACTTCGCGTGGCGCCTGTCGAGGAGCTCTTCGGTCTCCAGCTTCCCGAGAGCCTCGATGTGCTTCAATATTATCTCTTTCACCGACGACGCAGCGGCCGCCACGTCACGATGGGCGCCTCCAAGAGGCTCCTGAATCACCTCGTCCGCCACGCCCAGTTGGAGCAGATCTTCGGCCGTCAGCTTCAGCGCCTCCGCCGCCCGCTGTTTCATGGCGGCGTCCCTCCACAGGATAGCCGCGCAACCCTCGGGTGAAATGACCGAGTAGATCGCGTTTTCCATCATCAAGATGACGTCCCCCATGGACATGGCGAGGGCGCCCCCGCTGCCCCCTTCCCCTATGACCACGACGACGACCGGGACCGGAAGCTGGGCCATGTCTCTCAGATTCTTCGCAATTGCCTCGGCCTGCCCGCGCTCCTCGGCCTCGACTCCTGGAAAAGCTCCAGGCGTGTCTATGAAGCAGACGATCGGCATCGCCATCTTGGCGCCGAGCTTCATGAGGCGGATTGCCTTACGGTATCCCTCAGGATGCGGCATCCCGAAGTTCCTGGCCTTGTTCTCCTTGAGGTTTCTCCCCTTCTGGTGCCCGACTATCAGCATGGGCACGCCGTCGATGCCTGCGAATCCGCCCACGATGGCCAGATCGTCTCGATACAGCCTGTCGCCGTGCAGCTCCACGAAGTCCGGCGCCAGCAACTCGACGTAGTCCAGGGTGTACGGGCGCCGCGGATGCCGGGCGAGCTGCACCCTCTGCCATCTGGTCAGCTTGGAATAAGTGTCTCGTCGCTCCCGGTCCAGCGCTTTCTCGAGCCGCTTGAGATCGTCCGAGAGCTCGATGTCCTCGGCGGTCGAGAAGTTGCGCAGGTCCTCTATCCTCCGCTCCAGCTCAACGATCTTCTTTTCGAAATCCAGCCACGTTCCGTTCACGCCACCCCCGCGCCTGCGCCCTTCTCCATTGCGACCTCGTGCACCTCGATCTTCTCTTCCCCGAGCATCGTGGAGAGAGACTCCAGTAGCTTGCTGGTTATGGACACGTTGACATTGCCTCCTCTTACCGTCGAGGAGGAACCGTCGGGACCCTCCACAAGGAAGTATACACGAGAAGGGCCCGGATGTCTCTGGAGCACCCTCCTCAGCTTCTCCAGCTCCGCCCTGCCCTGCAGGGCCCCGTCCAAGCGCAACCGGAGCTCCCTGGGCGCGCTTCCATCGTCCTCCACGGCCCTGATCTCCCTCACCAGGACTTTCGTCTCCTCGTCCTCCTTCGCGCTGGTGTCGCCTTCGATCCACACCACCTTGTCGGGCTCGATCAGCTCCTTCGCCTGCTCGTAGACGCTCGAGAAGACTATGCATTCGAGAGTTCCCAGAAAATCCTCCACGCCTATGAAGGCCATGTTCCTGCCGTTCTTGTCCGTGGTGACCCGCACCGTGGAGATTATGCCTATGGTCCTGGCCCCCACCGAATCCGACATGTCCCGGATGTCCGCGGTCGTCTGCACGGAGGCCTTCTCTATTATCTCCCTGTACGGGGACAGGGGGTGGTCGGAGAGATAGAGCCCCAGCGCTTCCTTTTCCTTTGCGATCCGTTTGGACCTCGGCCAATCCTCTTCGTAGGCCACCTCGGGCCTCATGGCCTTGCCCGCTGATTCCACTGAGAACAGGCTCTCCTGCCCCAGGCTCCTGTCTCTTTGCAGGCGCTGGCCCGACTCCATCGCCACAGGCAGAGCCTTTATCATCCACGCCCTGCTTCCCCCGAGGGAGTCGCACACGCCGGCCGCTATGAGGCTTTCCATGGCCCGCCGCGACACCAGCTTCGAGTCCACCCGCTCCATCAGGTCGAATATGTCGGTAAACGGGCCCCCGCTCTCTCTCTCGCTGACTATCGAATCCACGCACGCCCGGCCGACGTTCTTGACGGCGGCCATTCCATAACGAATCCCCTCCGGACGGACGGTGAACCCGCTCAGGGCGAGGTTGATATCGGGAGGAAGGACCTTTATCCCCATCCTCCTGCATTCCTCCACAAGAAGCGCCACCCTGGACGGATCCCCGTACTCGCTGCTCATGGAGGC
Organism: uncultured bacterium; assembly: GCA_964531335.1. Taxonomy (GTDB): domain Bacteria; phylum Eisenbacteria; class RBG-16-71-46; order CAZHEV01; family CAZHEV01; genus CAZHEV01. Next base: position 39,457 of record CAZHEV010000001.1, on the reverse strand, counting down.
AGCCATGAACTCCTCCGGGAAGTTAGCCTTCAGGTAGGCCGTGGTGTAGGAGATCAGGGCGTAGGCTGTGCTGTGGGACTTGTTGAAACCGTAGCCGGCGAAGTGGGCCATGAGCTCGAAGATCTTGCCCGCCAGACGCTCTTCGATACCGTTCTCCTTCGCCCCCCCCAGGAAGGCCCTCTTCTGGGCTTCCATCTCCTCCTGTCGCTTCTTCCCCATGGCGCGCCGCAGGATATCCGCCTCGCCGAGACTGAAGTTGGCCATCTTGCTGGCTATCTCCATCACCTGTTCCTGGTACAGGATTACGCCGTAGGTGTCCTTGAGGATGGGCTCCAGCATGGGATGCGCGTAGCGGATCTTCTTCTTTCCGGACTTGCACTTGATGAAGTCCGCGACCATGTCGCTGCCCAGGGGGCCCGGCCTGAAAAGGGCGTTCACCGCGATGATGTCCTCGAACTTGTCCGGTTTGAGCCGCCTGAGCAGATCGCGCATCCCGCTGCTCTCGAGCTGGAAGACCCCGACCGTGGCGCCATCGCACAGGAGCCGGTAGGCGGCCTCGTCGTCGAGAGGCACGTCCTCCAAGACCAGCTCCGTGCCCCGCCTCTCGGCTGTCAGCCTCACCGTCTCGTGGATGACCGTCAGAGTACGAAGACCGAGGAAGTCCATCTTCAAGAGCCCTATCTTCTCGACGGACTTCATGTCGTACTGGGTGGTGGTCTCTCCCTTGGCCGACCTGTAGATGGGCGCGTAGTTGCCTATCCTGCCGGGCGCGATGAGCACCCCGGCCGCGTGCGTGGACGCGTGGCGGGCGAGCCCCTCGAGCGCCTCCGCGCACCTAATCAGCTTCTCGTACGTCTCGCTCGCGGAGGCGAGGTTCCTGAGCTCCGGAACTTGTTGCATCGCGTCCGCCAGCGTGGTTCCGGGCGTCGCCGGTATGAGCTTGGCGATCCTGTCGACCTCGGCGTAAGGAAGGTTGAGCGCCCGCCCCACATCTCGCAGCACGGCTCTGGCCGCCATCCGGCCGAACGTTATTATCTGGCACACGCTCTCCTTGCCGTACTTGCTGATGACGTAGTCGATCACCTCTCCCCTGCGCTCGAAGCAGAAGTCTATGTCCATGTCGGGCATTGAGACGCGCTCGGGGTTCAGAAAACGCTCGAACAGGAGTCCGAACCGCATCGGATCCACGTCCGTTATTCTCAGGCAGTAGGCGACGAGGCTTCCCGCAGCCGACCCCCTGCCGGGGCCCACCGGGACACCCATCTCCCTCGCCCTGTCTATGAAGTCTTTGACTATGAGGAAATATCCGGCGTAGCCCATCTTGCAGATGACGTCGAGCTCTTCCCTCAGCCTCTCCGAGGCCTCGGAAGAGGGCAGGCCGTATCTTTCGGCGAGACCTCTCGCCGCCATGTCCCTCAGGTACGGATTCGCTCCGTCATAGCCCTCGGGGATCGGAGAGTCCGGCAGATGCATCGTGTCGAACTCGAGCGCCACATTGCACTTCGCCGCGACCTCCAACGTATTCTCGCAGGCCTCGGGAACCTCGCGGAAGAGCTCGGCCATCTCGGCGGGCGACTTGAAGAACATCTGGTCCGAGCCGAATCTCATTCTCTCTTCGTCGAAAACGGTCTTGCCTGTTTGTATGCACAGCAGCACGTCGTGGGCTTCCGCGTCTTCCCTGCGCAGATAATGGCAATCGTTCGTGGCCACAAGGGCCAGACCCGTACGCCGGCTCAGATCCATCATCCCGGCGACCATCCGGCGTTCCTTCTCGATTCCGTGATCCTGTATCTCGAGATAGAGATTCCCGTCCCCGAAGATCTCCCCCAGTGTTCCCGCTGTCTCCATCGCGCCTTTCTCGTCACCCCGCACGATGCAGTCCGCCACCTTGCCCTTCAGGCACGCCGTCAGGGCCACCAGCCCCCCGCTGTATCTCTCCAGACACTCCATGTCCACGCGCGGGTGGTAATAGAAACCCTCGAGATATCCTATGGAGGAAAGCTCCATGAGGTTGTGGTATCCCTCGAGGTCCCTGGCCAGCAGTATGAGATGGTTGGCGACCTCGATCATCCCCGGCGGCCTCGTACGCTCGTGCCGCGAGCCGGGGGCCACGTAGACCTCGCAGCCGATTATGGGCTTGACGCCCTTGTCCGAGGCCTTTTGAAAGAACTCCACCGCTCCGAACATGTTCCCATGGTCCGTTATGGCGAGCGCGGGCATCTTGTGCTTCTTCGCCGCGTCCACGAGATCATCTATCTTGCACGCGCCGTCCAGAAGGCTGTACTCGGTATGATTGTGAAGATGAACGAAACCGGAATGTTTCAAGGCGGTTCTACCTTTCGATAACAATGTCCGAACCGACGAGCGTCCAGTTGCCGGCCCGGTCCGAGGCCGTAATCTCTATCCGGTGGCGCCCCGGCGACAGGGCGTAGCGCGGCCGGGCCCACGCGTGACTCGTCTCCGCCTCCCAAGCGGTCACCACTTTCTTCCCGTCAATCGTAAAGTACACCCGGTCCCAGTCAATTCCGGAACCCTTATCTCGAATCCGAGCGTCGAGTAAGGGCCGCGAAGTCCACAATCTCGCGCCGTCGCGCGGGCGTCGCAGGGTCACCCTGGGCGCCTCTATATCCTCCATCAGAGCGTAGACCGAGAAGTGCGACACCTCTCCTCCGACCGTCCGGCCCCCTTCACCCCTCACGCCGCCGACCCACCTCCACGAGTCCTCGCCCACCTTCCTGTAGAGGCCGACCCTCTTGGAGTCGGCCCTCGGCCCCGTGGCCGGCAGAAACAGCTCTCCTGATCCGTCGAAGTACTGGGTGGGTGGATTGAGCCTGTATGGAGGGCTCACCGGAACGAGCTCTCCGAGAGCGCCCACCTCGAATGAGTCCTCGACACCTGCCACAATGAGAGCGTCCTCGACAAAGGTCCCCTCTGAAAGCACAAGGACCGCGCCGCCGGGAAGCAGCGTTGTATCCGCGCGGCCCGCCTCGATAACAGCGACCCCGAGCGGCCTTCGCGCGACGCCGCCCCGCCCGGCCCCGTTCGCCCTGACCATCACGGAGGCCGAAGGACCCAATGAATCCCCGATGTCCACCGTGGCCCTGAATGAAGCAGGGCCGGTCCTTTCGGCGCCCAGCGTCCTGACCTGAACAGCCGCCTCTGGGTCGACGATCCACATTTGCGGCTCTTCGGCTGCCGCACAATCCAAAACCCACGTTATCTCCGCGTAGCCTACCCTCGGGACGACGTCTATGTCGCCCTTCAAGCCGCCTCCGTCGCACAGACCCGGGCCGAGGTAGACCGGCTCCGAGGCGCATTTCCATTCGTCCAAGGCGCTGATCTTGACCACGTCGCCACCGGACAGCGCGGCCACCTCGAACTTCCCGGAGAAAGCGCCGGTGGAGTCACGGCGGCCCACCTCGCGCCAGGTGGCGCCACCGTCCGAAGATCTCTCCAGGACGACGACAACGCGCCCGCCTTCGGGATCCAAAGCCCGCACCGCTACAGTGCCCTCGTCTTCGCGGAATCCGACCGAAACGAGCGCCGGTCGGTTATTGGCTATGAAGTCCAACCTCGCGGCCCGCTTGTTCCCGTTGAAATCTATTGCCAAGATCTCGAGCCCATGCCTCCCAGAGCGAAGCCTCCGACCCCCCAGCGTCCCGCCCCCCTCGACGCTCAGCACGCCGCGCAGGGGCGTCTCCTCTACGCTCAGTCCCACCATCCTCCCGGGCGCGCAGAACAGATTCAGTACGTTGCGGGCGCCTCTCCTCGCATAGTCGAAGTTGTAAACGAGCTCCACCTGCTGGGTGGAGCTGAGACTTACGGAGTCGAAACCCACCTCGTACTCCGTCTCGCCGTCAACGCGCATCTCCACCCGGTGCGGGGCCAGCCGGTTGGGCTTGCCATCCACCAGGTCGTATATCCTGCACGCCAGGGCCACGTCCCCCTCGATGCTCGGCGTCCGCGAAGTGGAGTAGACACCCCGCCCACGATCCCATCTTAGCCCCAGGGCCAGAGGTCTGTTCCGCCCGTCCACCATTGAGTGCGGGCCCAGGGGTATGAATACGACCGATCGTACGCGCGGAGGGCTTGAGTCGTGCGCGCTCACGCCCAGAAGCAACGGGTTTACTTGTCGCTCGCCCTCTCGAATCTCAAAGTGAAGGTGCGCGGGACCGGCGCCGGAATCACCGGAGTACGCGATGAGCTCCCCCGCATCCACCCGGAGGCTCTCCGCGTCCATTATGTGATCTATTCTGTACCGCCCCTGCCGCCCCTGTATCTCCTCGACTACGCTTCTGATTTTCGGGGCGAACTCCTCGAGGTGCGCGTACACGGCAGTCCTGCCGTCCTCCATGTTCAGATACAACGCCTTGCCGTAACCGGAGCCCGAGACCCGGATACGCCGGACGTACCCCGCCCCGGCGGCGTGGACGCTCATTCCGGTCTTGCCCCCCGTGCTGTAGTCGATCCCTCCATGGAAATGGCGACTTCTGTACTCTCCGAAGGTCGATGTGAGCGGCATCGGCTCGCTCAGCGGGGGAATATACCTTGTCGCGCCCGGCTCAGCCGCCGCGGACAGGAAAACCGCGCACATGGCGGCGACGGCCGATCCGGCGTTCGCAAAGAGGTGCAAGCTACGCAAAAGCATCTCGCAGGAGGAGGGACAGGTTCAGGACCAAGGACTCCGGGCAAGGACGCCCGACGAAAAGAAACAGAAACGTCGCGAAGACGCTCCAACAGAACTATACCCATGTCCGAACACCTGTCAACAACACGGTGCATTTTGCGGATCGACAGTGCAAAGCGCCATGCCGGACCTGGTCCCCCCGGGGGGACCAACCGCGTCGGGCCCGGTTCGAGCGCGCTAACTCCGCGCAAATACGACCACAAGGCCAAACCAAGTCCGCCTGGTACGGTTCTTGTTTGCTCTTGAGTTGTCCGGCGTCCTGCGAGTCCCCGAGCTCCTTGCTCCGCGGGGCTGTTTTCTTGGCGCAGGGCGCGCGGTCGCTGCGCGTTCCGGGGCAACTCTAAACCCAGGCAACTAGAAAGTCGGTGCGAGCCGTCACCGATAGGTCGTGGCGGCAAGAACCCCAAAGCTTTTTCGGCTATGAACAGGGAGGAACTGAAAAGATGCGCAAGAACTTGATTTTGAAGTTGGTGGCCCTCGGCTTCACCCTGGCTCTGGTACCCTTTGTCGGCGGCTGCAGCGAGGACTCGGCGACGGCCCCTGAGCCCGTCATTCAGGACACCGCGCCTCCGGCGCCGCCGCTCTGGCTGGAGGCTCAACGCAGGCCCTCGGGCACCAAGCTGACATGGTCCCCGAACCTCGAGTCCGACCTTGCCGGGTACAATGTATGGATCTACAATCCGAGCCCGAACGCCGTCCAGGCCTACACCAAGCTCAATGCCGACCTCCTGACGGCGAACGAGTTCAGCAGCAGCAAGCTGCCCGATACGGGCGTGGACCAGTACTTCAGGCTGACAGCCGTGGACGAGTACGGCAACGAGAGCGCGTTCTCGAACGCGATGAAGGCGCAGATCCCTTATATCATAACACGTTAGCGCTCCGGTGCGAGGCGTCGCAAGACAGGGCGCCTAGACCGGCTAAATGAAAAAGAAGGGCGGCGCTTGCCGCCCTTCTTCCATATCGGGACGGCCGCCCGCGGGTTCGAGGACCAGTCGACAAACCCGCGCTCGAGAAGCGAGGCGCCCGCGTTTTACCGTCCTTCGACAGCGTCACCTCACAAGTATGATCGGCACGCCCGCCGAGCTGTTCTCAACCGTGGCCACGCAGAAGTACACGCCCGAGGAGGGACGTTCTCCGGATTCCGTCGATCCGTCCCACCGGTCGCGATGCGTGCCACGGGCACGGTAGCCGACCGCGACGTCGTTCACCAGGCGACCCATCGCGTCGAATATGCGCACGGAGGCCCGCTTCGGTTCGTCGTTCGGCCCCGCGATTAGAGTCACTATGGTCACCTCGGAGTTCGCCGGATTGGGAGAGGCGGTCAAAGAGGCGATCCTGAACACCGGAGCCAGAGCCTTCGTCGTGTCCCCGGGCGAGGCCGGGGGCGTCGTCCGGTTGTTGCCCCGGGTCCCTCCGGGAAGGGGCCATAGCATGGCCAAGTCCACATAGGCTACCCCCCCGAGGTCCCAGCAGTGCAATTTGCCGTCCGCGGATCCGGCGAACACCTCAGGCCGTCCGTCCCCGTCGTAGTCTCCAACCGCGACCGGCCCAAGAGCCGCGCCGTCGGTGGGCTTCGGCCAGTTTTCCGCCATTGAGCCGTCCGCCCGCCAAGCCCCTATGCCGACCCCCTCGACGGCGGCGACCACTTCGGCTATCGAATCACCCGTGACGTCCGCCATGAGAGCCGGTCCTCCCGAACACGCCACGCTGAGCGGCCAGCCGGGCTCCGGAAACCCACGGGTGTCGTACAGCAGGAGCTTCGACGACAGGCCCGGCCAGAGGGCCTCCATGAAGCCGTCTCTATCCAGATCTCCCAGCGACACGCCGGCGCTGAATTGGTACGCCCCGATTCCAAACGGCCAGCCCGCGACGTTGTCTCCCCGAGAGTCGAAAGCATGGAGCAGACCGCTCACTGTACCGATCACGACCTCCGGCAGTCCGTCATCACCTGAGACATCGGCAATTGAGGGAGCCACCGCCAAGGGAGCTCCTGTGTCAACCGGCCAGCCCGCCGGAGCATCGCCGGAGGGGGAGATGCAGTGAACGAATCCGTTCCCGCACGCGACCACGACCTCTTCCCCGGGGACGCCGTCCATGTCCGCAGCCGCGGGAGATCCCACCGGGGCCGCGTCCAGCCAGACGGGCCAGCCGGCCAGGGCATCCCCAGACACGTCCCATGCGTGAACCCCACGATCCTCAGTGCAAAGGACCACCTCCAGGCCGCCACCCGCTTCCAGACTCGCGAGAACGGGCTCGCCTACCGGCGCTGCGCCCGCGTCCCACTGGGCGACCATAGAGCCGTCCATTCCCACGATGGCAACGTGTCCCTCCCGGTCGACAAAGACCACCTCATCCCGCCCGTCCCCCACACAGTCCCCCGAGGCGATCCCGGCGATGGCCGAGCCCCCGAGATCGACCGGCCACGATTCAAGGGCGGTACCTGCCAGGTCCCACACTCCGCCCGTACCGTTTTCGAGCCCGGCGGCTATGGCGACCGCGGCGTCTCCCGCCTTCAGCGGGATTATCTGGGTGCTCGCGGCAGAGCCCAATTCCACGCTCCATCCGCCGTCTTCCTGCCTTACCGCATTGAACGCGTTGATCAGCCCCGCCCCAACGGTCGGGTCCGGCGGCTTTAGAGGCCGGCCAGTGCTCTGCAGATGAGCTATTACTTGAGCGGCACTCCACTGCGGATGGTTTCCCCGCACCCAAGCCGCCGCCGCGGAGGCGGCGGGAGCCGCGAAGGAGGTGCCGCTCCACAACGCGTACCCCCTGAAGCCTGTGTACATGTACTTCAATGTTAGTATCCCCGCCCCGGGCGCGGCCACATCCACCCACTCACCGTAGTTGGAGTTTCCCCACCTTGTTCCGTCGGCCTCGACCGCCGCGACATCAAGGCAATCGCCCCGCGAGGAAAGATAGTTGTACTGCGTGAGGTCCACAGGGTCCCCGTTACGGTTGCCGGCGGCCACGGACACCACGACCCCCCTGGCCACGGCGTAGTCCACGGCCGCCTCGAGGCCCACGTCGTAGCCCGACTCCCAGCTCGCGTTTATTACGGACGCTCCCATGTCGGCCGCGTAAAGCACGGCCTCCGCGCACCAGTCCATCCTTACGGCCCCGAACGGTGTCGCTCCGCCCGTGTTCAAGGCCACACCACAGCGAAGGCCCATGATGTGACAGTTCCACAGGAACCCCGCGACACCCTCACCGTTGTCGCCGACCGCCCCGGCCACCCCGGCCACGGCGGTACCATGTCCGTGGAAATCCGCCGGGTCCGGGTCAGGGTCCAGGTAGTCCTCGCCGGGCCAGGGCGGGGCATCTTCCGGACCGTAGTCGTAGTGCACGAAATCCCATCCCCAGATGTCGTCGATATACCCGTTCTTGTCATCGTCCACACCGGCCTCGCCACCCGCCTCGGCTGAATTGACCCACACGTTTCCGCGTTCATCCGGCGACGTTCCTCCCAGATCCGGATGCAGCCGGTCGAGCCCGGTATCAAGCACGGCTATAACCACGGAGCTGTCTCCGTGGAACACGTCCCATGCCTCGGGCAGGTCCATATCGAAGCCGCTCACCTGCCTGAACCCCCATTGCTCGCCGAACCTGGGATCATTAGGAAGGCCGGTCACGGCGCGAACGGGGATGGAGGAAGCGGCTGAGACGCAGGGGCTGGACATGAGCATGGCGGCGACTTCGTCGGGGTCCTGCGGCCCCGTGTATCTCGCCTTGTAGATCCGCCTCAATCTGTCACCTTCCGGGGACCGCTCCGCGAGGGGTATCCCCTGAAAGTAAGGCTCCACCTCGACGACGCCGATGGTCTGGAAACACCCGGCCAGCGTCTCATCCATTGACGGCACTTGGCTCATCCCCCTCCAACTCTCGCCCTCGGCGAGCTCGAAGCTGATCATGCCGTCGACCGATACGGCCTCCGCCAACGCCCCCGGGGAGGTTTGGTCATTCCGCGCATATCCGGCGTCGATAGATTCGCCGGCAGGGAAGACAAGTAGGACGCAGCCGAGCAGGATGGCGGCGGTTCTTCGGAAAGCTTTGGCCTCATCTCTCATGACTATATTGTAACATGATCGACCGAGACGCGGCAGGGGGAGCCGTCGGGATCCCCCGCCGCCTCCCCACCCCCTTGGGACCGCAGGCCGCCAAGGTGGCCGCTTTGACAGCCAAGGTCCTTTCCTGTACCCTGGAGCGCGGCGCAGGCTACAGCAGAGAAGGAGTCAGTCGATGGACAAGCGACAACAACTGATTGATCTCGTCAAGAGGGACGCGTTGATGAGAGGAGACTTCGTGCTCTCATCCGGCGCCAGAAGCGACTACTACATCGATCTGAGAAAGGTGAGCCTCTCCTCCGAGGGCGTTTTCCTGATCGCCGAGTTGGTAATCGAGATCCTGGAAAAGGGGCCTAAGGTCGAAATGATAGGAGGGCCGACCATAGGGGCCGATCCGATAGTCGGAGCGGTGGCCGCGCTCAGCCGTCAAGGAGCCGGCCCGCTCGATGCATTTCTGGTAAGAAGGCAGGCGAAGGGCCACGGCACCAAATCGCAGATCGAAGGACCTTCCGTCCAGGGAAAATCAGTTGCGGTTATCGATGATGTGGGCACAACAGGAGGATCTTTGATCGGCGCGGTACAGGCCGCGAGGGAGGCCGGGGCAAAAGTCTCCCGCGCGCTTATCGTGCTGGATCGCTGTGAAGGTGCCGCCGAATCCGTTCGCGCGGCCGGGCTGGAGATGGAGAGCCTGCTCACGGTGCCCGACATAATGAGGTAGCCGCATCACACCTCGCCCAGGCCCGGCCCGCCCGCAAAAAGGGCCTCCGCCTAAAGCGGAGGCCCTCACGGGTCACACTGATCCGGTTCCCTGTCCTCGTCCCCGAGGACGGGATGACGCCAGGCCGCCGGCCCACCCGGCCGGAGGGCTAGTCCAAGAAATCGCTGGCCTTTGTTCCAAGTGCCTTGGCGAGCTTTTGAAGAACGCCCACCGTCGGCGAAGTCATTCCTCTCTCTATCTGAGATATGTGCGTAGCAGACACACGGGCTTTCTTCTGGACTTGCATCAGGGTCATGCCCTTCTTTCTTCGCGCCTGTTTCAGCTTCCTACCCAGCTTCGGGCTTCCAGCCATGTGTTACCCCTCCTTCCACGGATGGCTACAGACGGAAATCGAGGCGCCCGATCCGGCGGCGCCTGAGGAAAGGATCCTCTTTCAGCGGCAAACAGCGGGGGGTCCCCGCTGGACATAGACAGGATATTGTCGACTGTGCCTGATGTCAACGTTTTTCTTGCGGAATTTCTAATGTTCGATAGAGAATTTCCACGAGGCTTGAGCTCCGGGGCCGACGTGCACAGGTATCCTGCAACTTGCGCAAACTACTTCGGGGCCCCCACCGGCCTCACCACTATATCGTAGCCCTCCACGGAGACTTCCTCCACCCTGCAGCTCGCCCTGTCGTGCCCTTCCCGGGCCGCGTGCCTGTCGAAGCATTGCAGGAAAGCCTCCTCGGCGTTCTTGGCGACCTGCAATTTGAAACAGGGGCCCGGGCCCCTGAATGTGACGATGAACAGCTTGAGATCATCCAACTCTGCTTCCTCCTAACAAGGGGACGCCCTTCAGCCCCTGTACAACGGAGACATGGCCCTCAGCTTCTCCACCGAAGCCTCCAAGTCATGAATCAACTTGTCCACATGGTCCTGCGTGTTGCTCCTGCCCAGCCCGAACCTCAGCGAACAGTGCGCGATGCTCTCCGGCACTCCCATGGCGAGCAGTACGTAGGAGGATTCAAGCGAGTCCGAGGTGCAGGCCGAACCCGAGGACACCGCGAAGTCCCTCAGTGAGAGTATCAGCGACTCTCCCTCGACGTACTCGAAGCTCACGTTGAGATTTCCCGGCAATCTCTCGCTGGGATGACCGTTTATTCTCGCCTTCTTGATACGGCCGGTTATACCCGCGGCGAGCGAGTCCCTGAGCGCGCCCAACCGTGTTCCTTCCTCCTCCATACAATCGGCGGAGATCGCGCATGCCTCTCCCAACCCGACTATTCCCGGCACGTTCAGCGTGCCAGACCTCTTCTTTCTCTCCTGCCCCCCGCCGTCGGACAGAGGCACGAGCTTGACCCCCTTCCGCACGTACGTCGCCCCGATTCCCTTGGGGCCGTACATCTTATGGCCCGACATCGCCAGAAGATCGATGTTCATCTTTTCGACGTCAACAGGTATCTTGCCCACCGCCTGGGTCGCGTCGGTGTGGAACAGCACTCCCCTTTCCCGGGCGATCGCACCTATCTCCGCCACCGGCTGTATGGTGCCCACCTCGCTGTTGGCGGCCATGACGGAGACCAGGATTGTCTTGTCGGTGATCGCGTCTCTCACTTCCTCGGGATCGACCATCCCGCTGGAATCCACCGAGAGATAGGTTGTCTTGAAGCCCTCCGACGCAAGCCGCTTGCACGAGTTGAGAACGGCCTTATGCTCTATCCTGGAGGTTATGATGTGATCGCCTTTCTCGCGGTGCGCCCAGGCGACCCCCTTGACGGCCATGTTGTCGGACTCCGTGGCCCCGCCCGTGAAGACGATCTCCCTCGCGGAAGACCCCAGCAGTTTCGCAACCTTCTCTCTGGCTTCCTCGACGGCCTGCGCGGCGATTCGTCCGTATGAATGGGTAGCGCTCGACGCGTTGCCGAAGTGCTCCGTGAAATAGGGCATCATCGCTTCGAGCACTTTAGGATCCAACGGAGTCGTCGCGTTATGATCCATGTAAATCGGTTTCACCTTCCAGTCCCCCTCAGTTCCCGGTCACCTAACAAAAAAGCCTCCGGCCGGCGCGGGTTGCCCGGCCGGCGCTCATAGGCGGGATACCGCGTTGCACCCGAAACACCTTGATCGCTAATCATACCCTAACGTTCCGTTAGGTTCAGGTCAAGACGTTTGTGGTCGCCCCCTCGGCCGATAGCGCCTAAAGGGCCTCCAATCGTTCCTCGATCTGCCTCAGTCTGTCGGGGCTGACTCCCCGGCGCCTCGCAAGGTTCAGATAGTCCCGCCACAGCTCCTTCGCTTTCTTCCTGTCAACGCTCTCATAAGCGAAGGCGAGGTTGTAGCGCGCCTGAAGTAGAGCCGGATCCATCTCCACGGCATTCTCGAGCGCGGAGATTGCGCCCTCCAGATCGCCTCGTTTTCCCCTTGTCGCGCCGAGGTTGGCCCACGCCCTTGCATGTCCGGGGTCCAGCCTCAACGCTTCGCCGTATTGGTACGCGGCACGATCCAGCTCTCCCATCTCGTCGTAGACCACGCCCAGGTTGTACCTTGTTTCCGCGTGCGACGGATCCGCCCTGACGGCTCTTTCCAGATTAACGGCCGCCGAGTCCATCTTGCCGAGGCTGTGATAGACCACCCCCAGGTTGAAGTGCGCGTCCCGGAAACCGGGCCGGAGGTCCACGGCCTCTCGGAATTTCTCGATTGCGGCGCTGGTCCGTCCCGCGTCCCTCAAGGCCACTCCTTCATTGTTCACTCGCACCGCCCTCGCATGCGCGTCCTCATCGACCGGCGAGATCAGCTCCGCCGCCTTCTGGGTGAGCCCAGCGCTTCTGTAGTGCTCCGCCAGCGCGGTCACCGCGGGCTGATCATCCGGGTAGGCGCTCACCACCTCGAGCCATACAAGCTCCGGGCTCGACCAGACCGCGTTCCTCTCCCGAGATCGAACCACCCCAGCCGCGATCAGCACCATCAAGATCACCATCAGAACGGGGCGCGCTCGCCGAAACGACGAAAGCAGGCCCGCTACGGCCGCGATGGTCGCGCCCAGGCCGCCGACAAGTAAATAGAGCGCGGGCTCATTCAGCGCGGCCCAGCGTCCAACAGTGAAGAAAGTCGCAAGCGACGCGCACCCGGCCAAGCCTAATGCCAGACCTCCTTCGCGCGTCCTCCTGCTGATAAGCACGCAAACTATCAGCGTCGCGGCCACGACCCCCACCGCGGCGAGAGCGCGGCCATCGGCGTAGGAGCTCACGAAAGCTACGGGGTGATAGAGCATTTGTCCCGCCGGGAAAACCACCAGCCGCAGCCCCTCGGTGAACGAAGCAGCACCCCGGTGCACGCCTGTAACTCCGGTCGCTCCGATCCCCGCCGCGGCCGCCCCCATGACAAGGTACAGGACAAGGCCCAGAACTACTCCCGCGTAGAAGCGCGGGTGAGGATAACGTACTCCGAGCAGATAAGGCGATAGAGCGCAGAAGATCAGGAACCCGAGCGCCTCCGAGCCGGCGAAAAGGCCGGCTGTGAACAGCGCAACCGCCGCCCACGAGCCGGGAGGCCTCCTGAGGCCCACCTTTTTCCGGGCAGCCTCCAGATGGCCCATGAACACGAATATCGCGATAAAGGTCAGGGCGCCCGCCAGTATGTGCCCTCTCGACGAGGCCATGTTCACGGCCTGCGTATGAAGGGGGTGGACCGCGAACAGGAGAGCCCCCATCATGGCCCAGACCGGAGCCACCCCGAATCTGACAATGACCAGAAAGAGAAACACCGCGGAGCCCAAATGGATGAGCAGGGACACAACGCGGAAGCCGGCGGGCGAGCCGCCCCAGAGGGCGTTGTCCGTTGCCAAAGACAACCACGCCAAAGGGCTGTAGCGCGAGCCCGGCGCCTCGGTCTCGCTCTGAGGGGTCACGAAGAGCTTCACCGCGAGCGCGGGATCTCCCAGATAGTAGCTCTGGACCACCGCTTCGGCATCCGGGGCAATCAAGGGATTGTCGAGCGCTCCCAGATAGGCAACGACTAGAATCGCCCCTGTCAAGATGACCGCCCTCGCTATCCACCTCTCTTCAAGCTGCATCGATATACTCTCCTTTGAGTGTGATCGGTTCCGCTCGGCCGCGGCCCGGCCGATCCACAATACTATGCGCGCGGTGGTCACAGGTCAACGCCGTCGGCGTTGACAGCGCACAGTGCGCACCGGTAAGCTTCCGCCTATGCCTGCCACAGCGAAGGATGGAGGTCTCGATCTGGTACGCCCATTGCTCATATTAGCCCTTCTCGTCTCGGCCGCCCCCGCGGCCGCCCAGGGACCGCCCGAGTTCGAGAACATCTCCGTCTCGCCCAATCCCTTCACTCCCAACGGAGACGGCGTCAACGACAGGGCCACGATAGACTACACCCTCACTGAGGACGCGGACTGGGTCACGGTGGAGGTCCGGGACTCGGTCTCCGCCCTGGTGAGAGTGCTGCTGAACGGAATACCGCAGCCGGCCGGAGAGCACAGCCTCGTCTGGGACGGGCGCGACGCGACCTCCTCCGTAGCTGCTGACGGCGGGTACAGCGTTCGTTTCGCGGCGGGCAACGACTTTGGACAGGCCCGGGAGGAGCAGCGTCTGCTGAGGCTCGACGCCACCACGCCGCTCGCGCGGATAATCGAAGTGTTTCCGACTCCTTTCACTCCCGCGATCCCCCTATCTCCGGACAGCCTCCTGATACGCGTGGAAGTCGGCAACTCGTCTGTGGATGACTCGCTTACGGTGGTGGTGAGCGGCGAGGAGGGGGCACAGGAGGATACACTGCGCGTCACCCCATCGTTCTCCGGCGACGGAACGTACTCCGCGTACTGGAAAAACCAGGCCGCGGGCGAGGGAAGGTACGAGATAGATGTTTCCATTTCAGACAGGGCCGGTAACCGGGGGGTCGATCGCTCCAACGTCTATCTGGACAAGAACCCGCCCCTGGTCGGAATAACGTACCCCGAGGATCAGGGGGTATTCCTCGAGGTTCCGGACTCCGTTCGCGGAGCGGCCTACGATCCGAACGGCGTCCTGTCAGTGGAGATAAGTTACGACTCCCGTCCATTCAATCCCGTTCCCGCCACGGTGGCCGGCGACACCGTTCTGTGGGCGGCCCCTCTCCGCGACTCCGTGCCCGAACAGGGAGACCACACCGTGGAAGCCAGGGCCACCGACGGACCAGGGCACGTAGGTTCCGCGGGCGACCTGGGGGGACCTTCGGACATCTCCTTGGAGCTCGACACCGTGGCCCCCGGCGTCCCGGTGCTGGGTCCCCTTCCCCCGCTGGTCAGGAAGGCCGATCTCGTCGTTTCCGGAAAGTCCTCGGGAGCCGATTCGGTCGAAATATACTTGAACGATCTGGAAGGTCCTTTCGAGGTCGTCTCGGCCGGATTCTCGGGCGGCTTTTCCAGCACGGTCCCCCTCCGGCCCGGAGACAACGTGATAGCCGCGGCCGGGTTGGACGCGGCCGGCAATCGCTCCTCCCTGAGCCCTCCGGCGCACGTGGAGCTCAGGAGGGAGTTCGGGATCTTCTTCAACGAACGCTTCAGGCCGGGCGACAGGTTCGAGATAAACCTGGCCGAGCCGGCCCGGGGCGTTGAGGTTCACGTGTACTCGACCGCGGGGCGTCTCGTTCGTGTCCTCGGCGCCTCCGGTCCTTCCACCAGCTTCGAGGTAGCCTGGGACGGAGCCGACGGCTCAGGGTCCGCCGCTGGAAACGGAGTGTACTTGGTTCGGGTTGAAGCAAAGCTCCAGGACGGGTCCGTCATATCGGACAAGAAACTCGTCGCGCTGGTGAGGTAGAGATTCGTCATGGGTCCGAAACGTTTCAGCTTGTCCACACATGCCTTCATGGCCCTGCTGATATCGGCGGCTCAGTGCCTTACAGCCGCCGAGGCCGGGTCCGACGTCGGCGGGACCTTCCTCACCTCCGATCACGACGCGAGGGGGCTCGCCATGGGCCGCGCCTGCGTTGCGCTCGCCCGCGGCGATGCCGCGGCCAGATGGAACCCGGCGCGCTTGCCCTACCAAGATTCTCGATCGGTCACCGTCGCTCACGGAGACGTGATCGAGGATTTCTCATCCGGTCTCACCACCATTTCGACAGCCTTCCATTGGGGTGGCGAGCCCACCGACGAGTACGGCATGGGCACAAGCGCGCGCTGGGCGGTGGGAGCTTTCGTTTCGTACTTCGGCCTCGATGAAGTGGCCGGCTCCGCCGGCTGGTCCGAGACGGCCGTCTCCGGAGTCGTCTCCCGCACCATGTGGGAGTTCGCCGCCGTGGGAGTGGCAATGAGATATCTAAACGTCTCTTCGGATATAGAAGACGGCGGCGCTGACGGCTATTCCGCCGACCTCGCCATCTCCCTGGATACCACGGACAGGACCCGCGCCGCCCTTGTCGTGCGGAACGTCCTCAGCTCTCTGGAGTGGTCGGGAGGGCGTGACGAGATGATTCAAGCGGCCGTCGATCTCGCTTTCTCCTACACGTACGGGACCTACGGCGCGGCTGAGATAGGATTCTGTCTGGACACAGACGGGGTCGCCACGGCCTCCGCGGGCGCGGAGGCCCGACTGGCCGACGGCGCACTGCTCCTGTGGGGAGGTCTCAGAAGGATCAACGACGACTCTCCCCGTCACATCCCCTCGATGGGGGTGGGAGTACCCGTCCGCGGCGTCGTCGTCGGATATGGTGCCTCGTTCGACTCCGAGGATGCCCTGGGCACGACTCAACGCTTCTCCGTCAGCGCCGCGTTCTGACCCGCTCGTTCTCTAGCCGGGAGGCCACTTCATAGAGCGCCCGCCGAGCACGTGCGTATGTATGTGGAACACCGCCTGGCCGGCTTCAGCGAGACAGTTCGTGACCAGGCGGTATCCGGAGTCCCCCACGCCCTTGTCCTTCGCCACGTTGGCGGCCGCCAGTGTCATCTTGCCCAGGAGTCCGGCGTCCTCCGGACCTATGTCGTTGAGCGTAGCGATGTGCTTTTTCGGAATCACCAGGGCGTGCACCGGGGCCTGAGGGTTTATGTCGTCGAAAGCCAGGAGCTCATCGTCTTCATATACCACCGTGGCCTGAATCTCGCCGTCCACGATCTTGCAGAATATGCAGTCCTCCACGGGCCCTCCTTTCCATCAAAGCTCACCTGTTGCCGCTTTCGAAATAGGAATACAGCTCCTGGGCGTCGGGATAGCTCATCTGGAGCAACCTCGCCATGCGCAAGGGCGAGACGATCCCCCGCCTGCGCGCCTCGAGCGCCAGTCGCACCAGCCTCCTCGGGAGCTCCGCTCCGGATCCGGGCTCACGGCCGCCGGACTCCCCCGGAGCGCCCGAGCTCTCCACCTCGTATCCCATTCCCCTCAGCCTTCCCGCAACGGCCCAAACCGGTGCTCCGTAGTAAACCCCCAGCGCCTCCACGTCCCTCCCCCCCGTGCCGATGGCGTTCTCGCCGGCCATCATGGGACCCAAAGACGCGGCCGGAAGCAAGAACGCCTCCGCGAATCCGTCAGCCCTGTCCTCCTCCGCCTTTCCGCGACCGCTCTCGCCCTGCATGCAGATCCTCGGAGTGTATGGATTGAAATCCGCCAAGAAATGGCACAACTGGTGCGCAACGGAAAAGGCTCTCTCCGTATCCGGCAAGGAGGCGTTGGTCATAATGCACGGCCCCACCCCGCTCTCGAAAAAGAACGCTCCCGCGACCTCCGATCCTTCAGGCATCGCAAGCCCTATCACCTTCATCCCCATCCCCTCGGCGGTGCCCTCGATGTCCTCGACGGGATCGCCCTCAAGCCCCAGCCTCGCCCGCTCGAGCCTTGCCAGGTTCTGCCCCTGAACGACCGGCGGCCCGCTCAGCACCGAGGGGTCCTTCGCAACGTGGGTCGGCATGTCGAAGGTCACCTCTCCCTCCACGGCAACCTCGAGCCCGGCGAAATGCCTGCACAGAGCGCCGAAGCGCTTCAGCTCGCGCCTCTCGGCCCCGTCGAGCATGTTCTCGTTTTCGGCGTGCGCGTACCACTCCGGTGTCATTCGTCGTCCCCGCAAAGCCGCCTGTAGAGCTTCTCGTACCTCTTGACGATGTCGTCCTTTGAGAATCTCCCAACCACCGTCTCTCTGGCGTTCTTCGCTATCTCGCCGCGCAGGTCGTCGTCCGTGAACAGCTTGGTCACCAGCTCGGTCATCCTGTCCACGTCCGAGGGATCGACCAGAAAACCGCTGCGCCCGTCCTCTATCACCTCCGTGAGTCCGCCGACATCGGTTGCCACCACGGCGGTCTGCGTGCTCATCGCCTCCAGAGCCGCAAGCCCGAAACCCTCGTGCTCGCTGGGCAACAGAAAGACGTCGGTTATCGCCAGCAGGTCCTCCATGTTCTCCTGATTCCCGAGGAATCTCACCGAGCCCTCGATACCCAAGGACCTGACCAGGTTCTCTGCCACCACCTTCTCAGGTCCGTCCCCTATCATGAGAAGGCAGGCCGGTGTCCGGCGTCTCACTCTGTCGAAGACTTCGACCACGCGCCCCACGTTTTTCACAGGCCGGAAATTCGAGACGTGCGTAAGCACTTTCTCACAATTCGGCGCGAACCGTCTTCTCGTCTCCTCGTCGGGCGCGGGTTTGAACCGCTCCACGTCCACGAAGTTCGGAATGACCTCTATCTCGGTATCGGTGTTGAAGCTGTCCTTGGTGGTGTAACTCAGGAACTCGGAGACGGCCGTGACGGCGTCGGCGTTTTCGATCGCGAACTTCGTGACGCTGTAGAAAGAGGGCTCTATTCCCACCAGCGTAATGTCCGTGCCATGGAGCGTCACAACCGACTTGAGATCGATGTTCCGCAACATCCGAGTCGCCAGATAAGAAGCGACTGCATGAGGAATCGCGTAATGAACGTGCAGAAGATCCAGCTTGTAGTACGATGACACTTCATACATCTTGGCGGCGAGGCACAAAGTGTACGGCGTATGGAGGAACACGGGATAATCGTGCGTGTCGACCTCGTGGAAGAACACCTTGTCGCTGAAACGCCTCAGCCTGATAGGCATGGACTGGGTTATGAAGTGCACCTCGTGGCCCAGCTCGGCCATGGAGATTCCGAGCTCGGTCGCGACAATGCCGCTCCCGCCCCAACTCGGGTAACAGGTCACGCCTATCCTCAGCTTCTTTCCCAAGTTCGTTCCTCCCGCGCCGAAAACTCCGCCGCCTCAGCGCTTCCTTCGACCCGCCAGTAGCTCGAAAGGATCCCGCACTCCAACCGGCCTCTTCATGAAGAAGGGTTCCCCATACTCGACTCCGACCATCAGCCCGTAATGCCTGGCCCTGGCCTTCACGCGCTCGAGGAAGAAGGGATGGGATATGTCCGTCTCCGTCTCCCCCGCCGAACGCGGCGAAAACTGGGAGGCATAGCATCGCACGGCTTCCATCTTCTTCTCGAACCGGCCGCTCACGTCCACCACGAAGGTCGGGTCGAACTCCACGCTTCCCTGGTAGTACGCGAGCGCGGCCGGCTTGAACGGCTCCGTGTCCCCGCAGAAATTGGCCGCGGCCGACAGAAAGAACCCGTAGGCTACCAGAAAAGAGCCCTCCACGTGATCGGGATGGCGGTCTTGCCAGTGAGGCGCGAGCACCACGGCGGCCTTCGATTTCCTCATAGCTCGGACCACGGATTCCAACTGGCCCCTGTCGGTCCTGCACAGCCCCATGTCCGGCAATCGAAGCCCTTCCCTGTGCCGAAGCCCGAGCACCCGGGAGGCCTTTTCCTTCTCACCGGACCTGGTCTGCGCGTCACCCCTCGTGCCCATCTCGCCTTCGGTGAGATCGACTACGCCCACCTTATAGCCCAACGAGGAAAGTAGAATCAGCGTGCCGCCGCCGCCCAGTTCGGCGTCGTCCGGGTGCGGGGCGAAAGCCAGGACATCAAGCATTTTCTCTACTCCTCCGGCGAACCGGCCCCCATCCTGTAGCAGTAGTGGCGGACCTTGCCCGTCTCGCAATCGCTTACGTGTCGGCGGGCCAGGGACATCAACTCATCGACGAACCCCGGGCCTTCCGACAGGAACGGGTACAGAGCCGACAGAATCCTTTCCTGCAGCTCCCTCTCCGGCCTCAAAAAACCGGAAAGCCCTTTTAGCCTTGGGTTCCGGCCCTGCTCGGACCGTCTTACGAAATCGATTATGTCGTCCTCGAGCTTCTCCAGCGACCTGCCGCAGGCGCGAGCCGCGGAATCGGCGGCTTTGCCCAGCTCGCCGGACAAATCCCCGAGGGTCTCCGAGAGCCCACTCATGCTGTCATTGAGCTCCGATCTCGTCTTTTCCACGGCATCGACCGCGCCATCAGGAGCCAGGCCGAGATAGTGAGAGCGCAACGCTCCGTCCACGTCGCCGAGCAGCCCGGAGACCGCCTTGACAGTCCAGCCGCCCGCCACCTCCTCGCCCTCATCCGGAACCATGGTCATCGCCAGCCTTGGAAAGAGCCCCGGCGGTGGGACCTGAAAGATCTCATATGCCTTTCCAAGCTGTAGCGAATAAGCTATCTCGCTCGGCCCACACATGCAGAAGACGGTGGGCAGGACCGAGTCCCGCAGGATGGGACGCAAGGCCACGTTGGGCGAAAGCGTATCCGGCGAGTCGTGCAGCGCCCGCCTCGCCGCCGCCTCTCCACCCTCTTCCAACTTGACCCGGAGGTCCCCTTCCATCGTGAATAGCCACCACTCAAGGCCCGGGCCCTCGAGCTGGGCGTGGTAGCCGAGCCTCTTCATCTCGCGCCCCCCGCCCGCCACGGCTTCGCTCAGCTCATTCCGCCTCGCCAGATATGCTTCAAACGTCGCGGCGCCGGCCTTCCTCATTTCACGGCTTCGCCCATCGAGCACGACCAGGCCTTCGCCCGACAGCAACTTTGACAGTATTCCCGCCACGAACCCGCCGTGATCGGCGGCGCCGTCCCCGACACTGCGCAGCAACTCACCCACGAACTCCCCTCCCGGCACTGCTCCCAGCGAGGACAAGAGGGCTCGGGCCGCCTCCGCCTCCTTCTCGCACGGCAGCGATCCCACCATCCGCCCCGGCCTGTGGATCTCCGCGGGGAAAGAAAGCACGAGTCGCCTCAGCGAGCCGTCGTAGACGGTACAGGTTCTGATCTCCGCGAAGTCCGCGTCATCGCCGCTTACCATGAAGATGGGGGCGCATGGGACCCCTGTGCTCTCCTCGAAGCGCTCGGCCAAGGCGACGCACGTAGCGGCCTTGTACAGCACGAGCGCCGGCCCGCCGAGGAGACCGGGCTGCTGGCCGCCCACCACGGCGACGCATTCGCCCTTCGCCATCGCCCCTATTTTCCCGAGAGCCGCATCCGACGCGCCGGCCCTGCGGTTGAAGTCCGTCAGCTCCTCCCACAACGCCGGGGTGGCCAGAGCGCTCGAAAGCCTTCGCTCCGCGAGCCCGGCCCAGCTCTCCGGACGCCTATAAAGCGAAAAGCACGGTTCCCGGCCCTCGAAAGCGCCCGACACGAAGTCACGGTACAAGGGCGTGTACGTCTCGGGCAATTCGATGTCCAGGGCGCGGAAGATTGTCCCTCTATCTTTCAAGGCCGATGCGTCCCTTCAGTCTTTGCGACATAACGCAATCATTCTATGCGAGCCGTCCCTGTCGTACTCCTCCCCGGCATATCCCCCGAGTAGGCGCCGGATCCTGAGGCCCGCCGCCGCCAGCATGGCGGAGAGCTCCTCCATCTCCAGAAGCCGTACAACCTCGGTGTGTCGCTTCACAAGGCGCTCTCCCTCGTAAAGCTCGATGTCCTTGGCCACCCTTCGCCCGTCTTCGTCTATCCGCCTCCGTTCGACTGCGCGCAGACTTCCCAGGCGCCTCACACTCGACGGTACGAGGGTTGCGCGCACCAGGCTCGAGTTCATGTAGTCGATCACGAACCAGCCCCCCGGCTTCAAGCAGCGATGCACCTCCCGCAGCACGGCGAGCTCGTCGTCGATATCAGAGAAGTAACCGAAAGAGGTGAACATGCTGACCGCGCCGTCGAAGGCCGCGCGCGCGAACGGAATCGCCCGCATGTCGCCCCTTACAAGGGGTTCGGCGCCCGCTCGGGAAGCTTCCTCGAGCAGGGCCGTCGAGAGATCCAGGCCGACCGGCGAGGCCCCCGCCGAGGACAGGGCGCCGATGTATCTGCCCGTGCCGCAAGCCAGATCCAGGACCCTCGCCCCTTTCAGGACGACCAGCCGGCCCAGGCTGCCTACGAACCGCGACGCCTCTTCCTTGTTCCTGTGACTGTACAGATCGACGTAGTAATCGTCAAACGCCTCTCGGTACCAATGGTTTCGCCGCTCCGAGCTCATCGCGCAAACTTCCCTGACAGCATGACGCCGGCCCGTTTCCGGGAACCTGCAATTCATCAAAGTGAATACTATCACACTGAGCCGCGCGGCGAAAGAACGCCCGACGGATTGACAATGAGCGCCCCTCTTGTTAAGTTTATACTCATGACAGAGCATGCTCACCGCCTTCCCCCGTTGAGTCGGTTCGAGCCGCCGCCGGACCCATCCGGGGCGGCGCGGGTTTCCGCGCGTCGAAGCTTGCCCTCGATACGACGCCCGGCCATCCTGTTCGTCCTAACAGCAGCGTCGACGTACTTCGTGGCGGGACCTTTGTACGCCGTCTCCATAATGACCATACTTCTGGCTCACGAACTGGGCCATTTCACGATGTGCCGCCGCAACGGCGTTCCTTCGAGCTATCCCTTCTTCATACCTTTTCCTCTGAGTATTTTCGGAACTCTGGGAGCGCTCATATTGATGAGGGGGAGAATCCCCGACCGGCGGGCCCTCTTCGACGTCGGAATAGCCGGCCCCCTCGCCGGACTGGCCATAGCTCTGCCCGTAACCCTGATAGGTCTGGCGAGCAGCACCGTCGTTCCGGTCGAGAGCGTCGAGCCCGGCGCGCTCAGACTGGGAAGCTCCCTTCTATTCTCCTTCTTGACGGATCTGGCGGTAGGCACGATCCCCGAGGGCTACGAGTTGATGCTCGGGCCCATGGCGTACGCGGGATGGGCGGGCCTTTTCGTCACGGCCTTGAACCTGCTTCCGGTGGGACAGCTGGACGGCGGACACGTCGTCTACGCGATACTCGGAGACAAGAGCAGGATGGTCTACAGGGCGGCCCTGGCCGCAGTGGTTCTGGTCACCATCGTGACCAGGTTTCCAGGATGGCTGCTGATAGGCCTTCTCGCCTTTCTCCTCGCGCGCAAGCACCCGACCCCCGCCGATCCGGTGACGCCGCTGGACGGCGGAAGGAAGGTCCTCGGAATAGCGGCCCTTCTCCTCTTTGTCCTGGCGTTCATACCGGTCCCGATCGAGTTCTAGCGGAACGCGCGCACCCGGGGCGCACCGGGTGCAGACGCTACAGTCTTCCCGATACCAGGACGCCGTGACCGTCCACCCGGAGCGCGACGGCTACGGCCGCGAGGGCGGCGATCGCGGTCAAGACAATCCACTCGGTCCTGGTCGTCTTGACCGGGCGGTAGGCCGTCCTCGCGCTGCTGAGGCCGAAGCCTCTCGCTTCGAGCGCCATGGCCATCGTTCCCGCGCGCCTTATGGACATCGCTATAATCGGGATGAACAGCGGTAGATACTTTCTCGCCCTGGTGACCGGCCCACCTTCCTCCAAGCTCAGGCCGCGCGCCCTCTGCGCCTCCGAGACCGTCCGTGTGGTATCCATGAAGGTGGGCGCGAGTCTGAAAGCGGCCGAGAGCGCGAAACTTAGAGTGTACGGCAGTCCCAGCTTTCGCAGCCCGGCGGTCAGCTCTTCCACGCTCGTCGCGGATAGGAACACGAGACCCATCGCCACGTACGTCGTCACCCTGAGCCCCATGGAAAGCCCGTACTGCAACGACATCTTCGACACGGAGACGAAGCCCGCCTCGAACAGGGGCTCCCCCAGCCTCAGAAGAACGGACCACAGCGCCCACGAAACGAAAAGAAGTATCAGCAGCAGCCTCTTGAACCGCAGTAGAGTGTCCCACGCCCTCGCCGCGGACGCGTAGCCGAGGACGACGCAAGTTATCGCCGCCACGTACAATGGATCATTGAATGCGATGGGCGGCACGGACGAGATGAGCATCGCGCCCAGCTTGGCCTGTGGGCTCATCCGGTGAACGAAAGAGTCCTTGTCGCCGTAGAGGAACCTCATAGTCGGTAGTCCTTGTTTCTCGCCGCTTCTTCCCTTGAAGAACCCACGCCCAGACAGTACGCCATCTCCCCCACCGTCACCGCCGGGGCCCCCATGCGCCGCGCAAGGGAAACGATGGGAGGAGGAACCAGAGACCACCTGTCCAGGCCTTCGCCCTCCGTCATCACCTGTCTGGTGGGACCATCGGCCGCTATGCGGCCCCGGCTCATCACGATGGTTCTGCGGGCGTAAGCGGCGGCAAGCCACAAGGAGTGAGTCACGATTATTATCGTGTGCCCCCTGGCGTTCAGACCGCGAAGCAGCTCCATAACCTGTATCTGTTGCGTGAAATCGAGACCCGTCGTGGGCTCGTCCATGACTATGACGGAAGGCTCCATCACCAGAACCGAGGCCAATGCCACCCTCTGTCTCTCGCCCTTCGTCAAGGCGAACGGATCGGCGCCCTCGCGGCCGCGCATCCGGACCGCCTCCAAGGCCACCTTGCTCCTGCGCGCCGTCTCCTCCGGATCCAACCCCGCGTTTCTGGGACCGAAGGCCAGCTCCTCGGCCACGGTGTCGCTGAATATCTGATGATCGGGGTTTTGGAAAACATAGCCCACCAGGGTGGAAAGCTCGGAGACCACGGCGGCCCGCGTGTCGAGCCCCCGGACCCTCACCACGCCCGTCCCCGGAAGAAGAAGACCGTTGAAATGCTTGGCCAGGGTAGTCTTGCCGGATCCATTCACCCCGATCAGCGCCGCGAACTCGCCGTGGCTTATCTCCAGGCTCACCCCCCGCAGCGCCTCCATCCCGTCCGGGTAGGAGTAAGAGACGGCCTCGATCTCAATCACCGCGGGGCCGGCGACCGTCCTCCCCGGCGCCGCACCGATCTCCCCGCACCTAGAGCCGTCGAGGCGGTAGCCGGCGTCTCGGATCATCTTCTCCACCTCGCCCACGCGATAATCCGAATCCAGTTGCAAGATACCGCATAGCTCCGCGAGTTGAGGCGGCCTGACTCCGGACGCCCGGAGCTCTTCGCGGCGGGAGAAGACTCCATCCGCGGCGCCGGCCGCCGCAACCGTTCCACCCCTAAGCAAAAGCACGTGATCGACGGACGTCAGCTCGTCGGTCTCGTGCTCGACCACGATAAACGTCCTCCCGGCCCCCGCAAGACGGCGTAGCACGCCCATTACCTCCCGCCTGCCCCTCGGGTCCAGGTCCGACGTCGGCTCGTCGAGCACGATCAAAGGAGGATCCATCGCCAGGACCGCGGCCAGCGCGACTCTCTGTTTCTCGCCGCCGGAGAGCGTGCTCGGATCCCTCCTCTCGAAGCCCGCCAAACCCACCATCTCCAGGGAGGACGTGACTATCCGCCGCATTCGGTCCGTTTCCACTCCCAGATTCTCCAGGCCGAAGGCGATCTCCAGCTCCGCGCTGGTCGAAAAAAGCTGCGCCTCGAAGTCCTGCAGCACGATTCCGACCGTCCGCGCCATCTCCTTCACCGAACGCTCGGCGACCCTCTTCCCGCACACCACGAGATCGCCCTCCAGGCGGCCTCGCGCGAGCTTTGGGACAAGCCCGTTCGTAGCCATGCAAAGCGTCGACTTCCCGGCACCGGAGGCCCCGACGACGGCCGTCGATGAGCCCCCGGGGAGCTCGAGATCGACACCGGACAGCGCGGGGGCGCCGGCCCCCTCGTAGGTGAAGCCGAGACCCCGCGCGCGCACCGCGGGCGGGCCTTTCTCGCCGCTTCTGCTCTCTATCTTCGGGTTCCGGGAGGACATAAGGTATAGCTTAGAGGATGAGCGCGCCTATGAAAGCCACGACTACGAACGGCGCGACGACGGCCGGCACCGCAGGCGCCGCGCCCCACGCCGCCACAGGGCCGAAGAGAAAAGAGAAGAGTATGGGAAGCACGTTTCCCGGCCTCACTTCAGTGAAGCCGGGAATCA
>CAZHEV010000001.1:0-13792 GCA_964531335.1 uncultured bacterium | reverse complement strand
GAGAAGAGTATGGGAAGCACGTTTCCCGGCCTCACTTCAGTGAAGCCGGGAATCAACGGCATGAGGACTTTCATGGGGATCAGAATCGCCGCGTACAAAGCCGCCGTTACGGCCACAAGCACTATGGCCCTGGTATCGCGCCAGACCTCCAGCACTTCTCGCATCCAGAGTCCTCCAGCGGCGCTCGGGACCCCGGCGGGGCCCCCGGTCGATCGTCCCTCTAGGTTCGCCCCCTGCTCCGCCGCGCCTCATCGAGTGCCTTGGCAACGGCCTCCTCCGGCGAGTCCGCCGTTATGACCGGAGCGACGAGACCCACATGGCGCTGCTCGGCGCTCCATGTCTCGAATCCCACAACCGGAACGCCGCACTTCAGCGCCAGCGCGATCTCAGACAGTGTCCCGTATCCGCCCCCCACGGCTATGGCGGCGTCCGCGGAGCGGACTATCACCGCGTTTCGCGCGATCCCCATATCGGTCGCTATCGCGGCCCCGACGTGAGGATTGGCCTCCGAGGGATAGGGCCCGGGAAGGACGCCTATCACCAGTCCACCCGCCGCGGCGGCTCCCCTCGAGGCGGCCTCCATGACTCCACCGAGCCCACCGCAAACCAGCGTGGCCCCCTCGCGCGCGATAAGCCGTCCTATCGTCTCCGCGGCGGCATCCTTGGGTCCGGCTGTCCTCGCTCCCAACACGGCTATCTGCAGCGGTCTTACGACATCCATCACCTAATCCGATTGGCGAAGCGTGGGCGAGATCGCGAGGCGGGATCCTGCTTAGAAGAAGTCCAACGTCGCCCGCCTGGCCGCCTCCCACAAGCGGGAAGGAAAAACGCCGAGCAGGATCGTGGCTATCGAGGAGACGACCAGGGCCACCCGGCCCGCCGCGTCCAGCGGCACGTCCTCCCAAGGCTCGGCCCGCTCCTTCATATACATCATCACCGTGACCCTGAGATAGTAGTACACGCTTACCAGGCTGTTGAGCGCCCCCACGATCGCGAGGAATACCATCCCGTTCTTCACGGCCGCGCTGAAGATGTAGAACTTGGCGACGAACCCGGCGGTCGGTGGCAGGCCTCCGAGCGACACCAGGAAGACGGTGAGCGCGAGCGCCATCCCCGGCCTGGCCCTGGCGAGCCCGGCCATCTGATCTAGGCTCGTTCTGACCTCGCCGTTCTTCTCCACAGCGGCTATCACCGCGAAAGCGCCGAGATTCATCAGCGCGTAAGCCACCAGGTAGAACACAATCGCGGACAGGCCCAGAGCGCCCGGGACCGCCAGGCCTATCAAGAGATATCCGGCATGCGCGACGCTCGAATACGCGAGCATTCTCTTTATGTCCTTCTGCGCCACCGCTCCTATGTTGCCCACGGTCATGGTCAAGACAGCCAGCGCGGCCATGACGCCGGTCCACTCCCCTGCTACCCCGCCGAGTCCCGTGACGAACACTCTCAACGCGCCGGCGAACGCCGCGGCCTTGGGGCCTGACGTGAAAAAGGCAGTGACGGCCGTCGGCGCCCCCTCGTATACATCGGGCGTCCACATGTGAAACGGCACCGCGGCCACCTTGAAGCCGAACCCCACTATGAGCATGCCCACGCCCAGATAGGTCAGAAACGGCGAGTCCGAGGACGCCTCGGGGAGCGCCAGGCCGATGGCCTTGAGGTTCGTCTCACCAGTCAATCCGTAGACCGCCGCCATGCCGTAGAGCAGAAACGCGGAGGACATGGCGCCGAGAAGCAGATACTTGAGGGAAGACTCGTTGGAGAGAGGGTTCGTCCTGAAGAACCCGGCGAGCACGTAGGAGGCGACCGATAGAATCTCCAGGCCCAGGAAGACTATTATCAGGTCTCCGGCCCCGGCGACGAGCATCATGCCGGCGATCGCGAAAAGCACCAGGCTGTAGTACTCTCCGCTTTCCACCCCCTTCCTCCTCACGTAATCGCAAGAAACCATGAGGGTGAGCGCGCCGATCAAGAGCGAGATAAGGTCGAGCCCCAGAGTGAAGGAGTCCCTGACGAAGCCGCCGTTGAAGGCCGAGCCCCCGTCCGCGGCGAACAGGGCTGCGCCCGCGGACATCACGACGCCCGCCAAGGACAACCCGAACAGAGCACGGCGCCCCCACCTGGTCAAATCGACCGCCAGAACCATCAGCGCGAACGCCACGAGAATGAGCTCCGGGGAAAGAGCGGCTATGTCGGTCCAGCTAACGGCGCTCATCGACTTCCTCGCTCATGTCTATCTCCAATACGGACCCGTGGTCCCCGCGTTCGTTCACAGGCTCCACCCCGGGCATCTCCTCCATCCCCGCGGCCGCCCTGTACTCGGTGAGCAGCTTCGTGACGGACGCCTCGGTCCTCTCGAGGAAAGGCTTCGGGAACACGCCTATCGCGAAGATCAGGATAACGACCGGCACCAGAACGAGCTTCTCTCTGGCGCTGAGGTCTTTCAGCTTTTCGTTCTCGGGGTTCGTCACCTCCCCGTGCATCACCCGCCTGTACATCCAGAGCATGTAGCCCGCGGCCAGAATGACGCCGGTGGCGGCCACCACGGCCATGGGTACGTTCTCCCTGAATGTGCCGGCCAGTATGAGAAACTCGCCCACGAAGCCGTTCAGCCCCGGCAGCCCTATCGACGAGAGCATCACTATCAAGAAAAAGACCGTGAACACAGGGATCTTGGAGGCCAGGCCGCCGAAATCCGCGATGAGGCGCGTGTGCCTGCGCTCGTAGATCATGCCCACTACGAGGAACAGGGCGCCGGTGCTGAGTCCATGGTTGACCATTTGTATTATGCTCCCCTCCACGGACTGGAGGTTGGCCACGAATATACCCAGCACCACGAATCCGAGATGGCTCACGCTCGAATAGGCCACCAGGCTCTTGATGTCCTTCTGCGCCATGGAGACAAGCGCTCCATAAACTATGCCTATGACCGCCAGCACCAAGATGAGCGGAGTGAGCTCCCTCGACGCCTGCGGGAACAGGGGCAGGCAGAACCTGAGAAGCCCGTACGTGCCCATCTTCAGCAGGACGCCGGCGAGAATAACGCTGCCGGCCGTCGGCGCCTGGACGTGGGCGTCCGGCAACCAGGTGTGCAGCGGGAACAGGGGCACCTTTATGGCGAAGGCCAGGAAGAACGCGCCGAACAGGAGAAGCTGCGGCCTGAACGCTATCGTCGTGGAGTACAACTGCATCAGGTCGAAGGTGTACACGCCCGTCTGGCCGTGGTGCATGAAATACAACACGAGAATCGCCACCAGCATGAGCAGGCTTCCCGCCAGCGTGAACAGCACGAACTTGATGGCGGCGTATACTTTCCTGGGGCCGCCCCAGATGCCTATGATGAAGTACATCGGGACGAGCATGAGCTCCCAGAACACGTAGAAAAGGAACAGATCAAGGGCCAGGAAGACCCCCACCATCCCCGTCTCGAGAACGAGCATGGCTATGAGGTATTCCTTCACTCTCTCTTGAATGGCGTTCCATGAGGAGAGGAGGGCTATGGGGGTCAAGAAGGTCGTCAAGAGAACCAGGAGGACGCTCACCCCGTCGACTCCCACCTTGTAGGACGCCCCTATCACGGAGATCCAGGGCCTCTCTTCTACGAGCTGCATATCGGCCGTCGCCGGATCGAAAGCGAAAACCAGCCACAGCGAAAGGATGAACACAACCGTGGACGCCGCTATCGCGAACCCCATCATCGCGCGCGGCCCGGAGCGGCTCATGAACATGCAGATGAGCGCCGCCGCGGAGGGCAGGAAGATGAGCAGCGTCAATATGGGAAATCCGTCGGCCATAGTCCTCTGTAATCCCTATCTCAATACTATGTAGTACCCGGCTATCGCCACGGCGCCCAACAGGACCGTCAAGGCATAGGCCTGCACGGTGCCGGTTTGCATGCGCGATGCGACCCCCGAGAGGCGGGCGATGATCCAGGCTAAGCCGTTCGCCGCGCCGTCGATGACCAGCACGTCGAACCATCTCCACAGACCCTTCGCCAGGTTCACCACGGTCCTGACCACGCCGAAATCGTATATCTCATCCACGTAATACTTGTTCAGCAACAGGGTATAGACTTTGCCGGCGCCCTCCCTGGCTTTCGTCGACAGCCCGGGCGTGGCCAGGTAGAGCCGCCAGGCCAGGAAGATGCCGGCCAGAGCCACGGCCAGCGATATCCCCATGGCCGCGTGCTCCGTGAGAAGCGGCGCCTCGTGCGAGGCACCGTGACCGGCGGCCCCCGCCGCGCCGTGGCCTGCGCCGAAGACCGGAGCCAGGAACCTCTGGACGATCCCCCCGCCCTCCGGCCAGGGCAGGCCGAGGAAGCCGCCGCCCAGCGAGAGGGCGGCCAGGAATACGAGCGGCGCCGTCATGTTCGGCGGTGACTCATGCGGATGGGCCTTCGACCTCGGCGCGCCGTGGAAAGTCAGGAAGAACAGACGGAACACATAGAAGGCCGTCATCAGCGCTCCCAGCACCCCCAGCGCCCAATGGAGCGTATTTCCCCCCTCCATCGCGTGCCACAATATCTCATCCTTGCTGAAGAAACCCGCGAACGGGAAGATTCCGCTCAGCGCGAGCGCGCCGACCAAGAACGTCCAGTACGTATAGGGCATGTGCTTTTTCAGCCCGCCCATGTTCCTCATGTCGAGCTCGCCCGAAAGGGCGTGCATCACGCTGCCCGCGCCCAAGAACAACAACGCCTTGAAGAACGCGTGAGTCATGAGGTGAAACATGCCCGCCGTGTAGGCTCCGATCCCGCAAGCCAAGAACATGTACCCAAGCTGGCTGACGGTGGAGTAAGCCAGGACCCGCTTGATGTCGTTTTGCACGAGCCCGATCGACGCGGCGAACAGCGCCGTCGCAAGCCCCACGCCGGCGACCACGGCGAGCGTCACGGGAGCCATCTCGAACAACACGTGACACCTGGCCACCATGTAGACCCCCGCCGTCACCATGGTGGCGGCGTGGATCAAGGCGCTGACCGGGGTCGGACCTTCCATCGCGTCGGGCAGCCATGTGTACAGCGGGATTTGCGCGGACTTGCCGGTAGCTCCCATGAACAGGAGCAGAGTTATGGCCATCACCAGTCCGCCGCCGACCACAAGCCTCTCATCGGCCGCCGCGAAGACCTCATGGAACTGCAGCGTACCGAAGGTCGCGAAGATCGCCATTATGGCCAGCAGGAAGCCGAAGTCGCCGATTCTGTTTACTATGAACGCCTTCTTGCCGGCGTCCGCGGCGCTCGCCTTTTCGAACCAGAAGCCTATGAGAAGGTACGAGCACAGCCCCACGCCCTCCCAACCTACGAAGAACAGAAGGAAGTTGTCGGAGAGAACGAGGAGAAGCATGAAGAAGACGAAGAGATTCAAGTACGTGAAGTAGCGGGCGAACCTCTTGTCCTCGGCCATGTACCCGGTCGAGTAGACGTGTATCGCGGCGCTCACCCCGGACACCACCAGGATCATGACCGCGGAGAGCGGATCCAGAAGGAGCGCTATCTGGGTCGAAAGGTCACCCGCGCCGATCCAGGGGTACAGCGCGGTGGAGATCGACCTGGCCGCGGGCTCGAGCAAGGTCAGCTTGTAAACAGCCGCCGCGGCCGCGGCGAACGCGAGCACCACCGCTCCGCAGGCGGTAACGCTCACCATTCGCTTGCCCCAGTGCGCCCCGAAGAACCCGTTAAGCAGAGCTCCCAGCCCGGGGGCGAAAAGAACTATCCACAGCAGCGAGTTGGGCTCCAAACTATCCTCTAAGGCTGCGCAGATCGTCCGCGTTCACGGTCTTTCTGCTTCTGAACACAAGGACGACTATCGCCAAGCCCACCGCGACCTCCACGGCGGCCATCGCGATTATGAAGAACACGAACGCCTCGCCCTCGCCGCCGTGCAGCAGGCGGGAGAAGGCGATCAGCGCCAGGTTGACGGAATTCAGCATTATCTCCACGGACATCAGCATGATCAGGGCGTTTCTTCGCACCACCACGCCCACCACGCCTATGGCGAACAGCAAGAGACTCACCAGGAGATATTCTTCCAGAGAGACCACTTAGGCCTTACCTTTCGACTCCCGTCTCAGTAGGGCGACCGCTCCGACGATCCCGACGAGCAGGAGCAATGAAGCGGACTCGAACGCCAGCAGGTAGTCCGAGAACAGAAGCCTTCCCATCAGCTCGGTCGCCCCCTCGTCGATCGCCGCGCCGGCTCTCTCGCCGGGCACCCCCCTTTGAAGGAGCATCAGGCCTTCGAGCAGGAAGACCGCGCCCAGGACCAGACCGGCCCCCAACAGGAACGGAGACCTGACGGCCGCCTTTATCTCCTCACCCAGGTTGAGGAGCATGATCACGAACAGAAAAAGCACCATCACGGCGCCTGCATAGACGATCACCTGAATTGCGGCTATGAACTCCGCGCCGCTGAGCAAGTAGATTCCGGCGAGGGCGAGCAAGCACAGGGCGAGGCTGAGGGCGCACTTCATCGGGTTCCGCATCAGGACCACGCCCAGGGCGCACGCCAGCGCCACAGCCGATATGACGTAGAAGAGAACCGCGGACATTGGCAGCTCCTATCGACTCACGATGGTGACTGTCGAAAAACTCGGACAAGTCTATTGGCCCCAACCGGCAAGGTCAAGCCAAAAGGGCGGCGCCAAAGACCCAGTCGAGCCCCTTCGGAGCTACCGTCGCGGTCCTCGAAGCCGCCGGAGCTCGTCCCAGCGCGCCTTGATCTCGCGGTAGTGGGTCCCCGGCCAGTAGATGTGCAGGCAGCGTGGACAGCGGCTGAACGATCTTGCGGTCCTGAACACGTACGGTGGAACATGGCCTCGCACCGACTCGCGCTCCACGTCCTCCAGGGGCGTGTTGCAGGTGGAGCACCTCGTCAGTGGAGGGTCCTGCGGGGGGAAGCCGGCGGCGATCTGCCGGAGCTGCTCGTCGAGCTTGTCGCTTTGAAGCAGTACGGCCTCCGCCCAGGGCAGTGCGGCCGCGGCCCTGCGCCTCGTGACCAGTACCCTGCCCTCCGCCCTGGCGCGGTGAACCAGGCGATAGTCCGCGGCCGTCCCCGAGCAGGCCGCGTCGAACCCCAGGAGCCGCAACCACCGGGCGAGGCTGCCGGCCGTGCCGTCGACGAGAAACCTTACAGTCCCGGGATCCCGATCCCGGCGCGGGCTGTCCGTAGAATCCTTCATGTCGTCTCTTTCGTCGCCGTACACGGCAATGCCGGCAGCCGGAAGGGCCACCATCAACGCCCCCACATGAAGGTGAGACTCGGCGCATGAAGACCGCCCCCGGGGCGCGGCTACATGAGCTTCCAAGGGGTGCCGCGCCGCGAGTTCGTGGGCGTCGTCGAGCCGACGGCCGCCGCCTTCAGGATAATGGAGCAGGTCGCCCGGGCGGTCCAACGCACGGGCTCCGACCGTGGGCCCTCGCCTCAGCTTCCCTTGCGACCTCCGAGGGTCATCAGCTTCAACAACAGCAGTCCCGCCGCGAAGCCTCCTATGTGGGCGAACCAGGCCACCCCTCCCTGCGTCACCTGCCCCGCGCCCAGAGAGGCCAGGCCCTGAAGAGATTGAATGATTATCCAGAAAAGCAGCAAGATGAAGGCGGGGATCTCCACGATTCTTATGAAGTAACCGAAAATTATCAGCGAAAGGACCCTGGCCTTCGGATATAGGAGAAGGTAGGCCGCCAGGATTCCTGACACGGCTCCGCTCGCGCCCACGGTCGGCACGGCGCTGTCCGGGCCCACGGCTATGTGCCCCGCGTGCGCGGCGAGCCCGGCGAGGAAGTAGAAGAGCACGAACTTAGCCCGTCCCAGGTGGTCCTCTACGTTGTTGCCGAAGATCCAGAGGTAGAGCATGTTCCCCGCTACGTGCAGCAAGCCCCCGTGCATGAACATCGACGTGAAGAGCGTCATGTATATCACGGGAGGACCAGCGGCATGGCTGAACCCGACTCCCTGCACCGCCCCCACCAGATCCGTTCCGTGCGTTATCTCAAACGGCGTCATCGCGTAGGCTGCTATGAACCGCCCAACCTGGCTGCCGAGGACCAGCTGGTACAGGAAGACCGCCACGTTGGCCGCGATCAAAGCCCCCGTGACCACCGGAAAGCGACGGGTAGGCAGTTTGTCGCGAATGGGGATCATTTGGCTACCTGCGCGTGGACGCTCCCGGGGCGGTTCCTAGACCGTGACCTTGAGGAGATCACGACCCGGAATCACCTCGCCGTCGAACCCTCGCCGGCAGGACTCGGCCAGCTCCCGGGGAGTCGCTATAGGGTACATGTGAGTGATCAACAAGCGCTTACAGCCGGCTTCTCTAGCGATCTGTGAGGCCGTGCGCGGCGTAAGGTGGCCTTCGACCTCGAGCGAGTCGGGAAACGAGCACTCTATGACCAACAGATCCGCACCCTCGGCATGCCTCACTATCTCCGGGCAGTAGGATGTGTCGCCTGCCACCACGGCCTCCTTCGCCCCCTCCGTGAACCTGTAAGCGAGGGAGGGTACCGCGTGCTTCAAAGGCGCGGTCTCCACCCGCCACCCACCGAAAACCCTCTCGTCCCGCTCCAATTCCTCCAGGTGGAGCTCATAATCGTCGCTCAGAACCCAATCGCCGAATACGTCCATCAGTCGCACGAAGAAGTCCCTGAAACCCGGAGGGCCCGCCACCGTCAGCGCCTTGGTTCTCAAGTACCCCGGAGTGTGCTTTGTGGCGAAAAGAAACGGCACCAGGTCCACCACGTGGTCCGGGTGCACGTGGGTGTAAAACAGATAATCCACGTCCCTGTAATGAGAGCCGGCCTCAAGCAGGCGGCGCATAGTGCCCGTCCCGCCGTCCACCAGCACCTTGTCCCCCGCGACGGAGACAAGACACGACGGGGACGACCTGTCGGGCATGGGCACACAAGTTCCGGAGCCCAGTATGGTCACTTCCATTCGGTTCCTCTTCCCGTCTCAGCCCTATGTCAGGAATACTCGAACCCGCGCGCCGCGACCCACGAGCGCGCGCTCCTGGGCCCTGCCCCGGTTCACCGCGACCTCCAGAAAGCCCGAGCTACCCCACAAGGCCAGGGGCTCGCCGCAACCCACGTCGCAATAACTCGACTTCACACCGGCGACTTTGAGCTCGCCCACCTCAACTGCGGCGATTGCCCTGCCCTTTAGGTTGGAGGGCCGGACGTTGGTTATGAGATTTCCGTAGTGGTCTATGTGGATCACGGATCCCTGTAGCTCGCGGCGCGAGTCCACGATCGCCAGGAGCTCTATGAGCACCGGATCCAAGACCTCCTCGCCGAGATCGGCGAGCGGGGCGCCGAGCGACAGATGGGCCGCGGCGGGAGCGAATATGTCCCTCCCATGGAAGGTGGCGCTCACCTCGGGAACACGGTATGCGCGCGACGACAACCTGACCACGCGGCAGTCACCCGAGAGGAGCAAAGAGAAGAGCCCGTTGTCGGGGCCGACGAGATACTGCCCTGCGACCTCGACGGCTATGGGCCTTCGTTCGGACGAGCCGACTTCCGGATCCACGACGGCGACGTGGACTGTGCCTTGGGGGAAGAACGGCACCGCCGTCGCCAGAACGAACGCTCCGTGCACGACGTCTCCCCCGGGGATGTCGTGTGCGATATCTATCAACGAGGCGAAAGGGTTTATCTCCAGGATCACACCCTTCATGGCGCCGACGTACCCGTCCGCCCCCCCCATGTCGGTAGTCAGGCTGACCAGCCCGCTCAACCGCTTTTCGTCCCCGGACGGCACGCCCCGGCCACCCATTCCAGGTACCCCTCCAAGCCTCCGACGACCGCCAGAAGGATCACCTCGGGCAGGTCGTAAGAGTGCATGCTCTTGACGGCCTCCACCAGATCGGGGGAGGCCTCCTCGGTTGTCTTCGCTACTATCAGCGCCTCCGTGTCCTTCCGGCGGGAGCCCTCCCAGGTGTAGATGGAGGTCACCGGCGCAACTATGTTGCAGCAAGCGGCGAGCCCCCTGTCCACCAGCTCACCGGCAATGCGCTCCGCGTCCTCTTCGGGGGAGGTGATGAGCGCTATGGCGATTTCCTTATCCTTCAAGCCAGACAAACTCCGCTAAAAAGCCCGCTCGCGATTTGAAGGTCCATTCACCCTTCTACCACTGTTCCACTCGCCAGGCAAGCTCCTCCGGGGGCGGGGACCACCAAATCCCGGCGGACCTGTGGTCTTTGTCCAGGGGCGACAGGGCAAGCGCGCCCTCATCGTAGTAGAGGTCGCTCTCGGGCACCGGGGTAACGATCCTCGGAACTCTCCGGTGAAAGCGCTCCACCAGGACGTCCGTATCGATGGCTCCTCTCTTGTATGTGAGGAAGTCCCGGTCGGGCTCCTCGAGCAGGGCCTTCTCGCGCGGGGCGGCGGCTGGTTCGTTCTCCTTGAACAGGCCGCCCGGGACGATCTCGGCGCCCTTCGGCAGGATCAGCTCGTTGCGCCTGAACACTATCCAGGAATCGCGGCTGAGATCCAAAGCTAGAATCCGTTGTTTCCTTCTGACTCCCCTGGTCTGGGAAAGACGATCCGCGGCCTCGTCGAGAGCCGCAGAGGTCCTGGAGACGAGCTCGAGTCGAAGCGTCGCGGCGGCCATTTCCTCCGCTGTGCCCGCGGCCGCCAGAGCCGCGCGCGCTTGGCTCATCAATAACCCGGCCACTTCTCTAAGCTCCGCGGCCCTGGCTCTCGCCTGGAAAGCCGAAAGGTTGTGCGTCCAGACGTAGCGGCCCATGCTCTCGAGCGACACGGCTCTCGCCAGCAAGAGGTCGTGCTCTATCTCCGCCAGTTTGTTCTCCAGCTGACCCGGCTCGACGGCGCGACCCTCAGCCTCCAGGTTTTTCGCCGACGCCGGCGGATGAGCAAAAACCGCCATCACCAGCCCTATGGCCAATGCGGCGGCGGCGCGCCCGTACGGGCGGGGTAGGGAAAGCGGGTACACTATTATCCTCCTTTCGCGCGTGGGCCGAAAGGGATCCCCCTTGAACAACTATATTTTATCACGTGCGTGCCGGATGCACAAGAGGCCTTGTGTGGCGCGGGTTTTTCAGATCTCACCTGATCACCATGAGCTTCCCGCTGCGGTCTCCCAGGCCATCCACGCTGAGCCTGTAGAAATACACGCCCGAGGGCGCCGTATCGCCGTTCGAGAGATCTCCATCCCACTGCAGAACCTGAGAGCCCCTGTCCAAGTTGTCGTATCGAATCGAGCGCACGCGCCTGCCGGCGGCGTCCAAGATGTCCACCCTCGCCCCCACGGGGCCGCCTGGTCCCGGCACGAAAACCCCGAACCGGACCCCTCCGGCCGTCGGGCTCGGAGAGGCGGACACCTCCAGGGCTATCCCGTCGCCAAGCATCACCATGTCGGAGTAATCGCCCTCGCCGAGGATGTCCTCCGCGCGCACTCTCGCTCTGGCGCCCGGTTCCAGCACCTCGCTCGACAGGACCGCGGAGTTGTCCTTAGTGAAGAACTCGCGCAACACGCCGCCCCCGCGGTCGACCACCTCCACCCGATAGCCGATCACGTCCGCGTCGCTCGAGTGGCCCCACTCGAGCAGAACCTCGCCGGACGAGCTGTTCGAGGCGACGACCCCTGACGGAGGACCCGCGAGAGTGGCGAGATGCAGCACCGCGGCGGCGGCTATCCTGACCACTTCGGCCATGTAACCCATTTCCATGTGGACCAGGAGATCCTGCCTGCTGTGATATACAGGGCTGAAATCGTTCTCATGAAGGAACACGGCGGGGTAGCCGGCCTGGTGAAACGGCGCATGATCGCTCCTGCCGCTGTTTCCCATCATAACCGGCTCCACGTCCGTGTACGCCCTGGCGATTTCCGCTATGAGCTCGGCAAGCGGGAGGGAGGCCTCGTTGGTGAAGATCTTGACCCTCCACGGAAGCCGGTCGGAGTTGCCTATCATGTCCATGTTTATGAAGAAGATCTTCTCCGGGGGGACTTCCTCCTGGATGAGCTGGGTCACGAAGCGCATGCTTCCGTGAAGGCCCTGTTCCTCTCCGGAGAACAAGACGTACTGAACGGTCGCATCGAGCTCGCGGTTCGCCAGAACCCGCGCGATTTCGAGGGTGGCCGCCGTGCCGGAGCCGTTGTCGTCGGCCCCCGGAGCCTCGACCTGCGGGGGCACAAACTCTCCGTTCGTGATGGAGTCGTAGTGGCCTCCCACCAGGACTCGAAACTGCGGCCGCCTTGAGCCCGGCTTCGACGCCCAGACATTTCCCGCTTTCCCCACGGCTATCCCCTTGCCCGCTTGAATCGACTCGAAAAGCGTGTCGGGATAACCGAATCTGCCCAGAGTCTCGACCAGCCAATTGCCGGCCTCGAATATCTCCTCGGAGTCGCTGTGTCTGGTTCCGAAATCCTGCAAGTGCTTCACGTAGGAGGTCAACGTGTCGCGGTTGATCGTTCTCGTCAACAGATGGAACGACGGGTTCGGGGTTATGGAATCGTGAACGAACTCCAGGTCCAGGAAGCCGGCCGCGCGCATCGGCCACGGCCGGTCCAGAGGGACGGTGAGATAGCCCGCCTCCCTCGCGCGCGCCACCGCCTCGCCGCCGGCGGTGACTATGTACCCGCGTTCCACCTCGTCCAGGAGCCGGAGCCCATCGCGATCGATGACCGGCGAGCCGGAGCCCGGGAGCAGGTAATAGAGCGGGCCGCGGCCGGGGACCCCGAGAGGCTCCCATCGGAGCCCAAAGGAATCGAGTGATGGAATATCCGAAGGAGCGAGTTTGACTACCGCGTAACCGTCCCCTCTCAAGTACAACTCCGCCCCGATCGACCTAAGAGCGCTCCATACCGCTTCGGATCCCACCCTCACCTTGACCAGCACCGGTTCCGTGGGCTCCGTCCCGGCGAGCTGCGACCGAGGCACCCCCGGTCCCGGCGGTGCGGATCCGAGGCGAGTGGCGGCGGCTTCCTCAGCGCCCCTGAAGAGGGAAAGCACGGGGGGGCCGGCCAGGGCCGAGACGACGACCGAGAGAAAGAACAGGAGGCCGGCGATAGCACCGGGCGCGGGGTGGCGTGAAGACATGAGGTCCTCCTTTCTCCAGCCCCAAGGCAATTATACATTCGCCCGCGTCCGCCTGGCAAGCGAGCCGTCTTGACAGAAGCCGTTGCCGGTGTTACCTTTTCGTGGAATGTTGGCGTGAACATTGGAGAAGATATGTCCAGGAAGAGCGACGCCCAGCTGGTGGACGATCTCAAGCGCGGTGACTTCAACGCCTTCACCGAGCTTGTCAACAGGCACAACGCCAAGGTCTATCAGCTCGCCCTCAAACTGACCCGGAACGAGACGGACGCAGAGGACGTAACCCAGGAGACCTTCCTTCGGGTCTATAACCGCATCGAGACTTTCCGCGGCGAGGCCGCATTCTCGAGCTGGCTGTACAGGATCGCCGCCAACGCCTCATTCGCCAAGCTGGGCGAGCGCCGAAAGCACGATCACTCCGACATAGACGACATATATCCCGAGCTGGATCACAGCGAGACCCCTTCGGTCAACGACTGGTCCAGGCAGCCTGACAGCGTGCTGCTCAGCAAGGAGGCTCTGGGGATACTGGACAACGCGATTTCAGAGCTTCCCGAGGACTTCAGAATTGTCATAGTTCTGCGGGACATACAGGGGCTCTCCAACGCCCAGGTCGCAGACATCCTTGACCTAACGGTAGCTGCCGTGAAGTCCAGGCTGCACAGGGCCAGGCTTTTCCTGAGGAAGAGGCTCTCGGAGTACTTCGATGTCCCCGAGAAGGCGTAGCGAGAACAGGAATTAG